>NZ_JADNQY010000027.1:95866-443440 GCF_015709545.1 Methylocystis sp. H4A | reverse complement strand
GGGCTACGCGCGGCGGCGCGAGCCTCGGAACTCGGCGCGACAGGATAACGGAAATCATCCGTAGCAAATTTCCAAACTGACACAACGCCGATCGTCGTCAGGACGATCGGCAATGTGTTCGCCGCCGCGCAGCCGCATGGAGCGGTTAGCGGATCGCGGCCAGAATCACGCCGGCGCCCAGGCTTGTTTCGACGCCAGCTTCTCGGCCTTTGCGCCGGCGCGCAGCCGCGCGGGGCGATTTTCCAAGCCGCTCCAATAGGCTTCGAATTCCGAACGCTTGTCGATCACGCCGAATTGCAGCCCAAAGCCGATCATCGACCCCACATAAACGTCCGCGGCGGTGAACATGTCGCCCGCAATATATCGACGTCCCGCCACAGCCCTGGCCAGCGCGTCCATCACGGCGGCGTAGGAGCCGTAACCAAAGCGGGTCTGCATCTCGGGCGTCGCGGGGTCCCAACCGGCGGCGTGGTTGCTCATCGCCGGCTCGACGCAGCCTGCGGCGAAAAACAGCCAGCGATAATAGTCGCCGCGCGCCCCGGCCTCCGGCGCGAGCCCGGCCTCCGGAAAGGCGTCGGCGAGATAGGCGCAGATGGCGGCCGCCTCGGTCACCACCGTCTCCCCATGCTTGATGGCCGGCACCTTGCCCATGGAATTGATCGCAAGATATTCGGGCGCCTTCATCGTCGTTCCGTAATCCTTGACCTCGATCGAATAGGGCGCGCCGACCTCTTCCAGCATCCAGTGCGCGATCAGGCCGCGCGATTACGGATTGGTATAGAAAACAAGCTCCTTCGCCATGGATTTTCCCTTCGGCTTTCTTGATGCGGAGCGACTGTATGCGCTGCTGCTGTCAGCTTCTGTCAGCATAGTTTGACGCCATTCTCTCACCAACGCCTGACGGCGGCGCGGCGGGCGCGCGTCCAGAGTGTGCGCCGTCTCGATACGATCGGTTCGGAAGTGTCGGAAGGCGCGCCGCAACTCGCACCAGCCGACGAGAACGCGGGCGGATTCGAAAAAGCCGAGCGCTACCGGCCAAATGACGCGCTGCGTCCGCGCACCTTTTTCATCGCGATAGGAAATGGCGAATTTGCGCTCTTCGCGCAACGCGCGACGCAACAGCGTTAGTTCGACATGCTGTGGCCGCTCCCAGCCCGGGCCGACCAGCAGCGCGTCATCTTCCAAACGGGTCCTAAGCTCTTGCGGCAAAACCGCCGAGATTTTCGCCACTGCGTTGCCGGCGGCCTCGGACAGCGCGTCGTCAGTGCGGCGCGCCACCCATTTCGCGCCAAGCGCCAGCGCCTCGATCTCTTCCTCCGAAAACATCAGCGGCGGCAAAAGAAAGCCCGGGCGCAGCACATAGCCGACGCCCGGCTCGCCGTCGATTTCCGCGCCCATCGCCTGCAAGGCGGCGATGTCGCGATAGAGCGTGCGGAGGGAAACGCCCGCCTCGCGCGCAAGCTCCGATCCGCTCACCGGCTGGCGGCGGCGGCGAAGCATCTGCAGGAGTTCGAACAATCGATGCGTACGGGACATGCTGGTAGAATATCAGGGGATCCTGTCAAATTCTGGCAGCAGGAAAACTTCCGCCTCTGAGTTCCCTCGCGAGACCGGCCAAGTTCGGGATTACGGCGGTAGCTCCAGGTTCGGGGACGCTTCAAGAGCGGCGGTTGCGCATTCCCGGAACAAGCTTCAAGTCGTCGCGCGCGGCCAATTTCCGGTACGCGTCAGTCTCGACTCCATAGACGGCGACACGTCCTCGCTCGTCATGGTGCAATCCCCAGCCGTACTGCTTCACCAGCGGCGAGGCGCGAAGACATGCTTGCGGCTTTGAGAAAAAAGCCGCCCGCGAGATTTCTCGTTTGTGATCGTCGATTCCATTACGCCGAGCAAAAACGTCGAAAAGCAGGTCATCGCTGGTGAAGGAATAAGGTTCGCCTCGAAGCAGCGCGTATTGCAGGCCCGCAACAGAGTTTCTGTTCGCCGGCTCGATTCCGGCCGTTGCAGGGCAGTCGGCCGAAGCCGTGATGAAGGTATTGAAATAGTTCGTGCTTTTCAATTGTCGCTTGATCCCGCTGGTGATTGCCTTTCACCAACATATGCCCTCTCCAATGTGACGACATCGAGCCTCCTCTGTTGCGGTCTGGCCTCCGTCACGGGCTCGCTTGGGCCGCTGAGCGCTTCCGGAAGGAGCAAAGGCGGGCCTGCTCTACCAGCCGGAAGTCTATATTTTGACACGCTGCAAAAAACTCCGCCACGCATGTCACTCCGGATAGCTGCCTTGTCATGACTTCGCCGACGCCCATGTCGAAGGAGTTTACGATGGCCAGTCATTAAATCGCGAAAATTGACGCCGACGCCGCCTGTTTGACGCTCATCAATGTCTATGAAGTGGAGCCAGAAAAGCAGGCCGAATTTGTGCGTCTGCTGTCCGAGGCGACCAAGACGGTCATCCGCCGGCAACCGGGCTTCGTCTCGGTCAGCATCCACAGCGGCATGGATGGCAAGCGGGTTAGCGTGCAATTTCGCACTGATCTTGTCGTGACCCCTATATTCTCAGAGAATCTGCTCGTTAACATCGTAGGATCTTGCGAGAAAAGCGGGTGGTCAAAGGCTAGCTTAGATCACCGTCAGCTTGGCTTTTGGCGATTGTTCTGTGGCTTCGTTCAGGCGCGACTCCCGCCTCCAATTCGCAGCGGCTTGAATAGATAGCCTTCCTCTGCCACGTCGTCGCACCCCGCGTCGTTGAGGTCGATGCCTTCATCGTCGTCTGACAGACTAAACGCGTCATGCGAACGGCGCGCCGGGCTCCGGCGCGCGCAAGGCGCTATCGATCAGCCCGCGGCGCTTGAGCGCGTCGATCACGTCGCGGCTAGTCTCGCGGCCGGCAAGCCGCGAGAGACCGGCGCGGGTTGCTGGTTGCAGGTAGGCGATCGCCGTCACCGCTAGGAGCTCTGTCGGCGTCAACTCGGGCGCGCCCGCATCGCGCAAATCATCGCCGCTCGCCGCCCGGATCGCTGGCGCGAAACGCGGCTTGGTGCGAAGCTGATAGCCGCCAGCGACATAAACGAGTTCATAGGGCCGCGCGCGCAAATCTTCGCGGATGTCGGCGATCAGGTCGTCGAGATTGCAGGATGAACCGATCACTCTTGCAAGCGCGTCGCGCGGCACCGGGTTTCGCGCCGTAAAAATCACCGCTTCGACTCGGCCCATCCATTCCCGCCAACGTGCAGCATCCGGCAGGTCGGTTAGAACGAGATCGAAATCCTCGTATGTTTCCCGCTTTTTCGGACGGGCCATGATCCGCGCCTCACATTGCGTGTTGTCGCGTTTGCTTTATGCGATCTGATTCCTGTGTGGCCTGAGAAGGCAACAACCCATAAAGGCGGAAATTGTCGCGCCCGGTCAGCTCACGCACGACGTTAAGCTCGATAAGCCGATCGAACAAACGTCGCGCGCTGCGGTCGGAAAGCTTCGCCCGCTTCGCCGCGCGCGCCGGCGAAACGCAATCATCATCGAGCAGCATTTCGATGATGCGCGCCGCGCCAAAGGCGCGGCGCGCAGTTTCGGCGCGGCATCGAAAAGTTTTTGCGTTTGGCGCGACAAGGCGGCGGCGAGATCGATCGCCTCACATGCCGCAAGCGCATAGGCGGCAGCAAGCGCGTTTGACCAGTCGCCAGCGCCGGGACGCGGTCGGCGGCCGTTTTGATCGCGGCGCAATGCCGGATGAAGGATCGCCGTCGCCAGCAGCGGAATCGGCGCCTTCCAGGCGAGTTTTTGCGTCAGGACGGCGGCGGCGAGCCAGAGCGCGAAAATCTCCGCGTCGATCTCAGGGACGGCCGCGAGATAATGCATCGCCGCCGCGCTCGCGTGCGCCGCCGCAGCGAGCGGATTGTCGGCGCTGGTGACAACTTCCCGCAACGCATCAGCGAGCCCAAGCGCGTCCAAGTCGCTCAGCGCCCCAAGGTGTTCGGCGGCAAGCGACAAGGTCGTTGCGTCAAATCTCACAGGACGCGTCGCAAACAGCCGCCATAGTCGATGTACGCGTCCGGCAGGACTGGTTTCGACGACGTCGCCCAGATGTTCGGCGTCGCGCAACTCCGCCGCGTCCTCGCGCAGCCTGGCGAGACGCGCGCAAGTCGCGGCGGCTTTGAGCGCGAGACGCTGGCGCAGGACGCCAGCGAAACAAGGTTCGCCGCCGGCTTCGCCAGTTCGCAAAATTTGGTCGAGGGCGAGAAGATTGGCGCCGGCGAGAAAGGCCGCCGCTTTGGCACCCTCACCGACGCTCGTTTCTATCCGGGTCCAGCGCGGAAGCGGCCGAATTTCCTTCACATTTTGTGAAAGCGATGGCCTTGAACGATGGTTGTTGCGGCCGCGCGGCGGCTGCGCGGCGCCCGCGGCGTCAACCTCAGGCGTCAACCTCAAATGAGTCGCGCGAATCATCTTTGAACATGGCGGAATCGTAAGCCCCGCGAACGCGTCCGCGGGCAAGTCGTCGCGGCGCTTTACCATTCTCTTTTCGCTCACATCCGCCGCGCTTGTCGTCTCGTTCCCACGTCCGATAATGTGAGCTAATCGGATGAACCTGCGGTCCATTGATTCTCTGGCGCTCACTTAAAATGCGAACGGAGGCGAAAATACCAATGGATTCAGTTGTGGGGTTTTCGCGACACCAGACCTCCACTATCGTTTCCGACAACCTAATCTCTTCAGCGAACTGGAATCGACAAACGTTTAGCATCCGATTTTGAACTTGGATTGCTGTCAGAGCTATTGTTAAGCGCCGCAGCAATGGTCTCACCGATCGCATCCGCTGCGCGCCGGATCGGATCAGCGTCGAGATGCACGTAGCGGTTAGTGGTCGAAGCCTGCATGTGACCGAGGAGCTTGCCCACGATCGGCAAGCCAAGCCCTGCTCCTGCGCCGACACTGGCGAACGAATGGCGCAGGTCGTGGATGCGCAACCGCGGAAGATTGGCGGCCTCCGTCACTGCCGCCCACGGCTTCTTGAGATCCGCTCGCGGCACTCTTGGGTCCGCACCCACTATGACGCAATCTCCGACGCACTCCAGAGATCGAAGCACCGCCAGTGCTGGCGTATTAAGAAAAATCGTTTTCTTCCCGGTCTTGGAATCGGGTAGGAACAGCAAGCACCGCTCCATATCGACATGTTCCCAACGGAGGTGAAGGATCTCGCGCAAGCGCGCTCCGGTAAATAGCAGGAGTCGTAGCGCCGCAATCCCCTCTCGAAATCGCCCGTCGTTCTCAAATCGACGGAAAGCTTCTCCGAGCCGCGCCAACTCCTCCATCGTTAGGAACCGCTCCCGCCGCGCTTCTGGGAACCGCTCAATCCGAGCAGCCGGATTACATCCATCTGCAAGTAGTCCAAGGCGCTCCGCGAAAGAATACATGCTTGCGACTACCGCGAGCAGCCGATTTGCCTGATAGGGACGGTCCCGCATCGACAGATGTATCCGCGCGAGATCGGACCGAACAAAATCATGCGCCTTCCGGGGACCATGTTTGGGTAAAACATACCGTCGTATCAGGCTGCTGTAATGAACCGCAGTGGCGCCCTTTCGCTTGGGGCCGACGTGCTCGGCGAGAAATCTGTTTGCCAGTTCTGCGACGGTGATCGCCGCTCGCTCACTGCGACGTTCTTCTAAAGGGTCACGGCCGTGACGCACATCGGCCAGAATTGCCTGAGCGTGCCCCCGCGCCTGTTCCGGCGTCAATTGGCCGAACCGGCCAATTGCCAGGAAGCGCTTCCGCCCCGCGATCCGGTATCGGACGAGAAACGTCTTCGTCCCTGAAGCCTCGACCCGGAGGCCGAAGCCCTTCAGCGCACCGTCCCACACAACATAACGCTCGGCCTCAGGGCGCGCCGCATCAACACTTCGTTTTGTCAGTTTCGCAATCCGCTCGCCCATCGGGTCTCCTTGGTGACCACATGGTGACCACGCGAAAGAAAGTCGCCGACGGCAATCGGAAAACGTGTCAGACGCAATGTCAATAATAATCAGCTATCTAGCGTGCCCTGGCGAATGATCGGATATCATAGAAAAGCCGCAAAATGAGACTCTTAATCAGCGGGTCCAAGGTTCGAGCCCTTGTGCGCCCACCACTCAAGCAATCCGTTACGCAAAATTCGGCGCCCGCGGAAATACCCGCAAAATTTGCTGGGGGCAGCTTTAGGGGGCGCTTCTCTCACCCTCCGCTGGGCCCGTCGCTCGCCTCCGCATTCGTGGCCGCACCCGCCTATGTCGATCTTGAGGATGACCCGAGCAGGCGCGGACTCGTCAATCGGCCGTCGGGCGCCGACGCCAAAGCCGTCGCGCAGACGATCGCAAGGGCTCTGACCGCGGAAAGAACGAGCCGCCCGGAAACGTAGCCTCTCTCGCGATCTTCCTCGCCGTGAATTGGGCTCTACAATTTCAAGGGGCTTTGGGAGGGCGACGCCAAAACAGCAATTTGGAGATTTGCCATGAGGACGACCTTTCCCCGAACATGTGCGCTCGCGCTTATTTCTTCTGTGACTGTCTCGGCTGCGATTGCGGCGCCGGTTGGCGCCGTTATCTCGGCGTGCGATCGGATGCACGGCGCAGGGCAAACCTGCAATTATGGCATCAAAGGCAATTCTTTGGTCGGATGCACAAACGACGTCGTCTTCGAATGCCCCGCCGACGGGAGCCGCCAATGCACTGGCTCGAAAAACACGAGCGGGAAATGCAATGAAGACGGCACCGCCGCGCGCGTCTCTACGCTGAAGGGCAATGAGCTATTGGACGCGCTTCATGCGAAAGATCTTCACCAATCCAAGTAGGAATTCTCTCGACCAAGGAGTCCCTCAATAAGGGACCCCTCAATAAGAGAAAAACGCTCCGCGCATGCATCCGGGCTCGGGGCGTTCTCTCCTATCCTGGGAAATCCAAATTTATGGGGCTCAGGCTCAGCCGGGACGCAGCGCAGCGCGCGACCCGTCGATCGGCGCCGCAAGGTGCAAATGGCGGCCCGCGCGCCTTACGGCAGAAGGATGAAGAAGAGTTCGACTCTGGGTCACCTGCGGCTATAGGATCGTCGAAGTCCGCTAGCCTCCTGCTCCGACCGCTGGACTTTATCTAAGCTACGTCGGCGCCCCGCGCGGACTGATACGCTCAAGTGAATCCTCTTCAGTTGGTCCTCGTCTTGCCTTCGGTCCAGAATTGCGCGGACCGATTTGCGCGTGCGATAACGCTGGCGATCGGCGTCCCCAGCTCGGATTGAAAGAAGCTCATGGATCATTCGCGCAATCCCGGATCCCCGCTCCCTTTGAGGCTGGCCAGAGTCTTCCTCGGGCTGCTGAACATCGCCCTGCTCATCGTGGTTGCGCTCGTCCTGCTCCCGCTCGTCACGCCTTATTTCAAGCACGCGGGGTCATACCGCTGGATTGAACATGTTGAAGTCTTTGACGCGCGGATGATCCGGTGGGTCAAGTCGCTGGTTCCGACCAACTTCAAGGGCTATGAGCTGGCGCGTTGGTTTATCGTCGGCGGACTCCTCTTCGCGCGCATGTGGGTCGACACGCTGCGGCACAAGGTTTCGACCGCGATCTACCGTAAGTCGGTGCAGCGTGACTTCGAGGCGCTGCAGTCCGCGGCCCCGACCGACGCGCGGGTGCTTGCACCGGTCAAGGAAAAAATGAAGACGATGGACGCGCGCAACCCCAAGAGCCGCGCGGAGTTGCTCAAGGTCATGGGCGACGCCAAGCGTCAGTTGGAGTCGATGGGCCGCGACCTCGCCTTCCTCTCCATCGACGTCGTCGATTCGACCAATATGAAGCTTGGCGAGGACAAGACATTCATCGAGCACGATTTTCGTGAGTATAAGGACCTCGTCGACAGCAAGCTCCGCAGCAACGGCTCGCTGAAGGCGGCATGGACGCCCGACGGCGTCATGGCCTGCTTTCCTTCGATCGACTCAGCGCTGAAGGCCGCCAAGGACGTGATCGGCGGTCTCGACGCGTTCAACGCCAATGTGAAGATGATCAAGTCGAACTTCACCGTTCGTTGCGGCATCAACGCCGGGCACGTTTATTACGACGAGCACACGCCGATGGAGGAAATGAGCGACCGCGTCATCGATATCGCCGGCCATATGCAGAAATATGCGCTGCCAGGCACGATCGCCTGCGCGAAGCAGATCATCGAGCCCGTGCAGCAGCGCGGAGGCTTCAACGATGCAGGCAAGGTGGTGGACGGTTACGAGGTCTACCAATGGACTCCGGCGAGCCGTCTGCAGGACGAACGGGCGGGTTCCTGACGCCGCCTCAAACGCGCGATGATTTTCGCGCGCGAAACGATCGCTTAATGCGACGTTCACGAGCAACGAATCGAGCCGCGGCCGTCAGGCTCATGCGCCAAATAGCCTGTGGCCCGTGCGCTCGGGCCTATTAAGCCTAGCCGTGGAATCCTCATCGCGGATCGGCAAAGTTGAGTAAAGTTGCGGTCTCGGAGCGTTGCGTTTGCGAGTGGGGGGCCATCCGTGGCTTGGCTTAAATGAAATGGGCCTTCTTGCTGAGATCGATCGCCTTGGCGTCGATCTCATTGGCCGACGCCGCCGCTGAGGATGCGTTGATGCGCCCGGAGGCGATCAGGAACGCTCCCATCGCCGCGCTGTCGGCGAAGCCGACGATGATCAATCCAGGTCAGGCGGCGACTCTGGCGTTTTCCGCAACGAACGCCGACGTCTGCATGAGTTCAAGCCGCCCGCGCGATCCGAATTTTGTCGTCCACGACCTGTCGGGTAATGTTCTCGTGCGGCCCGCCCGCACGACGACCTATACGATAAAGTGCAAGAAAGGCGCGGCGTCCACGTCGCATCGCACTGTCGTGACGGTAACGCCGGAACGCATCATCCTTTCCGAGATTTTTGACGGCGCGGTTCCTCTCGCGCCTGAAACCCGGATCGAAGATGGCGGGCTTCTCGCTCACAAATGGAAGTCCGTTTATCACGGCTATGGTTCGAACTCGGTCGCCCGCCTTTTCGATGGCCAGGCGCTGGCGATACGCCCGAAGGAGTCAAATTCTGGGAACGAAACGCATGCCGGGCTGATCAGTGGGCCGCATCCGTCTTGGCCCGTCGATATCAAGGGCAATTTGACCATCGAGGCCTCGCTGCACACAGAGAAGCAGTTGCGTCGGCAGAACGCGCCAAATCCATGGGAAGTGGGCTGGCTTTTGTGGGACTACGTCGACAAAACGCATTTCTATTACTTCATCCCGAAGCCGAACGGCTGGGAGCTCGGCAAAGCGGACCCTGCTTATCCAGGCGATCAGCGCTTCTTGGCGTCGGGAAGTCGACCGATTTATCCGATCGGAAATCGATATGTCGTCAAAATTGTTCAGGCCGTCACCCCGACGTCGACGACGATTTCGGCATTCGTCGACGGCGTTCTCTTGACCACCTTCACTGACCGAGAAAGGCCCTATTCGAATGGACTTGTCGGATTCTATTCCGAGGACGCCGCAGCATATTTCCATTCGGTCGTCGTGACGATTCCTCGCTCCGAAGCGGCTCTGAAATAGGGACGTTGCCGCAAGGTCGGGTTCGGGGCGAGGGCCACGTCGCGCTGTCCCGGCGCGTCACAGGCGGACCCCGGGCATGCATGGGGTCAAAAGGAAACTCCGACTGTCGCGTTGAGACCGCCTTGACGGCGACTCTCCCCGAAGGGGAACAAATAGCCAATTTGTGCAGTCAAGATGCCGTCATAGGCGCGGTAGAAGTCTCCGCCCAGCCATGTGCGCACGACCAGCGCCGGACCTGCCCCAAAGGCAAATCGGCGGGTATCCGCGCTATCATATGTCGCCATGCCCATTGCAGCCGCCCCGAGCACGACGCGGGAGTCAGCGTCCCAGTAGGAATAGCCAAGCAAACCCACCGCGTTCTGCAGATACCGACGCTCGCCGGCCCTGTAGGTGCCATAGGTCGCAAAGCTCGTCAGCGGCTGCCATGTCGTCTCATGCGGATAGCTCATGTCTGTCGGTTCGATCGCGCCCGCCGCTCCCGCGCTTGGGGCGCTCGAATAGGCGAATCCGCCGTAGCCATAGCCCCATGACAAGGCGAGCTGATTGAACGGCGCGTTTCGCGTGAAATAGTGCTGCCACTCGGCGCTCACCGAGAAATTAACGCCGTCGAACGGACGCAAGCGCAAACCGAGCCGCGAATAGCTTTCGGTGAAGCGTGTCTGGTCCTGGGACCAAAAGCCGCCGATCAAACCCTCGAGGCCAAATATGTACGGCAGGTAGCGCCCATCGAACCGGATGACCGTTTCAAAGCTCGGCTGAAGCTGATGCCCGCCCCAGCGTTTTCGACGATCGGCGATGCCGTTGAACACCACATTGGTGCGAACGCTCGCATCCGCCTCGACAACCTGCGTTCTGATCACATCTCGATCGCGGGCCGGCCGGGCTTTGAGTGAGGGATCGCTCGACCAGCGGTCGAGCGCTTCCCGAAAGAACTGCGACTCCTTAGAGCGATCGACATAGACGCTCGCATAGCCCGCGTTCAGCAACACTTCGCCGCTGCGCTCGACCGCGAGGCTATTCTCAAAGGCCTCGACGGCGGCGGCATATTCCTTTTGACGCGCATAAAATTGGCCGAGCGTTGACCATCCGGCGGCGTAGTCAGGATGCGTTTGCGTGAAGTCGACGAGTTCGGCGCGCGCGCGCGTCAGATCTCCCTGTTTTTCGTATGCAGACGACCTGGCGGTAGCGATTTCGAGTTCGACCGCCACCCTTTGCGCTGAAGGCAAATCTCCCCGATCAAGCGCTTTCACAAAGTCCGCAAGCGCGCCAGCGCCATCTCCGAGCGTCTTACGAAGATAGGCCCTTTGCGCATAGGCTTGGCCCGTGGCCTTGCCTCGCGCGATGAGCGCGTTTGACGCCCGTAGCGCCTCATCCGTGTGGCCAAGCCCTGCAAGCGCGGCGATCGTCACGCGAAAAACGGCCTCGTCGGCTCGGGGGAAAGCCTCTGCCGCCCTGCCATAGCGCAACGCGCTCACCCAATCGCGAGCGGCCAGAGCCTTGAAGGCCTTTTCGGCGACGAGCGTGTAGCGCGCCTCATCAAGCGCCCGCGTGACGTTGGGCTTCTGATCGGCCGGAAGTCCGTATTTCAAGGCCTGCTCGAAGTCTGCGACGGCGCCGCTCACATCCTTGGCCTGACGACGCATGAAGCCGCGCTGTGCGAGCACCCTCGGGCTTTGCGGGACAGACGCAAGGTAGCGGTTCGCTTCCGCAAGCGCCTCGGCTTTGCACCCTTGGCGAAGGAGCGCCGTCAAGAGGAGGAGAACAGGCTCCTCCGCTTCGGGATCGAGACTATGCGCTTCTCTTGCCGCACGCACAGCCTCGTCCGGCCGCCCCGCTTTTAGCGCGTCATAGCCGCTGTTGAGCGCTTGCTGCAGGGGCGTCGCCGGCGCGCCGACCGGCGAACCGCCCTGTTCATTCGCGCGTTCCGCCTCCGCAAGCGCGAGTTTTAGCCTTTTCACTTGCGCGGGCTCGAGCGCCGGCTGCGCGAGCGCATCCCGAAAGTCCGCAATGGCGCCGCGCAGGTCTCCAGTCGCACGCCGGGCGTATCCGCGCTGCGCGAGCAACGTCGAACTCGGCGTATTGTCCTTGATGAACGCATCCGCTTCTTTTACCGCTGCTTTTACCTGCCGGGATTTGGTCAATGCCGTCATGAGCGCAAAGAGCGGCGCTTCGGCGTTTGGATATTTGGCGCGCAGGGCGCGCGCCGCCTTCACCGCGCGAGCGTAATCGCGTTTCGCGATCGCTGCGTAAACCTCCGCGAGTTCGGCTTGCATAATGCTATCATGCTCAGCCTTGGCGGCTTCCGCGAGCGCATTGCGCAATGGTAATGTTTGGCTCGGCTCAATGTCCGGCGCGGCGAGCGCGTCTTCGAAATCCGCCGCCGCGCCTTTCAAGTCCTGCATGGCGCGACGCAAATATCCGCGCTGGGCGAGAAGACGCCCGCTCGCCTTATTCTGCGAGATATAGCGATTCAGCTCGTCGAGAGCCGCCTGAGCCCGGCCCTGTCGGCTATAGGCTTCGGCGATAAGCCCGACGGGAGCTTCCGCTTTTTTATCGAGTTCGTGCGCCGCTCGCGCCTTCTCTATGGCTTCATTCAGCCGAGACTCGTTGAAGTCCTTATATGCGGCGCTCATTGCAAGATCGAAGAGCGCGACGTCGACTGCGGCGGCCTGCTCTTGGGTCAGCGCGCCGCTGTCTCGTGCGCTGCGCAGATCCGCCTCGGCGCCGGCGACGTCCATGAGTCGCTTGCGCAGATGACCGCGCTGGGCGATCAGCGCCATCGAATGCTTATGGCTGGCGACAAAGGCGTTAATGACGTCGATCGCCTCGCGGATTCGTCCCGATTTGTTTAGAATGTCGGCCAGGAGGCGGACGGGCATCTCGTATGCGGGCGCGAGGCTTCGCGCCCGCTGCGCGTATTTGAGGGCGCCATCGTAATCGCCCTTGGCCAGACGCGCGAACGCCAAGGCAAGCTCCTGGTAGCCAGGCTGGCCTGGCCGCGGCTCCTCGCGAACGCCGTCGTTGTCACCAGCGCGAGCAGCGATTGGCGTCGTGGACGCCAGCGCCAGCGCCAAAAAGAGGATTGTTACGCAAGGCCTTCGAAAAACCCGCCGCACGATTGCGCTCCATCTGCGTTGCAAAAAGCCGAGATTCCGACATCGGAATCTTCGAACGCGCACACGCGAATCAGGAACGAATCATGTTGTTTTTGCTAACCTATAACCGTTAATGAAACAAAAACGGGCGGGGTGCGCCTGGAATTCTGGGGCGATGGCTCTTCGCAAGGTCGCCGCATTCCCATGTTTTGCTTCGCACTAGAAATTGAATTAAAAATCTATACTTACGCCCATGGGGCGCCCAGAAGGTTTGTACACGGAACCCAATCTCGCCGCATATGCAGGAGCAGAAGCCAAATGCAACTTATGGTGTTAATCCTCGTGCTGTTTACATTGATATCCCTCGCCGGCTTCATCGGAGCGTTCTTTTTTGGCGCGGCGGGAGCCGTCGTACTGATGGTGCTGGGTTTATCTATCTCCTTTATCGGAATAGCTTTTTTTACAGGCCACTAAGATGTCTAAATGTTCATTCGACAGCTCAGAACTTCTAATTTATACAGGCCACTAAACTGGCGTCTCTGAGCGGAGCTGAGATGAACGAGTTGACAAGCCTCAAGAAAGGCGAAATTCGCCTAACTAAGTCAAAACTTTGCTGTTTATGCATCGTTGGCACACGACCAGAAGCCATCAAGATGGGCCCTGTCATCGCCGAACTCAATCGTTCGGATTGGGCCTTTCCCTACGTGGTGACGACCGGCCAACACGCTGATGTCGTCGAAGGAGCCCTGAAGGATTTTGGCGTGGTTCCTTCGCGCCGGCTGGACCTCGAACGTCGAAACGGCTCGCTTAACGAGCTGTTTGGCAAGGTAATGGCCGAGATAGATCGCGTGATCGACGAAGTTCAACCTGACTGCGTCATCGCGCAGGGCGACACGACGTCGGTTGCGGTGGTGTCCCTCGCCGCTTTTCACAAGAACGTGCCCTTCATGCATATTGAGGCAGGACTCCGAACGGGAAAACTCAACGATCCCTATCCGGAAGAACTCAACAGGCGAATCGCCGGACTGACCGCGGCCATGCATTTCGCTCCGACCTCAGCGTCGCTCAATAATCTCCTGCGTGAAGGCGTCAATCCTGGCGACTGTCTCGTCACGGGCAATACGGGCATTGACGCCTTGCTGCAGACGGCGGCGCACAAATTGCCTGCCCCGAAGGGGTTTCCGAATTTGCCGCGAGTCATTCTCGCAACGGCGCACAGGCGGGAGAGCTTCGGGGCCCCCATTGAAAACGCGCTACGGGGCATAAGGGCGGCGGTCGACCGGCATGACGACCTCGGGCTGTTTTTCGTCAGCCATCCCAATCCGAACGCTCATGAGCCGGCGCGCCGAATTCTTGGCGGCCATCCACGCATCGTGGTCACGGATGCGATCGACTACGCCGACATGGTCGCGGCGCTGCAGAGATGCTGGATTGTCGTCACCGACAGCGGCGGTCTTCAGGAGGAAGCGCCCGCGCTGGGAAAGCCCGTCCTCGTGCTGAGGAACACCACCGAACGGCCTGAGGCGGTTCGCGCCGGAGCGGTTCGCGTGGTCGGCACAAACTCCGCCGCGGTGTCGAGCGCGATCTCTCAGCTGTGCGACGATCCGGCGCTCTACGCCCGCATGTCTGTCCCGGTTTTCCCTTATGGCGATGGCCAGGCGGCGAAGCGGATCGTCGCCGCGATGCGTGCGCGACTGGTGCGCGCGATTCCAGCATTGTCGGCGGCCTAGGCCGCTTCAACGCTTCGCCATGCCGACCCTTAGCGGCACGGCGCACAAACAAAAAGGTCCGACGCGCGCTCAATCTGCCGAACACGCGAGGCTGAAGAGCTTAAGGACGACCGATGTTTTTTGACCTGACGGACGCCACCGTCGCCTACGTCGACGCGCTGGTGGGACTTTTCCTTGTTTTTGGCGTCGCCATTATTCTTTACAGCCTGGACGATGTCTTCATCGACGTCGTTTACTGGCTTATGAGATTGTCAGGACGGATCCGCGCCGAACGATTTCAGTTTTCTGAACAGACGCTGCTTGAACGGCCGCAACGCCCCCTCGCGGTCATGGTGCCGGCTTGGCGCGAAGAGGCTGTCATCTACGAAATGTTGAAGACCAACGCCGTCCATTCCGCGACGACGGTTTTTTTCGTCGGCGCCTATCCCAATGATGCCGCGACGCAGCTGGAAGTGCTGAGGGCGGCGGCGGAACTTCCAGAAAATGTCCGTCTTGTCGTCGGTCCGCATGACGGGCCGACAACGAAAGCCGATTGTCTCAATGCGATCATCGCGGAAATCGGCGAATATGAGAAAGCCGCAAACATAAAGTTTGAGGGATTTGTGCTCCACGACAGCGAGGATGTGATTCATCCGCTGGAATTTCCGCTGTTCAGCGCGCTCCTCGCCACCTTCGACTTCATCCAGATCCCGGTATACTCCTTCAGGCGCTCGGTCCTTCAGATGACCGCGGGCACCTATATGGATGAATTCGCGGAGTTTCATAATAAGGATCTGTTTGTCCGGCAGCGTCTTACAGGCGTTGTTCCGTGCGCCGGCGTGGCCGCATGCTTCAGCCGAAAAGCGATCGAAGCTCTGAAGTCCTGGCGTCGGGGCGAGGTGTTCGACCCCATCGCTTTGACGGAGGACTACGACGTCGCCTTCGCCATGAAATCGCTTGGCCTGACGTCCGCGTTCGTTCTCAATGAGGCCCCCTTTACGCTCGATATTCCGCTCGGGACCGATCAGGTGCAACGGATCGCATCACCGCTCGCGATCGCGACGAGAGAAAATTTTCCGAGCGACTACCGCGCCGCCTACCGCCAGCGCGCGCGCTGGCTTCTGGGAATCGGCTTCCAGGGAGCCGCGAAGCTCGGCTGGGGGAACACGCTTACCGAGAGAATCTTTTTTCTACGCGATCGCAAGGGCATCCTGTCCGGCATCATCGCCGTCGTGGCCTATTTCCTGGCTTTCAACGCTGTTGCGATCCTTGTTCTTGGAAGGTTGAGCGAAGAATGGCTCATCGCCGGCTACGCAATGCTCAACCCGACCCTGCGGCTGCTGTTTTTCGTCAACGTCGTCCTGCTCATCAACCGGCTCGTCCAGCGAATGATCTTTACGACGTCGATCTATGGGTTGGGCCAAGGGTTGATGTCGGCGCCGAGGGTCATTTTCTCGAACTTCATTAATTTCTCTTCGGCATTGCGCGCGCTCTATATTTTCGTTTGGCGCCACAAAGTGCGCGGAGAACCGTTGAATTGGGATAAAACGAGCCACACCATCCCCGCGCATAATGTTGAAGCGGTTCAAGCTTAAATTTTGAAGCATCTGGAGCACATGCGTTGTGTCGGGGCCGTGAGATGCCGCCCGTCGCGTAACCCGGCGGAGGCGCGAAACCGCCGAACTTCCGCTCGAGACATTCCGCGACGGCGGTCGTGACATTGCGCAGCGTTGCGGACGCGCTAATGATTTACGCATAGTCCGGCGGAGGCGAGAAACCGCCGAACTCCCGCTCGAGGAGTTCGGCGAAGCCGATCGTGGTGCGATCTTCGAGGTAAGGTCCGATGATCTGCACGCCGATCGGCAAGCCGGTCTCGGTTCGATCGATCGGCGCCACGGTCGCCGGGAGGCCGGGGGTCGTGGCAAGCTCCGCCCACACAATTTGCGCATCGAGGTAGGCGTAGGATCTGCCGTTGATCTCGATGCGTCGCGACTCGATCGGCGAATGATCGTGTGGAAAAGCGGGCGTCGGCATCGCCGGGCAGAGCACGACGTCCCATTCGCGAAAGAACTCTCGCCACCGCTCCTGAAGCGCGCTCCGCGCCCCGTCGGCTGCGAGCCAATCCCGATGGCTGATGACCGCGCCGCGCGTGCGTTCGGCCGCGAGGCTCCGGTTCCTTGGCGACAGCGCTGCGGCCGCGCCGCGAAGCCTGGCATAGACGCCGGGCCGCAAATCGGCGCCCCAAAATGCGGACAACAGCCGAACATAGAGACGCGCCGATTCGGCAAGGTCGGGCAGCAAGGGACTCGCATGCGCGAGTTTGGCCCCCGCACGGACGAGCCGCTCCGACAATCGACCGACCGCCGCCCTCACGACGCTCGCGGTACGGCCAAGCGGATGCGTGTCGATGACGAGAACGCGGAAGTCCTTGAGGTTATCGTGCCGGGCGGAGGGCAGAGCCAGCCGATAGCCGGCGCCGGCGCGTTCCTCGTCCGGTCCGGCGATCACATCGAGCGCAAGCGCGAGGTCCGCAGCGCTTCTGGCCATTGGACCGATGACCCCGAGATCGCAATGGCGCGGCAAGGAGGGGGCGCCCGGCGGGGTCAGCCCGCGATTAGGCACAAGACCCGATGTCGGCTTGTGCGCATAGACGCCGCAATAATGCGCTGGCGCGCGCAACGAACCGCCACGGTCCGAGCCGATCGACAGCGGCCCGAAACCGCAAGCGAGCGCCGCCGCCGAGCCGCCCGAGGATCCTCCTGGCGTGAGCCGAAGACTCCAAGGATTATTGGTTGTGCCGTAGATGTCATTGTAGGTCTGCCAATCGCTCAGCATCAGAGGAACATTGGTCTTGCCGAGGATGACGGCGCCCGCATTCTTTAAGCGCGCGACGACCAAGGCGTCTCCTTGCGGCATGAAGCGCTTGAACTGCGGGTCGCCCCATGTCGTCGTCAGTCCGGCAATATCGAAGGATTCTTTCACCGTCATCGGGACGCCTAGCAATGCGCCCGTTCCGCCGCGAGACAGCGCGACATCGGCCGCCTTGGCCGCCTCGCGGGCGCGTTCGAAGTCTCGGGCAACGACGGCATTGACGCGCCGGTCCGCCGTCTCAATGCGCGCGATCGCGCGATCCGTGAGCTCCAGCGCGGAAATCTTTCGCGCCCGCAATGCGGCCACGAGGTCTTTGATCGTGCAGTAATCCCACTCCGATGCGGGAAGGGAATGGGTCTTCTGCGCCAACGCCCCGCGCGACCATGGCGCGGTCGCGACCGCCAGAGCGGATGTCCCTGCTCCGATCAAAACATCGCGTCGTGCTGCGCCAGTCATTGGACGATCCCTGACCGCCGATCTGTCAGTCGCGCTGGCGACGCGCCGTCAATCGGCGACGGGCGTTGAATCGCTTTGAACGCCGCGTCCGATCGCGATCTGGCCGACCGACCCTTCGACGTGAAACCCGAGGCCCGTCATTTTGGCGAAGAGGTCGATGTCGCCGACGCCAATCGCGCAGGCGCCGATCTCCATCTCGGCGGCCATCAGATAGAGCGTCTGCATCAGCACGCCGACATGTTTCAGAACAAGCGCATAGGCGAAGCCGCTATATTTCCAGGACACACGGCCGAAACGCGCCGCCATGGTGACGAGGACTTGCGGGACCGCCGGCGCGCCCATGGCGAATTGCGCGTCCTCCAGCATCGCCGTAAGCCATTGCGCGTTCGTCTCGATCAAAACAAGAGCGTGGCTGCTGGCGTCGTAATGATAAAAGCCGCGCGCCAAGCCCTCACATCGATCAACGGCGAGATAGAGCTCCAATTCGTAACTCGCGCCGCCCGACGGATACGGACGAGGGGCTGTCTCCAACTCCGGCTCATCCTGGTCTTCGTCTGGCGCACGCTCTCGCGATATGATTCTTGCGGCGCCGTCGAGGAGCCGCGCCACATCCGCCAGCGTGATCGGGCGCCGCTCATCGAAGGCGCGCGTCGAGCGTCGGCGCCGCAGCAGTGTCGCAAAGGCCGAAGGCGGCGCCGTCTCAAACGTCTTCAGGTCAATCGCCGGCCCCGGCCAGCTCGGCCGCACCGCGGGCGGCGGCGCTGCGAGATCGGCGTGGGCGTAGAGGCCGCCGGAGGGATTGGCGTGCCGTCCATCGGTGCTGCGGGTGTGGAACAGCAGATCGTGGAAGTCCCATAGAACGAGATCGCCGTCGCCTTCGGCTGCGCGCAGCGCTTGGTCGGCATCGTGACCGGGCGTGAACAGAATCTGGCTATCGAGGAGCAGCGCCAGCAGCTCGACGCCCGGAAAGTCGGCCGAATCGCGGAGCTCTTTTACCGTGCGGGCCTCCGACAGATGCGCGATCATCGCTGTAACGCTTGGGTCGCACAGTCGGAAGAGCGCCATGGCGCGCGGCGATTCGAGCACCAGGTCGGCGCCGCGCCGCCGCATATAGGCGAAGCGCGACAGCACTACCGGGCGATCCTCGTCGATCTCGATCATCCGTGGCGCATAATCGCGCATCTGCGGCTCGACGACGATGAGATCGGGAGCGCTCGGCCCGCGAGCCAGGCGATATTCAACGAGTCCGTAAAGCGCCAGCCTTCGGACGAGTTCGCTCAACTCCCCGTCCCGCTCCCCATCGAAGGCCACGCCCGTCTCGAAGTCGGCGGCGCGCTCTGTGACATCGGCGCCAAACTTTCCGAACTCCACGACCCGACCGTCGAAAAGGGCGGAGACGCCGCCCGTGGCGTTGCGCTCGAGCGTGACGCCAGGATTGAGTCGCGCGAAGAGCCGTGGCGGCGGCGCGAGGGGTTGGGAGGCTTCGCTAAGCAAATCAGGTACGGGGGAACAAAGGGTTGACATCGGCTTCGCGCACCGGCCGCTTGCGCAGACCCAGCGCGATGGGCACGTCGTAGAGACGGCCGGGGCCGAAGCGGCGATAGAAGTGCCGCAGTCCCGGAACGATCACGCGAACCACCGGCACGTCAATGTCCGGACGCGTCTGATCGAGGACGAGAAAATCATGTCCGGCCCGCGCGGCGAGCTTGACGCAGGCCAGCACTTGGTCGCGGCCGTCGAGTTGGGAGAAATTCTTGAACCGCGACCGCCCGAACGACGCCTTGCCCTGCGGCCGCAGATAGGCGTGCTTGCGCAACGGCAGAGGGTCGCCTCCATAATCGTCGTCGGGCCCGAGTTCGGGGCGGCCGCCGAGGCTCTCGATGGCAAGAAACTGGTTGAGCTCGGTCATGGCGCGCAGCGTCGCGATCCTTGGATCGAAATGCGCGCCGGCTGCGACTTCGATATATTCCCGTCCGTCCTCGATCCAATGGGCGACGGCGACGACGACGGGAATGCCAAGATCGCTCGTTACGTCCAGCGCCCAGATGTCTCGACCCATCTTGGCGAAAACGGCGCGCAGGTCGCGCACATAGCTGTCGCCAAGCTTGTCGAGATCGATCTCCGGACGACGCAAACGGTTGTACCACCAGATCGCATATGCGTCCCGTTCAACGAGTTCGAGGAAACCCTGAATAATGGCTTCCTCGATCGTATTGCCCGCCGCGCAACCGTTCGAATCCGCGCTGATCTTATTCGCGCAGCCGGACTCGTGAAAGAAATACAGAAGGCCGGTGGGAACGTATTTGAAGCCTTCGTCGCGCAGCGACCACACTGGCGACCATTCCGCCTCCGCGGCGGGATCGAAGCGCTGTGCGCCCTCGCCGCAGCCGCCGCTTTTCGCGCCCTGCTCATATTGCGCGTCGCTATAAAGCAGGATGTCGTTGGGCAGGATCGCCTCACCGGCCGGGAAATCCGTAAATCGTCTGACTGTCCTGATCTCGTCGCCCTGGAAAATCCCGCAGTAGCGCTCGATCGCCTCCATCAGCGCGCTGGCTTCGCCCTGTTCGGCGACGCTGCCCTTGCCATAGCTGTCTCCGCTCAGGCCAGCCTGAAGGGCGTCGACGGTTTCGGGGCGCGGCGAAAAATTGTGTCTGGCGATGAAGCTTGCGTCGAGCGGCTGTTCGCTCTTGATCCGATCGAGATGCGATACGACGCCGGTCAGCGGGCTCACATGCTTGCGATTGCGGGCAAGGGTGTCGCCCGGCGCGACCGATCTGTAGCCCCCGCTCGTCACGACGCTCGCGCTGCCGGCATGCAGCGGGATGGGCGTGGGCGTTCGCGCGGGATCGCGCTGCTCGGGGTCGCCACAGCTTGGGCATTGCGGCCGAGCCGGCACATAATGACGGGCGACCATCGAGCCCATCATGTCCAGACTGACGATATGCTGGTGCAGATCGGTGCGGAAGCCGCTGGCGATCGCCTTGGCGATCTCCGCGGCGGCGAGGCCAGCGCCGCTCAGGCCGAGCGGATTGGCGCCGAGCGGCGAGACGGCGACGCAGCGCGCCTCCTTGCGGCCGAGGAACGCCTTGACCTGTCGATTCCAGTTCATGCGATCGGCGAGACATCTCCAGCAGGCGCTCTTGCCCGGGCGGAAGATCGGGCCGACCAGCGGGAAAACGCCAGAAGGCTGCACCAGGAGCCAGTCCTGTTTTTTCTCGAGCCGCCGGCGGTTGAATTCCGCGAGCTGGCTTTCGAGATAATCGCCGACCAGCGCGATGATCAGATCGCCTCCGCGCTTCACGACCTTAACGCCGAAAACGTCCAGCGCCTCCTCCAGCGCCCGCGCTCCGCCGATCCCGATGGCTTCGATCTGAACGGAGACCTTCTGCAGATTTTTCGCGGCGACGTCGGGCTGCAGGCCGAGGCTCGCCCAGTAGGCCGCCGCAACGCCATCGGATGCGCCCGCCGGGACGACGAATCGGCGATCAAGCAGCCGCTTGAACGCCTCGTCTATTGAGTCGATGGGAAACTCTGTGGAGAGCGCCTGACGTATGGCGTCGGCGTCCTCTCCCGCGCCGATCCGCTCGGCCAGCGCGCAATAGAGCGCGCCACGCAGGAAAAACTTTCTGTCCTCAGAATAAAGGCAGACAGCGTCAGGCGGCAGGACGTAGACAGAAAAATTCGGCGCGAATCGAAGGACGTCGCCTAACCGCTCTTGTGAAACCGGCTTCGGCGCAAGCGGTTTAGATACGTCAATTGTCATTTGGCTGTCGCGCGCCCCCGTCTCGTCGCGTCCAGGAGCGACGAGATTTGTTCGATTCAGGAATCCGAGAGACGAACGTAGACCCACAGACCCGCGCGGAACATTATGTAAATGTTCCGCACGACCTGACTGCATGCCTCGCCTCGGCCCGCGGTCTCAGGCCGAAGCGCCGATGGCCTATCGGAACCGACTCAGCCGTCACATGCGCAGTGGTGCGTCACCCGCAACCACGGCAGCCGCAGCCACGACAACCGCAGCCACGGCATCCGCCGCAGCCGCGGCAGCCACAGCCCCTACAACCGCGGCATCCACCCCACCACCAAGCGACCTGCTCGGTCTTGACGGCCGGGACTTCTTCGCGATCGAAAAGGCGGAACGAATTCAGCCCCACGTCGAACACTTCCTGTTCGCGGAGGTCGATCGTACGCGTCCGGCTCGTCGTCGGAGCCGTCGAAGCGTCAGCAGGAGAACTATCGACGCAGGCTGCGCCTGCGAGCGACAAAGATACACCCATTACGCCGAGGGCTTTCTTGCCTCGATGTTTGTTCTGTGGGTTGTCCGATGAACGCGCCATAGACTCCTCCCAAAAAATCTGAAAAACCGCACGGATGCAGAGAATAGCGCTCCTCGCGCGCTGGTCAATACTCATCCGGCAAAAGGCGAGCCCGAATGTCTCGACGATCGCCGATGGAATGAAGCCGGCTACGCATGAGCCCGCCAAAGCCTTCCCGCGCATCTTCAGAGATCACATCGTTAACGTCATGGACCGGCTCGCCGGGATATTGGCTCAGTCGATCCTGCGTATCGCCGCTTCGGGAACGCGCGACGCGGCGGCGAACCGCATCCGAGGCTGCGCGATCAAGAAACATGTTGGCCGCCAGAACGCCCGAGCGAACAGCCGGCTTCGGACCGCCGACGAAGACTATTGGCGGCCTATGCGCCTTGGCGTAATGAACGAGCGGTCGCGCTACCGGATTTGTGCTGGGTTGGACCGCATGGCGGAGGCGCGAACAGCCGGAGCCGTCATATGCAGCGCGTAACGATAACGATCGACGAAGAGCTGATGAGCGCGCTCGATCAGTATATGGAGGCAGGCGGCCATCGAAATCGCTCCGAGGCCGTTCGCGATCTCGTCCGCGCGGGGCTGCTCAAAACGCCCGAAGCCGATGACAGCGCCCGCCCCTGCATGGCGGCGCTCGTTTACGTCTACGACCACGAGACGCGGCAGCTGTCGAAAAAACTGATGCATGACCATCACTCTCACGCCGACATGTCGATCGCGACGCTGCACGTGCATATCGATGAGGCGACCTGTCTCGAAGTATCGCTGCTTAAAGGCCAGAAGAATGATGTCGAGCACTTCGCCGGCCATGTGATCGGCGAGCGCGGCGTTCGATACGGGCAGCTCGTCGTCTTGCCGGCGGATCTCGAGCAAGGCGAAACGCCCCACGTCGATCGTCACACGACCGGACGCCACCCGCACCATTCCAGCTAGAGCGCGTCGTCTGTGGCAAATCGGCAACGCTTACGGCAAATTGTTTCGAGCCAATTGACCCAACGCATCGCGTAAGACAATTTTCTAAAAAAATCACAATAGCGCGCACGTACGGGAACCCACGAAATGAGCCGCCGCCGCCTCGCGACCTCCGTCTCCTCCGTCGTCGGCTTCGTTCTTCTGGGCACGGACGCTCTTGCGCATACGATTTCCCTGCCAAAAATCGATGTTGGCGGGCAGCGGCGCTCCGTGACCGTTCCCCACGTGCACACGCCATCGGGGACGCGCATCGTCAGTTCGACGCGCCCGTCGCCGGTCGTCCCCGCCGTCAGTCGGCCCCCAGCTGAGCCGGCGGGACCCCAACCGCCGCCAATCACCTCGTCAAGCGAGAAATTCTTCACCGGCAAGGAGGTGAACGCGCTGCCCTTCAAGCAGCCCGGCGAGGCGCTCGAAATCGTGCCAGGCCTTATCGTCACGCAGCACAGCGGCGACGGCAAAGCCAATCAATATTACCTGCGTGGTTTCAACCTCGATCACGGCGCCGATCTCGCGCTCTATCTCGACGGCATGCCGTTGAACATGCGCACCCATGGTCACGGGCAGGGTTACGCGGACGCGAATTTCCTTATTCCTGAACTTCTCGCCTATGTGCTGGCGCGCAAAGGGCCTTACGACGCGCAGGACGGAGACTTCTCCTCGGCCGGCTCGATTTACATGCAGTATAAGGACAAAATCGACAAAGGCTTTTTCCAGGTCACCGGCGGAAGTTTCGCCTACGCGCGGGCGCTGGCCGTCGTGCCTTATCAGGATTTCGCCGGAGGCTCCGCCTACGGCGCCGTCGAGGCGCAATATTACAACGGACCCTGGGAGCGCGGCGACAATCTGCACCGGATCAACAGCGTCCTGCGCTGGGCGCGGGGAACGCAGCTCGATGGCGCCGCCGTCACGTTTATGGGCTACGCCAACAAATGGTATTCGACTGACCAGATTCCGGAGCGAGCGGTCTATAGCGGGTTGAAATCACTCTGGGGGACGCTGGACCCGACTGACGGCGGCGACACCACCCGCTTCTCGCTCTCTGGCCGCTGGAGCCAGACTGAGGGCAATCACGCCTCTCGCGTCGAATTCTACGCCATGCATTCGACGCTCGATCTCTACAACAACTTCACCTACTACCTCGCGAATCAAACCCTCGGCGACCAGTTCCGCCAATTCGATCGGCGCACCATGGTCGGCGTCAATGCCGAGCATGCGATCAAGTGGGACAGTTTTGGTCTTCCGGTCCAGACACGGATCGGCCTCCAGAGTCGTTACGACGACATTCGCCTCGGCCTGCAGAACAGTTTTCGTCGCACGCCCTATGACACGGTGCGCAACGATGCGGTCGGCGAAGGCAGCGTCAGCGTGTGGACGGACACGACGGTGCAGTGGTCGCCATGGCTGCGCACGGTGACGGGCGGCCGTTTTGACTATTATAACGCCAACGTCACTTCGCTGCAGAGCCTTCTGGGCGCCCCGGTGATCGCGACCAGCGAGGGGCTGCCGGCCTTCCTCTGGACGGGGCCGTTCAACAGCAACTCGAAGGACGCGTCGCTGTTCAGCCCCAAGGCCTCGATCATCGTTGGGCCTTTCCAAAAGACGGAACTCTATTTCAACTATGGCGAAGGTTTCCATTCCACCGACGCGCGCGGCGCCGTGCAGAGCTTCTCGGCGTCGGAGCTTTCCGACACCGACGGCTTCCTTACGGTCTCCTCCATTCCGCTTCTGGTGAAGTCGCGCGGCGCGGAGATTGGCTGGCGCACCAAATATATCGAAGGCCTTGATTCGAGCATGAGCTTCTTCTGGCTCAATCTCGATTCCGAAAACCAGTTCGAGGGCGACAGCGGCACCACGACTTTCGGCCGACCGAGCCGCCGTTACGGCATCGAATTCGCCAATCATTATCGGCCGGTCTCGTGGATCAGCTTCGACGGCGACGTGGCGCTGGTGCATGCGCGCTATCGCGGCGTGGATCAGCTGCAGGCGTTCGCCTGGCTCGATCTGCTCACGCCTGAGGCTCTGCCCTATGGAACGTTTTTAGGAAACGCGCCCGGCAATTATCTGCAAAATTCCGTCGGCATTACAGCAATGGGCGGCCTTGAAATCGGCGAAGCGACGGGTTGGTTCGGCGCGCTGAAATATCGCTACATCGGCTCTCGCCCGCTGACCGAAGACGGCTATCTCCAGTCTCCCGTGACGGGCACCTTGAGCGCGCGGCTCGGCTATCGCTGGGCGGACGGCTGGCGACTGCAGGTCGACGCGTTCAACGTGTTCAATTCACGGTCGGATCAGATCACCTATGGCTATGGCTCGCTGCTGCCGACCGATCCGCTGTATTCGGCATGCGTCAATGGCGTCGCGCCGAGCGCGGTCTGCGGCGTAGGGGTGATGGACCGGCATTTCAAGCCGCTGGAGCCCACAGCCGTGCGTTTGACGTTCGGCGGTCCAATCAGTTTTGAGTCGCTGCCAGACTTCACAGCGCCCCTGCGGGTCGTGTCGGACTGAGCCAGTTCAACCCGCCTTGCGCTGCTTCACATAGCTGCGCAGGACGGCGTTGATACGCCGCTGATAGCCCGGGCCTTGCGCCTTGAAATAGTCGATCAGGTCTTTATCGAGGCGGATCGAGATCGCCTGTTTTTTTTGCGGCGTGACGACTTCAGCCTTGCTCCAGTCGATAGGCTCCAATTCGGCCCAATCGGGATCGTCGGCGACGGCGGCGTCGATTTCCGCTTCGGTCATTTTCTGTCTCAACATTATGCTCCGCTATCTGGCCGTGAGTCGGGCGGGCGAACCATGATCCCGGTGAATTCGCTCCCTGCCGCAAAGGAGTGCTAGGGAGAGCCGATGCGCTTTTCCCCTTCCTTCCTCGATGAGATACGGGCGCGCCTGCCCGTCTCCGACGTCGTGCGCCAAAAGGTGAAGCTTCGGAAGGAAGGCAGAGAGTGGCGGGGCCTCTCGCCCTTCAACGCCGAAAAGACCCCCTCCTTTTACGTCAACGACCAGAAGATGCGCTGGTTCGACTTTTCCGCCGGGAAGAACGGCAACATCTTCGATTTCGTCATGGAGACGGAGGGGCTCTCGTTCCCCGAGGCGGTGGAGAGACTGGCGGCGCTCGCGGGGCTCCCCCTGCCCGTCGAGACGAAAGAGCAGCAGGAACAGGACCAACGGCGCGCGACGCTTGGCGAGGCGCTGGAAGCGGCGGCGGTCTTTTTCGAAAAGCAGCTCGCCGGCGCCGCGGGGCGCGAAGCGCGCGCCTATCTCGACCGCAGACAGATTCCCTTGGCCGCGCGCGAAAAATTCCGTCTGGGTTTTGCGCCGCCCGAGCGCCATGCGCTGCGCGATCACCTCGCCGCCAAGGGCGCTAGCGTCGAAACGATGATCGAGGCGGGCCTGCTCGTCCATGGCGAGGATATCGCCGTTCCCTACGATCGTTTCCGCAATCGGGTGATGTTTCCGATCTGCGACCGCGCCGGTCGAGTCATCGCCTTCGGCGGCCGCGCGCTGGAGGCGGACGCTCAGGCGAAATATCTGAATTCCCCCGAGACGCCGCTCTTTCACAAGGGCGCGACGCTCTACAATCTGCATAACGCCCGCAAGACGGCGCATGAGACCGGCGCGGTGATCGCCGTCGAGGGCTATGTCGACGTCATCGCGCTGGACGCCGCGGGCTTCCCCAACGCCGTCGCCCCGCTCGGCACGGCGTTGACGCCGGAGCAATGCGCCCTGCTCTGGCGCCTGGCCGAGGAGCCGATCCTCTGCTTCGATGGCGACAAGGCCGGATTGAAAGCGGCCTTTCGGGCGGTTGATACGGCGCTGCCGCTGATTGGTCCCGGGCGCTCGCTGCGATTCGTCCTTCTGCCGGACGGCCAGGACCCTGACGAACTGCTGCGCTCAAGCGGGGCCGAGGCGCTCGCGGAAGCTTTGAACCACCCGCTGCCGCTCGTCGATCTCCTGTGGATGCGCGAAACCGATGCGGCGACGCTGGACACGCCCGAGCGCCGCGCCGCGCTCGAGCGGCGGCTGCGCGAGATCGTTGGTCAGATTGGCGATGACGACTTGCGACGTCATTACCTCCAGGAGCTGGCGCAGCGGCTGGAGCGCCTCTTCGGCCAGGATCGGCGCGGCCAGTTTCGACGCCCAGACGCCCCTCGGCGAGGCGCGAGCGGTCGCCGGCGCGCTTCCGACGAGGGCGCCTTGACCATTGGTCCAGGCCTGGCGAATTCGCCGCTGTTTCGCGGCGTCAAGTCCGCGATTGCGCCGCGTGAGGCGCTTATCCTGTTGATCCTGATCAACCATCCGGATCTGATCGACTCCCGCGCGGAGGATCTGGCGACGCTTGATCTTGAGTCCGCCGACGCGCGCGACTTGCGCGACGCGCTCCTGCGATTCGCGGAGAGCAGCGCGGGCGATAAACTTGAGCTTCACCCGTTTTTAGCGTCGCTTGGACTTGCGCGGACGGTCGCCCGGCTCCAGGC
This sequence comes from Methylocystis sp. H4A, assembly GCF_015709545.1. NCBI lineage: Bacteria > Pseudomonadati > Pseudomonadota > Alphaproteobacteria > Hyphomicrobiales > Methylocystaceae > Methylocystis > Methylocystis sp. H4A. The sequence goes on along the minus strand of NZ_JADNQY010000027.1, from coordinate 415,974 downwards.
GATGGCCGCCCATTCGACGCTCTGGAGCGTGCGCCCCGAGGCTGCGGCGGCGGACGCCGGCGAGAGCCTGCGACAGGCTTTCGCCTTGCATCGCAGATCATTGGCGTTAAATAGAGAGTTGCGCGCGGTGCAAGCGTTGCTGGCCGACAACCCCAACGAGCGGAATAATGCGCGGCTGAAGGATATTCAGACTCAGTTGTCGGCGCTAGATGGCGCAGAAGCAGCGGTGGAAGGATATGGATCGCTTTCCGGCCGGCCCTCGCGGAATTTGTGAAAGTTAGCGCCGGGGTGAAGAGGGGACGGAAAGCGCGCCGCTAGCGGGCGGTGCGAGGGTTTGGTGCGGTCGGCCGGGCTTTTTTCGTCCGCTTGCCGCGCTTTGGCGTAGAGAGGGCCGGCCTCTCTGGCTATTTTTGGAAAACTTGCGCCTTGCCTGGTTCGGGGAGCCGATCCGGGGCGAGGCGTTTGGAGCTTGTGGATGGCGAAGAAAGACGAAACTAAGGTCGAGAACGAAACCGTAGCGGCGACGGAGGCTTCCGACGGACCGCTTCTCGATCTCAACGACGCCGCCGTCAAGCGGATGATCAAGCTCGCGAAAAAACGCGGCTTTGTCACCTATGCCGAGCTGAACGCGGTGCTGCCGTCCGAGGAAGTGTCGTCGGATCAGATCGAGGACGTCTACGCGATGCTCTCGGAAATGGGCATCACCGTCTCTGAAGGCGACGACCCGGACGACGTCGAGGCTGAGGAACAAGCCGCCGAAGAGGAAGAACCCGAAGGCGGCGAACTCGTCGAGACCCCGCGCGCGACCGCGGTGGCGACGCGCACGTCGGAGCCCGCCGATCGCACCGACGACCCCGTACGCATGTATCTGCGCGAGATGGGCTCGGTCGAACTTCTGTCGCGAGAAGGCGAAATCGCCATCGCCAAGCGCATCGAGGCCGGGCGTGAGGCGATGATCGCCGGGCTCTGCGAGAGCCCCCTGACCTTCCAGGCGATCATCATCTGGCGCGAGGAATTGGAAGCCGGCAAGGTCTTGCTGCGCGACATCATCGATCTCGAGGCGACCTACGCCGGCCCTGAAGGCAAGGCGGCAAAGACCGCTGAGCCGGCGCCCGCGGCCGACCTGGCGCCGGCGACGGCGCCGCGCACCCCGCCCGCCGGGCTGCAGGAGGACGTCCCGCCCGCCGAAGAAACGTTCGAGGAAGAAGACGACATGGAAAATTCCGTGTCGCTCTCTGCGATGGAATTGGAACTGAAGCCGAAAGTCCTCGAAACCTTCGCGCGCATCGCCGACGCCTATAAGAAGCTGCGCCGACTTCAGGACCAGAACGTCGAGAACAAGCTCAAGAACGAGACCCTGACCCCCGCTCAGGAGCGCAAATACAAGACGCTCAAGAAGGAAATCGTCGCCGACGTCAAATCGCTGTCGCTGAACCAGAACCGCATCGAAGCGCTGGTCGAGCAGCTTTACGACATCAACAAGCGACTCATCGGCTATGAGACGAAGCTCCTGCGGCTCGCCGACAGCCACGGCGTGATGCGCGAAGACTTCATCGACAAGTTCCACGGCTCGGAGCTCGACCCCAAATGGGTCATGCGCGTCGCCAAACTCGGCTCCAAGGGCTGGAGGGAATTCGTCGCCGCGGACAAGGATCGCATTAAGGATCTGCGAACCGAAATTCACGCGCTTGCGACCGAGACGGGACTGGAAATCTCCGAGTTCCGCAAAATCGTGCATATGGTGCAGAAGGGCGAGCGCGAAGCCCGGCAGGCGAAAAAGGAAATGGTCGAGGCGAATCTGCGTCTCGTGATCTCCATCGCCAAGAAATACACCAACCGCGGCCTGCAATTCCTCGACCTCATCCAGGAAGGCAACATCGGTCTGATGAAGGCCGTCGACAAATTCGAATATCGCCGCGGCTATAAATTCTCCACCTATGCGACGTGGTGGATTCGTCAGGCGATCACCCGCTCGATCGCCGACCAGGCGCGCACCATCCGCATTCCCGTGCATATGATCGAGACGATCAACAAGATCGTGCGCACCTCGCGCCAGATGCTGCATGAGATCGGCCGCGAGCCGACGCCCGAGGAACTTTCCGAAAAGCTCGCCATGCCGCTCGAAAAAGTGCGCAAGGTCCTCAAGATCGCCAAGGAGCCGATCTCGCTCGAAACGCCGATCGGCGACGAGGAAGATTCGCATCTTGGGGATTTCATCGAGGACAAGAACGCCGTGCTGCCGATCGAGGCGGCGATCCAGTCGAATCTGCGCGAGACGACGACGCGCGTCCTCTCCTCGCTGACGCCGCGCGAAGAACGCGTGCTGCGCATGCGCTTTGGCATCGGCATGAACACCGACCACACGCTCGAAGAAGTCGGCCAGCAGTTCTCGGTGACGCGCGAGCGCATCCGCCAGATCGAGGCGAAGGCGCTGCGGAAGCTGAAGCATCCGTCAAGGAGCCGGAAACTGCGGAGCTTCTTGGATAACTGACGTCCCTGCCCGAAGCACGGGACGTGCTAAGGTGCGCGTATGAACCCGCATTTACGACCCGCTTCATTGCCGCTGGAAACGCAAGCCGCCGAAGGCATGCCTCGACGGTGCTGGACTGTCGCAGAAGTCGAAGAGATGGTGCGCGTCGGCATCATCGACGAAGACGAAAGATTCGAGCTGATCGGCGGGGAGGTTGTGCCCATGTCGCCCAAGGGCGCTCGGCATGAGTGGATTAAGATTGAGCTGAATCGATTTTTGCAACGTGTTGCGCCAGCCCATCTTACCATCGCGCCGGAAACCACGCTGCGTCTTGACGCGCGCACGTTCGTCGAGCCTGACTTTTGTGTCTTTCGTCGCGATCTCGACCTTAAGGCGCTCGACGGCCCCGCCGTCTTGCTTGCCGTTGAAGTCGCGGATTCGAGCCTCAATTACGACAAGGGCCGCAAGAGCGGCATTTATGCGGCGTATGGCGTTCGCGAAGTGTGGGTCATCGACGTCATTCGCGCGACAATATGGGTTCATCGCCGGTTGGGCGCCAGCGGCTACACCGATATTGCAGAACTTTCCTCAAGCGAGCTTGCGACGCCGATGCTCGCGCCCGAACTTGCCGTGCGCCTGTCGGACCTCGGCATCGCGCCGACGACGGAGCAGGCCTAACATTCTTCTCGCTCAATCCGAGAATTCGTCTTCGTATCCGGCATCGTCGCATAGACGATGAGCGAAACAAAAATCGCGGCGCTCGCATAGTAGAAGAACCAGCTCTCATGGCCATGCGCCTTGAACCAGAGCGCCACATATTCCGCCGAGCCGCCAAAGAGCGACACAGTCGCCGCATAGGGCAAAGCGACGCCGGTGACGCGGATCGCCGCTGGAAAGAGTTCAGCCTTCACAACGGCGTTGATCGAGGTATAGAGCGCGACGATCAGCCAGGCGCAGCAGATGAGCGCAAAGGCGATCCATGCGTCGCGCGCAGTCTGAATGGCGGTCAGCAGCGGAACCGTGAAGATCGTTCCCAGCACGCCGAAGGCGATGAGCATCGGTCGCCGGCCGACGCGGTCCGACAAGGCGCCGTAGATCGGTTGCAGACAGAGCGCGAAGAGAAGCGAGCCGGCCGCAATCCACGTCGTCTCCGCATCGCTCAATCCGGCGGAGAGCTTCAAGAATTTCTGCATGTAGGTCGTATAGACATAGAAGGCGATGGTGCCGCCGAGCGTCAGTCCAACGACCGTCGCCGTCTCGCGCTTATGCGCGAGGAGCGCGCTGAGCGATCCGCGCCGCCGCTCGGCGCGAGACGCCTTGAAGGCGGGCGTTTCCGCAAGATCGCGGCGCATATAGAGCGCCACGATCGCGAGCAGCGCGCCGAAGGCGAAGGGGATGCGCCAGCCCCAGTCGCGCAGCGCCTGAGCGTCGAGCGCGACATTCTGCAAGATGAGCAGCACGCAAAGCGCGAGCAATTGGCCGGCGATCATCGTCACATATTGAAAGCTCGAATAGAAACCGCGGCGCTCGGGATGCGCCATCTCGGCGAGATAGGTCGCGCTCGATCCATATTCGCCGCCAAGACTGACGCCCTGAACGAGACGCGCGAAGAGCAGCGTCGCCGGCGCGCCGACGCCGATCGTCGCGTAGGTCGGCGCGAGCGCGATGAGGAGCGAACCCAGACACATCAGCAGCACCGAGAGCATCAGCGCGGCGCGCCGGCCGCGCCCGTCCCCGATCCGTCCGAAGACATAGGCGCCGATCGGCCGCATCAAGAAGCCAAGCGCAAAGACGCCGGAGGCCGACATCATCTGCGCGAGGGGGTCTTCGCCAGGAAAGAATGAGTCGGCGAAATAAAGCGAAAAAGCCGAATAGACGTAAAAGTCGTACCATTCGACGAGATTGCCGACCGAGCCGATCAAAATCGCGCGCAGTCGCGCCGCTTCGGTCTTGATGTCGATCGCCGCCACGTCTTCTTTCATATGTCCTTCAGACCAACTGGCTGGCGACGTTCACCATGAGCGCGAGGATGGTGGTGTTGTAAAAGAATGCGACGATGCCATGCGTCGCGACCAGCAGTCTCATCTGCGACGAGCAGGTTTCTATGTCGGCCGTCTGAAAGGCGACGCCGATGACGAAGGAAAAATACAGGAAGTCGATGTATTGCGGCATCCTGGTGTTGGGGAAATGCAGTCCGCCGCGCGCCGTCGGCGGCTCGTCCGGATCATGCTCCTCCTCGAAATAAAATTCATGCGCATAATGAAAGGCGAATGTCAGGTGCAGGAACAGCCAGGAATTCAGCACCGTGACGATGGTGAGCGCGACGGCTGCGCCCTTTTCCAGGCCTTCCATTGACTTCACCGAACCAAGCTCGACGACGACGGCTCCGAAAGAGGCTGTGGCGATCGCGGTCGTGAGCAACAGCATTGCGAAGCGGCCTTCGTCCAAATGCTGCGCGCGTTCGCGGATCGTATCGTGAGTGGCGCCGGCGATGAGCAGGTAGACAAGAGCGAAATAGCAGAGCGCGACCGCGTTCCATGCGACGAGCGCGCGTGCGACCGGCTGCATCGCCTGCGGCAGAAGAAATCCGACCAGGAGACCGAACGCGAGACTAAGAAAGAGCTGCGGACGCGCGCGAACAACACGAAATGGCGCCAGGATCGCCGAGGCCCGCCGACGGCTCCTTACTCCTTGTCGGGGCATCGGCGCGATTCCTCAGTTGCGCCGCGCGGCGACGAAACGGGCGGCCTCCGCCAGAATGTCGGTCGCCTCCCCCAGTCCTGTTTCGCGCAGCGCCGCCGTCGCTTCCGCGACCAGCGAGTCCCGTCTCGCGCGCGCGGCGTCGAGACCGAGAAGACCGACAAGAGTCGCCTTGCCGCGTTCGGCGTCTTTGCCGGCGCGCTTGCCGAGCGCAGCGCTGTCGCCCTCTGCGTCAAGAATGTCGTCCGCGATTTGAAAAGCGGCGCCAAGCGCTTCGCCATAGCGCGTCAGCGCACGCGCCTGCGACACAGACGCGGCGCCGAGGATGCCTCCGGCGTCGACAGCGAAGCGCAACAGAGCGCCAGTCTTCATCGCTTGCATCTGCAAGGTTTCTTCGAGCGTGAGCGGCGTCGCCGCGGTTTCCGCGGCAAGGTCGAGCGCCTGTCCGCCGACCATGCCGCCAAGCCCCGCCGCGCGCGCCAAGGCGAGCACCAGCGCCGCGCGCACGCCAGCGTCCGGGTGCGTCGTCGGATCGGCGACGACGTCGAACGCGTAGGTCAAGAGCCCGTCGCCCGCGAGGATCGCCGTCGCCTCGTCAAACGCCTTATGAGTCGTCGGCCGGCCGCGGCGCAGATCGTCATCGTCCATCGCCGGCAAGTCGTCATGGACGAGCGAATAGCAATGAATCATTTCAAGCGCGCAGGCGGTGCGTAGCGCCGCTTCGCCGACGACGCCAAAGAGTCGCGCGGATTCGATGACGAGAAAGGGCCGCAGCCGCTTGCCGCCGCCGAGCGAAGAATAGCGCATCGCTTCGAGAAGGCGCGCGGGCCGGGCGATCTCGCCAGGAAGCGGCGCAGGCGCGAGCAGCGCGTCGAGCGCAGATTCGGCGGCGTCGGCGGCGGCGTCGAGACGGCGTCGGAATTCCTCGGCGCATGCGGCTGCATCCATGAGAGCGATGTCCTCCAAAGCAAACGACAGTGGCTGCTAGCAAATTTACGGTCCAATCCCAAGGGCGCCGCGCGCGCTCCTTTATGGCGAAAACTCGTCGCGTTTCGGGCTTTTCCTAAGCGGCGAACGCCTGAATGTCGCACGATGTTGTATTTTTGCGACAGTCATTGCAGAGAGCATTTATTAAACTCCGCCCGACGCCAATGCGGCTTGCGGCATCCCCAAGCGGTCGTCGGCCGCGGCGTCGTAAAGACTTCTCGCGGCGCGCATGCGATCGGACTGGTCCGTCGCCGCTTCGCCTGGATGCGGATGATCCAGCGTCACCCTAGGAGAAACGCATGAAGAAAGTTCTGCTGCTGACGACCGCCCTCATGGCGGCCGCGCCGCTTACGGCGTGCAACACGCCCGGTGAACGCGCGGCAGGCGGCGCCGTGATCGGCGGACTTGGCGGCGCGGGCATTGGCGCGCTCGCGTCCGGCGGACGCGCGGGCGGCACGCTCGCCGGCGCGGCGATCGGCGCGGCCGGCGGCGCCATCGTCGGCGCGGCGACCGCTCCGCCGCGGCGCTGCGCGAAATGGGGCTGGGACTATTACGGCAACCGCGTCTGCGTCGCTTTCTATAACTACTAAGAGCGCGCCAAATTTTTTAAACCGCAGGCGCTTGCCTGCGGTTTTTCTTTTCTGCCCACGCGATAGCCACGCTCTGGGCGCAACGCTTCTTGATCTTGGAGTTGAGACCACTAATTTGAGGCGAGCGGCGCCGACTGGAGAGAGTTCATGCCGGAAGGCTTAACCAGACTGATGATTATAGGGGCGATCGGTTTCTTTCTCGGCGCCGCGATCGTCGGCTATTACTCAGGCTGAAATTCTTCAACTCAGCTTGATGGATGCGCCCGGAAACCAAAAGGCGCGGGCGCGCTTCGGGACAAAGCCGCGAAGCCAAAAACGCTGAAATGACCAGAAGGTGATGTGGCTGCAAGGACACATCCAAACCACAAAATGTTTTGGAAAGGCGTCTTTGTGCTGCGCGCCGATTGACTGGGCCCCTAAAGCCGCGTCGAAGCTGGCAGGGAATTTTCCTGTTTTTCCACTGGCTTGGGGTGCGCGATGAAAAAGGCGATTGTCTGTGCGGCGAAATTTCATGTCGCTCTGGCGATCGGCTCCGCATGTGTCCCGGGGCTTTCCTTCGCTCAGAGCGCCGGGACGCCTTCCGTCCCCTTTCCCATTTGGACCGGCTTCTATGCGGGCGTGAACATCGGCGGCGGATGGGGCGCCGACGCCCGCAACGGCAATATCTGGCGACCAGACGGCTTGAATGGCGGGGTGACCAACAGCCTCACGGCGCTCGGCGCTGGCGGCGGCGTCAGCGGCGGCGGTCAGATCGGTTACAGTTACGCGCTCTCGCCCCTAGCGGTCATAGGCGCGGAAGCCGATCTTCAGGGCACGAGCCTGCTGTCCGGCAGCGGCCTCTCCCCAGGCTATTTGCAGAACAGCAATGGCGCGGTCAGCTACGTCCCGGGATGGCTCGGCGGCGGCGTTTCCATTCACTGGTTCGGAACGGCGCGCGCGCGCATCGGCGTCACCCCCCTGCCGACGCTCTTGTTGTATGGCACGGGCGGTTTTGCCTACGCCGAGGTCGAGAACGCTTACGGCGGCTCCTTGGGCAATCAGGTCTCCGCCGTACGGACCGGCTGGACGGCGGGCGGCGGCGTCGAATGGATGTTCATGCCGAATTGGTCGGTCAAGGCTGAATATCTCTATACCGACGTTTCCGGCGACAGTGGCGCATACAGCGGCGTTTATGGAAGCGCCAGCAACCGCACGCGCTGGAACACGCTGCGCACGGGGGTGAATTATCATTTCGACTGGGGCGCGCCTCCGGCGGTCGCGCGCGTCGACGCGGAAATCGCGTCGACGTCTCTTGTGCCGAAGTCCGCACTATCGATTGGCGTCGGCGGCAATCTCAATCTAGCGACGTTTGAGCAGCAGAATCTTTATTGGGCCGGAACCTCAAATAACATTGATAGGCTGGGACGGCTTTTCGGCTATGGCTTCGCGGGATGGAACACGGGCGTCAATCTGACTCCTCAAGTCCGATTAGCGCCGATTGGGCAGATCAACTACTTCAATCACTTTGAAGGGACCAACTGGCTCTGGGGCTCTAAGTTTTCCTATACGTATTTGGATTCGAAATCCTCGCGGTCCAACGTGCTCATCCCTCAGTTTGGCGCGTTTAACGTCACGCTCGACGGCCAAAATAACAATTTCGATAGAGAATTTAATTTCTTCGGGACGGGCTATCTTCAGTCCTATCAGGCGAGCATAAACCATCAGCTCGTTCTGACGCCCTTTATCGGGCGCGCATTCTCGAACGGGTTTCTCTATCTCGGCGCGGGGCCGTCCCTTTCCCAAATTCAAACAAATCTGAATAATTTGACTGGCTTTCGCAATTCGCAGGGCGCGCCGATCAATCAAACCGCGCTTCCTGCGAATTATCAAAATTCCCATTGGGTGTGGGGCGCGGCCGCGACGGCTGGCGTCACCTATTTCCTGACGCCGTCCTGGTTTGTCGATTTCAACTATACGTTCTCCCAGACAAGAAGCACGACCAGCTACTATCTGGCCTGGTATGCCGCGCCGGTGCCCGGTTTTGACATCACCTCCATCGGCTATACACCGGCGAGCACTTCGGGCGCGCTCAATACTCAATCATTCAACGCCTCGCTCAATTTCGCGTTCGATCTGAACGGAGGGAGCGCCGATCCGAATTAGCGCCATCGACCCCTGCAGCGTTCCAGGCTGCGGAAGCTGGCGAAGAGTTGCGCGCGAAGGAACGGCGCAGACGCGCCATACGCGGGGCGCCCGCGCTTGAAGAGGCCGGCGGCGACGCGCTGCGCGCAGACGCAGGCGAGCTTGCGCGCTAATTGTTGGTTAACCATGTTAATCTAAATGAGTGCAGACGAGGCGCAATCAGGAGACGGAGCAATGGCGATGAGCAACAGGACCAAGATTGGAATCATTCTGGCGGTTGGGGTTCTCGCGGGCCTCTCGTCGGCGTTGCTGTCCGTGCTGCTATTGGCGGTGGCGGGTTTCCTGATCGCCTGGGGCCAGAATCCCAAGGGCGTTGAGGACTTTTTCGAAAGCCTTCCCTTGAGCGACTACAGCTCAAAAGCCTTCTCCCGCTTGAACGCGTTCCTCTCCTAAGATCTCCCGCCGCGCGGCGCGCCTCGCGTCGCCGTCCGCTCGCCAGCATCGAAAAAGCCTGCCGGACCTCTCTGGCGGGCTTTAGCTGCGTGGAAAAGACGACGCCGCTTTGGGCGGCGCTCGCGTCCGGCGTCGAACTGACAGAAGAATTATTGAGCTGGTGCTGCAAGAGAGGATTGAACTCTCGACCTCTCCCTTACCAAGGGAGTGCTCTACCACTGAGCTACTGCAGCGCTTGATCGCCCGAAACGCATGAAATCGCGTCCGACGCGTTCGGGGCCTGTGTGCCACAGGGACGCGCAAGTCGCAAGCGCGCGCGCGTCCAGCCCAGGGCTTCGAACTCGAGTTAATTTCAGCTCACTCTCAGCGTCATGCCCGGCCTTGTGCCGGGCATCCACGCCGGTCAACCGCGAAACGCTTCGCGCGGAGACGGTAGGTTCGGCTCATATCCTCACATTTGCCTCGCGTCATCGCGTGGATGGCCGCGACAAGCGCGGCCATGACGCGGCGAGATGACCCCTCGTTAACCTGGATTCGGAGCCCTGGCGTCCAGCCCAGGCGGCGGCTGAACGCACGCCTTCGCCGGACGACCCCGCCGAAAACAGGTTGTGTTGTCTAAATTTACAACCTAAGATTGAGCTACCGATCGACCTTGTCGGCCCTTCACCTCGAAGGCGTGTCCGCCCGGGTCGACGTCGCAATGCGCCGCGACGGAGGATCAATTGATTGAGAATTATCTTTCTGACGAACATTGGCAGGCCGTCGCTCCCGTCCTTCCCGGAAAAGAAGGCGACCCAGGCTGTAGAGCCCGCGACAATCGGCTTTTTCTCGAAGCGGTGTTTTGGATTTTTCGCACCGGCTCGCCCTGGCGCAGCCTGCCGCCGCAGTTCGGCAAATGGTACACGATCTATACGCGCTATCATCGCTGGGACAGGAAGGACGTCTGGCCGCGGGTCGTGGCCGCGCTCAGCCACAACGGCAAATGCGATTTCCAATATGACAAATACGGGCTGCGCTTCACGCCGTGCGATGAAATTGACTTAGCCGAGCGCGCGCGAATCGACGCCGACGGGCGCCAGCGCGCCGCAGTCGGCCAATTGGTCGAAGTCTAAGACCCCTACTGCGATTGTGACTGCGACTGCGATTGGCTGAAGGCCGCCGCCCGCGCGACGCGCACTTTGACGTCCAGCGTTTCGCCCGCACCGCCTGAGTGCGCGCCGCGGATCGGCGCCGCGCTCAGATAGTCGAGCGCGACGGCGACGCGCACGTGATGTTCTTGCGGCGCGACGCCATGCGTGGGATCGAAGGCCACCCAGCCGAGATCCTCGACATAGGCCTCGGCCCATGCGTGGCCGGCGACCTGATCCTCGCCATCGCTGCCGAGGAAATAGCCGCTCACATAGCGCGCCGGCGCGCCGATCCCGCGCGCGCAGGCGATGAAGAGATGCGAAAAATCCTGACAGACGCCCTTGCGATGCTCGAAACATTCCGCCGCCGTCGTCGCCGAATGCGTGGCGGCGGCGTCGAATGTGAGCGCCTCGTGAATCGCGCCAAGCAGCGCGTGAAGCTTCGCGAGCGTTCCGCTTTCCTTCGCCGTCGTTTCGCGTGCGAAATCTACGATCGCTGCGCTCGGCGTCGTCAGCGGCGTCTCGCGCATGTAAAGGATCGGCGGAAAGCGCTCGACCGCGCCTGACACGACTCCGGTCATGTCGAAGGTCGTCACCTCTCCTTCGACCACCGTGGAGATCGATTCGATCGGCCCATCGACAGAGAAGCGGTGAAGCGTATTGCCGAACGCGTCTTCCGACTGCACCAGTCGGCAATCGCGATCGACGTCGATGCGCCAGTCGACGACATGCTGCCCATCGTGATTGCGCGGCGACAGGCGAAGATGCTGCACGGCCATTCGCGGCGGCTCCGCGTAGCGATAGGTCGTTTCGTGCCGTATGCGGATGCGCATCTGATTTCGCTCAGAAGAGATATTGCTCGGAAATGAGCGCGGCCAGTCGGTTGTTTTCAGTGATGAAGGACTGCACGAATTCGTGCAGCCCGCCCTGGAACACGCTCTCCATATTCAGCTTTTCGAGCTTGCCATAGACGCCGCGGGCGTGACGCTGCGACACACCCTGGCGCCCGTGGGCGCGGGCAAGATTGTCGAGATTGCGCACGATCGACTCATAGCAGGAAATCAGCGAGCGCGGCATCTCCGGTTTGAGGATCAACAGATCGGCGACGAGCCAAGGCTTCATGCTCGTACGATAGACCCAGTGATAGGCGGTATGCGCCGATACGGCGCGCAGAATGGCCGACCATTGGAAATAGTCGAGCGAACCGCCGACGATCTCCTTCTCGGGCAGCAGCACATGATATTTGACGTCGAGCAGACGCGCCGTGTTGTCGGCGCGTTCGATAAAAAGCCCGACGCGCGAGAACCAATAGGCGTCGTTGCGCAGCATGGTGCGATAGGCGCCGCCGTCATAGGTCAGCGACGTCTGCTTGATGACCTCGAGAAAGCGCGCAAGCTCCTGCGCGCAAGGGACGACGCCGCGCGATTCCAGCGCGCGCATTTCAAGATAGGCGTCGTTGATCGACTCCCACATTTCGATGGTCAACGCCGTGCGCACGGCGCGGGCGTTGGCGCGCGCCTGCTCCAGGCAGTTGCGGATCGATCCCGGATTTTCCGGCGCGAAGGTGAGAAACTCGATGACATTGGCTTCATCGACGGGACGTCCGGAGGCGTCGAACGTCAGCGCCGCGCCCGACGACAGCAGCACGCTTTCCCACTCGGTTTCTTCGCCGCCATAGGCCTTCGGCAGCGCGGCGAGGCGTCGCGACGCCTGAATGGCGCGCGCCAGAAAGTCGGCGCGCTCCATATAGCGGGCGAGCCAGTACAGATTGTCGGCGGTGCGGGAAAGCATCAGCACGTCCGTTTATGAGTCGTTGGCGATCATCGGTGGTCGTTGCGGCGTATGCGAGCGTCTTATCACGCTTGCCCCATCGGCTCCTCGGCGACCCACGCGTCGTCGATCACCCAGGTGTCCTTGGTGCCGCCGCCCTGGCTCGAATTCACGACGAGCGACTTCTCCGTCATCGCGACCCGGGTCAGACCGCCCGGCACGACGCGGGCGCCATTGGCCCCCTGCAGCACGAAGGGCCGCAGATCGACGTGGCGCGGGGCGACGCCGGTCGCCATGGCGATCGGGCATGTCGAGAGCGCCAGCGTCGGCTGCGCGATGAAATTCTCCGGATGCGCCTTAAGCTTGGCGCGAAACTCCTCGATTTGCGCCTTGGCCGCATGCGGTCCCACGAGCATGCCGTAGCCGCCGGAGCCGTTGACTTCCTTGACGACGAGTTCATCGAGATGGTCGAGCACGTAGGTCAGCGCTTCGGTTTCGCGGCAGCGAAAGGTCGGAACATTCTGCAGGAGCGGCGCTTCGCCTAGATAAAACCGAATAATGTCAGGCATATAGGTGTACATCGCCTTGTCGTCGGCGGCGCCGGCGCCCACTGCATTCGCCAGCGTCACATTGCCTGCATGATAGGCGCCCATCAGCCCAGCGACGCCGAGCGCCGAATCCGGCCGGAAGCACAGCGGGTCGAGGAAGTCGTCGTCAATGCGCCGATAGATGACGTCGACGCGGCGCGGGCCCTCGGTCGTGCGCATGTAGACGACGTCGTCGCGAACGAAGAGATCGCGCCCCTCGACAAGCTCGACGCCGAGCTTATCGGCGAGAAACGAGTGTTCGTAGAAGGCCGAATTGTACTGGCCGGGCGTCATCAGGACGATCGTCGGATCGCCGTTGGCGCGCGGCGGCGCGACCGAGCGCAAGGTCGCAAGCAGCTCATCGGGATAGTTTTCGATCGGCGCGACGCGATGCAGCGCGAAGAGCTCCGGGAAAAGCCGCATCATCACTTCGCGGTTCTCGAGCATATAGGAGACGCCAGACGGCGTCCGCGCATTGTCCTCGAGAACGAAGAAGCCCTGATCGTCGGTGCGCACGATGTCGACGCCAGCGATATGCACGTAAATATCGTAGGGCACGCGCCGGCCCGCCATATCGGGGCAATAGGCGGGGTTGCGATAGACGAGATCGGCAGGAACGATTCCAGCCCTCAAGATCTCGCCGGCGCCATAGATGTCGGCAAGAAACGCGTTGAGCGCGGTGACGCGCTGGATCAGACCTTTTTCAAGCGTCGTCCATTCGCTGCGCGCGAGTATGCGCGGCAGGATATCGAAGGGAATGAGCCGCTCGGTGGCCTCCTGCGCGCCATAGACCGCGAAGGTGATGCCGATGCGACGAAAAAGCAGCTCCGCCTGCTCGCGCCGCGAGGCCAGGAGTTCGGGCGGAGTTTCCGCGAGCCATTGCGAGAGCTTGCGATAAGGGGCGCGGGTGCGGCCGTCCGCTCCAGCCAGTTCATCGAACTGCGTTATGCGTGAGTCCATTGCAAGAACTCCCTCTTGGCGGCCCGCCTTTGTTTTCCGCGGCTGGCGGCCTTTTTTACAGTTCAAAGCAAGGACTGCGCCAATAGTCGCTGCGAAAATCTGTCACAGAGTTTTACTATTTGGCAAAGGATGATTCGCGCTGCGCTTGGTTCTGGCGCAGCCTTATCGCTATCCAACGGAGACGAAGTCGGCAAGGTTCTTAAGCGCGCATGCAGAGGCCTCGATCCTGCCCGACTTCGAGCGTCGCCGTCCCTCGACATGGAGCGCCGACGAGCGCCGCCGCGCGCCTGTCTTTTGTCGTCGCTCTTAGTCTTGCACTTTGCGCACTGAACGCGAACGTGGTGCGCTGCGAAGACCGGCCGCCGGTCTTCAGCTGGGTCGGCATGTATATGGGCGCGAGCCTCGGCGGCGCCGTTCCTCTGCACGCCGGCGAGCGGCTGCAGGCGGCGAGCGGCTTCGGCGCGCCCGTCTTCGATCTTTATCCGAGTGGCGTGACGCGCCCAGGCGTCACCATCGGCGTGCAGGTCGGATATAATTGGCAGCGTGGCCCCTTCGTCTGGGGTTTCGAAACCGATCTCAGCCTTCTCGACGGCAGGCGCGGCCCGCAGGGGCTTTTCCCCGCCTCGCCGGCCTTTGTTCCCGGCCTTCCGGCGTACGCGCTCTCCGCCAATTCGAGCGCCAATTTCTTCGCGAGCATTCGCGGGCGGGTCGGCTACGCATGGGACCGCTCGCTCTTCTATCTGACGGGCGGCGTCGCGGCCGGCGGGGCGCGCGGCCCGGCGACGCTGACGCTCGGCTCCGGAGGACCCGACGCCATTTTCTCTGCGCCCTGGTCACAGTCGTCGCGGATGAAATATGCGATCGGCGCCGGCTTCGAATACGCCTTCGCCGACAATTGGTCGGCGCGCGCCGAATATCTCTTCCTCAATCAGTCGCTGAACACTCAGGTCTTCGACAATGGCGCCGGCTATTCCTATGTGTCGCGCATGCGCAATGAGAACCATCTGCTGCGATTCGGTCTGAACTATCATTTCGGCGCAAAGAGCGAGATTTCTGGCGAGTTGCACTACGGCCAGCACGCACATAACGGCCAGAATTCGGGCAATGGCGGGAACGCGGACGATCCGGACGCCCCTGAACGCTACAGCGTGCATGCGCAGACGACGAATGTCGTCCAGGCCTATCCGCGGTTTCGCGCGCTCTATGACGGACCCAACAGCTTTCCTTCCGGTGGCAAGGCCAATGTCGGCTCCACCACCAATCTTTTCCTTGGCCTGCGCCTGTGGGAGGGCGGCGCCGTCTACCTCAACCCCGAGATCGACGCCGGCTATGGGCTCGCCAATTCGGTCGGCGCGGCGTCTTACGTCAACGCCGCGGTCGCCAAGGTCGGCCGCGCGGCTCCCTATATGCGCTTCCAGCGTTACTTCCTGCGCCAGATCATCGGATTGAATGGCGGCGAGCGGCAGAGAGACCCTGATGTCGGCGCCCGGAGCGAAGTGCTGGAATCGACGCAAAACCAGATCTCGGGCAAGGTCGACAAGAATCGTATCGTCCTCACGCTTGGAAAATTCGCGGTCGGCGACGTGTTCGACGACAATGTTTACGCGCACGATCCCACGACCGGCTTTCTCAACTTCGCGTTCAACACGTTGGGCGCCTTTGACTACGCGGCCGACGCCTGGGGTTACACCTACGGCCTCGCGGCAGAGTGGAAGCAGGACTGGTGGACGGCGCGCGGCGGCGTGTTTCAGCTCTCGACGATCCCAAACGGCCTCGACATCGAGCCGCAACTGTTTCGACAATTCATGGGCGTCGCGGAATTCGAGGCGCGATATGATCTTTTCAGTCAGCCCGGCGCGATCAAATTTCTCGTCTATGGCGACAACGGCTATCTGAGCAAAATCGATGACGTCATCCGTTACGCCTATCTCGCCGGCGATTTCCCGCCGCGACTCGACACCGCCCGAGGGCGCGCCGTGAAAACCGGCGGCGGGATAAACGTCAGGCAGCAGCTTGCGCCGCATCTTGGGTTTTTCCTGCGCGCCAGCATGGCCGACGGGCGCTATGAGACGGTCGATTACACGGATATCGACCGCTCCGTCGCATTCGGCTTCGTCGCCGGCGGCGCGCTCTGGGGATGCGACGACGATGAGATCGGCGTCGCCGGCGCCTTCAGCGGACTACATGGTTCACGCGTGCGCTACTTCGAACTTGGCGGAACCAGCGTCTACATCGGCGACGGCGCGCTCTCCTACGCCGGCGAGAAGAATATGGAGGCCTATTACAAGATCGGCTTCGGCAAGAATATCGATGCGACCCTCGATTATCAGCTGCTGGTCAATCCCGCGCATAACAGCGCGCGCGGTCCGGTCAATGTCTTCGGCCTGCGTTTGCGCGCGGCGTTCTGAGAATTCGCTTCGCTCGCAATGACGATCTCGACCCAGCGAACAGTGCGACCGGAACCCCTGCGATATGAAATCCCTTCGAACGGCTTGGCTGTCATTCCCGACGCGCGCGTAGCGCGCGATCGGGAATCCAGAGCAAGACCAGTTTCTGGATCGGCTCTGGATTCCCGGTCAGGCCTTCGGCCTGCCGAATGACACGGCCCAAGCGAACGGATCAGCCGGAATCCGCATGACGCTTCAAGCAAGATATTCCGGCAGCTTTTGCTCGAACTCCGGGAAATAGCCAGCGACGACGCTCATGTCGAAGCGCGCGAGAATGCTCTCCTTTGCTTCGCGGTCGAGAAGAAAGCGGAAGGCGGCGTCTATAAATCTTTGCGCATCGGCGCCGCCGCCGAGCCGCAGTAGATCCTTTCGCGAGAGCGTGACGCGATGCTGTGTTTCGCTTCCCTGATCGCGCACCGTCACGTCGAAGACGAGCGGATCGCCGTCTTCGATCATGCGCGCGTCAATGGCGGTCACAGCAGCGCCTCCACATCCTTCGCGATCTGCTCGGGCGTGTCGGTCGGCGCGTAACGCTTCACGACATGCCCCTCGCGGTCGATGAGAAATTTCGTGAAGTTCCATTTGATCGCTTCGGATCCGAGAATTCCCGGCGCCTCGCGCTTGAGCAGGCGATAGAGCGGATGCGCGGTCTCGCCATTGACGTCGACCTTGCCGAACAGTGGAAAGGTGACGTCGTAATTCGCCGAACAGAAGGACGCGATCTCCTTCTCGGAGCCCGGCTCCTGCGCGCCAAACTGATTGCAGGGAAAGCCCAAGACGACAAATTCCCGATCGGCGAATTTGCGGTAAAGCGCTTCGAGCCCGGCGTATTGCGGCGTGATGCCGCACCGGCTCGCGACATTGACGACCAGCATGACTTTGCCAGCGTAGTCGGCAAGCTTCCTCGGCTGGCCGTCGATCGTTGTCGCTTCGATGTCGAACAGCGTCATGAAACCCTCGCAATGAAAGGAAGTTTGCGGTCCCGGATTACGCGACCAGCGTTCCCGAAGGCTCGGAGTCGCTTTCCGATGCTTCCTCCAAGCCGTATTCCTTCATCTTCCGATAGAGCGTCGAGCGACCAATTCCAAGTCGCCGCGCAATTTCCGACATCTGGCCGCGGTAGTGCGTCAAGGCGAAGCGGATCGTGGCGGTCTCGATGTCCTCGAGCGTGCGCATTTCGCCGTTCGATCCAATCAGCGACATCGCATTCGGATCGCGGATTTCGACGCGAATGATCTCGCGTTCGCGCGGCGCAGTCGCGGGGGCGCCCGGCGCAGGCGCGGGCGGCACGCGCACTTCATAGCCATGGACATGGGCGGCGATTTGCGGAAATTCGGCGACCGTCAGCTCGTCGCCGTCGGCGAGCACGACGGCGCGAAAGACGGCGTTCTCCAATTGGCGGACGTTGCCCGGCCAGTCGTAGCTCGTCAGCAGCGACAACGCTTCCGACGTCACGCGGCGGATATTGCGGCCTTCCTCGGCGGCGAAGCGCGCCGCAAACCGCCTGGCGAGATCGGCGACGTCCTCGCGGCGACCGCGCAGCGGCGGAATGTTGATCGGGAAGACGTTGAGCCGATAGAAAAGGTCCTCGCGAAACAGCCCGCGTTTGACGAGATCGATGAGATTTTGATTGGTCGCCGAGATCAGTCGAATATCGACCCGGATCGCGCGCTTCGCGCCGACGGGATCGATTTCGCCTTCCTGCAGCGCGCGCAGCAGCTTCACCTGAATATCGAGGGGCAATTCGCCGATCTCGTCCAGAAACAGCGTCCCCCCGTTCGCCTCAACGAATTTGCCGCTGTGCTTCTCGGTGGCGCCGGTGAAGGCACCCCTCTCATGGCCGAAGAGAATCGATTCGACGAGATTGGCCGGCAGCGCGCCGCAGTTGACGGTGACGAAGGGTTTGCCTTTGCGATCCGACGCGCCCTGGATGGCGCGCGCCACGATCTCCTTGCCGACGCCCGACTCGCCTTCGAGAAGCACCGGAATGGAGGAATGCGCCGCGCGCTGGCCGAGCCGGATGACGCGCGCCATGTCGTCGCTGCGCGAGACGAGGTCCTTGAATGTCAGCGCGCCCTGCGCCCGGCGGCTGATGCGGCGCACTTCGTCGGCGAGCGCATCGGCGGAGAGCGCGTTCTTGATGGAAATTTGCAGGCGTTCGGCGCCGACCGGCTTGACCACAAAGTCATGGGCGCCGGCGCGCATCGCGGAAATGACGGCCTCGATCGACCCATGCGCGGTCTGCACGATCACCGGGGTCGCGAGTTTCATGTCGCGCATCCGGGTGAGCACGCCCATGCCGTCGAGGTCAGGCATGACGAGGTCCAAAATGAGCAGCGCTATGGCCTTGGCGCCGGGCTGCGTCAGCCGCGCAATCGCCTGTTCGCCGCTTTCGACGGTCTCGGTCTCGTAACCAAATCGCCGCGTCATAGCTTCCAGCAGACGACGTTGAACGGGATCGTCGTCTGCAATGAGAATGGTCGAGGTCATTTCGTCCCTTGCATTCCGGGATAATCGAGCGGCGAAGTCGCCGCGTCAGGCTTGGCGCGTCCCGGAACCGTCTCGGCGGCTCCTCAATCGTTGCCAAGCATAGTAAAGGCGGGGTTAACCGCGCCAAGACAAAACTTTGTAGCGCCTTCCGACCCTTCGACCAAGACCCCCAGAGGGCGATCCTGGCGATTTGACGGCGAACCGCTGCAAGTTATGGAGATATCAGCGCCATGGCGACGCCCCCGCCGGCGCGCCAGGAGCCGCGCGGCGGGAGGAAATCTGATGGATCCGCGCAAAATCGCCG
The DNA here is from genome assembly GCF_015709545.1 of Methylocystis sp. H4A. NCBI lineage: Bacteria > Pseudomonadati > Pseudomonadota > Alphaproteobacteria > Hyphomicrobiales > Methylocystaceae > Methylocystis > Methylocystis sp. H4A. The sequence goes on along the minus strand of NZ_JADNQY010000027.1, from coordinate 396,968 downwards.
GCAAGCTCGTCATCGCCACGCACAATCCCGGGAAGCTTTGGGAACTCAGGCAATTGCTCGAGCCGCATGGCGTCGAGGCGGTTTCCGCGGGAGAACTCGGCCTCGAGGAGCCCGAGGAGACCGAACCGACCTTCGCCGGCAACGCGCTCCTAAAGGCGCGCGCTGCCGCGACGGCGTCCGGATTACCCGCCTTTGCCGACGATTCCGGTCTTTGCGTCGCGGCGCTCGATGACGCCCCCGGCGTCTATTCGGCGCGCTGGGCGGGGGAGGACCGCGACTTCAAGGCCGCCTGCGCCCGCGTCGAGCGCGAGCTTGAGGCGCGCGGCGCCAAGCCGCCCTATCGCGCGCATTTCGCCTGCGCGCTCGCCGTCGTCTGGCCGGACGGCCATATCGAGCAGTTCGAGGGCCGCGTGGACGGCGTTCTGGTCTTTCCGCCCAAGGGCGAGAAGGGCTTTGGCTATGATCCGATCTTTCGGCCCGACGGGCTCGACAAGACCTTCGGCGAGATGATGTCGGCGGAAAAACATGCGCTCCCCGGCGACGGCTCGCAGGCGCTGTCGCATCGCGCCCGGGCGTTTCAGGCGCTGGCGAAGGCGTGTCTCGACTAAGACAACCGGCTCGGGCGCTTGGCGTCAGGCACTTGGCTTCAGGCACTTGGCGTAACGCCGCGCTCCAACTACCTTCTCAAAGAAAAAGCCGCCGCTGCGGAAACGCGAGGAACGCCCCATGACCAAGCATGAAACTTTCGCCGCGCTCACACCGCCGTTCAAGGCCCGCTACGGCAATTTCATCAACGGCGCATGGGTGGACGCGAAATCCGGCCGCGTCTTCGACAATGTCTCGCCGATCACCGGCCAGAAGGTTTGCGAAATCGCCCGTTCCGACAAGGACGACGTCGAAGCCGCGCTCGACGCCGCCCATGCCACGAAAGACGCCTGGGGCAAGACGAGCCCGACGGAACGCGCCATCATTCTCAACCGCATCGCCGACGTGATGGAGGCCAATCTCGGTCTCCTCGCCGCCGCCGAAACCTGGGACAATGGCAAGCCGATCCGCGAGACGAGCGCCGCCGACATTCCGCTCGCGATTGATCACTTCCGCTATTTCGCCGGCGCCATTCGCGCCCAGGAAGGCGGCATTTCGGAAATCGACCACGACACCATCGCGTATCATTTCCATGAGCCGCTCGGCGTCGTCGGCCAGATCATCCCCTGGAACTTCCCGATTCTGATGGCCGTTTGGAAGCTTGCGCCGGCGCTCGCCGCCGGCAATTGCGTCGTCATCAAGCCCGCCGAGCAGACGCCCGCAAGCATTCTCGTCTGGGCGGAGCTCGTCGGGGAGCTTCTTCCCAAGGGCGTGCTCAACATCGTCAACGGCTTTGGGCTCGAGGCCGGCAAACCGCTCGCCTCGTCGAACCGCATCGCCAAGATCGCCTTTACCGGCGAGACGACGACCGGCCGGCTCATCATGCAATACGCCAGCCAGAACCTCATTCCGGTAACGCTGGAGCTTGGCGGCAAGTCGCCCAACATCTTCTTCGAGGACGTCGCCCGCGAGGACGACGACTATTTCGACAAGGCGATCGAGGGCTTCGTCATGTTCGCGCTCAATCAGGGCGAGGTCTGCACCTGTCCGAGCCGCGCGCTTGTGCATGAGAAAATCTACGACCGCTTCATGGAACGCGCGTTGAAACGCGTCGGCGAGATCAAGCAGGGCAATCCGCTCGACCCTGAAACCATGATCGGCGCGCAGGCCTCGTCCGAGCAGCTCGAAAAGATCCTGAGCTATATCGACATCGGCAAACAGGAGGGCGCGAAGGTGCTCGCCGGCGGCGAGCGCAACGCGCTCACGGGCGAACTCGCCGGCGGCTTCTATGTGAAGCCGACCGTGCTCGAGGGCCATAATCGGATGCGCGTGTTCCAGGAGGAGATTTTCGGTCCCGTCGTGTCGGTGACGACCTTCAAGGACGACGACGAGGCCTTGGCCATCGCCAATGATACGCTCTACGGCCTTGGCGCGGGCGTGTGGAGCCGCGAGGCCAACCGCTGCTATCGCTTCGGCCGCGCCATTCAGGCGGGGCGCGTCTGGGTGAACTGCTACCACGCCTATCCGGCGCACGCCGCTTTTGGCGGCTACAAACAGTCGGGCATCGGCCGCGAGAATCACAGGATGATGCTCGATCACTATCAGCAGACGAAGAACATGCTGGTGAGCTACAGCGAAAAGAAGCTGGGCTTCTTTTAGCCCCCACCCCAGCCCTCCCCCGCTTCGCGGGAGAGGGAGCGAAACTCGCCCTTCACCGGAGAAGCGCGGAACGCCGATCGCTAGCGTCCCCTCTCCCATACGAAGGGTAAATGCGCAAACCGGGAACACCCGGTTTGCGAAGCGGAGGGAGGGACAGGGAGGGGGTAGTGACCACGACAATCAAACTGGCGAGAGTCATCGCCACGCCCGCGGCGCTTGATCTCATCGCGCGGCTGCGCGGCGTACATGGCGCCGTCCTCTTCCACCAGTCGGGCGGCTGCTGCGATGGCTCGGCGCCAATGTGCTATCCGCAAGGCGATTTCCTCGTCGGCGACGGCGACGTCCTGCTCGGCGAGATCGGCGGCGCCCCCTTCTACATCGGCGCGGCGCAATTCGATTATTGGAAGCACACGCAGCTCGTCATCGACGTCGTGCCGGGCCAAGGCGGCATGTTCTCGCTCGACAATGGCACGGGGCTGCGGTTCCTGACGCGTTCGCGGCTTTTTTCCGACGCCGAGCTGGCGCATCTGGCGTCCGCGACGCCGGCCGCCGATTCGCCAGCTTGAGCGCTGCGTTCGCAGCGCGATGCCTCTGCTCGAGTTCTTGCGTCCCAATGGATGGCGAATGGCGGCGCTCGAGCGGGCTCAGCGTCCCCCCAGCCTGCCGGGGAGTTTAAGGTTGACACTTCGCCGCAGGGGCCGCATATGCCGCTGCATCGGCCGCCTCATCGCGGTCGCCGTCTCTTTGCGAGACGATGGGGGAATGTCCCGAGCGGCAAAGGGGGCGGACTGTAAATCCGCTGGCTAAGCCTTCGTAGGTTCGAGTCCTACTTCCCCCACCAATTCAAAAGCTCAGAATCTCACGCGAGCGCCGGCCCGGCGCTTCCCGGCCGCAACGGCTGCGCGGCGCGAAGCCTACGCATGGCGGGCGCGGGGGCCCCGCCGGCGGAACGCTCCCGCTTCCGCTGTCTTGTCCAGCGCAGCGGCGTTTGGCATGTTGCGCGGCCACGACAGGGGGAGCGCGTATGACCGGGGTTTTCAAGATAGTCGCCGCCGTAATCTTGTTTTGCGTCGGCCTCGCGGCTCCGGCCATGGCGCATACGCCCGATATTTCCACGGGTAAAATCCTTCCCAAGGACAATCGGACCTATGCCGTCGAGGTCGGCTTTCTCGCCACCGATCTTGAGCGCATGTTTCAGGACACGATGGGCGAACGGACCAGCGTCGACCTCTCGGCGCCCGGCGCGCTCGAAGCGGAAATCGGCAAATTTGTCCAAAAGCGTGTCGCGATGCGCGATGCGACGGGCCGAGCCTGCATCGCCAACGTCGAAAAATCCGGCGAAGACCCAACCAACCAGGACAGCGCGCTGATCGTCGTGCGCTTCGACTGCGGCGCAACGACCGGCACGCTCTTCTATGACGCGACGAAGCTCCTCGCAGCGCAGGGCGCAAAGGGGAAGCATCTGGTCACGCTCGAGGGAAGCGAAAACGCCGGCCAGACCATGCTCTACCCCGACGATCCCCCGCTCGATCTGTCAAAGCCGATGGAAACCACCGCACAGCTGATGTGGAAGTTTCTCAAGGCCGGCGTCGAACACATCGTCACCGGCTACGATCATCTGTGCTTCCTGTTCGCGCTCATTCTGTGGGCGACCCGCATCTGGCCGGTCGTGAAGATCGTCACCGCCTTCACCATTTCGCATTCGATCACGCTGTCGCTGGCGGCGCTTAATATCTTCACGCTGCCCTCGACCTTGGTCGAAGCGCTGATCGCCGCTTCGATCGTTTTCGTCGCTGTAGAGAACTATTTCTCGCGCGATGTCGACAACCGGTGGCGCAACACTTTCTTATTCGGCTTCATCCATGGGTTCGGCTTCGCCTCGGCGTTGACCGAAATGGGCGTGCCGCAGGGCGGCGTCGTGCCGGCGCTCGCCGCTTTCAACATCGGCGTCGAACTTGGCCAGATCGCCATCGTCTTCGCGGTCATGCCGATCCTGTTCTTCATCGACAAGCAGACAGGCGGCAAGCGCAGCGAAAAGCTCGTCTACGTGGCCTCGGCGCTGATTGCGATTGCGGGGGTCTACTGGTTCTTTGAGCGAATCGGGGTTCTTCCCGGATGAGGCTCTAGGATGACCTCATCGGTTGTCGCGGGCTCGCTGCGTCTAGGGACACGGTGAGACGGCGCGCGCGCTAAAGCGTGGGCCGCGGCGTCACGTTTCGCGCCGCGACCCTGCTGGATCCACCTGCCGCCTAGCTTTTTGCCCGCACATATTCCCCGGGCGCGTCGCAGATGATCTTGAGCTTGCCGCCGCCAGGCCGGCGCGCGGGGACTTTCTCGGGCGCCTGCGCCGTCACCCAGGCCAGCCAGTGCGGCCACCAGGAGCCCTTGGTTTCCTTTGCCTTCTTGATCCAGTCCTCGAAAGCGCCCTTCGGGGGGCCGCCCGTCCAATATTGATATTTGTCTTTGGAGGGCGGGTTGATGATCCCCGCGATATGGCCCGAGCCGCCGAGCACGAAGGTCACCTCGCCGCCGAAAAACCTCGCGCCGCGAAACACGGATTGCGCCGGCGCGATATGATCCTCCCTGGTCGCAATCTCAAAGACCGGCGCCTTCACCTGACGCAAATTGAGCCGAACGCCGTCGATGACCATCTCGCCGCGGGCCAGACGATTTTCGAGATAGCAGCTGCGCAGGTAGAAGGAGTGATTGGCCCGCGGAATGCGCGTCGAATCGGAATTCCAATACAAGAGATCGAAAGCGGCGGGCTCGACCCCCTTCATGTAATTGTTGACGACATAATTCCAGATGAGTTCGTTCGGCCGCAGCATATTGAACGCGTTGGCCATCTTATAGCCTTCGAGATAGCCGGTGCGCGCCATGCTTTCGTCGAGCGCGGCGAGCCGCGCCTCGTCGACGAAAATCTGCAGATCGCCGGCGTCCGAAAAATCGACCTGCGTCGCAAAGAAGGTGACGCTGTCGATGCGATCGTCGCCGGTCGCAGCCATATAGGCGAGCGTCAGCGCGAGCAGCGTGCCGCCGACGCAATAGCCCGCCACCGTGACCTTACGTTCGCCCGTCGCCTTCTCGATCACGTCGAGCGCGGTCAGCACGCCCTCGTGCATATAGGCCTCGAACCCCTTCGTGGCCTTGGTCTCGTCGGGATTGACCCAGGAGATGATGAAGACCGTGAAGCCCTGCTCGACGGCCCAGCGCACGAAACTTTTCTCGGGGTTGAGATCGAGCACATAGAATTTGTTGATCCAGGGCGGCGTGATGAGCAGCGGCCGCGCATAAACTTCCGACGTCGTCGGCTCATATTGAATGAGCTCCATCACGTCATTGCGCCAGATCACCTTGCCGGGCGTATTCGCCAGATCGACGCCGAGTTCGAATTTCCGATCCGCGCTTTGGCGAATTTTCAGGACGCCGCCGCCCGCGGAAATGTCTTCCGCGAGCATTTTCAAGCCGCGAACCAGATTCTCGCCCTTGGCGTCCATCGTGGCGCGCAACAACTCGGGATTGGTCGGCACGAAATTGGAAGGCGAGATCGCGCTCGAAATCAGCCGCGTATAAAAGACGGCCCTGGCCTTTGTCTGCGGATCGAGACCCTCGGCGCTCTCGACCATGTCGCCCGCCCAGCGCGACGCGAGCAGATAGGATTGCCGCAGCCAGTCGAAGAACGGATTCTCGTTCCATTCAGGCCCCGAGAAGCGCTTGTCGGAGAGATCCGAGGGGACAATTGGGGCGACATTCTCGCCGCCGTATCGGCGAAGCGTCTGCCGCCAAATCTCGCTCAACCCGCTGTAAAGATCGGCCTGGGCGACGGCGGCGCGGTCGGGCTTCGACAGCCAATATTCGGCGACGGCGCCGAGAGTCTTGGTGGCGTCGGCGACGCTCGCGGCGAGTTCGCTTCGCGTTTCGTCGGGATTGGCGCCGCCGATCGCCGCGGCCAGCGCCTTGCGGCCCTCGTCCACGAGCTGCGCCATGTTGTCGGCGATCGCTTCGATATCAAGCCGGGCGAATGTCTCCAGATTGGCGAGCGGCGCGAGAGCTCCGGCGCCGTTGGGCGTCGCGGGCGCGGCCTTTTGCGTCGAAACACTGGGCGTGGAAGGCTTTTTCGCCGCAGTCTTTTTCTTGGCCTTGTTCTTGGCCTTGTGGGACGGCTTCACCGGCGTTTCGGACTTGCCGAGCGCGGAGACCTTTTCCGCCGTGGCCCCTCGTTTCCGGTTGGCGGCGGGATCCTGGTCCTGGTTCGCGCTCATGCCCTAAACCTGTCTGTTTTTCGAATGATGGGGCGCGCCGCTCCGCAAGGGCCGCGTCGCTCTGGTCTAACAATTGCGCGCTGATGAGAAAAGCTCTGCCGGCCTGGCGCGAGCGGTGCGCCCCGGCGACATAAGCGCGAATTATTACAATGCAATGCCGAAGCACACGCCGGAGCGACCGCTCTCCAGCATGGGTTGTGCGAAAAAGTCGCATGGACCGGAACAGATAACGTCATTCAGCAGGATGCTATGCGGCGCCGGCGCTGTCCAGCGCCATGAGCTGCGGCGACAGCGGCAGGCCATGCGCGGCGGCGACGGGCGGCGACAGAATGCGGCCGGCGGAAATTTCCAACCCCGCGCGAAGATGCGGGTCGTCCTCGATGGCGCGACGCCAGCCCTTGTTGGCGAGCGCGAGCACGAAAGGCAATGTGGCGTTGTTGAGCGCGAACGTCGACGTGCGCGGCGTGACTCCGGGCATGTTGGTGACGCAATAATGCACGACCCCGTCAACGACATAGGTCGGGTCGGAATGGCTCGTCGGCCGTGACGTCTCGCAGCAGCCGCCCTGATCGATCGCGACATCGACGATCACGGCGCCGCGCTTCATCGTCGGCAGCATGTCCCGCGTGATCAGGATCGGCGCCTTGGCGCCTGGCGCGAGCGCCGCGCAGATGACGAGATCGGCGCGCTTCACCGATTCGGCGATCGCGGCGCGGGTGGAATAAATGGTGCGCGCCGCAAAACCGAAACGCGTTTCGAGACGCCGCAGCGCGTCGGGGTTGCGGTCGGCGACAAGCACGCTTGCGCCCATGCCGAGCGCAATCGCCGTCGCCTGGGCGCCGACGCTGCCCGCGCCGAGAACGAGAACGTCAGCTGGCGGCACGCCCGGCGCGCCTGCAAGCAGAACGCCGCGGCCGCCCGCCTGCTTTTCAAGAAAATGCGCGCCGATTTGCGGGGCGAGCCGGCCGGCGATTTCCGACATCGGCGCGAGCAGCGGCAATCCGCCGCCCGGCGCCGTGACCGTCTCATAAGCGATGCAATGCGCGCCGCTCGCCATGAGTTCGCGCGTGAGTTCAGCGTCCGCGGCGAGATGGAAATAAGTGAAGAGCACATGGTCCGGCCGCAGGTAAGCAATCTCGCGCCGCTGCGGCTCCTTCACCTTGACGATCAATTGCGCCGCGGCAAAGAGCGCTTCAGGACCATCGACGAGCGTCGCGCCCGCGGCGGCGTAATCCGAGTCCGATAGCCCCGCGCCCTCGCCCGCGCCGCGCTCGATGAAGACTTCATGTCCCGCATGGGCGAGTTCGGCGACCGACGACGGCGTCAGGCCCACCCGATATTCGTTGTCTTTGGTTTCTTTGGGCGCGCCGACACGCATTTCCGGCTCCAAAATACGGCGTCGACTTGGGTAAAAATCTCGCCTTCGGGGAATATATGCAAAGGGCGACCTTTCAATACAAGGGCGAAGGTCAAGCGCGTTTTCAGAACTGCGGAGAGGAAGAAATGCCGACCATCAATACGGACAAAGTCTGTTTCGTCGTCGTCAAGGCCCGTGAACTTGAGAGCGAAGATGAGGGAATCGACGCAGACGCGTCGAACGCCACGGACGACGGTTTCGTCAGCGTGTTGACGGAGGACGCGTTCCCCACGATTCGCGACGAGGTTTCCTCCTTTATCGAAGCCATGGACATCGACGAGCAGGTCGAGCTCGTCGCGCTGATGTGGGTGGGACGCGGCGACTTCGCCGCCAGCGAATGGGACGAAGCTCTCGCGCAAGCGCGAGCCCGGCACGAAGGCGCGACATCGACCTATTTGCTCGGCGTTCCGCTTCTCGCCTCGTTTCTTGAGGGCGGCCTCGCAGAATTCGGCGAGAGTTGCGAGCTTTTTGCCGCCGACCGGCAGTGATGGCTCCCGCGACGTCGAGAATGCCGGACAGGACCTCGATACCAGAGCGAAGGCGACCATATTACGGTCATGCGGCGAAGCATCGAGGAGATCCCCCATGAATCGCAGGATTTTTGCTGTGGCCCTGGCTCTATCCATCGCGGCCTTTTTCGCCCCCCGATTGGCCTACGCCGAAGATCATCTGGCTGAAGCCATCACCCACACCAAACAGGCGATCAGCGAAGGCAAGCAGGGAAAGGCCGAGGCGCTGACGATGCATGCGGAAGAAGGCTTGAAGCACGCGAAGGCCGCCGAAGCGCAAAAGCCGAACGAGCATACCAAACAGGGCATCTCGCATCTCGAAATGGCGATTGACCACGGCAAGCAGAAGCACCCCGACGTCGCGACGAAACACGCCGAAGAGGCGCTGACTCATCTCGAGGCCGCGAAGAAATAGGCCGCGGCGCCCGGACAAAACGAGAGAGCGGCCTTACTGGGGCCGCTCTTTTCTTTTGCGGCTGCGCATGGCCGGGCGGCCATGACAGCGCCGCCTGGATCGCCTATGGACGTCGTGGCGGACACGCCCGCCGACGGGCCTTTTTTGATGAAGCTTTCCTCCTCCCTGCTGCGCGCCAAGTCCATCGAATCGCTGCAAGCCGAAGCCGACCGACCGGGCGGATTCCGTCGCGTGCTCGGGGTCTGGCAGCTCACCGGCATTGGCCTTGGCGGCCTCATTGGCGTCGGCATTTTCGTGCTGACCGGCGTGGTGGCGGCGACCCAGGCGGGGCCTGGCGTCGCCCTCTCCTTCCTGATCGCCGGCGTCGCAAGCGCCGCGGCGGCGCTCTCTTATGCCGAATTCGCCGGCATGATTCCTGTCGCCGGCAGCGCCTACACATATGCCTACGCCGTGCTTGGCGAACTCGCCGCCTGGATCATCGGCTGGGACCTTCTGCTCGAATATGCGCTGGTCGTCGCCGTGGTGGCGATCGGCTGGTCGGCCTATTTGCAGGCGCTGCTCGCGCAATTCGGCCTCGCGCTTCCCGAATGGGCGAGCGGCGCGCCGGGAACCGGCGCCGGCCGCGTCGTCGATCTTTTCGCCGCGCTCGGCGCGCTTGGCGTCGCCTTCCTGTTGACGCTGCGCATTGAACTCGGCGCGCGCTTCAACACGGCGATGGTGGTCGTCAAAATCGCCGCGGCGCTCTTGGTGATCGTGGCGGGACTCCCCTATGTGCGCGTCGAGAACTGGACGCCCTTCATGCCCTTCGGCTTTTCCGGCGTAGCGCAGGGCGCGGCGGTCGTGTTCTTCGCCGTGTTTGGCTACGACACGTTAACGACGGCGGCCGAAGAGGCCCGCGCGCCGCAGCGCGACGTGCCGCGCGCCGTTCTTCTGTCGCTCGTCGTGGCGCTGACGCTCTATATCGCCATGTCGCTCGTGCTCACCGGCGTCGTGCGCTACGACACGCTCGACAATCCGGCGCCGGTCGCGACCGCTTTCACGTCGCTCGGCCTGCCCTGGGTCGCTTTCGTCGTGTCGCTTGCGGCGGTCGCGGGCATCGCCAGCGTGATGCTGGCTTTTCTCCTCGCCTGCGCCCGCATCTGGTTCGCCATGAGCCGCGACGGACTGCTCCCGGCCTGGTTCGCGAGGCTGCATCCGCGCTTTCATACGCCCTATCGGCCGACGCTGATCGCCGGCGCGCTGACCGCGCTCGTCGCCGCGCTCTACCCGATCAAGGAAGTGGCGGAGCTTGTGAACATCGGCACGCTCTCCGCCTTCGTCGTCATCTGTTCGGCGATCATCGTGCTGCGCCGCACGCGCCCGGACGTGCCGCGCAGCTTTCGCGCGCCTTTCGTCCCCTTCACGCCGCTCGCCGGCATCGGCTTCTCGCTGTGGCTGTTGTCGCGCCTGCCGGCGGTGGCCTGGGAGCGCTTCGCGATCTGGATGGCGATCGGCCTCGCGATTTATTTTCTCTACAGCCGCCGCCGCAGCCGACTGGCGCAGGGCGTCAACGCGGCGAAAGATCCCCGGCAAATTTCGCATTGATGAGGCGCAAGCGCGCTTCCTCACCATGCACGAAGCGTCACATTCAACTGGCCGTCGTCGCCAGCTCCGCCGCTCTATCCCCTGATCGTATCGAGCCCTCGATCGTCGCCGGCAGGCCCGTATTCGTCCAGTCGCCGGCAAGCCAAAGATTGTCCCAGCGCGACTTCGCATCGGGCCGGCGCCTTTCCTGCGCCGGCGTGGCGGCGAAGGTGGCGCGCTTCTCCTTGACGATTTGCCAGGGCGGCAGCGCCGCCGGCAGGCCCGTCGCGGCGGAGACCTCAGCCCAGATTTTTTCCGCAAGCGCTTCGCGCGAATCGTCGATCAGCCGGTCGGCGCCGCTGATCGTTACCGAGAGCCGATCGTCGAAGGCGAAGAGCCATTCGGTGAGCGTGCCGATCATGCCGAGAAGCAGTGGCTGGCCCGGCGGCGGCGCGATCTTGAAATGCGCATTGAGGATTGCGCGAAAATCGTCGGGCGCGACGAGACCGGGGAGAAGCTCCTGCGCAATCCATGGCGGCGTCGCGAGGACCACCGCGTCGCCTTTTTCCAGCGTCACTTCCGCGTCGCCAAAGCGCAGCGCAGCGGCGCGCGACCCCTCGAAAGCGATGTCGCGCAGACGCGCGCCGAAGCGCGGCTCGACGCCTTTGGCGCGAAGCGCGCGCAGCGCCGGCTCGATGAAGGCGTCGCCGAGGCCGCCTTTGGCGACCATGGGACGGCAGGCGTCGCCGCCCGCCGCGAGCGTCTCGCGCAGCACGGCGCCCGCGAGCGTGGCGGACGCCTCTTCAGGTTCGGTGTTCAGCGCCGAGAGCAGAACCGGGCGCCAAAGCTTCTCCCACAGCGCGCCGCGGCAACGCATGGTTTCGCCGATGGTCGCGCCGTCCTTCGCGAAGAGAAGCTTTCCCGCGCCCAGATAGTCGAGCGGCCCCGTGCCGGGAACGCGGCGGTCGGCGACAAACACCCACCAGGGAATGCGCGAGGCGTTCGGGCGCAGCGTCCAGCGCTCAGCCGTGCGCGCGTCGAGAAAATCGAAGGCGCATTCGCTGGGACCAACGAGCGCGTCGCTCGCGCCGATGCGTTTGGCGTAATCCCGCGCCGCCCGATTGCCTGAGAGCAGCAAATGATTGCCGTTGTCGATCGTCAGGCCGAGCGAAACGTCGAAATAGGAGCGGCAGCGTCCGCCCGCCATGCGCGCGGCTTCGTAGAGCGCGACGCGCCGTCCGGCGTCGGCAAGGCGCAGCGCGCAGGCGAGCCCCGCGAGGCCCGCGCCGACGACATGAACCGTTTCGCTCACGTGAAGGCGTGTCGCAGGAAGGCGCTCACGAGCTTGAGACGCGACGCCCGCACCGGCGCGCGCGGCGCCGAAAAGCCGCGAGCGGCGAGACTGTCGAGGATCGAACGATAGCCGGCGGCCATGAGATAGGGCGCCTTCACCGCGCGCTTGGGCAAGCCCGCCATCACCAGATCCGCCTGGTCGTAATGTTCGCGGGCGCGGCTGAGGACCGGGGCGCACACCTCTTCGAGCGAAGGATGCGACAGCACGGCGTGCGGCGCGAAGCTCATGACCCCCGCGGACTCAAGCGCCTGGCGGGGCAAATAGAGCCGCCCCCGCGCAGCGTCCTCGTCGAGATCGCGCAAGATGTTGGTGAGCTGCAACGCGCGCCCGAGGTGGTAGGCGAGCAGTTTCGGACCCGTCGGCAAATCGCATTCGGCGCCCGGCTCATCCTCCGCGAGACCGAACGCGCGCACCGACAGCCGTCCCACGGCGCTCGCGACGCGGTCGCAATAGAGCTCAAGCTTTTCCCAGTCCGGCGCGCAAATATCCTCCTCGACGTCCATGGCCATGCCCTCGATCACCGATTCGAAATCGGCGCGCTCGAGTCGGAAGCGGCGGACGGGTTCAGAGAGAAAGCTCACGCGCGCGCGGATGCGGCCGGCGTAAAGCTCATCGAGGTCGTCGCGCCATTGGTCGAGCGCGGCGCGGCGCGCGGCGCGATCGCCCTCGTCGTCGGCGATGTCGTCAACGGCGCGGCAGAAGGCGTAAATGGCGAACATCGCATCGCGCCGCGGTGGATCGAGGATGCGCATCGCGAGATAGAAGGAGCTTCTGGTCGCGATGGCGCGCGTGCGCAGCGTCGTGGAATCGGCAAGCGCGTCCATGGTCATTGGCGCGTCCTTGGGCGCGCGTTCGGAAGGGCCTCGGAATCTGCGCGGCGTGGACGCGAAATGCGGCGAAGAAGCGCGCCAAGCGCGCCCGCCGCCCCCTTTAGCGCAAAGCTGAACTTGGCGTCGTGAACCTTGTCGCGAAGCGGGTCGGCGACCGCGAGGCGCGCAACGAGCTGTTCGGCCAATGTCTGGATGGCGCCGACCTCCATGGCAAGCCGCACGTCGTCGATCAGATCGGCGAAGGGACGCGACTGCGCGAGCAGACGCCCGGTTTTTTCGTTGAGGTCGCGGATCGTCGCCAGGAGCGGCGGCGGCGCCGACTCTTGCCCCAGCATCTCGACGGTCGCGCCATGCGCCGCGAGCGCATCCTGCGGCAGATAGACCCGGTCGAGATTGCGGTAATCCTTGCCGCAATCCTGCAGGTGATTGATGATTTGCAGCGCCGCGCAGAGCGCGTCATTGGCCGGCCAGACCCGGCCGGGATTCTCGCCATGGAGATCGCAGACAAAGCGTCCGACCGGCATGGCCGAATAGCGGCAGTAATCGATGAGATCGTCCCAGTCGCGATAGCGTAATTGCGTGACATCGCGCTTGAAAGCGAGGATCAGGTCGCGCGCGTGCTGCGGGTCGAGGCGCCGCTCCTCGCATGTTTCTCGCAGGCGACGCGCCACCTCCGCATCCTCTTTCGCTTGTCCCATCAGGGCGGCGTCAAGCGCGTCCAGCAGATCCAGCTTCTCTTGCGCGGAAAGCGTCGGGTGGTCGGCGATGTCGTCGGCGGCGCGAACGAAATCATAGAAGGCGAGGATCGGCGCGCGGTGCCGCGGCGCAATGAGAAAGGAGGCGACGGGGAAATTCTCGTCGCGATGGGTCTTTCCCGAACTCGTCTGCGCAATATCCATATGACGCCGTCTTGCCGCTCCACGGCGCTGGCGCGCCCTAAACCTCGATTTGGCGGTTCGCCTCGATCTCGCCGGGCGTTTCGAAGCGCTGCGCCGCCTTTTGCGCGCGCGGCGCCTGATAGCGGCCTTTCCATTCGCCGCCGCGGCCGCTTAGGTGCCGCCAAGCCGATTCAACCGTAAACCACGTATAGCATGCCGCGACGCCTGGCAAAGCAAAGGCGCGCCATCGCGACAGGCCATAAAAGCGCAGCGTCGGCATATAGGCCTGCGCCATCAGGAGCCATGAGACGAGCGCCGTCTCGCGCGCCGGCGATTCGCCGAACAGCGCCAGATAGGGCGGCGCAAGATAGGCGGCCGCCAAGCCAAAGAGCGCGCCCGCGAGACGCCAGGGGGAATAGCTGAGCTGCGCGTAGGCCGAGCGCACCACCATTCGGGAGATATCGGCAAGGCGCGGATAGGCGCGCAGGCTGTGGACGTCTTCGGTCAGACCCAGCCAGATCGGCCCCTGCGCCTTCATCAGCGCGCCGAGCGCGCAATCGTCGATCAGCGCGCCGCGAATGGCCCGCAGGCCGCCAGCGGTCGCGAGCGCCTCAGGACGCAGCAGCATGACCCCTCCCGCGGCGCCCGCCGCCGGGTGATCCGGATCATTGATGTGGCGGAACGGATAAAGCTTCTGGAAGTAGAAAATGAACGCTGGGACGAGCCAGCGCTCCGCGACGCTTTCGCAACGAAGTTTGACCATGAGCGAGGTGAGAACGGCGCCGCGCGCCGTCGCACCCGAAGCGAGGCGGGCGAGCACATGCGGCGAAAATTCGATGTCCGCGTCGCAAAACAGCACGAAATCCGGGTCGATCGGCAAGCTGCGCACATGATCGAACCCGCGTTGCATCGCCGCGAGCTTTCCCGTCCAGCCCGCATCGGGTCCACGCGAGGAGAGAATCGTCAGGCGGCTCGAAGCGCCGCAGGCGGCCGCGCAGCGGCGCGCCGCCTCGGCGGTGCCGTCGTCGCTCTCGTCATCAACCAGAACAATGTCGAAGCGGCCATGGAACTGTTGCGCGAACAGCGACGCCAGGCTTTGTTCGATGACGTCGGCTTCGTTTCGAGCCGGAACGATCGCCACGACATGGGTCGCCGGAACCGCGGCGTGACCGCCCAGGTTCCGGTCATGTTCGGTCAGCCGCCAGAACCCGCCGCGAAGCGCGATCAAATAGAGCCAAACGAACAGCCCGAGGGCGGAGATGACAATCGCGAGCATGGGCGAATCGGGGTAAGGATTCGACGAAGACCCACTTTTTATCACTCGCGCTCAAGGCAGGCCAGCGCGCCTTCCCCCTATCCTATCGGCTGACCCAGCCGGCCTCGGTCTTGATGTAGCTTCGCTTCACGGCGGCCCAGGCGATGCGGTGCGCCGCCTCCTCCTGCCGCGGGTCGCCGCGATGGGCGTCGAAGGCGTGGTTGAAGGCTTCGCGATAGATGTCCTGCGCGTGCCCAGGAAGGATGTGCCGGAGATTTTCGGGCAGGTCGGCGTTGCTGTCGTAGGGCATGCGACGGACCCTCGATCAGGCGCCGGTCATCTCGCCTAAGATGGCCTCGGCGGCCGCTGCGGGCTCCGTTGCGCGCGTGATCGGCCGACCGACCACGATATAATTGGCGGAGGCTGCGACCGCTTGCCGCGGCGTCATGACCCGCTTCTGATCGCCGACATCGGCGCCCTGCGGCCGCACCCCCGGCGTCACCAGCAGCATGTCCGAGCCCACCAGCGGCCTTATGGACGCCAGCTCCATCGGCGACAGGATGAGGCCGTCGACGCCCTTCTCCTTGGCTTGGCTGGCGCGGC
Organism: Methylocystis sp. H4A; assembly: GCF_015709545.1. Lineage (NCBI taxonomy): Bacteria > Pseudomonadati > Pseudomonadota > Alphaproteobacteria > Hyphomicrobiales > Methylocystaceae > Methylocystis > Methylocystis sp. H4A. The sequence continues at coordinate 381,638 of NZ_JADNQY010000027.1, read as the reverse complement.
GCGCGACGAGCTCGCCGACGCCGCAGGCATAGCCCGCTTCTTTCAGATCCGCGTCGTCATAGGAGGTCATCACCGTCACGGCGAGGAGCTTGAGCGCGCCGCCCGAGGCGCCTTCGCGAGCCGCCGCCATCGTCTGGGGAAAGGCGTGAATGGTGAGAAAGTCGACGCCGAGCCGGGCGATCTGGCGCGTCGCGCGCTCCACGGTGACGCCGATGTCATGAAGCTTCAGATCCAGAAACACGCGCTTGCCGGCGGCCTTCAGTTCACGCGCGAAGTCGAAGCCGCCCGGCGCATAGGCGAGCTCCATGCCGACCTTGAAGAAGGAGACCGTCTCTCCCAAAGCCGCGACCATCGCCAGCGCCTCTTCGACGCTTTCGACGTCGAGCGCGACGATCAGCCGGTCCTGCGGCTTCACGCCTTGCGCTTTCCGACGAAGCCGGCGTAACCCGCTTTGCGATAGCGCCAGACGCGCGCGGGCGGAATGTTGAGCACGACCGGCGGCGATCCCTTGCCGACATAGGCGCCGTTGACGCCATTGGCGTGCATGGGCATCGGCGATTTGGTCAGGCCGTAAGTGAATTGGATGAAGAGCCCCTCGTCGCCCATCAGTTCGAAGGCCTGGTTCAACAGCTCGACGCGATCGCGCTCCGGCCGCACCAGGAGCGGCAGGCTGGAGACGACGGTGGCGATTTTCCCCGGAACCTTGCCGTCGAGCGTCGCCTTGAGGCCATAGGCGTCGCCTTGCACGATGTTGACGCCGGGAAAGCGTTCGGAGAGCAGATGGCAGAACCGGCTCTCATATTCGACCAGGACGAGGCGCTCGGGCGCGATGCCGCGGGCGAGCAGCGCCTGAGTCACCGGCCCGGTGCCGGGACCGAGTTCGACGATATGGCCCTCTCGATCCAGTTCGACGAAGCCGGCCATCGTCTTGGCCAGCGCGCGTCCCGACGGCGAAACGGCACCGATGAGGCGCGGATTTTCAATCCATTGACGGATGAAGCGCGCGTTATCCACGAGCCTCGCGCGCCCACTGGCTTTGTGCGTTCTGTGCGGCAACGACGCCCCTCCCGATCGGCGCGATGAAACGCGCAAACGGCCCCCGCGATCGGAGGGCCGTTGGGCGGATGATAGGAGAGCCGCGCGTCAAAAACAACGTGGCGTCTTTTAGCCTTCTGCCGCCTACCCCCCGAACAGATCCTTCATCCGCGCGAAAAAGCCCGTCTCCTCGGGATGCGTGTCGAGCGAGGACTCCTCCTCGAATTCGGCGAGGAGCTCCTTTTGCCGCTTCGTCAGCTTTTGCGGCGTCTCGACGCTGATCTGCACATGCAGGTCGCCTTGGTCGCGCCCGCGCAGCACCGGCATGCCCTTGCCCTTGGCCTTAAGCTGGCGTCCGGACTGCGCGCCCTCGGGAATTTTGAGCTTCACCTCGGAGCCGTCGAGCGCATGGACCTTGATCTCGCCGCCGAGCGCCGCCCGCACCATCGAGATCGGCACGCGGCAATAGAGGTCGGCGCCGTCGCGCTGGAAGAAGGGATGCGGCTTTACGGAAAGAAAAATATAAAGATCGCCGGGCGGCCCGCCCCGCAGGCCCGCCTCGCCTTCGCCAGCGAGCCTGATGCGCGTGCCGTCTTCGACGCCCGGCGGCACATTGACCGAAAGCGACCGTTCGATCGTCTTGCGTCCCGCGCCGGCGCATGAAGGGCAGGGGTTCTCGATGATCTCGCCGCGCCCCTGGCAGGTCGGACAGGTGCGCTCGATCGCGAAAAAGCCCTGCTGGGCGCGCACGCGTCCCATGCCGCCGCAGGTTGTGCAGGTCTTGGGCTTCGAGCCTTTTTTCGCGCCTGTTCCCGCGCAGGCCTCGCAGGTCGCCGAGGTCGGGATTTTCAACGAGGCGGCCTTGCCGTGATAGGCCTCGTCGAGGGTGATCTCCATATTGTAGCGCAGATCCGAGCCCCGCTCGCGGCCACCCGAACGGCTGCGCCGCCCCATGACGTCGCCGAACAGATCCTCGAAAATGTCGGCCATGGAGGCGCCGAAGCCCTCGCCTCCGCCGAAGCCGCCGCCCTGTTCAAAGGCGGCATGGCCGAAACGGTCGTATGCCGCGCGCTTCTGCTGGTCGCACAGACACTGATAGGCTTCGTTCAATTCCTTGAAACGCGCTTCCGCCTGCTTGTCGCCGGGGTGTCGATCGGGATGGCACTGCATCGCCGCCTTGCGGAAGGCGATCTTCAATTCGACTTCCGTGACTGTGCGGCTGACGCCCAGAACTTCGTAATAGTCGCGTTTGGACATGCTTGATTTCTGATGGTGCGCGGCGGGCCTGGCCGCGATCACATGAATACAAGGAAACCCGGCGTATTCGCGCCGGGTTCCCGTTTCGCTACCGCATCGGAGCGGCTATGGCCAGTCCCGGCTTACTTCTTGTCGTCGCCGACGTCCTTGAACTCCGCGTCGATCACGTCGTCCTTGGGCTGCTCCTCGGATGCGCCAGTCCCTGAGGCGTCCGCCTGCTGCGCCTTATACATCGCCTCGCCGAGCTTCATCGAGGCCTGACTCAATTCGTTCGTCCTGGCCTTTATCGCGTCCGCGTCGTCGCCCTCGACGGCGCTCTTCAGCGCGGCGATGGCGGCTTCGATGGCGCTCTTGTCCGCGGCCGAAACCTTGTCGCCGAATTCGGCGACGGATTTCTCCGCAGCGTGGACCGCGGCCTCGCCATGGTTCTTGGCGTCGACGAGTTCGCGGCGGATTTTGTCCTCCGCGGCGTGCTCCTCGGCGTCCTTGACCATTTTATCGATGTCGGCGTCGCTCAGGCCGCCAGACGCCTGGATGCGGATCTGCTGTTCCTTGTTCGTCGCCTTGTCTTTCGCCGTGACGTTGACGATGCCGTTCGCGTCGATGTCGAAGGTCACTTCCACTTGCGGCATGCCGCGCGGCGCCGGCGGAATGCCGACGAGGTCGAACTGGCCGAGCATCTTATTGTTCGCAGCCATCTCGCGTTCGCCCTGGAAGACCCGGATGGTGACGGCGGTCTGATTGTCTTCGGCCGTCGAGAACACCTGGCTCTTCTTGGTGGGGATCGTCGTGTTCCGGTCGATGAGGCGCGTGAACACGCCGCCGAGCGTCTCGATGCCCAGCGACAGCGGCGTCACGTCGAGCAGCAGCACGTCCTTCACGTCGCCCTGCAGCACGCCCGCCTGCACCGCGGCGCCGATGGCGACGACTTCGTCAGGGTTGACGCCCTTGTGCGGCTCCTTGCCGAAGAACTGCTTCACGACCTCCTGCACCTTGGGCATACGGGTCATGCCGCCCACAAGCACCACTTCGCCGATGTCCGCCGCCGAGAGTCCAGCGTCCTTCAACGCTTTCCGGCAGGGCTCGACCGTGCGCTGAATGAGATCGTCGACGAGCGCTTCGAATTTCGCGCGCGTGAGCTTCAGCGTCAGATGCTTGGGCCCGGTGGCGTCGGCGGTGATGTAAGGCAGATTGATTTCGGTTTGCGTCGCCGACGAGAGTTCGATCTTGGCCTTTTCGGCGGCCTCCTTGAGGCGCTGCAGGGCGAGCTTGTCCTTCGTGAGGTCGATGCCCTGCTCTTTCTTGAACTCGCTCGCGAGATATTCGACGAGGCGCATGTCGAAGTCTTCGCCGCCGAGGAACGTGTCGCCGTTCGTCGACTTCACCTCGAAGACGCCGTCGCCGATCTCCAGGACCGACACGTCGAACGTGCCGCCGCCAAGGTCATAAACGGCGATCGTGCCCGACTGCTTCTTATCGAGGCCATAAGCGAGCGCCGCCGCGGTGGGCTCGTTGATGATGCGCAGCACTTCGAGGCCGGCGATCTTGCCGGCGTCCTTGGTGGCTTGGCGCTGAGCGTCGTTGAAGTAGGCGGGGACGGTGATGACGGCTTGCGTGACCGTCTGGCCGAGAAAGGCCTCGGCCGTCTCCTTCATCTTTTGCAGAATGAAGGCGGAAATCTGCGAAGGCGAATATTGCTTGCCGGAGGCCTCGACCCAGGCGTCGCCATTATTCGCTCGGACGATCTTATAGGGGACGAGACCCATGTCCTTTTTGGTCATCGGGTCGTCGTAGGTGCGGCCGATCAGCCGCTTGATGGCGAAGAAGGTCTTGTCGGGATTCGTCACCGCCTGACGTTTGGCGGGCTGGCCGACGAGGCGCTCGCCGTCGTCAGTGAAGGCGACAATCGAAGGCGTCGTCCTGGCGCCTTCGGCGTTTTCAATGACCTTGGGGCTCGACCCTTCCATGACGGCCACGCAGGAATTGGTCGTGCCGAGGTCGATGCCGATAATTTTGCCCATATCGTTTCCTTTCGCTGGTGAACGCCGAACCCCGAAGCGGTCCGGTTCAAAAGGCGAAGGACGGCGGCTCGCCATGAGCCCGCCGCGCGATCCTTCACGCTTAGCTCTCCCAAGATTGTGTTGCGCTCACCCGGCCGCAAGAGCAGGCCGCGTATAGAAGAATCATTTCCTTGCGACAAGGCGTCCGGGCTGCGCTGGGGCGCGTCCCGTCGCGGGCCAGCCCGGTTTAGCCAGCGCTTGGAACAAGATTTCGCTTCAACAAAATTTGTCTTTACCTATTGACCAGATGCTGACGACTGACGATTATTGAAACTCGTCAGAAGGAACTCAATGCGGCTCTGGCGTCAATGGACAGGCTTCAATGCTCAACTATCGCTCGAGTCTTTGTGCGCTCGCTGCAGTTCTGACCGCGGCGCTGGCCGCCTGTGACGGCAAGGGCGAGCGGGCCGCCCAAGAGAGCGAGCAGGGCGAGCGACCGGTGCTGGTCGCGCCGGCGCGCTACGCCGCGCAATCGCAGGCGCGCGAATTTGTCGCCACCATTCGCCCCAGGGTCGAGTCCGACCAAGGTTTTCGCATCGCCGGGAAGGTGGTCAAGCGTTTTGTCGAAGTTGGTCAGCGGGTAAAGGCTGGCGACCCGATCGCGGCGCTCGACGAGCAGGATCTGCGGCTGCAGAAGGAGCAGTCCGACGCCGAATTCACCGCGGCGCGGGTGGCGCAAACTCAGGCCGTCGCCGATGAAAGGCGCGCCGCCGAACTGCGCGCCAAGGGCTGGACCGCGCAGGCGGCGCTCGATCGGGCGCGCGCCGGCGGCGAGGAGGCGCGCGGGCGGTTCCGACGGGCCGAGCGCGCGGTCGAGCTCGCCCGCAACGCGCTGGACTACGCCATGCTGCGCGCCGGGGCGGACGGCGTCGTCACGCAAACGCTGGTCGACCCGGGGCAAGTGGTCGCAGCGGGGCAGCCTGCCGTGCGCATTGCCCATGCCGGCGAATTGGAAGCCGCCGTCGCGCTGCCGGAGGCGTTCGCCGCGGCCGCTGGAAAGGGCGAGGCGACCTTGACGCTCTGGTCGAAGCCCGGCGCGGTCTATCGCGCCAAGCTGCGCGAACTCAGCCCTGCCGCCGATCCGGTCACGCGCACCTTCGCGGCGCGCTTCTCTATCCTTAACCCGGATGCCGCCGTCGCGCTCGGCATGAGCGCCACGCTGCACATTTCCGCTTCGGACGCGCAGCCCGTCGTCAGCGTGCCGCTCTCGGCGATCTACAATCAGGGCGCAGGACCCTCGCTTTGGAAAGTTGATGGCGAAGGGAACTTGCAGCTCGTTCCGGTGACATTGGTGCGCCTGGAAGCCGACGCCGCGCTTGTCGCCGGCGGCGTCAAGGACGGCGACAACATCGTCGTCCTCGGCGTCCACAAGCTCGATCCCAACACAAAAGTCCGCGTGATCTCGCGGCAATCGCTTTGAGGGTCCGGCCATGGCTGGCGTAAACCTTTCGCGCTGGGCCGTTCAACGGCCGACGCTGATGCTGTTTCTGATGATCGCGATCAGTCTGACCGGCGTCTATTCCTACATGCGGCTGGGACGCGCCGAGGATCCGTCATTCACCATCAAAGTCGCCGTCGTCACGGCCTCATGGCCAGGCGCGACGGCCACCGAGATACGCGATCAGGTCGCGGATCTGATGGAGAAGAAGCTTCAGGAGCTGCCCTTCCTCGACAAGATCGAGAGCTATACGAAGCCAGGCTTTCTGGCGATGCAGGTGACCTTCAAGGACACGACTCCGCCAAAGGACGTGCCGCAGCTCTTCTATCAGTTGCGCAAGAAGCTCGACGACATCGCGCCGACGCTTCCGGCCGGCGTGCGCGGCCCGCAAGTGAACGACGAATATGGCGATGTCGACACGGTGATGTATGCGGTGACCGGCGACGGCGCCGACTATCATGTCCTCGACAAGGTGGTCCAGACGCTACGCCAACGGCTGCTCGCCGTGCAGGATGTGATCAAAGTCGACGTTTACGGCGATCAGGGACGCCGCATCTTTGTCGAATTCAGCGAGGCGAAGCTCGCAAGCCTGGCGATCCTGCCTCAAGCTGTCTTCGATTCGCTCGCCAAGCAGAACGCCATCAACGACGCCGGCGTTTTCGAGACGTCGTCGAACCGCGTGCGGGTTCAGGTGACGAGCGATCTTAAAGGCGCGGACGCCATCGCCGCGATTCCGATCGAAGCGAACGGCAAGGTGATCCGCCTCGGCGACATCGCCAATGTCTACGCCGGCTTCGAAGACCCGCCGAGTTTTCTCGCGCGCTTTAAGGGCCAGCCGACGATCGTCGTCGGCGTCGTTATGGGAAAGGGCGCCAACGTCCTCAAATTCGGCGAGAACGTCGGCGCAGCGGTCCAGGAGATACGCGAAAAGACGCCGGTCGGCATTGACATCGACCAGGTCGCCGATCAGCCGAAGGTCGTCGAGGAGGCGATCGGCGAATTCACGCGTTCGTTCCTCGAGGCTCTGGTGATCGTGCTCGGCGTAAGCTTTGTCTCGCTCGGCTTTCGGACCGGCATCGTCGTCGCGCTCTCCGTGCCTTTGGTGCTCGCCATCGTTTTCATCTTCATGGGGCCGCTCGGCATCGATCTCCAGCGCATCTCGCTTGGCGCGCTCATCATTGCGCTCGGCCTTCTCGTCGATGACGCGATCATCGCCGTCGAGATGATGATGGTGAAGATGGAGCAGGGCTTCAATCGGATCAAAGCTGCGACCTTCGCCTGGGAGTCGACGGCCTTTCCGATGCTGACCGGCACGCTCGTGACCGCCGCGGGGTTTCTGCCTGTCGGATTCGCTAATTCCGCAGTCGGCGAATATACGGGTTCGATGTTCTGGGTATTGCTCGTCGCGCTAATCGCCTCATGGTTTGTCGCGGTGATGTTCACGCCCTATCTCGGCGTGAAACTGCTTCCCGATTTCGCCAAGCTGCATCCGCATCGCGATCCGGACGAGATCTATCGGACGCCCTTTTATCGCTGGCTACGCGCCGTCGTCACCTGGGCGGTCGACTATCGGGGCGTTGTGATCGCAGGCGTGATCGGCGTTTTCGCGCTCGCTGTCTTCGGTTTCTTCGTCGTTCCCAAGCAATTCTTCCCCTACGCAGAGCGCATGGAGCTCTTCCTCCAGTTGCGCCTTCCCGAAGGTTCGTCCATCGGCGCTTCGCTCGAGGCTGCGAAACAGGCCGAGACGCTTCTCAAGGACGATCCGGACGCGGCCCTTTACACGAGCTATGTCGGACAGGGACCGCCGCGGTTCTGGCTCGGCCTCAATCCGCAGCTCCCGAACGAAGCCTATTCCGAGATCGTCATCGTCGCCAAGGACATCGAGGCGCGCGAGCGCTTGAAGAAGAAGCTCGAGGCCGCCATCGCCAACGGCGCTTTGCCGCAAGCGCGCGCGCGCGTCGATCGCTTCTATTACGGACCGCCGGTGGGATTTCCCGTGCAGTTTCGCGTGGTCGGCTCCGATCCGGCGACCGTCCGCGCCATCGCCTATCAGGTGCGCGACGTGATGCGCGGCGACGAGGGCGTCGACGATCCGCATCTCAACTGGAACGAGCAGACGCCGCGCGTGCGCCTCGTCATCGATCAGGATCGCGCGCGGCTCCTCGGGCTCACGCCGCAGGATGTGTCGAACAGGCTGCGTCTAGCGATTTCCGGCGTGACGATCACGACGTTGCGCGACGGGATCGATCAGGTCGAAGTGGTCGCGCGCGCCATTCCTCAGGAGCGCGGCGATCTCTCGAGGATCGGCGACATGGTGATCTATGCGCGCGACGGCAAGGCGGTGACGGTCTCGCAGGTCGCGAAGATCGTCTACGACCACGAAGAGCCGATATTTTGGCGGCGCAATCGCGACATGAGCATCACGGTGCGCTCGGGCGTCAAGGACGGCGTGCAGGCGCCGGATGCGACGACGCGCATCTGGCCGCAGCTTGCCCAGATTCGCGAACATCTTCCGCCGGGCTATCGCATCGAGATTGGCGGCGCGATCGAGGAATCGAAAAAGGGCAACGCGTCGATCTTTGCGGTTTTTCCGCTCGTCGGCCTCGTCATGCTGACGATCGTGATGTTCCAGCTGCAGAACTTCACGCGCGTCGCGCTCGTGATGATGAGCGCGCCGCTCGGCGTCATCGGCGCATCGCTCGCGCTCAATGTCGCTCACGCGCCGTTCGGCTTCGTCGCGCTGCTTGGCCTCATCGCGCTCTCGGGCATGGACATGCGCAATTCGATCATTCTCGTCGATCAGGTGCGACAGGACCTCGAGCGCGGCGAGAAATATCGCGAGGCGATCATCGGCGCGACGATTCGGCGCGTGCGCCCCGTCGCGCTGACGGCGCTGGCGGCGATTCTCGCCATGATTCCCCTGTCGGGCTCCGCCTTCTGGGGGCCGATGGCGCTGACCATCATGGGCGGGCTGTTTGTCGCCACTTTTCTCACCGTTCTGTTCCTGCCGGCGCTTTACGCGACATGGTTCCGCCGTCATCTTGGCGAGGGATTGGCCGAAGCCAAGGGCGCGCGGGCCCAGACTCTGGCCGACGGGCTTGCGAGGGGAGCGGCCGAATGAGCGTGGTGGGGGCTAGCACGCAGAACGCGCGCGAGACCGAGCAGCGCGCGAGAATCATCGCCACCGCAGAGCGGCTCTTCCGCGAGATCGGCTTCCAAAAGACCACGGTCGCCGACATCGCCCGCGAATTGCGGATGTCGCCGGCGAACGTCTATCGCTTCTTTGGCGCCAAATCGGAAATCAACGCCGCCGTCGCCCGCCATCTGATGAACGAAGTCGAACAGTCGGCGCAGAGCATCGCGCATGGGCCTGGTTCGGCGGAGCAGCGGCTGCGCACGCTCATCCTGTCCAATGAGGCGATGAACGCCGAGCGCTACGTCGCCGACCGCAAGCTGCACGACATGGTGGAAGCGGCGCTCGACGAGAATTGGCCGATCATCTCGGATCACATCGAGCGAATCGACGCCGCGCTCGGGGACGTCATTCGCTCGGGCATGGAGAGCGGCGAATTTGCTGAGGGCGATGCGCAGCTCGCGGCGCGGCTGGTGCACGCCGCCTGTATTCGCTACTGCCACCCGCGGCTGATGGTGGAGTGCGCCGATCGCCCGAACCCGACGAGCGCGCAAATGGTCGAATTTTGCATTGCAGCGTTGCGCGCCGGCTTTCGCGATCTCAACCGATCGGCGACGTTGTCGCGCTAAGCGCGATTCGACCTATACCTTCGGCGCCGGCGACGTATAATGAGCGAGCGGCGCTATTCGTTAGGATGCGACTGTGAGTCGCGGGAGCAACGGCGAAACAATCGGGCGGTCGATGAAGGTTACTCTGGTTCAGATGAATTCCGTTGGCGACAAGGCCTTGAACCTCGCCAACGCCCGCGCTTTAATCGAGCGCGCCGTTGTTCAGGAGCGTCCGGACTGGATTTGTCTTCCTGAGGTCTTCGATTTCATCGGCGGCTCGCGCGCCGAGAAGATGGCCGCCGCCGAGGAGCTGCCGGGCGGTCCCGCCTATCAAATGTGCCAGGCGCTCGCGCGCGAGCACAAGGTGTTCATCCACGCCGGGTCGATTCTTGAAAAAGCGCCGGGCGAGGAGCGGTTGCACAACACCAGCGTCGCCTTCAACCGCGAGGGCAAGGAGGTGGCGCGCTACCGCAAGATCCACATGTTCGACATCACGGCGCCCGACGGGGCGAAATATCACGAGAGCGCCGCGTTCAAGCCGGGCGACTCCGTCGTCACCTATGACTGCGAGGGCGTCACCGTCGGCTGCGCGATCTGTTACGACCTCCGCTTTTCATATCTCTTCCAGGCGCTCGCGGATAAGGGCGCGGATATCGTCGCACTGCCGGCGGCGTTCACGCTGGTGACCGGCAAGGACCATTGGGAAGTGCTGTGCCGCGCGCGCGCGATCGAGATGCAGGCCTATCTCTGCGCGCCGGCGCAGACGGGCGCGCATAAGGCCGGGCATGAGACGCGCTTCACTTACGGCAATTCTCTGATCGCCGACCCTTGGGGCCAAGTCGTCGCCAAGGCTTCCGAAGGGCCGGGGCTCGTCTCATCCTATGTGGACGTCGAACGCATTCGTAAAATTCGCGCCATGATCCCGGTGGCGCAGCACAAGGTGAAGCTCGCCGTTTGAGGGTTCCGCTATCGCCTGCCCGCAGGTCAGAGTTCGATCGTTTCGTCGGGACGTAGAACACGTGATCGCCCTTGCAAATCGGTCATTTATGCGTACTATGAGGGTATGGGTTCAGCGCCCATTTATTGCCATGTTGCGATTGCCAGAAGCTTCGAGGGGGAGTTGTGTTCAGCCCAGTCCCGACAGAACGATCATTGGGCGCTCTCTTCTCATGGTAAGGAGAACCGCTCCAGGCAGCACCTTGACGCGGGCGGCGCTGCGAGAAGCCGTCTATGGCTGCTGCCCGTCGCTATCCCGCGCCGAAGCCCGCAAAATCTTGGACGCGACTTTTGACGAGATCAGCGAAGCTCTGCTCCGCGGCGAATCCGTAAAACTGCGTTCTTTCGGGACTTTCAACGTGCGCGCCAAGCGTGAGCGCATTGGCCGCAATCCCAAAACTGGCGTCGAGGCCACGATAACGTCGCGCCGTGTGCTGACCTTTAAGGCCTCGCCCGTGCTTGTCGCGTATGTCAATGGCGACGCGGTCATTCCTGAAGAGGACTGACTCCTCTATCATGGGGCTAGACGGCAATCGCCGGCGACGCGGTCGCGGCGAGCCGAACGGCTTCTCATATCCAAGGTGAAAGATGCGGAAATTGAGCGTGGCGGTCGCGGTCTTCGCGGCGCTTACCGCGCTGGTCGGCGCCCATAAAGGCGACTCCAGCCTGTTCGTCCTCGTCGCCGCGGCGGCGCTCTGCGCCTATACGACATGGCGCGCGGCCGACATGTCGAGCTTCCTGAAAATCTTCGCCTTCATTTTCTCAACGGAGACCATCGTCTTCGGACTCGTCGGCCTCGCCCAGGCGGAAGGCCTCTGGCCGGAGTCGATGAAAGACTATGCGCCGCCCGAAACCATGCCGCTCACCGTGGCGGTGTTCTCGATCATCGTTTACGCCATCTCGCATATTCCCGTCGTGCGGGAGATGACGCGCATCGCCGATCTTTATTTCAGTTCGCGCGATCGTGGCGAAGGGCGCGTCTGGCCATTCCGGCCCTTTGCGGCGCGAGAGAGCGCGATCGCTATCGCCATGGTGGTGGTGCTGGTGCTCCTCAATCAAGGACAGGTCGGCATCACCGTCCGCCTGTCCTTCTTCAATCGCGACTGGTACAACGCCATTCAAGAAAAGAACGCTTCGGAGTTCTGGCGGCAGCTGCTCTTCGTGTTCACGCCATGGGCCTTCGTTTACGTCGCCTCCGTGATCATCGAATTTGTCCTGCAGTCGATGCTGATCATCCGCTGGCGCCGGTGGCTGACGGAACATTATATCGAGCGCTGGCTCGGCGCGCACACGCATTACGGGATGGCGCTCGCCGGGAGCGGCGCTGACAATCCAGACCAGCGCATCGCCGAAGACGTCAATCGCTTCATCAGCGGCGGGGAGGAAGGCTATGGCGTCTACTCCTATTCGATCCTGCTGATCTCCACCTTGAGTTCGCTCGTTTCCTTCGCCTATGTGCTGTGGGATCTTTCCGGCAATTATCCGCTGCCTGGAACGGAGATCTATGTCCCCGGCTTCCTGTTCTGGGCGGTGCTGATCTATGCGGCGGTGGGAACGCTGGTGACGCATCTTATCGGCCGCACTCTCACCGGGCTCTACTTCGATCGGCAGAGACGCGAGGCCGATTTCCGCTTTTCGCTGGCGCGTATGCGCGAATATAGCGAGCAGATCGCGCTGCTCGGCGGCGAGCCTGCCGAGCGCGGCTCGCTGCTCCGGCGCTTCGCCGGCATTATCGCCAACTATCTGGCGATCGTGCAGAAGCGTAAGCAGCTGATGGTGTTCACGTCCACCTACGGACAGTTGTCGCCGATCATTCCTTACGTGATCACGGCGCCCTTCTATTTCGCCGGGCGCATTACGCTCGGCGTCATGACGCAAACGGCGAGCGCTTTCGGGCGGGTGGAGAGCGCGCTGACCTTCTTCATCAACTATTACACCTCTCTCGCCAATTTTAAGTCCGTGCTCGACCGCTTGTCGTCCTTTGACCACGCGATCGATACGGCCCGCCGGCAGACGTCCGCGACGCAGATTGTCTCTCCGACGGACGGCGCTGATATTCGCCTGCACGGGCTGACGCTGGCTTTGCCCGACGGGCGCCAGATCGTGACCGTCGACGATCTGACGCTCGCCGCCGGCCAGTCGGCGCTGCTCACCGGCCCGTCGGGTTCCGGCAAGTCGACGCTGTTTCGCACCATCGCCGGCATCTGGCCTTATGCTTCGGGCGAGGTGCTGACTCCGCGCGGCGCGAAGGTGATGCTGGCGCCGCAGCGGCCCTACATCCCGATGGGCGCGCTGGCCGACGCCATCGTCTATCCCGGCCACGTCGACGACTATTCGCGCGCTGACGTTCAGGAGGCATTGCGCGCGGCGCGGCTTGCGCCTTTCGTGGAGCGCCTCGACGAGGAAAACAACTGGGGTCAGCGGCTTTCAGGCGGCGAGCAGCAACGCGTCGCGATCGCCCGCGCGCTTCTCGCCAAGCCGGATTGGCTTTTCCTCGACGAAGCGACGTCGGCGCTCGACGAGCAACTCGAAGAAGAGATCTACGCGATGCTGCGCGAGCTGCTGCCCGCCACGACGATCGTCTCGATCGGCCATCGGTCGACGCTGCACGCCTTCCACGATCGATACATCGTCATGGAGCCGGCACCCGGCGGCGTCTTTAGCCCGCGCGACAAGGTGCTCGCGTGACGAAAGAGTCGGGGCGCGAAGGCGGACGATCGCTCAAGACGCGGGTCAAGACCGCGCGCAAGCGGTCGCTCTCCTCGACGCTATGGCTGGAGCGCCAGCTCAATGATCCTTATGTCGCGCGCGCCAAGCGCGAGGGCTACCGCTCGCGCGCCGCCTATAAGCTCATCGAGATGGATGATCGCTATCATCTCTTTAAGCCGGGCGACCGCATCGTCGATCTTGGGGCCGCGCCTGGCGGCTGGTCACAGGTCGCCGCCGCGCATGTGAAGGCGAAAGAGGGCAAGGGCAAAGTCGTCGCGGTCGATCTTCTCGAGATGGAGGCGGTCGACGGCGTCGAATTCGCGGTGAAGGATTTCAACGATCCCGACGCGCCGGAATTCATCAAGAACATGCTCGGAGGCGACGCCGACGGCGTGATGTCGGACATGGCCGCGAACGCCACTGGCCATCGGGCGACCGATCATCTGCGCATCGTCGCGCTGGCCGAGCTTGCCGCTGATTTCGCTTGCGACGTGTTGGCGAAGGGCGGCTTCTTCATCGCGAAGGTGCTGCAGGGCGGAACCGAAGGCCAGCTGCTCACGCGGCTCAAGCGCGATTTCGCGACGGTGCGGCACGTCAAGCCGGAGGCGAGCCGCGCCGGTTCGGCCGAACTCTATGTGCTGGCGACAGGCTTTCGCGGGCGCCGCGCCGAATAGGCGATGCGCTTAGGCACCGCGCGCACGGGCGTAGGCGTAGACCTCGGCGATCCTCTCTTTCTTGTCATCGTCAGAAAGAAACGAGGCGGCGAAACTGTTTTTTGCGAGCTGCGTCAGCTCGGTTGCTCCGAATGCGAAAGCCTGCTGAATGGCGCGGTAGTTCTCGTTTACATAGCCGCCAAAATAGGCCGGATCGTCGGAATTGACGGTCACGACGACGCCTGCCTCGAAAAGCCGCTGAATCGGATGCGCGCGCATATCGGGATAGACGCGAAGGCGTATATTCGACAGCGGACAGACGGTCAGCGGAACCCGCTCGCGCGCGAGCCGCTGAACCAGGGGCGCGTCATCGATCGCGTGAACGCCGTGGTCGATGCGCTCGACCTTTAAGCGATCCAGCGCTTCGGAGACATAGGCGGCGGGTCCTTCTTCGCCCGCATGCGCCACGGCGCGCAGGCCGAGCGAACGGGCGCGCTCATAAACCTCGGTGAACTTGCCCGGCGGATTTCCGGCTTCCGCGGAATCCAGTCCGATTCCGGTAATGCGATCGAGCCAGGGGCGCGCCGCTTCGAGCGTGGCCATGGCGTCCGCCGCATCGAGATCCCGCAGGAAGCACATGAGGAGGCGCGAGGTCGGCCCGCCCTCGCGCGCGACGTCGTTCAGAGCTGCGCTCAATCCCTCCACGACTGCGCCCAAGGGAACGCCGCGACGGATATGCGCCTGCGGATCGAAAAAGATTTCGGCGTGGCGAACGTTTTCCTCGCGGGCGCGGTCGAGATACGCGCGCGCCAGATCGTAGAAGTCTCGCTCGGTCAAGAGCGCCTGCGTCGCCTGATAATAGAGATCGAGAAAGTCCGCGAGGTTTTGGAAATCGTATAAGCGGCGCATCGCCTCGACCGAAGCGTACGGGAGTTTGACGCCGTTGCGCTCGGCAAGCGCGAAGGCCATCTCGGGTTCCAGCGTCCCCTCGATATGAAGGTGAAGCTCCGCCTTCGGGAGTCCGGCGATGAAGTCTTGGGCTGCGTTCGACATAACATCCTCGTTTCAGCCGATCTGGCGCGCGCGATCCTCATCGACAAGAGCTCTCCGCCCACCGATCGGCCGTGAGATTACACGCGTTTTCGGCGCCCGGTCAGGTCGTCGCCCGCATTGGGCGCGAGCGGCAGGAAGCTCATCACCGAAAACATCGAGATCAACGCCACGACAATGAAGGCCGGCGTGAAATCCGCCGCCTGCAGCGCGCCGCCGCCGCGCAGCGCGCGCGTCGCCTCCAGCGCCGCCGCGCCAATGGCGACGCCCGTCGACAGCGACAATTGCTGCGCGACGGAGGCGAAACTCGTGGCGCGGCTCATCGCATCCTGATCGACGTCGGCGTAGGCGATGGCGTTGAGCGCCGTAAACTCCAGCGAGCGGAAAAAGCCGCCAACGAGCAGCACGCCCATGATGACCAAATGCGGCGTCGCCGCCGTGAAACTGGCGTTGAAGGCGAGAAAGCCGGCGGAGATGAGCGCATTGACGATCAGCACCCGCCGAAAGCTGAAAATCCGCAGGATTGGCTGCGCGGTCGTTTTCATCGCCATCGCGCCTGCCGCCGAAACGAAGGTCAGAAGTCCCGCTTCATAAGCGGAGAGTCCGAAGCCCGCTTGCAACAGCAGCGGTAGCAGGAAGGGCGTTGCGCCCAAGCCAACGCGAAACAGAAAGCCCCCAAAGACCGCCGCGCGGAACGTCGGGATCTGCAAGAGATCGAGATCGACGATCGGATAGGGCGCGCGTTTGGCGTGGCGAACATAAGCGAAGAGCGCCCCTGCCCCGAGCGCGACGATCAAAACCACGACCGGCGCCGGCGCGAAGCCGCGCCCCGCGATCGTGAAGCCAAAGACGAGGCAGGAGAGGCCGACGCCTGAAAGGATCGCGCCGGCGACGTCGAGCGGGGGCGTCCATTCCTCGCGCATGTCCGGAATAAAGCGCGTGACCAGCATGACGCCGAGCGCCCCGATCGGCACATTGACCCAGAAGATGTAGCGCCAGTGAAAATACGTCGCGATGAAGCCGCCGATCGGCGGGCCGATCATCGGGCCCATGAGCGCCGGGATGGTGAGATAGGCCATGGCGCGCACAAGTTCGTGGCGCGGCGCGGTGCGCAGCAGCACGAGGCGTCCGACCGGCGTCATCATCGCGCCGCCGAGGCCTTGCACGATCCGGAACGCCACGATCGCGCCGAGCGAATTGGACAGGCCGCAGAGAATGGAGCCGAAGGTGAAGACGATGATCGCCGCGCGAAAGACGCGCCGCGCGCCAAAGCGATCCGCCGCCCAGCCCGAAAGCGGAATGAAGACCGCGAGCGATAAAAGATAGGACGTCAGCGCGAGTTTCAGCGCCACGGGATCTTCGTGAAGATCGGCCGCCATCGCCGGCAGCGCCGTGGCGAGCACGGTGCCGTCGAGCTGCTCCATGAAGAGCGCGGTGGCGATGATGAGCGGCGTGACGAAATAGGACAATACGCTCAGCCCGCTTTTGAAAGTGTCGCGTCAAGCCTGACGCCTGTGCACGGACTTGGCGTCAAATGAGCTTCAGCCCTCGGAAGCTGGCATGGCCATGGCGGCCGACGATGAGATGGTCGTGGACGGTAATGCCGAACGGCTGCGCGATGGCGGCGATGTCCTTCGTCATGCGGATGTCGGCGGACGATGGCGTCGGATCTCCGGATGGATGATTATGCGCCAGGATGAGCGCGCTCGCGCCAAGCTCCAGCGCACGTCTGACGATTTCGCGCGGATAGACCGGCGTATGGTCGATGGTGCCGACGCCCTGCACCTCGTCGGCGATCAGCGCGTTGCGCTTGTCGAGGAACAGGATGCGAAACTCCTCCCGCTCGGCGAAAGCCATCGCCGTTCGGCAATAGTCGAGCACCTCCATGAATGAGGAAAGCACAGGACGCTTCTGCAGGGCGCCGCGCGCCAGGCGTTTTGCTGCAGCTTCCACAAGCTTGATTTCGACGATCGCCGCTTCGCTGAGGCCCTCAACCTCACGAAGCCTTTCCGGCCGCGCCGCGACCGTCTCGGCGAAGGAGCCGAAGCGCGTGATCAAGGCCTTGGCGAGCGGCTTCACGTCGCGGCGCGCGATGGCGCGAAACAACAGCAGTTCTAGCATTTCGTAATCGGCAAGCGCCGCTTCGCCTGCATCCATGAAGCGATCGCGCAGTCGCTGCCGGTGACCGTGGTAGTGGGGCGCGGACTCGCGCAGGCCTGAGCCGTCGCTGGATGCGGCGTCAGCCGCCTTCTTCATGCGTCGGCGCGCGCGGCAGAGGGATTATCGAGCCCCGCCGGCGACTTGGTGAAGACTTCCGCGCCCGTTTCGGTGACGCCGATCGAATGTTCGAACTGCGCGGAAAGGGAGCGGTCGCGGGTGACGGCTGTCCAACCGTCCGACAATATTTTTACTTGCGACCGCCCGAGATTGATCATCGGCTCAATGGTGAAGAACATGCCCGGCCGCAACTCGACGCCCTCGCCCTTCACGCCATAGTGCAGAATATTCGGCTCGTCGTGGAATACGCGCCCGAGCCCGTGGCCGCAAAAATCGCGCACCACCGAACAGCGCTCGCTTTCGGCATAGTGCTGAATCGCCGCGCCGATGTCGCCGGTCGTCGCGCCAGGCTTGACGGCGGCGACGCCCCGCTCAAGCGACTCATAGGTAACGTCGATCAGTCGTTGCGCCCGTCGTGGAATTTCGCCGACGGCGAACATACGGCTGGCGTCGCCGTGCCAGCCGTCGAGGATGAACGTCACATCGATATTGACGATGTCGCCTTCGCGCAAAGGCTTGCTGTCCGGCACGCCATGGCAGACGACATGATTGATCGAGGTGCAGATCGACTTCCGGTAGCCGCGATAGTCGAGCGGCGCGGGATAGGCGCCATGCGCCATGGCGAAGTCGAAAACCAGATCGTCGAGCGCCTGCGTCGTCACGCCCGGCTGGACGTGTTCGACCAGCATGTCCAGCGCCTCCGCCGTCAGCCTGCCCGCGGCGCGCATGCCCTCGAAATCGTTAGGACCGTGCAGCTTGATCTGTCCGCTTTTGCGCGCGGTGGGTGCGAGATGAGATTCGATAAAGGTCATGTTACGTGGCGGCTCGGCTTTACTGGGCGAAGGGTATGCTCGACAAGGTAATGGTTTGAGGCGGCAACGCAAGGCTGCCGCGGGAGGCCGCCCGCGATTCCGTTGGAAAGCCCGCAACGCGGTCTTGGCGGGACAGCCGCGATTCAATATCAAAGGAGGCATGCGGCTTGCTACCGCGCCACGGGCGCAGGGACAAAAGGGCGTCGAAAGCGGGTGCAGGGAAAGCGAGTCGAGGGCATAGATTTCTGGCGGGGCGCGGCCCTCGCCATCATCCTGGTGAATCACATCCCGGGCAATGTGCTCGGCGCGATCACGCCGCGCAATTTCGGCTTTTCTGATGCAGCCGAAGGCTTTGTTTTTCTTTCGGGCGTTTCGATCGCCCTGGCCTATGGCGAAAAATTCAGGCGTAATGTCGTAGACGCCGCGGCTTCGCTCTACGGCCGCGCCCTGCGCCTTTACGGCGCCCATCTCGGTCTGACCGCGGCGGCGTTGGCGCTTTATGGCGTCGCGAGCTATTTCACGCCCTGGGATTTCCTCGGCTCCGAGAACAGCCGCGCCGCGCCTTTCGCCGACCCGGCGCGAGGCGTCGTCGGCATTCTCGCGCTCAGTCACCAAGTCGCTTACTTCAACATATTGCCGCTCTATGTCGTGCTGATCGCGCTTGCGCCGGCGCTCTTCGCATGCGCGTCCCACGGCGGTTTACGCATGCTTGCGGCCTCGGCCGCGGTTTATGCCGCCGCGCGCCTGTTGGGATTCAACGTTCCCACATGGCCCGAGCCCGGCTACTGGTATTTCAATCCATTCGCCTGGCAATTTATGTTCGCCCTGGGGATCTACTGCGGCGGCGCGCTTAAAACGCGCGGGGTGCCTTATCACGCCATCGCCTATCGACTCGCTCTCGCCTTCACCATCGTTTCGACGCTCATCGTCTCCAACGCGTTTGGCCTGGCGCCCGGGCTTGTCGACGCCGCAGGGCGCTATCTCGACTGGGACAAGACGGATCTTGGCGTCGTCCGCATCGTCGATTTCGTCGCCCTCGCTTATGTGCTTCATTTCTCGAAGATCACCGCGGCGCTGAGCCAAACGCGGCTTTTTGCATTCTTCACGCTGCTCGGCCGCAACGGCCTCTCGACCTATTCAAGCGTCAGCCTGCTGAGCGCGCTCGGGCAGATTTTGCAGGAAGCAAGCCTCGCTTCGCCCGCCCTTGACGTCATCTTCATTGTGGCCTGCCTGGGCCTGCTGCGCCGCATCGCCGCCGCCGTCGAGCAATTTACCCTGGTCGCGCCCGCCGCTGCGGAATGAGCGCCAGGGCTGGCGTTCACGGCCGCCATGGTCATAATCAGCGACAGGGAGGCCCGTAATGGCGCAAGAAACGGCGGGCGACAGGCCGGCAAGCGCGGCGGTTCTCGTGATCGGCGATGAAATCTTGTCCGGCCGCACGCAGGACGTGAACACAAGCTATATCGCGAATTATCTGGCGCAGATCGGCGTCGATCTTCGCGAGGCGCGAATCGTGCCCGACGAGACGGAGGCGATCGTCGAAGCGCTGAATGCGCTGCGCGCCCGCTACACCTATGTCTTCACAACCGGCGGCATTGGGCCGACCCATGACGACATCACCGCCGATGCGGTCGCCCGCGCCTTCGGCGTCGACATCTGCGAGGATCCGCGCGCCATAGCGCTCCTTCGGGAACGCTTTTCGGAAGGCGAGCTGAATCCGGCGCGCCGGCGGATGGCCCGCATTCCAAAAGGCGCGGAGCTGATTTTCAACGCCATTTCCAAGGCGCCGGGATTCTGGATCGGCAATGTCATCGTCATGGCCGGCGTGCCGATGATCATGCAGAATATGATGGACGTGGTCGGCCCGCGGCTCGCGGCCGGCCCGCCGGTGCTCGTCGAGACAATCGAAGCTTACGGCGTTCCGGAAGGCGCCTACGCCGCGGGACTGGAAGCGATCGCGCGCGGCCATGATGGCGTGAGCGTCGGCTCCTATCCGTCCTTTACGAGCGCCGGATTCAGGAATCAGATTGTGCTGCGCAGTCGCGACGCGGCGCTCTTGGCGCGCGCGACGTCCGCGGCGCGCGCGATGCTCGCGTCGCTATCGAAGGAAAACGCGCGCTGACGCGTGACCGCGGGAGGTTTGAAGCTGATGTACGGGTCCGACAAGATCTTTCCGGTCTCCTGGGACATTTTTCACCGCGACGCGCGCGCGCTCGCCTGGCGTCTCGCTTCTATCGGCGGATTCTCGGCGATTGTGGCGGTGACGCGCGGCGGTCTGGTGCCCGCGGCGATCGTGGCGCGCGAGCTCGGCATAAGGGTCATCGAAACGATCTGCGTCGCGAGCTATCACGAGGAAACCGAGCGTGGCGAGATCCAGGTGCTCAAGCCTCTGACCGACACGATTCTCGCGCGGCCAAGCTCCGAAGTGCTCATCATCGACGATCTCGTCGACACCGGCGCCACGGCGAAAGCCGTGCGGGACACGCTGGCGAATGCGCATTTCGCCACTGTCTACGCCAAACCGCAGGGCCTGCCGATGGTCGACACCTTCGTCACCGAAGTCTCGCAGGACACCTGGATCTTCTTCCCCTGGGACACGGGCCTGTCGTTTCAGGCGCCGATCGGCGCGCCGGACGCCAAGCCCGAGGGCCGGCGACGACGGCGCATATAATCCGCTTGGCGGCGTCGGGTCCGCGCCCCTATAAACGAGCGCTCCGCGGGCGTGGCGAAACTGGTAGACGCAACGGACTTAAAATCCGTAGGGCCGCAAGGCCTGTGCCGGTTCGATTCCGGCCGCCCGCACCACGCAAGCGTCTTTCCTGTTTAGCGCCATCGCTGAGATTAGCATTTCCACATCTCTGCAGGGGCTCTGCCTAGACAAGCGCTACCGAGGGCCATTAGCTTAAGCTCGACAGAATTATCGTCGGCGCTCAGTTTCGGCGCTTTCGAGTTTTTAATTTCAAAGACGTAGGACGATGAAATGAGAAACGATACATCCTCATTTTCACGATCGCTGTTTCAACTCGCTGCGATCATGAGCGCGCTGATTTGCTTCACCCGGTTCGGCCACGCGCAGAATGTCAGCGCTCAGGTGAATTTCATCAACAATGTCGGGCAGCAAATAATCGTCGGAGCCTATGGCCCGACAGGATCGAATCTGCTCCCGGGAGTTTCCTTTTCCGGCGGATGCACCTCTGACTCGAATAACAACTTAATCGTTCCTCAAGGCGCGACGTGCACTGGCTCGGTGAGCTGGCCTTCCGCGCAAAACAAGGTCTGCGCTAACACCCAGTCGATGACGGGTTGTACGCCTGCCTCTCTGCAACCGATGACGATTATCGAAGTATCCGGCACGGGTTCCGGGCTTGGATATGACATCAGCGTGATCCCGAGGAACGTGGACGCGAATGGCGTCGCCTGCAACGACCCGCAATGGCTTCCGAACTGCACCTATTATGACTATGGCGTCGTACAGTCCGGCTACAACGTGTCCCAGTTGAATCCTAGCCAGGTTGACCCTGCCAACCAGCAGAACAAAACTTCATCGCCGGGGTATTGCGCCAGTCAGGGGCCCGCAAATTACAATTTCGGCGTTCAAGTCTCCTGCAGCGCTGGCCACGCCACCTTCACCTGCGGAGGGACGCCCTCTTTGGGACCTGCAAACTATCCAAGCAAATGTGGCTACAGCTCGCTCGCGCCGACTCTCAAGAACTGCGCAGGCAATTTGGGGACGGGCTGCTATCAGGCGTTCTTCAGCCCCATGAGCGACGGCGGCAGCAATCCCATGGGAACACAAACTGGCAATGGTCTCTACTACTGCGGCTATCCGTCGGGTACGGTGCAGCCCTACGACCAATGCGCAAGCCTTAACGATCCGCTCACAATAACCTTCTCTTCGCCGCAGTGAGGCGTAACCGGGCGACCGCAAGGCCCGCGCCGGTTCGACTCTCTGCCATGCAACCGCTGTCTCGTCGTTGCGCGCCCGGCTCGTCGCCGCACTTTCCCCTGGTCTGCAATTTGCTACCGCCTTCAGAAGTTGATCTTCTGAAGGCGATCACGATGGCGTTCACAGCGATCTGTACCACCGGGGCCGTGAGCGAAGGCGGCATGGGCCTCTTCCATGCCGGCAAAAAGAGCGTGCTCCTGGTTTGGCCGACCGGCGGCGAACTCAAGGCCTATCGAGGGCGCTGTCCGCATGCGGACATGCCATTGAGCGAGGCGACCTTCAACGGCCTGACCGTCACCTGTCCGCACCACCAATGGGGGTTCGACAGCGCAAGCGGCAAATGCGTGACGCATCTCGTCCGCAATGCGCTCCACCCCTATGCGCTTCGCGTGGAGGGCGACGAAATTCAGGTCGACGTCGGACCGGTAAAGCCGGCGCGCTCGTCGGCGCCGGCGTGATTGCGAACTGCAGTCGCACGCACAGACTTGCGCTCAGGTAGACGCAACGACTTAAAAGCCGCAGGGCCGCAAAGGCCCCCTGCGAATTCGATTAGCGTTGCGCGGGGACGGTATGCGCCGAGAGCGGGCGCAGCTTTGCGCCCTGCCCTCGTCGAATTTACGCAGCCTTCTTTTGCAGCTCGGCAATATAAGCCGTCGCCTTTTCGACAAGCGCGGCGATCCGCTTCTGCACGACCGGCAGATTGTCCTTCGCCTTGAGAAGGGCCGACTGCAGCTCGCTGATAGCCTTTGTCGTCAGCGGATGCGTCTTCAGCTTCGTCCACTCGGCCCGCAGATCGAGATTCGCCAGCCAGGCGAGCGTCTTCTCGGTCAGCGGATGCGCCTTCACCGCCTCGACCTTGGCCTTGAGATCAATCGTCGAGAGATAGGCCAGCGCCGCCTTCGACCCTTCCTCGGCATGCTTGCGCGCGACGGGGAGAAGTTCGACAAATTTCACGGCGCCGCGCTTCGTCTCGCGCAGGGCGATCTCCGTCAGAACATTGGCCTTCAGCAGGGCGTAGAGTCTGGCGTTCAGCTTGCGCAGCTCTCCTTCGAGCCGCAGGATCGTAAACTCCTGCTGCCTGAGCTGGTTGACGACGCCCTCATGCAGCGAATTGACGCTCTGCAGCTCCGTTCTGGCGCGCTGCAGCTCCGCCTCGAGTTGATTCACATGATCCCTGATGGAGTCGACCATCGGGAAAGAAAACTTACCGGCCTCGAGGTCGGCCAGTGCGCGTTCGCCTTCCGTGTTCGTAGCCATGCTCACTCCTCTCGCTCCGTTCGAACGACCATCGGCGGCCGATGGTTAAGACTTCGTTTCGCCCGGCGAAAACATCAGCAGTTTTTACAGTGGTGCATCGTCGCGGCGCTACGGCGCAGCCTACACCCGCCGCGACAGCGAGCGCAGGAATCCCTGCATCTCGTCGGTGAGATCGGTCTCGATCGCCGGCGCCATCTTCAGCAGCATATTGGCGATGAAGGCCTGATCGTTGCGCGTTTCGGCGAGGCATTCCTGCAACTCCGGCACGCTGTCCTCGATATGCGCCATGAAGGCGACGCCCTTCTCCAGGGTCTCGGTCCATTTGGCGCGCGTCCACAACGCCAGCGGATAGACGATCTCGTTCACGAAATTCGATTTGCGCGCCTTTTCGAAGAAGCGCAGGCCGGCGTTCCAGTTTTCGCGCGCGCGCATGGGTGGCGGCGGGATGTCGCCTGCAAGCATTTTCTGCGCGGCCTGCCCGACATGATCTTCAAGGCTCATCGGCGAGGCGATGGGCGAACGGAAACTCCACAGCGCCGTCGATCCTGGAAACTCCTGGCCGAGCTGCTCGGTGAGCGCCGCGTCGACCTTTTCAACCGCCGCTTTGTCGCCTTTCAGCGCCGCGGCCATGCAGAAGGCAAAGAGCGCGTCTCCCCCGTAATTCACCGCGGCCGCGCCTTTTATCTGCTGCGGCGTCAGCTTTGGCGTCGCGCCGTCGGCAGGGACCTCGACGTCGCCCGCGCGCAGCGCCGTGATGAAACTCGTGATCTCGAGCCACGGCACATAATTCGCGATGAAGGCGTCGGGATCGACATGCACGATCGCGAGATTGAGCGGTTGCTTTCGTTTTTGCAGTTCCGCCATATCGGTCATAGAGCGCCTTTCATTCTTCGGCGAGCAGCACGCCGGTGAGGCAGACGTCGCCCTCGTCGACGACGAGTTTGATCGGCGTCAGCCGTTGGCCCTGACAGGGGCCGATGAAGCAGTGGCCGGTGTCGATGTCGAACTGCGCATGATGCCTGCCGCATTCGAGGAAATTGCCTTCCTCGTCCATGAAGTGGCCGGGATTGACGTCGAGCCGCTCGCCTTCATGCGGGCAGGCGTTTTCGAAGCCGTAGAAATTGTTGCCCTTGCGCGTGATCAGGATCGGATAGGGGGCGGCGTCGCCGCTCGCCTCGGCGCGCATCAGGACGAATCCCGTCGCCTCGGAGTCCTCGATCTCGTCTGTCCGACAAATCACATAGAGTTCGTCCATCGGCTCACCTTTCGGACAAAGTCGCGCGCCACGCCGGCGCCAGGCGCCCTTGCCTTGCCCTGTAGCAATCGATGAGCCAGATGCGACTTGACGATATAGCTAATTCACTATAGTCCATGCGCATCGGCGCGAACTGGGCGTCCAATACATCCCCCAAGCCGAGATGACCGAAGACTCGCCCGCCGCCAAGGCGCCCCTCGACGACCACCTCCTCAAGGCGCAGCTCGTTCGCAAGATCGAAGCGCTACTCAAGGAGCGCGGGTTGAAACAGGTGCAAGCCGCGCAACTCTTCGGCGTCAAGCAGCCGGACGTGTCGAAGCTGCTGCACGGCGATTTCCGGCAGTTTTCGCTGGAACGGCTCATGCGATTTCTCGTCGCCCTGGGGCAGGACGTGGAGATCGTCGTGAAGCCGCATCATGAGTCGGCGAAGTCCGCGACGCTCAGCATCGCGTGACCGCACATACGAAGGGATTGCAATGAACGTCGCCGCGCGTATCGACGCTAATTTCACCGCCGTTTCCAGCGAGGCGCTGGAGACGAGCATTCAGAACGCCAAGCGCGCGCTTCTGTCGCTCGGCAAAGGCGATGGACATTTCTGCTTCGAGCTCGAAGCCGACACCAGCCTCTCGGCTGAATATGTGCTGATGCGCCATTTCCGCGCCGAGCCGGTCGACGCCGAACTCGAGCGCAAGATCGCGGTTTATCTGCGCCGCTGTCAGGGCGATCACGGCGGCTGGCCGCTCTACCAAGACGGGCCTTTCCACATCAGCTCCAGCGTCAAGGCGTATTTCGCGCTCAAGATGATCGGCGACGACATCGACGCGCCGCATATGGCACGCGCGCGCGCGGCGATCCTCGCCTATGGCGGCGCGGCCAAGAGCAATGTGTTCACGCGCGCGCTGCTGGCGCTTTACGGCGAAATTCCGTGGCGCGGCGTGCCGGTGATGCCGGTCGAAATCATGCTGCTGCCGAAGTGGTTTCCCTTCCACCTCGACAAGATTTCCTATTGGGGCCGCACCGTTCTCGTGCCGCTGCTGGTGCTGATGACGAAGAAGCCGCGGGCGAAGAACCCGAGGAACATTCACATCGGCGAACTCTTCACGACGCCGCCGGAAGAAGTGAAGGTGTGGCCCAAGGGCGAACACCAGACCTGGCCCTGGGCGAATATTTTCGGGCAGCTCGACAAGCTTCTGCGTTTGATTGAGCCGCACATGCCCAACGGCCCGCGGGAGCGCTCGATCGAACTTGCCGTGACATGGACGACCGAGCGTCTCAATGGCGTCGACGGACTTGGCGGCATCTTTCCGTCCATGGTCAACAGCCTGCTGATGTATGACGTGCTCGGCGCGCCGGACGCCGACGAGCGCAAGAAACAGGCGCGCGAGGCGATCGAGCGGCTGCTCGTCGCGACCGATACGGAAGTCTATTGCCAGCCCTGCGTTTCGCCGGTGTGGGACACCTGTCTGACGGCGCACACGCTGCTTGAGACGGGCGACGAAGACGCGCGCGAACAGGCGCGCCAGGCCTGCGAATGGCTCGCGCCCTTGCAGGTGCTCGACGTCAAAGGCGACTGGGCGGCGCAGCGGCCCGACGTTCGGCCCGGCGGATGGGCCTTCCAATACGCCAACGCCTATTATCCGGACGTCGACGACACGGCGGTCGTCGTGACGGCGATGGATCGCCTCACGGCGAATGACGCGTCCCGCCCCTATGACGAACGCATCGCCCGCGCCAAGGAATGGATCGTCGGGATGCAGTCGAAGAACGGCGGCTGGGGCGCCTTCGACGCCGACAACACATGCCACTATTTGAATCACATCCCCTTCGCCGATCACGGTGCGCTGCTCGATCCGCCGACGGCGGACGTTTCCGCGCGCTGCGTGTCCATGCTGGCGCAGCTCGGCGATACGATCGACTCGAGCGAATGTCTCAAGCGCGGCGTCGACTATCTGCTCAAAGAGCAGGAAAAGGACGGCAGTTGGTTCGGCCGCTGGGGCGCGAATTACATCTATGGAACCTGGTCGACGCTGTGCGCGCTCAACGCCGTCGGCCTGCCGCATGACCATGACGCTTACCGTCGCGCCGTCGCCTGGCTCGTCGCGATCCAAAACGAGGATGGCGGCTGGGGCGAAGACCTCGCGAGCTACAAGCGGGACTACAAGGGCTATGAAAAATCCCCCTCGACGGCCTCGCAAACCGCCTGGGCGCTGCTCGGGCTGATGGCGGCGGGCGACGTCGACCATCCGGCGGTCGCGCGGGGAATCGCCTATCTGCAGTCGACGCAGAACGGAGCTGGCCTATGGAATGAGGCGCGATTTACCGCGACGGGTTTTCCGCGCGTCTTCTATCTGCGCTATCATGGCTATGGAAAATTCTTCCCGCTCTGGGCGCTCGCGCGCTATCGCAATTTGCAGCGCGCCAACAGCAAGCGCGTGCAGGTCGGGCTCTAGAAGCGCTTTTTTCGATGGAGCTGACACGGCCTTGGCCGGAGGAGCAATGGCGCGCGCGACAGGCCGTAGAAAAACCGCCGAACTGAGCGCCCTCGCGCCGATTCTCGTCATCGTCGGCATGAAGCGCGAGGCCGCCTGCGCCGCCGGCGAAGGCGTCACGACGTTGTGCAGCGGCGCGAATGTCGCGCGCCTTCGGCAAGCGCTCGACGCGCTTGGCGAAACTGATTTTTCCGCCGTCGTCAGCTTCGGACTCGCGGGCGGACTGGATTACGCGCTGCGGCCCGGCCATGTCGTCGTCGCCGACGCCATCGTCGGGGGCGACGCGCGGCGCGACACCCATCCGCGGCTCGCTTCAGTGCTGATGAAAGGCGCCGCGACCGCCGGCTGCAAGGTTGCGCCCGGCGCCATCATCGGCGTTGACCAGCCGGCGATGCATCCAGCCGCCAAGGCGGCGCTGCGTGAAGGCGCCCAAGCTGTCGCGGTCGACATGGAATCGCATCTTGCCGAAGAATTCGCGCGGCGGCGCGACATTCCTTTCGTCGCGCTGCGCGCGATCAGCGATCCGGCGGCGCGCGCGCTGCCGCCGCTCGTCGCCAAAGCGCTGACGCCCGAAGGCGACATCCACGCCCTCGGCGTCGCCCGCGAGCTGATCCGCGGGCCGCATCAACTTGGCGGCATGATCCGGGCGGGCCTCGATTCCCGCGCCGCCTTCGTCTCGCTAAGCCGCTGTGGACCGTTGCTCGGCCCGTTGCTGCGCCTCGTGCTCGCGGATCTCTGAGAGCTTGGCGATGTTTTCGTCATAGACATATTCGGCTGGGCGCTGGTTCTCGAGCGAGACGTCAGGCGCCATCGGCCCCTCGGTGCGCACGCCAAAGAGCGCGACGGCGGCCGCCCGCCAGGGCCGGCGAACCGAATCGGCGACGGCGGTCGCCTCAAAACCGGAGTGCACCATGCAGTCGGCGCATTTCTCGTAATTGCCGACGCCGTAGGCGTCCCAGTCGGTCTCCTCCATCAGCTGCTTGAACGTCGGCACATAGCCTTCGCCCAGCAGATAGCAGGGGCGCTGCCAGCCAAACACCGTGCGCAGCGGCATCCCCCAGGGGGTGCAGCGATAGCTGACATTGCCAGCCAAAAAATTCATGAACAGCGTCGACTGGGAGAGTTCCCAAGCCTTCCCGCCCCGGCCGCGACGCAGAATGGCGCGGAACAAGTCCTTGGTGCGCGTGCGGTTGAGGAAGTGAGTCTGATCCGGCGCCCGCTCATAAGCGTAACCCGGCGATAGCGTCATCCCGTCGACGCCGAGCGCCGTGGTCGCGTCGAGGAATTTCGCGACGCGCTCGGGATCAGCGTCGGAAAAGAAGGTGCTGTTGGTGGTGACGCGGAAGCCCTTGGACTTGGCGAGTTTGAGCGCCTCGACGGCGCGCTCATAGACCCCGTCCTGGCAGACCGCGCGGTCGTGCATTTCCTTGTCGCCATCGAGATGGATCGACCAGGTGAAATAGGGGCTCGGCTTGAAGAGGTCGATCTTCTTGGCGAGCAGCAGAGCATTGGTGCAGACGATCGCGAACTTGCGCCGCGCGACGACGCCTTCGACGATCTGAGGGAGGTCCTTGTGCAGAAGCGGCTCGCCGCCGGCGATCACCACCACCGGAGCGCCACATTCGTCCACCGAGCGCAGCGCGTCCTCGACCGAAAGCCGCTTGTTGAGGATATGATCGGGATAGTCGATTTTGCCGCAGCCGGAGCAGGCCAGATTGCAGCGGAACAGCGGCTCCATCATGAGCACGAGCGGATAGCGCCGCACGCCCAAGAGGTGCTGCTTGACGAGATACGCGCCGATTTTTGCGATATAGCGGAACGGAATGGCCACGGCTGACCCCTTGATGACTTGACGGGTTCAAGGCCCGTCAGCGCGAGTCGCGGCCGAACGGCCCAGCCGCAGACAATAATCTCGCCGTCTAGCACGAATCGTTCAGGAAGGGGAAGCGGGGGCGCCGCGCCGCACCAAGGTCCGATGAGCGACAAGCATCGACCGGGAGCGCCGCCAATGCGCTGCGCCGCAGCGGCGCTCCGCCCTTGCGCCGGGGCGCAAATCCGTCTCAATTCGCCGGCAACGTCACCAACCCACATTGCTTTTTCCAAGGGAGCGGACATGCGCAGCCGGCTGGTTCCAGCGTCGAGAGCGTCCGCGCGATGACCGCCTCCGCGCAGCAGGCGCGCGTCCCCGACGCATCGGCCCCGCGGCGGCGCTTCGGACTTTTCGACGCTCTGATTTCGCCGCTCGCCCGCCTGTGGAGCGGCGATCTCAACCTCGGCCGCGTCGGGATGGCCGCCGCCCTGCCCGTTCTGGGCTGGGTCTTCTACACAACCTCGTCCGGCATGATCGACATCATGCAGAGGGAGCCCGGAGACGTGATCGGGATCGCGGGCACGCTGATCGCGACGACCGCCGTCCTCACCATGCTCGCCTCAACATCCTGGTCGCTGGGCGTCGATCTTGCGGCGCTCATCGCGCGGCGGCGCATGGCCCGCGAACGCATGATCATCAAGACCGGCGTGACCGCGCTGGTCTTCGCCTTCGTCTTCTCGATCTCCGCCTTTTTTTCATTCACCTACTACTACAACAACATCTTCAAGCTCTCCTCGCGCAAGATCGTCGCCGAGCTTCAGCCGATGGAGCTTGCGACGGAAGTCCTGCTGCCGGCGACGAAAGACATCGCCGCCGCTTACGAGGCAGCCTCCACGCGCATCGCCGCGACGCCCAGCTACAAGGCCTATCTCGATTCGATCGACGGCCTCATTGCCACCGCGCGGCAAGCGGGACCGGCGCTGCGCGACGCCATTCGCAAGCGGCAGGAGGCGCAGCAGGCGGTCATCGCGCAGGCCGCGAGCCAGGCCGCGCTGGAAATGGAAAGCGCGCAGGCGGCGATGCGTCAGCTCGAGGATGCGCGACGCGACATCGAGGCGCTTGAGCACAGCATCGCGGAGCTCGACGTCATCATCAAAGCGAAGCAGGACGAGATGACGTCCATGGCCGCCATGGCGCGTCAGGAAGAACAGCTCGCCGTTGACGCCGCGCACGGACTCGATGGACTGGGCGCGACCTGCGGCCCAAATTGCCGCGGGCATCAGGAGAAAGCCGCCGAAGCGATGCGACGCGTGTCGGCGCTCAGGCAGACGCTCGCCGGCCCCGCGAACGAACGCGCCAACGCGGTGAAGCGGCGCGACGCGCTCAACGCTCAAACGATCACGCTAAAGCATAAGGCCGAAACCGCGAGCGCCGCGTCCGGCAGGCCGATGCCGAAGGGCGAAGCCGCGCTCGATCTCGACGCGACGTTGCGCGACCTCGCCGCGCTGCGCGACCAGCTGCGCCTCGAGCCGACGTGGCGCGCCGTGCGCGACGCGAAGCCCCTATGCGAACCGATTCTCGCGGCGGCGCGGCAATCCAACGCGTTGCCGGGAAGCGTGCCGCGCGACTTCACCTGCGAACCGCAGGGGGAGGCGCGCGATCTGCTCTCGGCGCGCGACGAAACAATCGCCGCGCGCGCGGCCTTCGATAAAAAATGCGGGCTCGAAGCCGGGCTGCGCGACGAACTCTCCGTGATTGTCGCCAAGATCCGCGCGGCGCCGGCGTCTGACAGGGGCGCCGCGGCAAACGGCTTCAACGATGCGAAAACCCTCGTCGACGCCTGCGTCGTCTCCGGCAAGGCGGCTGGGCTGTCAGACGACGAGGTGCGCGAGCTTTTGAAAAAAAGCGACGCCTATTTGCGCACGCACAGTTCCGAGCGCAATAAATTCGAACTGGCGCGCGAAGCCTTCTGGAGCTTCACGCCCGATTCGACGATGGCGATCGGCGTCGCAATGGCGCAGGACGCCTTTCTGTTCATCATGAAATTCCTGTCGGAGATTTTCAAACGCGGCTATGAGGCGCGCGAGCGGCGTCAGTTCGCCGCGCCGATCGATCTCTCCGACGACGAGGAGCAGCCCGTCGACATCCGCGCGATGAAAGCCGTGCTGCGCGCGGCGCGCCCGGTTCACGGCGACATGAGCGAGATCGACCCTGACGCGGAAGCAATGTCGGCGCTGCCGCCCAATGTGCACGACAATATCGTCGCCATTCTCAATCGGCTCGTGCGCGACGAAATCGCTCATGTCGACCGCAAGGGGGCCTATCTCGTCGACAACATCACCGTCGGGCAGATTGAGGCGCGGCTCTTCGCGGCGCTGAAGCCGCGCGCCGCCCGCGCCTTGCATTATTCTGCCGACGGCGTCGTCAGCGGCCCGCGCGCCTATTACTCGGACGCCGGCGCCGCGAACCTGCCACGGCGGCGCTCCGGCGCGCTCGAGCGCTACCTGATCGCCGAACCGATGGAGAGGCGTTCGCCAGGTTAGAGTTCAGGCGGCGACGGAGGTTGCGCGCGCGGCGCGCAGCGACGGAAGGTAGCGCAGGCAAAGACCCTGCGGCGCGTGAAGCAGACCGGAAACGACGCTGATCTCGCGCCAGCGGGGATAGCTCGCCGGCAAAAACTGCAGCGCCAGGCCGACAGCTCCGAGAAACTCCGTCTCGCTCACAAAATCGTCGGCGCCAAAGGTCAGCGTCGCGTCCTGGCCCGTTTCGGCGCCCCGCGCCAGAAATTCGAGCGTTGGCGTCGCCCAGCGGGTCGCTCCCAGCGCATCCTCGAGCGCGCTCCAGACGTCCCGCGGATCGATGAAGCGAACGAGGTAACGCGCCGGCGCGGCGTTGTAGCGCGTCGCCTCGTCTTCGGTCACGAGATCCGGTCGCGCATCGAGCTCGGCGTCCGCCATGGCGAGGAGCGCCGCCGGATGTCGACGCCAGTCCGCGGCGCTCGCGCTCCAGACGGCGCTCTGCTGATAGAGGCGTCCGTGGCCGCTTTCGCCGTCTTCGGGCCGGAAACGCGCGCGCAAAAAAATGGCGCGGCGAGAATTGGGCTCCGCGGCGACCCGCGCGATGAAGGAGCCGCGTCGCCGAGCAGCCGGATCGACGAGATCAGGCTCGAAGCGACGAAGCGCCATCAGACGCGGCGGCGAAAGCAGCCGATCGTCGGCCGGCTGCAGATTGCAACTGCGCAAGGTCACGCCATAGCCCGCGGTCGCCGGCACGCGCAGCGTCGCGCCAAAAGCGAGCTTCCCATAGTGCAGCCGTTCGAGAGAAATCTCAGCCGTTTCGTCGCCATTCGGCGCAGCTATGCGCATCGCGCGTCCTTTCGCGCGGGAAATCCGCGCGATCACCCTATGCGCAGAGCCTTAAGCAAGAATTGACGAAAATTCGCTTCAGAGCAGGTCCCGAAAAAGTTGACAGACTTTTTCGATGAGGACCTGCTCCAACATTTTGATTTGAGCGATTCCTTATCGATCACATGGTTCCATGTGATCGGGAAGCGCTTCACGCGCTCTCCTCGATGCGCGCGTCGAGCTGCGCATAGGAGAAAGTGAAGGCGCTGTCGAGGCCGAGCGCGGCGTAAAGAAACGGCTCGGCGGTGAGAAACGGCCGCCAATATTCATTATAGGCGCGGGCGCCTTCGAGGCCCGCGCGGCGAAACCGGCGCTCGCCAGGCTGATGCGGATCGATGTTGGGATTCTGAAAGCGCTTGACGAAGCCATAGGCCGAGCAAACCGTGAAGCGCACCGATGCGCCGCCGTTCGGCGCCTCCAGAGCCCGCAGCCGATCCAGCCACTGCGCGGCGCGCAGCGATTTGCGCAAGGCGTGCAGCGCCACCGCAGGATCGCAGGCATAGGTGAAGGCGCTCGGCCCGAGGCGGGCGAACAAGCGCTCATATTGCGAAAAGACGACGACGAGCCGCTTGAGCTTTTTTTCAGGCGCCAGCGCCAAGCGGTCGATGAGGCGCGCGAGATTGCCGGACCAGCCGGAGTCCTCGAGCCGCACCAGCGGCAGCACGATCACGATGGCGTCCGCCTCAAGCATCTGCCTGGCGAGCTTGGCTTTGACATCATTGAGAATGGCGACTTCGGCGCCGTCCGGCGGCACGGCGATCTCGCCCGCCGAGTCGATGATCTCCAGAAGCCAGGGACCCCGTAGCACCGCCGCCGGCGGAGCTTCGCCGTTGACCGTCAGGCGGAAGCGATATTCGTAAGTGTCGAGCGTGTCGGTGGCGAGGCCGCCCTCGGCGAATTCGCGCCGCAGCCGCTCATAGTCGCCCTGTTCGACCGACAGCAGATTGGCTTTCTTTGGCTCAGCGCTCTCGGCGAAATATTCCGCCTCGGTGATGGGCTGCAGCGCGGGGCGCAGGCGCGGCGAATAGCCAAAGGCGCTTTGCGCGACGCAGTCGACGAGCGAGGCGAGCAGCGACGACTTGCCGCCCTTCTTGGGGCCGATCAGACAGATCGAAAGTCTTTCGGTCATTCACGCCTTCAACTCGTTGGAACCAGCCTCTAGCGCGACAATACAGACCGATGGCGCCTGGCGAAAGGTGACGCGCGCGCCCCGGCCGTGGTAAGCGCGCGCATGCTTGAAGGCCTTCCCCCCAATAACGCCAGCCACATGCTGCGCCTCGATTGCGACGAAAAACGCGCCCGCGCCGTCGCCGACCTCATCGTCGAAACCTTCGAGCCGACAGAGACCGCCGCCGCCGCTTTCGAGGTGGATGACGGCCCCCAATGGTCCGTCGAGGTCTATTTCGCGACCGCGCCGGACGAAGCGCAGATCCTCGCCCTGATCGAGGCCGCCGCCGACGCCGAAACGGCGCGGGCGGCGCGCTTTTCGACTGTCGCCGAGCAGGACTGGGTGGAAAACGCTCTTGCCGGATTGGCCCCGGTCCGCGCCGGCAGGGTGCTGGTCCACGGCGCTCATGATCGGGGCCGGCGGCGCCCGAACGACATCGGCGTCGAAATCGAGGCGGCGCTTGCCTTTGGCACCGGCCATCATGGCACGACGCTGGGTTGCCTTAGGGCGCTCGAGAGAATCGCCAAGCGCCGGCGCCCACGCCGCATTCTAGATGTGGGGACAGGCACCGGCGTTCTGGCGATCGCCGCCGCGCGGCTCTTTCACCAGCGCGTCGCCTGCGGCGATATCGATCCCGTCGCCGTGGCGACAGCCTCGGCCAACGCCCGCGCCAATGGCGCCGGCGCCGATGTTCGCCCGGTCGTCGCCACCGGGCTCCGCCACGCGTCGCTGCAAGGCCAATATGATCTGATCTTCGCCAATATCCTGGCGAAGCCTCTGCGCCTGCTTGCGCCGGAGATTGTCCGCGCCGCAGCGGCTGACGCGGAGCTGGTGCTTTCGGGACTGCTGGCGCGCGACGTGCGTGGCGTGCTCGACGCCTACCGCGCCCAGGGGTTCTTCCTGGCGGAGCGGGGCGACATCGACGGGTGGGCGACTTTGGTTCTTAGACGCGGCGGAGCGTCCTGCTCCCCCTCCCTGCCCTTTCCCCTTTAAACCGGAGCGGGATGGAATGGGGAAAGGCGCGCGCGAAGCATTGCCCTGCGGCAGGCGCGCGATTAGCTTTGCTCCATGTTCGAAGCGAAATTCCAAACATTCGTCGACGACGCCCTGCGCGGCGACAGCGCGGCGCGCCTCAAGGCGCTGCGCACTGAGCTGAAACGGCAAGGACTCGACGGCTTTCTCGTTCCGCGCGCCGACGTCCATCAAAACGAATATGTGCCCAAATGCGCGGAGCGCCTCGCCTGGCTCACCGGCTTCACCGGGTCGGCCGGCTTCGCCGTCGTGCTGGAGAAGGGGGCCGCGCTCTTCGTCGACGGCCGCTATGTCATTCAGGTGCGCGGCGAGATCGACGCGAAGCTCTTCAAGCCGCTCGACATCGCCGAAACGACGCCAGCCGCTTGGCTCAGCGGACAAGCGCGCGAAGGCGCGCGCATCGGCTATGACCCTTGGGTGCACACCAGCGCGCAGATCGAACGCTTCGGGAAAATTCTCGCGGAAAAGAAGATCGAACTCGTTCCGCTCGACGCCAATCCGATCGATGCGCTTTGGATTGACCGGCCGGCCGAGCCGACAGGCGCGGTGGCGATTCATCCGGCGCGTTATGCGGGCGAGAGCGCCGGCGCGAAGATCAAGAAGCTGCGCGCCGCGCTAAAAGATGCGGATGCGGCGTTGATGTCCGATCCGCATGCGATCTGCTGGGCGTTCAACATTCGCGGCGCCGATGTCGCGCATACGCCGATCCCGCTGTGCTTCGCCCTGCTGCCCAAGGACGGCGCGCCTGCGCTCTATATCGACGATGCGAAGCTCGCGCCGAAGGTGCGCGCCGCGCTCGAAAAATTTCTGACGCTGAAATCGCCTGAACGCCTCGTCGAGGATCTCGTGCAGTCCGGCAAGCGCGGCGCGACCATTCTCTTCGATTCCGCGACGGCGCCGGCGAAACTTGTCGAAACCTTGCGTGCGGCGGGCGGCAAGCCGCGTCTCGCCGACGATCCGGCGACGCTGCCGAAAGCGATCAAGAATGAAAGGGAGCTCGAAGGCGCGCGCGAAGCTCATATCCGCGACGGCGCGGCGCTGACGCGATTCCTCGCCTGGTTTTCCGAAACCGCGCCGAAGGGCCGGCTCACCGAAATCTCCGCGGCGGAAGCGCTCGAAACCTTTCGCCGCGAAAACGGCGACCTGCGCGACATCTCCTTCCCGACGATCTCGGCTTTCGGCGAACATGCGGCGATCCCGCATTATCGGGTGACGGAAACCAGCAAACTCAAGATCGGTCGCGGCGTCTATCTCGTCGATTCCGGCGCGCAATATCTCGACGGCACGACCGACGTGACGCGCACCGTCGTCGTCGGTCCGGCCTCGAAACAATTGCGCGAACATTTCACCCGGGTGCTCAAGGGCCATATCGCCATCGCCCGCGCCGTCTTTCCCAAGGGCGTCTCGGGCGCGCAGCTGGATGCTTTCGCGCGCCGCGCGCTGTGGGAGGCAGGGCTCGACTTCGATCATGGGACGGGCCATGGCGTCGGCGCTTACCTCTCGGTGCATGAGGGGCCGCAGCGCATCTCGAAACTCGGGACGACGCCGTTGCAGCCGGGCATGATTCTGTCGAACGAGCCCGGCTATTACCGCGCCGGCGAATATGGGATCCGGCTCGAAAATCTCGTCATCGTCGAGAAGCGCGAGATCAAAGGCGCCGAACGCGAGATGTATGGTTTCGAGACCATCACGCTTGCGCCTTTCGATTTGAATTGCGTCGAGCCGAAATTGCTGTCGCCGGAAGAAATCGGCTGGCTCAACGCCTATCACGCCCGGGTGCGCAAGATCCTGTCGCCGCTCGTGGACGCGAAGACGCGCAAATGGCTGCGAGAGGCGACGACGTCGATATGATGAATCTCGAAACGGATGACGTTGATCTGTTGATCCTCAGAACTCCGCTTGCTCGGAGGAAATTGTCATGAGCACTGGCGCAGAATCGACTCGGAACGAACCCATCGCGGCATTGGCCGGCGAGGCCTTCGCGAAAGCCGTTACGACGCTGGCGCGCGGACGCATGCTGACGCCCTTCGGCGTGGCGCGGTCCGACGACGGCGTCGACCAGCCGCAACAATTCGTCGTGAGCGAGGCCGGCAGGATCGATGTCGCCGAAAGCGTCGAGGCCGCGCTGCAATGGCTGGAGGACGAAGCGCCAAACGCCGACGTCTGCCTGATTATCCTCGACGGGTATTTCAGCAGTGATGACGGCCGCATCGACGCGGTGGTCGGCCGCGCGCTGTCGCTGAAGCGACAGTTGATGGTCGAGATCGCGCTGCCTTACGAGAGCGCCGAAGACGACGAGGGTCTTGAGTTTTCAGACCCGCAATATCGCTTTTCCGGCGTCGCCGAAGACGGCGTGGAGATCGAAACGGTTGACGTCGACGCCGACGCCTTCGACGCCGTCTTTCGCAGCGCCTTCGCCAAACACGCGCCGGCTTAGCGCAGGTTCCGAAAAAGTTGACAGACTTTTTCGGGAGAGAACCTGCTCGGACGTTTTGATTTTGAGCGACTCCTTATCGATCACATGATTCCATGTGATCGGGAAGCGCTCTAGCGGCGTCATCAAAACATCACATAAACGTCACGCAACCTCTATCGCTTCGTCACGTAAACGCAGCCTCCGCGTCGCGAAACCGCAGCGTCCGTCGCGTAGCGTTGCGTCATGGCGTTCACATCGGACCAGCTGGCGAAGCTGACGCGAGACGCGTCATCAGAGCCGCAAGCAAACATCGGCGTCGCCGCCACTTGGGGCCAACGTCTCCTCGAACTTGACCTCGCGGCGGTTCATCTCTTCTCTCGAACGGCGCGCTCCGCGATCGGCAGATTCCTCGCCGTCGCCATCAGCAAGCTCGGCAATGGATGGATCTATCTCATCCTCGCGCCCATCGTCCTCATCGGCCTCGGCTGGCAAGGGCTGCATGTCGCGGCGCTCGCGGGATTGAACGCCGCGCTGCTGCATATGCTCTATCCGATCATCAAGCGCCGCTTCGGCCGCAGGCGTCCGTTCCATGTCGACGCGCGGCTGCCGTCGCTGCTGAAGACGCTCGACGATCACTCCTTCCCAAGCGGCCACGCCATGACGCTCACCGGCGTGCTCGCGCCCATCGTCATCGCCTGGCCGGCGACGTCGCTATCGGCCGGCCTTCTTCTGCTGTCGATGGCCTGGTCGCGAATCGCGACGGCGCACCACTATCCGAGCGACGTCGCGGCGGGCGTGGCGCTTGGCGCCGGCCTCTCCTATCCGCTGGCGAGCGGGATACTGGCTTATTGGTGAAAGTCACGCGGCCTGCGGCAAGTCGAGCGCGGGCGTAGACGCGGGAATCACGCGCCCCTGCGCGGCCGACAGCGCGCCGTCGACAAGCTCCAAGCCAAGAAAGCGCGCGCGCTCGACCGGGCCCGGCATCGTCAGCCGCTCGGTGAATCGCCGCTCGAAACCAAAGCGCGCATAATAAGGGGCGTCGCCGACGAGCAGCACGGCGCGATGGCGCAAGTCGGCCGCGCGCGCGAGCGACTCGCGAATCAGCGCGCCGCCGACGCCCAGCGAACGCGCCTGCGCCGCGACGGCGAGCGGACCCAGCAGCAGCGCCGCACGCCCGCCGGCAAGAACCGGCCAAAGCCGCAGCGTGCCGATAAGCCCGCCGACGCAGTCGGTCGCGACCAGCGCGAGGCCGGGCGCCGGCGCCGATCCGTCGCGCAGCCGCTGGCAGGTCTTCCAGAACCGGGCGGGACCGAAGGCGTCGTCGAGCAAAGCTTCGCGCGCCGCGACATCGGCGAGCGTTTCTTCGGCGAGCGTAAATGGACCCCGCGCCTCCAGGCGCGCATGGGACATGGCGGAGCAGGCGCGCCTGGAGGCGCGCGGTCCAGCGTCAAAGTCGTGGTGAGCAAGAAAGGCCATCTTTTCCTCCCTTAAGAAGGACAAGCGACCCTCGCGCCTGGCGCATGACGCGCCCGCCGATCGGGACTGGGTTGGGATTGTTTCCGTCCTCGCCCTTCGAGACGCGAGCTTCGCTCGCTCCTCAGGGTGAGGGCGGACAGGGCAGCCGCCATCACGTTTCCCTCATCCTGAGGAGGCCTCGAAGAGGCCGTCTCGAAGGACGAGGGAAACGATCGACTCGCTCAGATCACATGCGTCTCGAGCGGCGGGAAACCGTTGAAGCCCACGGCCGAATAGGTCGTCGTATAGGCCCCGGTTCCTTCGATCAGCACTTTCGCGCCGATCTCGAGCGAGACCGGCAGCTGATAGGGCTGCTTCTCGTAGAGCACGTCGACGCTGTCGCAGCTCGGGCCGGCGACGACGCAGGGACTCGTCGGCGCGCCGTCCGCCGGCGTGCGAATCGGATAGCGGATCATCTCGTCGGTCGTCTCGGCGAGGCCGTTGAACTTGCCGATGTCGAGATAGACCCAGCGAATCTCGCTGTCCTCCTCCGACTTCTTCGAGATCAGCACGACTTCCGCTTCGATCAGCCCGGCGTTGCCGACCATGCCGCGGCCCGGCTCGATGATCGTCTCCGGAATGCGGTTGCCGAAATGCTTCGACAGCGCACGGAAGATCGCATTGCCATATTGCTTCACCGCCGGCACGTTCTTGAGATATTTCGTCGGGAAGCCGCCGCCGAGATTGACCATCTGCAGATTGATTCCGCGCTCCGCGAGTTCGCGGAAGATCTCCGACGCCGACTTCAGCGCGGCGTCCCACATGCGCGGATTCGTTTGCTGCGAACCGACATGGAAGGAAACGCCATAGGCGTTGAGACCCAGCCGGTGCGCATGCTCCAGAACGCCCGTCGCCATCTCGGGCGCGCAGCCGAATTTGCGCGACAAGGGCCATTCGGCGCCGGAGCCGTCGCAGAGAATGCGGCAGAAAACCCTGGAGCCGGGCGCGACGCGCGCGATCTTCTCGACTTCAGCCTCGCAGTCGACCGCGAAGAGCCGCACGCCGAGCGCATAGGCGCGCGCGACGTCACGCTCCTTCTTGATCGTATTGCCGAAGCTGATGCGGTCGGGCGTCGCGCCGGCGGCGAGGACCTGCTCGATCTCGACGACGGACGCCGTGTCGAAGCACGAGCCGAGCGAAGCGAGCAGCGAGAGCACTTCCGGCGCCGGATTGGCCTTCACCGCATAGAAGACGCGCGTATCCGGCAACGCCTTGGCGAAGCCGACATAGTTTTCGCGCACGACGTCGAGATCGACGACGAGGCACGGTCCGTTGTCGCGCCCGTTGCGTCGGCGCTCGGCGAGGAAATCGAGAATACGGTCGGTCATTGTGGCCCCCTGCGCGGCGAACCGCGCCCAGAATCGTTGAGCGTCAACGGACACGCCGCTCCGTTCGCCCGCGCGCGATGGAGACGCGACGAACGTTGGGTTTAGCTGTCCAAGGCCTCGCGAGCGCAAGCGCTCACATGGCTGGTTGATGCGCCGTTGACTGGACCGATGCGAAATGATGCACGCCTGAGCGCGCACGCTTTCGCGGGTACAGCCATCGATTGGAAGGGGAGAATCCCGATCCGCACGCCCGGCAAGAAAGACAAGCCTCTTCGGTACGCCGACCTTTGGAGGGTCGACAGAGACGAAAAAGCCCGGTCCGTCGTTGCTTTAAGTCGCGATCCTCCGCAGAGACGGAGTTCGCCGGTTCGCCTCCGGCTGCCGGTTTTACGCTGGCGGTTGACCGGCCTCTTGTCCGGATCCCCGCCTACCGACACACGACCACAGGCACGTGCGATTTGGGCAAGGACTTAGATACGCGCTTTTGCCGCTGTGACAAGCGGTTTTTGCCCCATGCGATTATTTTTTCGGCGGGTGATGCATGTTGGTCGCGCGCGCCCGCCTTGAGCCGCCAGCTCCTTGCGCGAGCGAGACGATAGGGCTAGAGCAGCAATCAATCAGCGAAGGCAAGACCTTGGTTCGGATGCGGAAATGACGCGAATAACACGGCGCCAATTCGCCGGGGCGCTCTCTGCAATAGGCGCGCAATTTGCGCTCAACGACCCAGCGCTGGCGGCCACTGACGTTCCCAAGCCGCGGTTCGATTTTGAGAACGTCGTTCAGCGGGCGCACGACCTGGCGCTGGCGCCCTTCGACACTGCGGTTCCGCCGCGTCTGCCGGATCCCTTCGACGCTTTAGACTTCGACACATGGCGAGGGATTCGCTTCAAGCGCGATCATGATATTTTCGCGGGCGCGGACGGCGGCTTCCGGCTAGAGACGTTCCATCTCGGCTTTCTCTATCGTCGCCCGATGACGGTGAATATGATCCGCGACGGCATCGCGACGCCGATTCCCTATTCGCCGACGCTCTTCGACTATGGCCGCCTCAAGGTCGAAAAGGCTCCCCCCGTCAACACCGGCTTCGCCGGCTTTCGCCTGCATTTCCCGGTTAACGAGCCTCATGTTCACGATGAGGTGATCTCCTTCCTCGGCGCGAGCTATTTCCGCTTTCTCGGCCGCGATCAGAATTATGGGCTTTCCGCGCGAGCGCTTTGCGTCGAGACCGGCTCCGAGCACGAGAGCTTTCCGTTCTTCCGTGAATTCTGGGTCGAAACGCCGGAGAAGGGCAGCAATCACGCGACGCTCTATGCGCTGCTCGACGGCGAGGCTGCGACAGGAGCCTTCAGATTCGATCTCTTCGCTGGACAGGAGAGCGCGCTCGAAATCCATGCGACGCTTTTCCCGCGGCGCACGGGGATGAAGCTCGGCCTCGCGCCGCTCACGTCGATGTATCTGACCGGCGAAAACGACCGGGATGTGCGCGACGGCTTTCGCACCGAATTGCACGATTCCGACGGGCTCTTGATCCATACCGGCGCCGGCGAATGGCTCTGGCGCCCGCTCGCCAATCCTCCCCGCGCGCGGATCTCGTCCTTTCTCGACACCAATAATCGCGGCTTTGGGCTGCTGCAGCGCGACAGGACGTTCGAGTCCTATCAGGATCTTGACCTCGCCTATGAAAACCGCCCGAGCTATTTCGTCGAACCTATCGGCGACTGGGGCGAAGGCCGCGTCGAACTGCTCGAACTGCCGACGCGTGACGAAACCAACGACAATATCGTCGCGAGCTGGACGCCGGCAAAGTCGCCTGAGCCCGGCGCGCCCTTCGTTTACGCCTATCGTATCACCGCCGGGCTCGACATGCCGCAACTCGCGCCCAATGGCATGGTCGTCAACACCTTCGAGGCGCCGGCGCGAGCGCTTGGCTCGGCCGAGCCCGTTAATCCGGGGGCGCATCGCTTTATCGTCGATTTCGCCGGCGGCGATCTCGCCTATTATGTCGGCGATCCGGGCCAGGTCGAAGCGGTGGCGACGACGAGCGCCGGGCGCGTGCT
The DNA here is from genome assembly GCF_015709545.1 of Methylocystis sp. H4A. Classification (NCBI taxonomy): domain Bacteria; kingdom Pseudomonadati; phylum Pseudomonadota; class Alphaproteobacteria; order Hyphomicrobiales; family Methylocystaceae; genus Methylocystis; species Methylocystis sp. H4A. The sequence continues at coordinate 339,933 of NZ_JADNQY010000027.1, read as the reverse complement.
GCGCGCGAACGTCGCAGCCAATATGCACATCGACGGTCTACGCGCGCTCTTCGACGTCGCGGTGGAGCCGGGCAGCACCGCCGATCTCCGCCTGTTTTTGCGCGCGCATGGACGCGCGCTCACCGAGACCTGGACCTATCCCTGGACAGCGCCCGCGGCGTAACGCTCAGTCGTCCATGCTCTTGAGCCGCGTCAGGTCGAACGCCTCGACGTCGCGCAACAATTCAACGAAGGCCGTCGCCCAATAATCCGCCACCGCTTCGCCCTTTTCAGCGCTGGCTTTGGACGCATCGCCCATGGCGCCCGCAGGCGAGAGGTCCTGCGCCATCCAGCCAAAGCCAGCGGGTCGATCTGCGCGCAACCAGGCGAAATCGCGCTCGAAGTCGAGCGTCGCCGGCGGAAAGTTTTTGGCGCGCGCCATGTCGACGAGGTCCGGCCGGAAAGCGAGCATGAGCGACGTTTCGATTTCGCCGCCATGAATACCGTGGCGCAGCTCCGCCGCAGAGAAAAGTCCGTCCGGATAGCCGAAACGCGCCCAGGAGACGATGACCGCCAGCGCGCCGAAACGGGCGCGAAGATCGAGCGCCGTCTGCGAGAGGAGCGCCGAATTGCCGCCGTGTGAATTGAGGAGCACCAGCTTTCTCACGCCTGCGCGCAGGACGCCCTCCGCAATCTCGAGGAGGACGCGCGACGCGGTCTCATTCGTCAGCGTCAGCGTGCCGGGAAAGTCGCGGTGCTCGGACGAAACGCCGACGCTCTGAAGCGGCAGAAAGACCGCTTCGAGATCATCGGGCAGGCGCGCCGCGACTTGATCGATGCATCCTTCCATGATCATCGCGTCAACCCCGAGCGGCAGATGCGGCCCGTGCTGCTCCACCGCCGCGATCGGCAGAACGGCGATGACGCGCGACATGTCGTGCGCGCGCATGTCGCGCAGCGAGAGTTCCGACCAGAAGGGCGACGGCAGCATAGCGCGCAGCATAAGCACGTTCCTTGCGAAGGGGAATGCTGGCGGGCGCGCCGCGTATCAAAGCCCCGTCAGTTTCATGAACAGCTTTTGAGCCATCTCGGCGACAGGATATTTGAACAAGAAGAGTGGCGGCATCGGCAGCAGCGCCGCGGCGAGAATGATCGCCAGCAAGCGAATGCTGACAGGCGCCAAGCGCATATTTCGCACAACGCCGACGCTATTGCCGAGATCGGCAAGCGATTGCAGGTCCGGCGTCCCCAGCAAAGGCTCTCTGTCATGAGACGCTTCGCCAAACCATTTGCGCTCGAAATCCTCGACGTATCGCGCGGCAAGCACCGTGTAGTCGCGTAGTCCCCGTTCCCTGCATTCCATCAGCTTGAAGGCGAAGAAGCAGGGCGGACCGAGAAACAGCACGATGTCGATGATCACAATCATGGCCGTCGCCAGATAGATCGGGTCAAACGACGCGCCCGCCGACATTTCCTCGGCGAAACCGGCGGCGACAAGCAGAGAGATGGCGAACGCCAGAGGCGCCAAATGGGTTTGGACGACTTCGAGATATCCGAGACCCCCGACGCCGTCGGGATGCGTCGGCGTCAGGTGAAGCTCCATTCGGGCCAAGCGCCACAGGAATCGCCACCAGAGCGCGAGCCGCCAAACCCAACGAAACGCCAGAAAGCGAAAGAGCGGTAGACAGACCATCCAGTACCACAAGCCCGCAAGCGGCATGAGGGCCAAGGCTCGGCCCGATTCGGGCGACGCGGTCTTTCCAGAAAGATGAAGCTGCGCCGCGAAAAGAAACATCAGCACTGTCGCCGCAAGCGAGGTCGCATCCGGAATCCAGGAATTGCTCCAGCGGGCGAGGCTGCGAACTTCAGCCTGCAAGGTGGGAAGCGCCGCTCTCGACGCCACGCCGGAACGCAGCAGGGTCGAGAGAAACGCCCTCGCTTGCCGATCAAACGTAGTTTCGCAAAAGAACAGCAGCGGAATGACCGCCAGCAACCGAATGTGTCCGCCGATGACCGAGAGCGTAAAGAACTTTCCGCGATCGCCTTCAAGCGCCGCCAAGGCGACGAGGACGATCCAGGGGATCAGTCCGAGCGCGATCCCCAGGGGGAGCGTATTCGGCCCCGGACGGACGAGGCCAAGCCGCCTTCCCAGCCTCTGAAGAGGCCCGCCGAGAAGCGAGAATTCGCTGAGCAGGTCGTCGGCGTTTTGCGGGCTGGCGGCGGATTGGCTCATGCACCCCTTCCGATGGTAAGCGCTGGGTTCGTTCGGGCGACGTCTTGCCGCTCTTGCCGGCGACACCGACATACTACCGCAAGCGACTTCGCGCGAATGCCGTGCTGCGCCCACCTTCCGAACGGGCGCGCATGGCGCGCGCGAGACAAGGACCGACGCTCATGGCGAATGACTTCACCCGACGCGAGACGCTGCGGTTCGCCGCCGTCGCGGCGCTTATCCCCGGATGGGCGCGCGCCGAAGGCGCGACGAAGGTCGTAATGCATAAGAACCCGACATGCGGGTGCTGCGGCGCGTGGAGCGCGCGCATGCGCGAGGCCGGCTATGTCGTCGAAGAGATCGTCGAAGCCGATATGCCGTCGGTGAAGAAGCGCCTCGGCGTGCCTGAGCCGCTGTCCTCCTGCCACACGGCCGAGATCGACGGCTACATCGTCGAAGGCCATGTTCCCCCGCAGGCGGTCGCGCGGCTCCTCAAGGAGCGGCCGGACGCCATCGGCCTCGCCGCGCCGGGCATGCCGGCGGGATCGCCCGGCATGGAGGGCGGCGCAGCGGAGGTCTACAGGCTGTATTTGTTCGACGCGTCCGGGGCGCGCCCATTTGGCGACTGGCGGGGCGACAAGCCCGTCTGATCGGGCTCGGGCGGCGCGATCGATTGATCCTGCGAAAGGCCGAGATAGCGGGCGGCGCCGCGGCCGGCCGCCAGTCCGGTGGCGAAGGCCGCCTGTAACAGATAGCCGCCCGTCGGCGCGTCATAGTCGAGCATCTCGCCCGCGACGAAAACGCCCGGCAGCTTCTTGAGCATCAGATTGTCGTCGAGTTCGTCGAAGGAGACGCCGCCGGCGGTCGAGATGGCGCGCTCAAGACCTCCGACGCCCGTGACGGTGAGCGGCGCATTCTTGATGAGCCCGGCAAGCGTTTCCGCGTCGCGCGGCAGGCCCTCCCCTCGCCCCTCGCGCAGGAGCCCGATCTCGACTTTCGAGAACCCGGCCTTGCGCAGAAAATTTGCATGCGACTGTTTCTGCGGACGCCGTGACAGCTTGCGCGTCAGGCAATCGAGACTGGTGTCGGGCCGCAGATCGATCGACAGCGTCGTCGGGCCGTGTTTTTGCGTGACGTCGCGCAACTGCGAAGAGAGCGCGTAAACCGGCCCGCCTTCGAGTCCGGCGCGCGTCACGACGACATCGCCGCGCGCCGTAGACGCGCCATGGCGCAGCAACGCCGTCTTGATCGGCTGGCCTTCGAAATCGTCGCGAAAGATCGCGCTCCACTCGATCAGCGCGCCGCTGTTGGCGGCGACGAGCGGCGTGACGCGCACGCCTTCCGCGCCAAGCCGCGCCGCCCAGGCGCCGTCGGAGCCGAGCCGCGGCCAAGAGGCGCCGCCGAGCGCCAGCACCAAGGCGTCGACTTTGCGGGTGAATTCGCCATCCGGGCCGATCAGGCGCAGCGCCCCCGATTCGGCGAAGCCCGCGAAGTCATGGCGGGTCACGATCGTGACGCCAAGCCGCGACAGCCGCCGCAGCCAGGCGCGCAAGAGCGGCGAGGCCTTGAAGCTTGCCGGAAAGACCCGGCCGCTGGAGCCGACGAAGGTCGTCTCGCCAAGCTCGGCGCAGAAGTCGCGCAGCGCCTGCGGCGGCCAGGCGCGAATGAACGGCGCAATTCTCGCGGCCGCCGCGCCATAGCGGGAGATGAAGCGCTCCAGGCCTTCGCTGTGGGTGATGTTGAGCCCGCCCCGCCCCGCCATCAGAAATTTGCGCGCGGGGCTCGCTTTGTGCTCATAGATGACGACGCGCGCGCCGGCGCGCGCGAGGGCGTCGGCGGCGAAAAGGCCGGCGGGGCCCGCGCCAATGACGGCGCAGAACGGTGCCTCGGCGTCGCTAATGGAAGAGCCTCCCTTGGGCGGCGTTTTTCGATGCGCAGAATGGCGAAGGTTCACGCCTCCGCTCGCGCCACGCCCGCGTTTCGGTGGCTCTCATATCATGTGCGCGCTGGCGCGCGGAAAAAAAGCTGAAATGACAGTCAAGGCTCTGCCTCAAATTGACGCATCCGCCGAGCGCTTCGAATTTCTCGTTGCGCCGCAGCACGCCGGCGCCCGGCTCGACCGCTTTCTCGCCGAACAGCCGGAGATCGTCGCCGCGCATCTGTCGCGCAGCCGCATCAAGGGGCTGATCGAGGACAACCGCGCAACCCTTGCCGGCGAGACGGCGCGCGATCCGGCCAAGAAGCTCGGCGCCGGAGATCACGTCACGCTCGACGTGCCGCCCGCGACTCCGGCCGAGCCGCAGGGCGAAGATATCGCGCTCACCATCGTCTATGAGGACGCGCATCTCCTCGTCATCGACAAGCCGGCCGGCCTCGTCGTGCATCCGGCGAGCGCGCATGAGAGCGGCACGCTGGTCAATGCGCTGATCGCGCATTGCGGCGACAGCCTTTCCGGCGTCGGCGGGGTGAAGAAGCCCGGCATCGTGCATCGTATCGACAAGAATACGAGCGGCCTTTTGGTCGTCGCCAAGACCGACGCCGCGCATCATGGCCTCTCCCGCCTCTTCGCCGATCACGGCCGCAAACTGTCGCTGACGCGCGAATATTTCGCCTTCGTCTGGGGCGTTCCCGACCGCGCGCATGGAACAATCGACGCGCCGCTCGGCCGCCATTCGACGCAGCGCGAAAAAATGGCGGTTGTGTCGGAAGCGCGCGGCCGCGAGGCGATCACGCATTGGGAGAAGGTCGAGGATTACGGGGTCGCGTCGCTGCTGCGCTGTCAACTGGAGACCGGCCGCACGCATCAGATCCGCGTGCATATGGCCCATATCGGACATCCGCTGATCGGCGACAATACCTATGGCGCGGGTTTCAAAACCAAGGTCGCGAAACTGGCGCCCGCCGCGCGCGAGATCGTCGAGCGTTTGGACCGCCAGGCGCTGCACGCCGCGACGCTCGGGTTCGAGCATCCGGTGACGAAAGAGGAGATGATGTTTGAAAGCGAATTGCCGGAGGATTTGGCGGGGTTGAGAGAGGCGCTCGCGGGCGTTTGAAGGCCGGCGCCAAAAACCTGGCGCTAACATACGACATCTTGGCGAACTTACCGGCTCAATAAGCGACGCGCATCCTGAGCGCGTCATGCCCGGCCTTGTGCCGGGCATCCACGCGGCGCCGCTCCGCAAATTTCGCAGCGCCGCGCCGCCTCTCGACGTGGATGGCCGGGACAAGCCCGGCCATGACGGGCTGAGATGTTGCGCCTCGGCGCCCGCTTCATGGCTTCACCTCTTTTCGCGCGCCGCTCTTCAATGCGCCATCCTTCGGCGAAGTTTCAATCTTTCCGCGACGCCGCGTTCATCGAAATCGAAGGGAGCAATGCTTGCTCGCCTGCGCCGCCGCGATTACCCTCGCGCGCGTTGCCGAAGTTCTTTGGAGTTGGCGTCATGCGCGCACGCGCTGTTCGAATGCTGCTTTGCTCGTCATTGTCGCTCGTCGCCTCAGGCGCGACGGCGGATACGCCTGCATCGGGAACTTTTCTAGCCCGTCAGTCCTGTCCCGCGCTTCAATCGATCAGAACCGGCGCCAATCCGGGCAATGTCAGCGTCGAGCCGAATGGGCATTATTCAATTTTCGCCAAGAACAAGCCGAACGCGACGCATTATCTCATCGATGTCCCCGACGCTCAGCCGGGGCGCCGGTGGGTCGCGGTCGGATGCGGCGAGGCGACGCTCGCTGAGGGCGGCGGCAAGCCGGGGAGCGGCGGCGAAGACGCCTCCAGCGAGCCAGAGCATGACGGCGGTGCGGCGGCGCAAAAGCCGGATTACATCCTTGCCGTGAGCTGGCAGCCGGCCTTTTGCGAGGGCAAGCCCGACAAGACGGAATGCGAAACGCAGAAAGCCGACCGGTTCGACGCGACGCATTTCACGCTGCATGGGCTCTGGCCCAAAAAACAATATTGCAATGTCGATCGCCACATCGTCGCCGCCGATAAGGACAACCGGTGGAACGGCCTGCCCGAGCCCGAACTCTCCGACGCGACAAGGCACGCGCTGTCGGACGTCATGCCGGGAACGATGTCGCTGCTCGAACGGCATGAGTGGATCAAACATGGCACGTGCTTTCCGGGAAGCGCGGCGGAAATCTATTTTTCACGGACGCTCGCGCTGATGTCGCAGCTCAACGCCTCCAAGGTTCAGGGGCTCTTCGCGGCGCATATCGGCGAGGAAATCACGCGCGACCAACTCAAGGCGGCCTTCAATGAGACCTTTGGCGACGGCGCCGCCGATCGGGTGCGCGTCGCCTGCAAGAGAGACGGCGGCCGCAATCTCATTGTCGAGATGACCATCGGACTGGTGGGAGACGTCAAACCCGACAGCAAACTCGCCGATCTCATGGCCGCCGCGCCGGCGACGGACCCCGGCTGCCCAAGCGGAATCGTCGATCCGGTGGGGTTGCAGTAGGCGGAGCGCCAATCCCCTCGCCCCTCATCGCACTTCTCCCCGCAAGCGGGGAGAAGAGGCGTCAGGCGATTCGCGAAAAAATCATGCGCGCGCGACGTGCAGAAGGCGCTGCGCCGCTATCCCCTCTCCCCGCTTGCGGGGAGAGGTAAGGTGAGGGGCTTGGGCGATTGGCGAGCCGCCCTCACTCCACCAGAGCGGCCTTGCCCTTGGCCTTCTTGCGATCGTTGGGGTCGAGAAACACCTTGCGCAGGCGGATCGATTTCGGGGTCACTTCCACGCGCTCGTCGTCCTCGATATAGGCGAGCGCCTTCTCCAGCGTCATCTGGATCGGCGGCGTCAGGCGCACCGCTTCGTCCTTCGACTGGGTGCGGATGTTGGTGAGCTGCTTGCCCTTGAGCACATTGATCTCGAGATCATTGTCGCGCGTATGCTCGCCGACGATCATGCCCTTGTAGACCTTCCAGCCCGGCTCGATCATCATCGGGCCGCGATCCTCCAGCTTCCACATCGCGTAGGCGACGGCCTCGCCGGAATCATTGCTGATCAGCACGCCGTTGCGGCGGCCCTGAATCTCGCCCTTGTAGGGCGCATATTCATGGAACAGGCGGTTCATGATCGCCGTGCCGCGCGTGTCGGTGAGAAGTTCGCCCTGATAGCCGATCAGGCCGCGCGTCGGCGCATGGAAGACGAGACGCAGGCGATTGCCGCCCGACGGGCGCATCTCGATCATCTCGGCCTTGCGCTCGTTCATCTTCTGCACGACGACGCCGCTATGCTCCTCGTCGACGTCGATGACGACCTCTTCGATCGGCTCGAGAATCTCGCCGCTCTCATCCTTCTTGAAGACGACCTTGGGGCGCGAGACGCCAAGCTCGAAGCCCTCGCGGCGCATGGTCTCGATCAGAATGCCGAGCTGCAACTCGCCGCGGCCCGAGACGATGAAGGCGTCGCCCATCGGCGCGTCCTCGACGCGCAGCGCGACATTGCCTTCGGCTTCCTTAAAGAGACGCGCGCGGATCATGCGGCTCGTGACCTTGTCGCCTTCCGTGCCCGCAAGCGGACTGTCATTGACGAGGAAGGTCATGGACAGCGTCGGCGGATCGATCGGCTGCGCCTGCAAGGGCTCGTTGACGTCGAGCGCGCAGAGCGTGTCGGCGACGTTGAATTTCTCAAGGCCGGCGATGGCGACGATGTCGCCGGCTTCCGCCTCTTCGATCGGCTGGCGCTCAATGCCGCGAAAGGCGAGAATTTTTGACACGCGCCCCTGCTCGACGATCTTGCCGGTGCGGTCGAGCACCTTCACCGCCTGATTGGGCTTCACGCTGCCGGCGAAGACGCGGCCGGTGATGATGCGGCCGAGATAGGGATTGGCCTCGAGCAGCGTGCCGAGCATGCGGAAGCCGCCGTCCTCGACGGTGGGCGCCGGCACATGCTTGACGACGAGATCGAAGAGCGGCGCCATGCCGTCCTGCGGGCCGGTCGGCTCCTCGGCCATCCAGCCTTGCTTGGCGGAGCCGTAGATGATCGGGAAGTCGAGCTGCTCGTCGGTGGCGTCGAGCGCGGCGAAGAGATCGAAGACCTCGTTGACGACTTCCGAGACGCGGGCGTCGGGCTTGTCGACCTTGTTGACGCAGACGATCGGCTTCAGGCCGATCTTGAGCGCCTTGCCGACGACGAATTTCGTCTGCGGCATGGGGCCTTCGGCCGCGTCGACGAGCACGATGGCGCCGTCGACCATCGACAGGATGCGCTCCACCTCGCCACCGAAATCGGCGTGGCCGGGCGTGTCGACGATATTGATGCGCACGTCCTTCCAGGTGATGGAGGTGGCCTTCGCCATGATGGTGATGCCGCGCTCTTTTTCGAGATCGTTCGAATCCATCACGCGCTCGGCGACGCGCTGGTTTTCGCGAAAGGCGCCCGACTGCTGAAGGAGACGGTCGACGAGCGTGGTCTTGCCATGGTCGACGTGGGCGATGATGGCGATGTTGCGCAGCTGCATGTTCAAAGGCCGGCCAGGTAAAACAGCCGCCTCTGCGGCCGCCCGAGAGCGGCCGGGAACTGGAGACGCTGGCTGTTGTTGCGATGCAGCGTCTCATACCCCAAGGCGGGGGAATTTGGAAGCGGAGCCGGCCTGGGCGGTCCTCCCAAGGCCAGACCCCGCCCGAACCGCAGGCTACCGCGCCGGGCACTGCTCCCGGCAGCGCCGCCAGGCGGGGATGCATTGCGACCCCAGGCCCCCATCCGCGAGACAGGCGTCACGCTCGGCGTTGCATTCCCGCAAGCACTGCTCCCGCGGCGTCGGCGGAGGCGGCGGAGGCGGCGGAGGCTGCTGCGCCGTGAAGGTGGTGAGCGGGCCAAGCTCCTGCTCGATCATGCTCATCGGGCTGAAAACGAAGGAGCTGCCGTCGTCAGGCCCGCCCCACAGAATGCCGTGCAGGCTCGCCTGGCTGGCGGTTGGCAGGATGGAGAAGACGGGCGAGCCGCTGTCGCCATTGTCCGTCAGCTTGTTCGTCCCGCTCACCCGCCCGACGCGGCTCTGGCACAAGAGCCTGACGTCGGTGTCCGCGACATTGACGTCGATGCAGGTCGCGCGCACGTCGCCGAAAGCCCAGCCCGTCGTGCGGCCGACCTTGTTGAGCCTCATGCCGACGACCGAGTCCGGCGTCTCGCTCATGATCCGGAAGACGCCCGGGAAGCTGTTGATCGTCAGCGAGCCGACATTATTCGTCGTTCGCGCGATTTCGAAACGGCCGCGGTCGATTCGGTAGTCGGCATAGGCGCTGTCGCTGAAGCGGCATTTCCTGCCCGAGGGGCACACGCCGCCGGTGAAATATGGCGGGTCGCTATCCTCGTCGCCGATCTTATTGCCCGAAAACAGCGGATCATTCGGCTGATGGAAATCGTCGTCATTGCTGACGCCGCGATTCTTGGTGCAATGAGAATTGGTCACGAAGCCGTCGCGGCCATTGCGCACGACGTTGAATCCGAGCGTGCAGATCTTGAAGGCGAAAACGCCGGTGTCGATTTCGATCTGAACGCCGCCGGGAACCGGCCGGCTTTTGTCGCGCAACGAGGCGTGGAAGCGGATCGGCTGCGTTTCTTCGATGATGAGCGCTTCAAACGGAACGCCGAGCGATTTCGCCAGAGCTTCGAATCTTTGGCGCGACGGATCGCCGACGACGCCGATGGTCACGCGATTGCGGCGTTCGTCGAGATCGACGAAGACGATCTCCTGGCCGTCAAGCGCCGGGCTGAAGCTTTTCTTCCATTTGGCGAGTTCGACGACGTCGTAGTCGCCCTTGATGATGTTCGGTTCTTGAGCGCGGCCTTTGGCGGCGGCGTTTTGCGTCAGGAACTCCGCGCCGAGCACGCTGGCGATGGCCGACGTGACCTGCGACCGCGCGGCTTTCATCGCGTCCGCGCTGCGCAGTTCGGCGGCGTTTTTCATATAGACCTGCAGCGCGCCCTTATCGTCGAAATACATGCCCCCAAAGCCAGGCGCCTGCTCGCCAATTTTCACGAGCTTATCGTCGAAAGTTGCGACGGGCGTGGCCGGCGGCGCTGCGGGCGTTTCTTTCTGCTGCGCCATGGCGGCGGTCGCAATCGTCATGGCGATCGCCACAACAGTTTTCAGCAATAATTTAAGGCCCATCGCGCCCTCCATGAAATCATGCGCGGCGCGCGAGCGCGTATCGCCCGCGTTCGCCGCTAAATGGCGCCAATATGGACGTCCTTGCCAGCGTAGGACGTACGCGCCAGCACCACGTCGTTTATTTGAATGAGAACTAGAGCGCCGTGCCGCGCTCGGCCACTGGCGTCCACAGCACCTGCTCGATGCGCTCAGCTCCCGTTGCGAGCATCACGAGCCTGTCGAAGCCCAGCGCAACGCCGCAGGCCGGCGGCATCTCGGCCAGAGCGGCGAGAAAATCCTCATCGATCGGATAGGTCTCGCCGTAGATGCGGCGCTTCTCCTGCATCTGCGCCTCGAAGCGCCGGCGCTGCTCCGCCGCGTCGGTCAATTCAGCGAAGCCATTGGCGAGCTCGACGCCGCAGACATAGAGTTCGAAGCGATCGGCGAAGCGCGGATCATCGGCGTTGGCGCGGGCGAGCGCCGCCTCGCTCACCGGATAATCCGTCAGAATGGTCGGCCGCTCGCGACCGAGCATAGGCTCGATCTTTTCGGACATGATCTTGCTGAACAGATCCGACCAGCCGTCGTCTTCGACGACCCGTATGCCGTCCCGCGCGGCGGCGCGGGCGAGCCCGTCGCGGTCGCCGAGCAGCGGTTCCAAATCAATGCTGGCGTGGGTCGCAAAGGCGTCGCAGACGCTGATGATCTGCGGCTCCTCGAATGGATCGCAAACGCGTCCCATCCAGGCGAAATCCGTCGCGCCCGCCGCCCGCGCCGCGCTCGCCAGCAGTCCGGCGCAGTCCTCCATCAGCCGCAGCGTCGGCGCATCGGCGCGGTACCACTCCAGCATGGTGAATTCCGGATGGTGCAGGGCGGAGCGCTCGCGATTGCGGAAGACGCGCGCAAGGGTGAAAATCCGCTCCTCGCCCGCCGCGAGCAGCTTCTTGCAGGAAAACTCCGGCGAGGTATGGAGATAGAGCCGGCTCCGCTCGCCACCCGAGCCGATCAGCTCCGTCGCGAAGGCCGAAAGATGGGTTTCATTGCCGCCCGATAGCTGAAGCGCCGCCGTTTCGACCTCGGCGAAGCCTTCCGCGGCGAAGAAACGTCGGGTGGCGGCGGCGATCGCCGCCCGGCCCTTGAGAAAGGGCTTGCGGTCGGCATAAACATCCCGGGCCCACCAAGGCGACGCGCGCGTCATAAGGTCTCCGCGAGGCGGGGCCCGGATTGCCGGCGCGCCCGAAATATGGTCTGACCGCCGTTCATAAACTAGGCCGGCAATAAGGGATACGGACGTGAAAGTCATCGCCAGTTCGATTCGCAAAGGCAATATCATCGAGAGAGATGACGGGCAGCTTTACGTCGTCCTAACCGCCGAAAGTTTTTTTCCCGGCAAGGGCACGCCGACGACGCAGATCGACATGCGCCGCCTCTCGGACGGCGTCAAAACTTCGGACCGCTACAAGACGACCGAACAGGTCGAGCGCGCCTTCGTCGAGGATCAGGATTTCAGCTATCTCTACAATGACGGCGACGGCTATCACTTCATGAATCAGGCGAGCTATGAGCAGATCATCGTGCCCACCGATGTGATCGGCGATCAGGCGCAGTGGCTGCAGGAGGGCATGGTCTGCATCCTGTCGATGTTCAACGGCGTGTCCGTGGGCATTCAGCTGCCGCCGCGCGTGACGCTGGAGATCATCGAGACAGAGCCGGCGATGAAGGGCCAGACCGCATCCTCGTCTTATAAGCCGGCGAAGCTCGCAAATGGCGCGCGCGTCATGGTCCCGCCGCATATTCAGCCGGGCACGCGCGTCGTGATCCAGACCGAAGACGGCGCCTATGTCGAGCGCGCCAAGGATTGAGGGTAATCCAGCCGTCATGCCCGGCCTTGTGCCGGGCATCCACGCCTGAATTACGCGCTGCTTTCGTGGATGGCCGGGACAAGCTCGGCCATGACGGAAACTGACCTGCGCCCCCTACCCCAAAAATTCGCGCAGCTTCTTTTCCGCGCCGGCTTTATCCTTCAGCTCGCATTCCCAGATCGTGAGCGCGCGCCAGCCCTGCGCCGCGAGCGCCGCCTGATGCGCCGCGTCGCGCGCGACGTTCCTGGCGATCTTGGCGCGCCAATAGTCGGCGTTGGCCTTGGGGCTGCGCGCGCCGCGCGGACAGTCATGCCCGTGCCAGAAGCAGCCATGGACGAAGATCGCGCGCTTGGCGCCGATGTAGGCGATGTCGGGAGTGCCGGGAACGTCCTTGCGATGCAGCCGATAGAACGGCGCGAAACGTCTCAACATCGTCCGCACGGCGATTTCGGGAGCGGTGTCGCGCCCCTTCACCGCACGCATGATGGCGGAGCGCTGTTCGCGACTTTCTTTCACGCTCACGCGTAAGACCCCCTCCCCAACCCTCCCCCGCGGCGCTTCGCTTGCGGGAGAGGGAGCAGAGACCGCTCGTCATAAAGGTTGCGGCTGGCGCGGCAGCGCTGATCGCGACGATTCCCTCTCCCGCGAAGCGGGGGAGGGTTAGGGAGGGGGCTCAAGCCGCCTCCCGCTCGATGCGCGTCTTCAGCAACTGCTCTAACAACTGCCCCGCGATATGCCGCACGACTGGAACGACGACGCCGTCGCCCGTCAAATGATAGGCGTCGCTATAGGTCGCGGGGAGCAGATAATCTTCCGGCAGTCCCATCAGCCGCGCCGTCTCGCGCGCCGACATCAGCCGTGAGCGCACCCTGCCCTTGTCGACGACCAGCACATATTGCCGGCTCGAGCCGCCGGCCGGCGTGCGCAGGCAACCGGCGATCTCGTCAAAGCGCGCCTCGGCGCGCTGGACCTTTGCGCCATGCTGATAGCGCGTGCGGCGATAGAGCGTTCCAACCATTTTGCGCCCGGCGCGTTTCGCCTCGGCGATCTTCGCGAGATTGGCGTCGCTCATCATGGCGATGAGCGCATTTGTCTCGGCGATGCTGCGCCACTCCACATCGAGCGGTCTGTCTTCGATCACGTCGAACAGAGTTGTGTTGCGCAGCGGCGGCGCCGGCACATTCCACCAGAGCCAATTGGCGCGAAGCGTTTGCGGCAGGCGCTCATGCGCCGCGACAAGCGCGCGCGTGTGAAACGGCGTGTTTGCACTCTTCCTCATCAACGCAGAAGGAACCGCGACATCCTCCCGCACAGCGATAATGAACAGCCGCGGGCGCGATTGCGGCACGAACAGCGCCGCGTCAATGACCAGCGCGCCAAATCTGTAACGCTCCTTCGCCAGCGCCTCGCAGATTCTTTCAAAATCCTTGCCGCCATGCGAGGTGAGCGCGCCGCAGACATTTTCGAGCACGATGAGCGACGGCGCACGCCCCTCTTGGCGCAGCGCCTTCATCAAATCCCAGAACGGCCAGAACGTCCCGGACCTTTCGCCCTTCAGCCCCGCGCCGGCGCCGGCGAGCGAGAGGTCCTGACAGGGAAATGACGCCCAGACGAGATCGGCGCGCCCAGGCAATTGCGCCGTGGAGATCTCGCGCACGTCGCCGACGTGCAGCTCCTCGCCGCCCCAATTGGCGCGGTAGCTTTCGGCTTTCTTGCGATCGAAGTCATTGGCGAAAAGGCAGCGCCAGCCGTCGCCGAGCCCGGCGCGGGCCATGCCGCCGCCGGCGAAGAATTCATAATAGGCAGGCCGATCGTCCACGCGCGATTCGCTCCGAGTGCAGCGTATCCGCTTGGCGCCGCCGCCGCGACTGAAAAGAAGCGCACGAACCCCTCTCCCGGCTGCTTCGCAGCCACCCTCTCCCGATGAAAGAAGGGTTCTCGCCATTTTTGAAAGAGCCGACGCTACGTCGCGACGACCATCACGTGCACGGTCGGCTTCTTGCCCCAGACGGACCCGACCGCGCCGCGTACGGCGCGCTCGATCGCGGTTGACACGGCGTTGGCGTCGCGGCGGCGCGGACGCGACAGCGCCTCGAAAGCGGCAAAGAGCGCCTCGTCGATGACTTCGCCCATCTCCTCGCCGAATTTGCCGCGTTTCGGCACGCCGGCGAAGACGACGTCCGGATCGCCGACGAGTTCGCCCTTGCGGTCAACCGCGAGCGCGATGGAAATGACGCCGGTGACCGAGAGGCGCACGCGTTCGCGCACGGCGCCGTCGTCTTCGGCGATTACGACGTCGCCGTCCTTCATCAGACGGCCGTGCGGGGCCTTCCCGATGATGCCCGGCGCGCCCGGCGCCAATCGTACGATATCGCCATTACGCGCCGAGACGACCTGGGACACGCCATGCGACTTTGCGAAGGCCGCATGCGCCGTGAGATGATGCGCCTCGCCATGCGCCGGCACCGCGATCTGCGGCCGGATCCACTCGTACATTTGCGTGACTTCGCCGCGCCGCGGATGGCCTGAACAATGCACGAGGTGATCGTGGTCGGTGATGACCTCGACGCCAATGTCGCAGAGAGCGTTGATGACGCGAAAGACGTCGCGCGCATTTCCCGGAATGACGCGCGAAGAGAAGATCACCCGATCGCCCGCGACAAGCTTGATCGCCGGGTGTTCGTTCACCGCCGCCCGCGCCATGGCGGCGCGTGTTTCGCCCTGGCTTCCGGTCGCGATGACGACGGTCTTGTCGCGCGGCAAGGTCGGCAGCAATTCGGGCGCGTGAAATCCGGGCAGTCCGTCAAGATAGCCGCAGTCTCGCGCGACTTGGATGGCGCGATCCATCGCCCTCCCGGCGACGACGACGGTGCGCCCGCAGGCCTGCGCCGCTTCGCCAATGCCGCGCAGCCGCGCGATATTGGACGCGAAGGTGGTGACCAGCACCCGGCCCGGCGCTTCGGCGATCAGCGTGCGCAACGTGCGCGCAACGTCGGCTTCCGAGAAACTGTCGCCCTCGCGCAGGATGTTGGTCGAGTCGCAGATGAGCGCCGTGACGCCCTCGTCGCCAAGCGCGCGGAGCCGCGCCTCGTCAATGCGCGTCCCGACGCCGGGCTGCGGATCGATTTTCCAGTCGCCAGTGTGGAGCAGCAGGCCGAGCGGCGTGCGGATCGCGAGCGCATTCGCTTCCGGAATCGAATGCGCGACGGCGACATATTCGACCTCGAATGGATCGAGATCGAGCTTTGCGCCGGCATGCGTCAGGGAGATGTCGATCTTCGGCGCGCCAGGTTCGTTCAACCGCCGCACTTCAAGGAGACCCGCCGCAAAGGGCGTAGCGAAGACTCGGCATTTGAGCCGCGGCCATAAGGTCGCGAGCCCGCCGATATGATCCTCATGCGCATGGGTGATGCAAATGCCGACGAGATCGCGCGCGATCTTCTCGACGAAGGCGATGTCGGCGAAGACGAGGTCGACGCCGGGCGCCTCCGTCCCGGGAAAGCCCAGGCCGCAGTCGACCATCAGCCATTTGCGCGCTTTTGGCGGCCCGTAGCCGTAGAGCGCCAAGTTCATGCCGATTTCGCCCAAGCCGCCGAGCGGCACGAAGACGAGGTCCGCGTCCGGCGTCGTCATGCGACGCCTCCCGCCGTGGTCCGCCGCGGGCCGAGCGACACGTCGCCCGCCTCGATGACACGCTCGCCGTCACGCGTCGCCAACACAAGCCGGCCGATCGCGTCGATGGTCGCGAGGCGTCCCTCGACTGTCTCAAGCGGAAGCTCAACGCGAATGTGGGCGCCGAGATAGGCGGCGTCCACCAGCCAAGCGTCTCGAATAGGGGCGAAACCCTCGCCGCCGCGCCAAAGATCAAGCGTGTCGAGGAGCGCGTCGGACAGATGCGTAAAGAGCGTCGCGGCGTCTGGCGCGTTCGGCCCGATTGACGCAAGCGCGCGCGCTTCGAAGGGTAGATCGCACGGCGCCTCGGCGCAGTTGACGCCGAGCCCAATGATCGCGACCGAGGCGCGGGGCGCGCGCGCGTCGCCTGTCGGCACGCCGACATTCTCAAGCAGAATTCCGCCGAGCTTGGCGCCATCGAGCAGAAGATCATTCGGCCACTTCAGCGCGAAGCGGCCGGCGCTGCCTATCGCGGCGCGCAGGCCGCGCATCGCCGCGACCCCCGCCACGAAGCCGAGCTGCGGCGCGACGGCGGCTTCGCCAAAATCGCCAAGAACAAGGCTCGCATGAAGATTGCCCGGCGGCGAAATCCATTCGCGTCCCAGACGGCCATGGCCGCGCGTCTGCCGTGCGGCGACCACCCATAAAGGTCCGCGCTCGCCCGCCTCGATCAGACGTCGGGCTTCGTCATTGGTCGAATCGACGCTCTCCAGCGCGAGGAGGCGCACGCCGCGGGCGCGCGCCAATGATCCCAACTCCACGCGCGAATTACCTCCCTAGAAAAGCGACTTCGCCGCCGCCGCCGCCGCATCCATGACTGGGGAGGGATAGACCCAAAAGCCAAGCAGCGCCAGCGTGGAAGCGCCAAGCACCGCGCGCAGCGCCATCGGCGCGCGGTCGAAGGCCGGCGCCGGATCGTCGAAATACATGACCTTAACGACCCGCAGATAATAATAGGCGGCGACCGCGCTCGCCAGGACGCCGATCACCGCGAGGCCAAAGAGGCCAGCGTCGACGGCGGCGAGGAGCACGTAATATTTGGCGAAAAAGCCCGCGAGCGGCGGAACGCCGGCAAGCGAGAACATCAGCATCGCCAGGAAGAAGGCCATCCAGCTATTGGTGCGCGACAGGCCGGCGAGGTCGGAGACGTTCTCGACATATCTGCCTTCGACGCGCATCGCGAGAATGGCGGCGAAGGTCCCGAGCGTCATGATCAGATAGATCGTGAGGTAAATCGCGACGCCGCGCACGCCCGCCTCGTCGCCGGCAGCCAGTCCGATCAGCGCAAAGCCCATATGGCCGATCGAGGAATAGGCCATCAGCCGCTTGATGTTCTCCTGTCCGATGGCCGCGAAAGAGCCGAGCAGCATCGAAGCGATGGCAATGAAGATGATGATCTGGCGCCATTGGTCTTTCACGCCCGGGAAGGCGGTAATGACAATGCGCACGGTGATCGCCACGGCCGCCATTTTGGCGGCCGAAGCGAAGAAGGCGGTGACCGGCGTCGGCGCGCCCTGATAAACGTCGGGCGTCCACATATGGAAGGGCGCCGCCGACATTTTAAAGGCGAGCGCGGCCAGGACGAAGACAAGCCCGAAGATCACGCCGATCGGCGGAGAGGTCGAGACGGCCGCCGCGATGCCGGAGAATGAGATCGTTCCGGCGAAGCCGTAGAGCAGCGACGCGCCGTAAAGCATCATGCCGGAAGAGAGCGCGCCGAGGACGAAATATTTCAGCCCGGCCTCCGACGATCGCCCGTCGTCGCGCGCAAAGGCGGCCATGACATAGAGCGCCAGCGACATCAGTTCGAGGCCGAGATAGAGCGCGATGAGGTTATCGGCCGAAATCAGCAGCAACATGCCGAGCGTCGAGAGAATGATGAGCACCGGATATTCGAATTTTTCGAGTCCGTTGCGTTGCAGCCAGTCGACGGACAGCAGAATCGACACGATCGCGCCGATGAGCGTCAGCGCTTTCATGAAGCGCGAAAACCCGTCGTCGATATAGGCGCCGTCGAAAATGCTCGTGTCCGGCGTGCTCGACAGCGCGATCGCGACCAAGGCGAGGCCCAGAATGCCGACGGCCATTTCGTCGACAAGGCCGAAACCGCGCTCGCCGCGAAAAGCGCCGATGAGGATAAGCGCCATCACGCCGACGGCGAGAATGGTCTCGGGAAGAAAATGATGCGCGAGTTGAACGAAAAAGGGCATCGTCAGCGATCCGTCATTGGCCAGCGGCCGCGAGCTTAACCGCGTCGATGAGCGCCGTATGGGTCTGGATGAGATTGTCGACCGACGCCTGCGTCGCGTTCAGAATGGCCTGCGGCTGCACGCCGTAGTAAATCGTGAGCAGGACAAGCGGCGTGAAGATCGCAATCTCGCGCGGCGTCAGATCGGCGATGTTCTTGAGGCTGGCCTTGTCCAAGACCCCGAAGATCACGCGGCGGTAGAGATAGAGGGCGTACGCCGCAGACAGAACGACGCCGCTCGTCGCGATCAGCGCGACCCAGCTATTCGCCTGGAACGTGCCGGTCAGCGACAGGAATTCGCCGATGAAGCCCGTCGTTCCCGGCAGGCCGACATTGGCCATGGTGAACAGCATGAACACGAAGGCGTAGATCGGCATGCGGTTGACGAGGCCGCCATAGGCGGCGATCTCGCGCGTATGCATGCGGTCGTAGATCACGCCGACGCAAAGGAACAGCGCGCCGGCGACTAAGCCGTGCGAGATCATCTGGAAGATCGCGCCCTGCATGCCTTGAGCATTGAGCGTGAAGAGGCCCATCGTGACGAAGCCCATATGCGCGACGGACGAATAGGCGATGAGTTTCTTGATGTCTTCCTGAACGAGCGCGACGAGCGAAGTGTAGACGATCGCGATCACGGACAGCGCGTAGATGAGCGGCGCGAAATTGGTCGAAGCGTCCGGAAACATCGGCAACGAGAAGCGGATGAAGCCGTAGCCGCCCATCTTCAGGAGAATCGCCGCAAGGATCACGGAGCCGGCCGTCGGCGCCTCGACATGCGCATCAGGCAGCCAGGTATGCACCGGCCACATCGGCATCTTCACCGCGAAGGAGGCGAAGAAGGCGAGCCACAGCCAGGTCTGCATCTCCTTGGGGAAGTCGGTATGCAGCAGCACGGTGATGTCGGTCGTGCCGGCCTTGCCATACATGGCGAGGATCGCGACCAGCATGAGGAGCGAACCGACGAGCGTGTAGAGAAAGAATTTGAAGCTCGCGTAGACGCGCCGCTTGCCGCCCCAGATTCCGATGATGAGAAACATCGGGATGAGGCCGCCCTCGAAGAAGAGATAGAACAGCACGATGTCGAGCGCGCAGAAGACGCCAACCATCAGCGTCTCGAGCACCAGGAAGGCGATCATATATTCCTTCACGCGCTTCTGGATCGAGTCCCAGGAGGCGAGAATGGCGAAGGGCATCAGGAAGGTCGTCAGCAGGACGAAGGGCATCGAAAAGCCGTCGACGCCCATCTTGTAGACAAGGCCCGAGCCGAGCCAGTTTTTCTCCTCGACGAATTGGAACGCCGCGCTTGTCGTGTCGAAGCCGGACCAGATGAAAAGCGACAGCGCGAAGGTCGCAAGCGTCGTCGCGAGCGTCGCCCATCGGATGTTGCGCAGGCTCGCTTCGTCATCGCCTTTCTGCGTCAGCAGGAAGGCGACGCCGACGAGCGGCAGGAAGGTGACGCCGGAGAGAATGCCGAAACCAAACATCAGCGCAGCCCCCCGGCGATAAAGTAAGTGACGACCGCCGCGACGCCGATGAGCATGGCGAAGGCGTAGTGATAGACGTAGCCGGTCTGCAAGCGCACCGCGAGCCTGGCGCCATCGGCGACTCGCGCCGCCACCCCGTCAGGCCCGAGGCCATCGATAATCGCGCCGTCGCCGCCCTTCCAGAACAATCTGCCAAGAGCGAAGGCCGGCCGAACGAACATGAAGTCGTAGAGCTCGTCGAAATACCATTTGTTGAGCAGGAACCGGTAAAGCCGCGGGAAGGTCCTCGCGATCGCCTGAGCGGTTCCCGGCTTCAGCACATAGACATAGAGCGACACGAGGAAGCCCAGAACCATCATCGCGGTCGGCGCATAGCCGGCCCAGGCGGGAATGGCGTGCATCTCGTGCAGGATCTCGTTGTGCGCGCCGGTGAAGAGCGCGCCCTTCCAGAATTCGGCATAGGCGTGACCGGCGAAATCGGGCTCGAACACATAGCCGGCCGCAAGCGCGCCAACGGCGAGCACCGCCAGCGGGATCAGCATCACCAGCGGCGATTCATGCGGCGCGTGGTGGCCATGATCGTCATGCACGTGATCGTCATGGCCGTGAGCATGCGCGTCCTCGCTCGCCGGTTCGTCATGCGAATGATTGACCGCGACGGGATGCGCCGGGCGATGGCCGAAGAAGGTCATGAACACCAGACGCCAGGAATAGTAGGAGGTCAGTCCCGCGGCGACGACGGTCGCGACGAAGCCGATCATCGCCGTTGTGTGGTGTTCGCCGGCGGCGAACGCCGCCTCGATGATGGCGTCCTTGGAGAAGTAGCCTGACGTAAAGGGAAACCCGGTCAGCGCCAGCGTGCCGATCGTCATCATCGCAAAGGTGAAGGGTATGTCCTTGCGCAGCCCGCCCATGTTGCGCATGTCCTGCTCGTGATGCATCGCGTGGATGACCGAGCCCGCGCCCAGAAACAGCAGCGCCTTGAAGAAGGCATGCGTGAAGAGATGAAAGATGCCAAGCGAATAGGCGCCGACGCCTTCGGCGACGAACATATAACCTAGCTGCGAACAGGTCGAATAGGCGATCACGCGCTTGATGTCGTTTTGAACGAGACCGACCGTCGCGGCAAAAAAGGCGGTCACCGCGCCGATGATGGTCACGAATTCGAGAGTCGCGGGCGCATATTCAAAAATCGGCGAAAGGCGCGCCACCATGAAGACGCCGGCCGTCACCATCGTCGCAGCGTGAATGAGCGCCGAGACGGGCGTCGGGCCTTCCATCGCGTCCGGCAGCCAGGTGTGCAGCAGGAATTGCGCCGACTTGCCCATCGCGCCGATGAAGAGCAGGAAGGTGGCGAGCGTCAGCGCGTCGACATCCATGCCGAAGACATGGATCGTCTTGCCGGCAAGCCCCGGGACGGCGGCGAAGACCTCCTCAAAGCCAAGCGACTTCGTCAGCTGGAAGACGAGGAAAATCCCGAGCGCGAAGCCAAAATCGCCGACGCGGTTGACGACAAAGGCCTTGATCGCGGCGGCGTTGGCCGAGGGCTTTTGATACCAGAAGCCGATGAGCAGATAGGACGCGAGACCGACGCCCTCCCAGCCAAAAAACATCTGCACGAGATTGTCGGCCGTCACCAGCATCAGCATGGCGAAGGTGAACAGCGACAGATAAGCGAAGAAGCGCGGGCGATCCGGATCCTCGTGCATGTAGCCGATGGAATAGAGATGCACGAGGCTCGACACCGTGTTGACGACGACGAGCATCACCGCAGTCAGCGTGTCGACCCGCAGCGCCCAATCGACCTTGAGGTCGCCCACGGTCATCCAATTGCCGATGATCGGCGCATAGCCGTGATCGTGTCCGAGCGCGACGTCAAAGAAGACGATCCACGACAGCACGGCGCAGATCATCAAGAAGCCCGTCGTGACCAGCTCCGAGGCGCGCACCCCGATCCAAGGTCCGAGCGCGCCTGCGATCAGAAAGCCGACAAGCGGAAGAAAGACGATGGCGTAAATCATCGCTGGGGTCAGCCCTTCAAGGAATTGATGTCTTCGACGGCGATCGTGCCGCGGTTGCGATAGAAGGTAACGAGAATCGCGAGGCCGATCGCCGCCTCCGCCGCCGCGACGGTCAGCACGAAGAGCGCGAACACCTGACCCGTCAAATCGGCGAGCGACTGCGAGAACGCGACAAAGTTCAGATTGACCGCAAGCAGGATCAGCTCAACCGACATGAGAATGACGATGATGTTCTTGCGGTTGAGGATGATGCCGGCGACGCCGAGCGTGAACAGGACCGCCGCGACGACGAGGTAATGCGTAAGGCCGATGGTCAGCATGGATGTCCTCGTTAGACGCCGGTCCGAAACGGAACTTTCTTGATCTCGATCACATTTTCGCGCGTGCGCGCGTTCTGCTCGTCGATCTTCTGCCGCTTGATATTGGGCTTGTGATGGAGCGTCAGCACGATGGCGCCGATCATGGCGGTGAGCAGCACAAGCGCGGACGCCTGAAAGAAGATCACATATTTCGTATAGAGGATTTGGCCGAGCGCCGCAGTGTTGCTCATTTGCGGAATGATCGGATTGGCGGCGGCATCGGCGGCCGAGGGCGCCGAACTCCATCCGAGCGCAACGAAACCCAATTCCGCGAGGACGACGACGCCGACCCCGACGCCGATAGGAAGATATTTGGCGAAGCCCTGCTTCAGTTCGGCGAAGTCAACGTCGAGCATCATGACGACGAACAGGAACAGCACCGCGACCGCGCCGACATAGACGACGATCAGGATCATCGCCAGAAACTCCGCGCCGGCGAGCAGAAACAGCCCCGCGCCATTGCAGAAGGCGAGGATGAGAAAGAGCACCGAGTGCACCGGATTGCGCGCGAAGATCACGACGCCGGCCGAGGCGATCATGATCGTGGCGAATAGGTAGAAAAATACGGCCTGCACGTTCTTCGTCCTTACTGCGCCGATGCGGCGTGTTCGTTCGCGTCTCTTCGTGTTACCTGTACTGCGCGTCCATCGCGATGTTGCGCGCGATCTCGCGCTCCCAGCGGTCGCCGTTCTCGAGCAGACGCACCTTGTTGTAGTAAAGCTCCTCGCGCGTCTCGACCGAGAATTCCGAATTGGGCCCCTCGACGATGGCGTCGACCGGGCAGGCCTCCTGGCAGTAGCCGCAATAGATGCATTTGACCATGTCGATGTCGTAGCGCGTCGTGCGGCGGGTGCCGTCGTTGCGGCGCGGTCCGGCTTCGATGGTGATCGCCTGCGCTGGACAGATCGCCTCGCAGAGCTTGCAGGCGATGCAGCGCTCCTCGCCATTGGGGTAGCGGCGCAGCGCATGCTCGCCGCGGTAGCGCGGCGACTGCGGATTCTTTTCGTGCGGATAGTTGAGTGTCGCCTTCGGCTTGAAGAAGTAGCGCATCGACAGCAGGAATGCGCCGACGAATTCGGTGAGGAAGAGCGACTTGGCGGCTTGATCGAGTTTCATGACGGCCTCAACTGCCTGCCGGTCCCGCCGGCCAGAACTGCAGCACGGCGGCGACGATGACGACCATGGCGAGGGAGATCGGCAGGAAGACTTTCCAGCCCAGACGCATCAGCTGATCGTAGCGATAGCGCGGCACGAAAGCCTTCACCATGGCGAAGAAGAAGAAAAAGAAGCTCACCTTCAGCGTGAACCAGATCACGCCCGGGACGTAGGTGAACGGCGCGATTTTGATCGGCGGCAGCCAGCCGCCAAAGAACAGGATCGTCAGCAGCGCGCACATGGTGACGATCGCCACATATTCGGCGAGCATGAACAGAACGTAGGGCGTCGCGGAATATTCGATCATGAAGCCGGCGACGAGCTCCGACTCCGCCTCCACGAGATCGAACGGCGGGCGATTGGTCTCGGCGAGCGCCGACACGAAGAAGATGACGAACATCGGGAACAGGCGCAGCCAATACCAGCCGGCCATGCCGTAGGACGTGTCCTGCGCGTGGACGATATCGGTCAGATTGAGCGAGCCGGCGCAGAGCAGCACCGTGATGATGACGAAGCCGATCGAGACTTCATAGGACACCATCTGCGCCGCCGAGCGGAGCGCCGACAGGAACGGATATTTCGAGTTCGACGCCCAGCCGCCCATGATGACGCCATAGACGCCGAGCGAGGACAGCGCGAAAATGTAAAGGATCCCAACATTGATGTCGCCGACCGCCCAGCCGTCGGCGACCGGAATGACGGCCCATGCGGCGATCGAAAGCGTCGCCATGATGAAGGGCGCGAACAGGAAAACGCCCTTGTTGGCGACGTCCGGAATCACCGGCTCCTTGAGCGCGAACTTGAGAAAGTCCGCGAAGCTCTGCAGAAGCCCCCAGGGTCCGACGACATTCGGTCCGCGGCGCAGCTGCACCGCCGCCCAGATTTTGCGGTCCGCGAGGATCACATAGGCCACATAGATCAGCAACGCGACCGCGAGCAAAACGCTCTTCACGAGCGCGAGAACAAGCGGATATGCGATGAAGAAATCCGAAATGGCGCTCGCCCAACCGTCGCTCACGTCCAAAGCTCCTATTCCGCCGCCTGAGCAAGCCGGCCCTGCGCCAGCGCCGAACATTCCGCCATGATCGCCGACGCGCGGGCGATCGGATTTGTGAAGTAGAAGTTTTGGATCGCCGGCGCGAAGGAATCCTTCATCGCCACCGCCGGATGGTTGGCGAGAGCGACGACCTGCGCGGATTCGCCCGGCGCAATCTCATCCACTTCCGCGAAGTGCGGGTGGGACTCGATGAGCAGCCGGCGCAACGCCGCAAGAGAGTCGAAGGGTAGCGGATTGCCGATCGCGCCCGAGAGCGCGCGCAACACCGCCCAATCTTCTCGCGCTTCTCCTGGCGGGAAGACGACGCGGAAGGCGCGCTGCACGCGGCCTTCCGTATTGACGTAAAGCCCGGATTTTTCCGTATAGGCGGCGCCGGGCAGGATCACGTCGGCGCGATGCGCGCCGCGATCGCCATGCGTGCCGATGTAGACCACGAAAGCCCCGGGTTCGATGGCGATTTCATCGGCCCCGAGGTTGAAAATGAGATCGAGCGCGCCGGCCTTCGCCATGGCGCGCGCATCCAACCCGCCCGCGCCCGGCGCGAAGCCGAGATCGAGCGCGCCGACGCGCGCGGCGGCCGTATGCACGACCGAGAAGCCGTTCCAGCCGTCGCCGAGACCGCCGAGTTTCTGCGCGGCCTGAGCGGCGAGCGTGAGCGCCGCCTCGCCGTCGTCACGCGACAGAGCGCCCTGCCCGACGATGACGAGCAGCTTTTCAGCCGGCTTTGCGGAGCGGATGAACTGCAGAAGCGATTCCGGGCCGGCGCCGAGATAGTCATAGTCGTAGGTGAGATCGGCGCGCTCGCCGACAAGCGAGATCTTGAAGTCGCCTCTGAGCCAGCGCTTGCGGAGTCGCGCGTTGAGAACAGGCGCTTCCTTGCGCGGATTGGCGCCGATGATGAGCGCGGCGCCCGCCTGCTCGATCCCCGCGACCGTCGCATTGAAGAGATAAGAGGCCCGGCCGAATTTCGGATCGAGTTTGGCCCCGTCCTGGCGGCAATCGAGATTGGGCGTTCCAAGCTGCTCGGCAAGCAGCTTCAACGCGAAGGTCTCTTCGACCGCGGCGAGATCGCCGACAAGCGCGCCGATGCGCGACGCGGACGTCGCCTTCGTTTTGGCGGCGACGGCGGCGAGCGCCTCCTGCCAGGAGGCCGGACGCAGCCGACCGTTCTCGCGAATATAGGGGCGATCGAGGCGCTGCGTCTTCAGACCGTCGACGATCTGGCGCGCCTTGTCGGAGATCCACTCTTCATTCACGAGGTCGTTGATGCGCGGCAGAATGCGCATGACTTCACGGCCGCGCGAGTCGACGCGGATCGCCGAGCCAAGCGCATCCATGACGTCGATTGTCTCGGTCTTCTGATATTCCCAGGGTCGGCCACGGAAGCTTTGCGGCTTGGGCAGCAGCGCGCCAACCGGACAGAGATCCGCGACATTGCCCTGCAGCTCGGAGGTCATCGCGCTTTCGAGATAGGTGGTGATCTCCATATCTTCGCCGCGGCCGATTGCCCCCATGTCTCCGGTGCCGGCGACCTCCGCCGTGAAGCGGACGCAACGCGTGCAATGGATGCAGCGGTTCATCTCGGTCTTGACCAGGACGCCGATATATTTGTCCTCGACCGCGCGCTTGTTTTCATGAAAACGCGAGCTGTCGACGCCAAACACCAGCGCCTGATCCTGCAGATCGCATTCGCCGCCCTGATCGCAGATCGGGCAATCCAGCGGATGGTTGATCAGCAAGAACTCCATCACCCCTTCGCGCGCCTTCTTCACCATCGGCGATTTGGTGAGCACTTCCGGCGGCGCGCCGTTCGGACCGGGGCGCAAATCCTTCACCGACATGGCGCAGGAGGCCTGCGGCTTCGGCGGCCCGCCCTTCACCTCGACGAGGCACATGCGGCAGTTGCCGGCGATCGACAGGCGCTCGTGATAGCAAAAGCGCGGAATCTCGGCGCCGGCCTGCTCGCAGGCCTGCAGCAGCGTGAACTCTCCCGGCACGTCCACTTCGACGCCATCGACGAGAATCTTGGTCACTTCGCTCTCTCCGAAGTCTCGATAGGTTCGATCATCACTCGGCCGCCACGCGGATCGGATCGGGATGCGGATTGGCCGCATATTGATCGATGCGACGTTCGATCACGTCGCGGAAATGGATGATGAGCCCCTGGATGGGCCAGGCCGCGGCGTCGCCGAGCGCGCAGATCGTGTGGCCTTCGATCTGCTTTGACACATCGAACAGCATGTCGATTTCTTTCTTGTGCGCGCGGCCTTCGACCATGCGCTGCACGACCCGCCACATCCAGCCGGTGCCCTCGCGGCACGGCGTGCACTGGCCACAGCTCTCGTGCTTGTAAAAGTAAGAGAGGCGCGCGATGGCGCGGATGATGTCGGTGGACTTGTCCATGACGATCACCGCCGCCGTGCCAAGGCCGGACTTCAACGCCACCAGGCTGTCGAAATCCATCGGACAGTCGACGATCTCATGCGACGGCACGCAGCGCACCGATGAGCCGCCGGGAATGACCGCGAGCAGATTGTCCCAGCCGCCGCGCACGCCGCCGCAATGGGTCTCGATCAATTCGCGGAACGAGATCGACATCGCCTCTTCGACATTGCACGGCCGATTGACGTGGCCGGAAATCGAAAAGAGCTTGGTGCCGGCGTTGTTGGGTCTGCCGATGCCGGCGAACCAGGCTGCGCCGCGGCGCAGAATCGTCGGCGCGACGGCGATCGACTCGACGTTATTGACCGTCGTCGGGCAGCCATAGAGGCCGACATTGGCCGGGAAAGGCGGCTTTAAGCGCGGCATGCCCTTCTTGCCTTCGAGGCTTTCAAGCAGCGCCGTCTCCTCGCCGCAAATATAAGCGCCCGCGCCGTGATGGACGTAGAGATCGAACGGATAGCCGTGGACGTTGTTCTTGCCGATCAGCCGCGCGTCATAGGCTTCGTCAACGGCTTTCTGGAGCGCGATGCGCTCGGCGATGAACTCGCCCCGAATGTAAATGTAACAGGCATGCGCGCCCATGGCGAAGCTCGCGATGAGCGCGCCTTCGATCAGCGTATGCGGATCGTTGCGCATGATCTCGCGATCCTTGCACGTGCCGGGCTCCGACTCGTCGGCGTTGATGACGAGATAATGCGGCCGCTTGGGATCGATTTCCTTCGGCATGAAGGACCATTTCAGGCCCGTCGAAAACCCGGCGCCGCCGCGCCCGCGTAGACCCGACGCCTTGATCTCATTGATGATCGAGTCGCGGCCCTTGTCGAGCAGCGCCTTGGTGTTGTCCCACTGCCCGCGCGCGCGAGCGCCGGCGAGCGAACGATCGCCGATGCCGTAAAGGTTCGTGAATATGCGATCTGAATCAGCGAGCATCGGCGTTCCCCGCGCTTTCGTCGTGCGCGTCGTTTTGGTTCCGGCGTTCACAAGCTTTCAACTCGGACAACCCCGAGACGTCGGCGCTGTCGAGCGGCGGCGTCTGGACGCCGCCAATGAGGCGCACGAGCGACGCGCCTATGTCGCGCACAGCGTCGACCATCTCGCTGATCGTTTCGGCAATCATGCTCATCGCAACTATTTCCCTTCGCCGTAAAGCGAGGTCAGGCTCGTGAGCTTGCCGACCGGCTCCGAAGAGACGCGTCCGATCTGCGAGCCGGTCTTCACCGGTCGACCCGCGGCGAGATTGTCGAGAAGCTTCTCGAAATTCTCGGCCGTCAGATCCTCGTAATAGTCGTCGTTGATCTGCACCATCGGCGCGTTGCAGCATGCGCCGAGGCACTCGACCTCGAGCCAGGAAAACAGCCCGTCGTCGGTCACGCGCCGCTGAGGGCCCACCCGGCGATGCAGCACGTCAATGATCTCGTCCGAACCGGCGAGCAGGCACGGCGTCGTGCCGCAAAGCTGGATAAAATATTTGCCGACGGGCTCCAGATTGAACATCGAATAGAAGGTTGCGATTTCGAGCACGCGGATCTTCGCCATGCCGAGCGCATCCGCGACTTTTTCGATCGCCGCCTGCGACAACCAATTGTCATGCTGCTTTTGCGCCTGCCACAGCGCCGGCACGACCATCGAAGCCTGGCGGCCATCGGGATATTTGGCGATCTGCTTCTCGAGCCACGCCTTGTTTTCCGGCGTGAACTCGAAGCTCTCTGTCTGTTTTTCGGCGAGACGACGGACGGACATTAGCGATCGACCTCCCCGAACACGATATCGAGCGAACCCAGAATCGCCGAGACGTCGGCGAGCATGTGGTTCTTGCAGAGAAAATCCATGGCGGACAAATGCGCGAAGCCCGGCGCGCGAATCTTGCAGCGATACGGCTTGTCGCCGCCATCGGAGACAAGGTAGACGCCAAATTCGCCCTTGGGCGCCTCGACCGCGGCGTAGACTTCGCCCTGCGGCACGTGGAAGCCTTCGGTGAAGAGCTTGAAGTGATGGATCAAGGCTTCCATCGAGCGCTTCATCTCGCCACGCGAGGGCGGCGTGATCTTGTGATTGGGCGCCATCACCGGGCCGCGGTTTTCGGCGCGCATGAGCTTTTCGACGCATTGTTTCATGATCGAGGTCGACTGCCGCATCTCCTCCATGCGGATCACGGCGCGGTCATAGCAATCGCCATGCTTGCCGACCGGAATTTCGAACTCCATCTCCTCGTAGCATTCGTAGGGCTGCGCCTTGCGCAGATCCCAGGCGGCGCCCGAGCCGCGCACCATCACCCCCGAGAAGCCCCATTTCCAGGCGTCTTCCAGAGAGATGACGCCGATGTCGACGTTGCGCTGCTTGAAGATGCGGTTGCCGATGAAGAGTTCGTCGAGATCTTCGACGACCTTGAGGAACGGGTCGCAAAAGGCGCCGATATCCTCGACAAGCTGGTCGGGCAGGTCGCGCGCCACGCCGCCGGGCCGGAAATAATTGGCGTGCATGCGCGCGCCCGAGGCGCGCTCGTAGAACACCATCAGCTTTTCGCGCTCTTCATAGCCCCACAGCGGCGGGGTGAGCGCGCCGACGTCCATCGCCTGCGAAGTGACGTTGAGCAGATGCGACAAGAGGCGGCCGATTTCGGCGTAAAGAACGCGAATGAGCTGGCCGCGGCGCGGAACGTCGACGCCGAGCAAACGCTCGATGGCGAGGCAGAAGGCGTGCTCCTGGTTCATCGGCGCGCAATAGTCGAGCCGATCGAAATAGGGCACGTTCTGCAGATAGGTGCGCGACTCCATCAGCTTTTCGGTGCCGCGATGCAGGAAGCCCACATGCGGGTCGACGCGCTCGACGACCTCGCCGTCCAACTCCAGAATCAGGCGCAGCACGCCATGCGCCGCCGGATGCTGCGGTCCGAAGTTGATGTTGAAGTTACGTAGGCCCTGCGATTCGGGCTTCGCTGGCGCGGGGGTTTGATCGTTCATCTCGACGCGCTCACTTGCTCGCCTTCTCGTCGCCGGGAAGGTCGTAGTGCACGCCCTCCCACGGCGAAAGGAAATCGAAGTTGCGGTATTCCTGACTGAGCCGCACCGGCTCATAGACGACGCGCTTCTGCTCGTCGTCGTAGCGCACCTCGACGAAGCCCGTCATCGGGAAATCCTTGCGCAGCGGATGACCGTCGAAGCCGTAGTCGGTCATGATGCGGCGCAGATCGGGATGGCCGGAAAAGATCACGCCGAAGAGATCGTAAGTTTCGCGCTCGAACCAGTCCGCGCCGGGATAGAGCGTGACGAGCGAGGCGACAGGCGTTTCTTCCGACGCCGGCGTCTTGATGCGGATACGGCGATTGTATTTGGGCGAGAGCAGATGCGCGACGACCTCAAAGCGCTCGGCCCGCTGCGGGTAATCCGCCGCCGTCACGTCGATGAAGCACACGAAAAGACAGTCGGGGCTGTCGCGCAGATGGGCGGCGACCTCGAGCCAGCGGTCGCGCACGACGGTCAGCGTAAGTTCGCCATAGGCGACCTTCACCTCCGTCACCGCGCCGAGCAAGGCGCCGCTGATTTTAGCGCCGAGAGCTTCCAACTCAGCCGACATTCTAAATTCCTTGGCCTGCCGCTCTTCCCTCGTCCTTCGAGACGGCGACTGCGCCGCCTCCTCAAGATGAGGGAATTGCTTGACCCGACCTCATCCTGAGGAGCCCGCGCAAGCGGGCGTCTCGAAGGACGAGGGCGGACAACTCCTCAATTTCGCGTCGTTAGCGCTCGATCGTGCCCGTGCGCCGGATTTTTTTCTGCAACAGCAGCATGCCGTAGACGAGCGCCTCCGCCGAAGGCGGGCATCCCGGCACATAGATGTCGACCGGAATGATGCGATCGCAGCCGCGCACCACTGAATAGGAATAGTGATAGTAGCCGCCGCCGTTGGCGCAGGAGCCCATCGAGATCACGTAACGCGGCTCCGGCATCTGGTCGTAGACCTTGCGCATCGCCGGCGCCATTTTGTTCGTCAGGGTGCCGGCGATGATGATGCAGTCGGACTGACGCGGGCTCGCGCGCGGCGCAAAACCGAAGCGCTCCAGATCATAGCGCGGCATCGCCGCCTGGATCATCTCGACGGCGCAGCAGGCGAGACCGAACGTCATCCACATCAGCGAGCCGGTGCGCGCCCAATTGATGACGTCGTCCGTGGCGGTGACGAAAAACCCCTTGTCGGCGAGTTCGTCGTTGAGATGCAGAAAGAACGGGTCATCCGAGCCGACAGGCTTGCCGGTGCGCGGATCGATCAGTCCTTTGGCCTGCGGCGCGATCAGAGTCTGGCGCGCGCCTTCCTTCTCGATCAGTCCCATTCCAGAGCTCCCTTGCGCCACTCGTAGACGAAGCCGACGGTGAGCACGCCAAGGAAGGCCATCATCGACCAGAAGCCGAAGGCGCCCGCTTCCTTGAAGGCCACCGCCCAGGGAAAGAGAAAGGCCACTTCAAGATCGAAGACGATGAAAAGCAGAGAGACGAGATAGAAGCGCACGTCGAATTTCATGCGCGCGTCATTGAAGGGGTTGAAGCCGCATTCGTAGGCGGAGAGCTTTTCGGGGTCCGGCGCCTTGAACGCAAGCAGGAAGGGCGCAACGAGCAATGCGCCGGCAATCACGGCCGAAAGGGCGATGAAGATCACCAACGGCAGATATTGTTCGAGCAGCGGCATGAGTCTGGTCCGACTTCGGCGGGGCGAGGGCCGGTCGCGGGAGCGTTTCCTTGGCGTTATTCCTTAGAACGACTCCAGGCCGCGCGTTCCGTAACAAAGGCCATTGTGCAAAGCAAGAGAGGAAGCGCCCCGTCGGCAAATTGGCCGCAGCCTTTTGACGAGGCGCCTCTATATTGCGCGTCGCTCAGTCAGGAGTGGAATGGCGCGACACGGTCGCCGCGGCGTCGAACTCCTGAAAGCGCGCGGACCGTCTGGCCATCGCTTCGGCGTCTTCGCCCCAGGCGCGCATCTGCCAGTCTTCGTCAACGTTGGCCGCCTCCCAAGCCTTGCCGGCGTCTATTTCGTGTCGGGCGGCTGCTAGCGCAAGGACCGCGGAGCCTGATAGCGTCGTCATGACGTGCACCGCCGCGAGCCTGAGCGGCGCGCCGGCGCCCTCCCCCACATAATCGCGCACGGCGCGCGCAAACGCGTCGAGCGCCTCCTGCGGCTGTTCGATGAACATGACGCCTTCGGCGAGCGCGAGCTTGGCGCCGAGCGTGTCGCGCGCGAAGGCGACGAGCGGGTCCCAGGCCGCCGACTGAGCAGCCGCGAGGCTCTCCGGCTGGCCGGCGCGGTAGCAGATGAGGTCGGAGGCGGCATATTTGGCGACATCGGCTTCGACCTCGGCCATTTGCGCCGCCACGCCGTCGAGCGCGGTGTTCATAAGCTTGGTGAGCGGCATCGTCGCCGGATTGATCGTCTCGCCCTGCTTGGCCCATTCGGCGGCGATCGCTTCCGCCAGTGGCTGTGACGGCGCGACCAGTGGACGCCTTGCCGGCGTGTTGACCGGCCGACGGTCAAGGAAAATCCCGTAGCCGCCCTCGGCGGGCGCCGCGACAGCCTCCTTGTAGAAGCGCTTTGGCAAGGGACGCGCCGGTTCGCGCGCGGCCTTTACCGGATCGCGCTCCTCCGGCGAGACGAAAAAATCGGCGTCGAGGCCGGTCGGCTCCTTTGACATTTGTCATCCTTGCCAAGAGGCGCCTAAGGAAACGCCGCCCGCCGAGCTTTTCCCGGCCCCTTACGCGTCCGGCGCGTCCTCGATCGGATCATGACGCTTCACGTCGAAGCCGAAGAGTTCCCAGCTCTGCTGCATATGATCGGGCAGCGGCGCGGTCACGTCCAGCGTTCCGCCCCTTGGATGTGGCAGGACGAGCCGGCGGGCGAGGAGGTGGAGCTTGCGCTCGAGCCCCTCCGGCACCGCGCGCAGAGGATCACGACGGCGGACCTCGTCCTCCGGGCGATGGCCATATTTGGGGTCGCCGAAGATCGGGTGGCCGATCGCCTCCGCATGCGCGCGCAACTGATGCGTGCGTCCGGTGAGCGGCTTCATCGACAGCCAGGCGCAGCGCGGCGCGACCTTGTCGACGATCGCGTAATAGGTCAGCGAATGCTGCGCCTCGGCCTCGCCATGTTTGGCGACGCGCATTTTCTCGAGGTCTCTTGCGCCGCCTCTGGATTTTTCCATGCCGGCGCCTTTCGCCAGATAAAGCGAAATTCGGCCCTGCACGGGCTTCGGCACGCCTTCGACAAGCGCCCAATAGATCTTCTTTGCCTGCCGGGAGCGGAAAATCTCGCCGAGGTCGGCGGCCATCCGCCGGTTCTTGGCGACGAGCAGCACGCCGGAGGTGTCGCGGTCGAGGCGATGCACCAGCACGGGCCGCGTATCGCCCTTGGCAAGCGATTCCAGCATCCCGTCAATATGCCGCGTCTGACCTGAGCCGCCCTGCGTCGCCAGCCCATAGGGCTTGTTGAGGACGAGCACATCCTTGTCCTCGAACAGCGTCATGTCGGCGAGCGCCAGCGCGTCCTTCGGGTCGGCGCGCTTCACCGCCGGCGCCGTGGGCGCCTCGATCTTCAAAGGCGGCACCCGAATCTTTTGGCCTTCTTCGAGCCGCGTCGAGGTTTCGACGCGCTTGCCGTCGACCCGCACCTCGCCCTTGCGGCAGATTTTAGCGAGATGGGACAAAGCGAGCCCGGGATAACGTCGCTTGAACCAGCGATCGAGGCGCATCCCCGCCTCGTCCTCGGTGACGAGGGCGGTGGAGACGCCGCCCGCGGCGGCGGGCGGCTGCGAATCTGGACTGAGGGACATGGCCGCCTTATCCGCCAAAGCCGCCTCTGTGTCGATCACGATAGGGCGGCGCCGCTCGGCAATCCAGGCGCCACACAAAGCCGCACCCGCTCCGCCAAGGCTTGAAGCGCGCTGTTTCAGGCGCCTATGATGCCGAAGGATTTTAGGCGCATCGGCGGCGGAGCGCTTCACAAATGAATAATCTGACGACGCGCTCGAACCCCAGCGCGCCATTCGAAAAACGACCCCTGCTCAGGCCTCGCTGGCTGTATCCCGTCGCAACCGCTTCGGTCGTGGGGATATTTTTCGCGTTCTTCGCTTCAGGCGTTTACTGGCCGCAGTCGCTGGTCGTCGACCTTGGCGGCATAAATGCAGACCTCATTCCCGAAGGCGTTTCGCTCGAGGCGGGAGATCCGGCGCCCGAAGGCGATTCGCTTGACGATCCCTTGCCGATCGAAACGGCCTCCCTCACCGAGGAGGGGATGGACGAACTGATCTTTGACGAGCCGCCGCCGCCGCTGATCATGGAGCCCGATGCGGCGCCGACGCCCGCCAAAAAACAAAAGGCCGAGAAGAAAGAGAAGGTCGAGAAGCCGAAGAAGGTCGAACAAAAGGCCCGTGAGCGCCGAGAGGCCGTAAACGATGGCCGAGGCGCGGCTGAGAACGCCCGGCGCTACGGGCGACCCGGAGGCTCCGGCCAAGGGTCGGGATCGGCGCGCGTCGCCGGCCGTTTCGGATTGCCGGGAGGCAGCGGCGACGTTTCGGGCGCTTCGCAGGCGACCTGTCTTGCTCAAATCTACGCTTCAATTCGCGGACATACGCCCGCCGTGACGAGCCTTGGCCCCGGAACGGTCAATGTCACCTTCTATGTGAATTCCGGCGGCGGCATCTCAAGCATTTCCGCGTCTGGCGGAAGCCCCGCGCATGCGGCGCTGGCGCGGCGCATCGTCGCCTCTTCGCGCGGGCCAGGCAGCTGCGGAGCCGTGTTCGCGCGGCAGGGAATCACGTTTCAATAAGACTTAGGGCTTCACGAGCCTCAGGAGAGCGTTGCAATGGATTTTGCGCCCATGTCGCTTGCGCCCATGTCGCCCCTCGGCATGTTCCTTTATGCCGGACCTGTCAGTAAACTGGTCATGGCGCTGCTTCTCGCCGCGGCGGTCTGGACCTGGGTGCTCATCATCGACGGCGTCTTTGTTCTGCGGCGTCTCTCGAAGGCGCTGGATCGCGTGCGCGCCGGCGGCGACATTGGCGTCCTTTGGCCGATCGCCGAGGCCGCGCGCGAAGCGTCGCAAGCCGAATTGCCCAACGAAACCATTCATCAAAAGCGCGAACGAATCTTGCAGCACATGAACCGCGCCGCGCGCGAATTCATGCTCGACGCCGAAGGCGGGCTCCCGGTTCTGGCCATCGTCGCCTCGGCGGGACCCTTTGTCGGCCTATTCGGGACGGTTTGGGGCATTATGTCGAGCTTCTCGGGGATCGCGCAGACTCAAGACACGAGTCTTGCGGTCGTCGCCCCCGGCATCGCGGATGCGCTCGCCGCGA
The DNA here is from genome assembly GCF_015709545.1 of Methylocystis sp. H4A. Classification (NCBI taxonomy): domain Bacteria; kingdom Pseudomonadati; phylum Pseudomonadota; class Alphaproteobacteria; order Hyphomicrobiales; family Methylocystaceae; genus Methylocystis; species Methylocystis sp. H4A. The sequence goes on along the minus strand of NZ_JADNQY010000027.1, from coordinate 305,019 downwards.
CGGCCTATGGACTCGCCGCCGCCATTCCGGCCGCGATCGGCTATAACCGCATGGGCATGGCGTTCGGCGGTCTCAAAGAGAGAATGAGCCGCTACATCCTGACCTATGCGACGTCGATCGCTTAGAGCAGGTTCCGAAAAGGTTGACGGACTTTTTCGATGAGAACCTGCTCCAACATTTCGATTGTGAGCGATTCCTTATCGATCACATGATTCCATGTGATCGGGAAACACTCTAGCGGCGGAGACGCGCGCGCCATCTTGGCCGGCGGGACGTCCTCATCTAGAGTCGCATCGTTTCTGATTGAACGAGGGCCAGGATGAGCGATCGGTCGACCGAGCAGGCGGCGCTCGAAAGAGCCAATCTTGACGCCCGAATCGCCTTCGTGGCCGCGAGCTTTCTCCTGGCGTACGCCTTTGCGGCGCTTCTCGACCGCGTCGGCGCGCCGGAGCGCTTTGTCGGCGCGGCGCCGCCCTATTTCACCATCCTCGGCCTCGCCACGCTCGGCTTCCTTCTGCATTCGATGCGCGCGTCGGTCTATTACACCGCCGGCCGCGGACTGCCCGCCGCCTACGCCGGCTTCGCCAACGCCGCGGTCGTGCTCGCCCTGATGCTGCCGTTCGGCGCGCGGCTGGCGGGAGGCAGCTGGGCGATCGGCGCCGTCGGCGGCGTCTTCATCGGTCTCGCCGCGGCGGGGCTTTATGTCGGCCCACTGTTGCGCAAAACCGGCGTTTTTTCGATTTCCGAGCTTCTGTGCGCACGTTTTACAAGCGCCGCCACGCGCGTCGGCTTCATCGGCGCGGTGGCGCTATCTTCGACGCTGCTGGCCGCCGCCGGCGGCCTGATCGCGGTAAACGCGCTTGTCGAACTCACCGGCGCCAACCGGGGCTTCGCGGCGTTTCTGATCGCCGCGGCGAGCCTCATCATCGCTGGTCCGGGCGGACTTTCAGGCGTCATGTGGGCGGCGGCGGCCGCCGCCGGCGTGGCGACGCTGGGCTTCGGCTGGCCCATCGCCGCGCTCGGGCTCCATGACGCGCTGCCGAACGGGCTGATTTTTGGCGGCGCCGCTTCCACCGAGGCCGCCAAACTGCTGGAGAGCTGGGGGGTGACGCCGGCGCCCATGGGCCTTCCGGTCGAATTCGCCGCGACGCTCGCCGTGGCGCTGGGGATCGCGACGCTCGCGCCGGTGCTCGCGGCCTCGGTGGCGACCGGGGACGGACGAAGCGCACGGCGCGCCGGGGTCGCCGCCCTCTTCTGGACCGTCGTCATCGCCTTGCTGGCGGCGGCGGCGATCGCCGCTTCGGCGCTGTCGCTCGCCCGCGCCACGGCGGGACAGCCGCCCGAACGCCTGCCGCAAGCCATCTATCAGGCGAGCGAGCGCGGACTTGTCAGCGTCTGCGGCTATTACGTGCGCGGGCCGTCGGAGGCTCAGCGCGCCTGCGCGGCGAAAGGGTACGCGCCCGGCGCGCCGCTCGCGGCGGCGGAGATTCGCCCGATCGATGGCGACTTTTTGCTCGGCGCGCTGCCGCAGGCGGCGGAGCTCGGCGCGGCGTCTTCGGGGCTCATCGCCTCAGCGCTTGTCGCCATCGGCCTGGCGCTCGCCACGGCGGGCCTGCAAGCCTGCGCGACAGCCTTCGGCCATGACGCGCTCTACCGGCTGCGCGGCGAGATCGACCTGACGAGCCGGCGTCTCGCCGTCAACCGCGTCACGCTCGTGATCGTATCGACTCTGGCTTACGTGACCGCCGTCACCGGCGTCTTCACGCCAGGCGCGCTCGTCGCGGCGGCGCTCGCCGTGTCCGCGGCCTGCCTCGCGCCGTCGCTCGTCCTGGCGTTTTGGTCGCGCGCGGGCGATCGCGAAGCGCTCGTCGCGCTCTGCGGCGGCGCGGTGGGCCTATTCAGCGCCTTGGCCGCGGCGGGATCGCCCAATCGCATCGAAATCTATGCGCTCTGCGCGCTTGCGGGCATAACGCTTGGCGGCGGGCTTGGACTGTTGTCGGGACTGACCTCGAAAAGCGACAAGCCTGCGGCGCGCGCCTTCATTACCCGCATGTTGCGCGGCGACGCCCAGATGCTCCAGCCGGACAAGGGGGCATAGGACTCAAGGCTTTGTGCTGAAGAAGAGAATGTCCCAGATCGAAAGGACGATTCCATAATTGCTGTGTGATTTACGATCTCGGCGTCCAGTATGACGTGACCGAGCTTGTCCGTGCGGAAGCGGAAATCAACAGGCTGGGGCAGCGCCTGAAGGCGCTGGAGAAGGCGTAAGCCCCTATCCATCTCCTGCATTTCTGCTATAACGCCTCGGCACGCCCCGGTCCGCCGGGGCGGCTCCGTTTTCGCGCGACCCTGCTGGACGACATCCCGGCCTTGGCCGCGGAGCGCGGATCACCCCGGAAAAACAAGGACAATCCGATGTCGATCACGGCGGAGCGCAAGCAGTCGCTCATCAAGGAATATTCCACCAAGGCGAACGACACGGGCTCGCCCGAGGTGCAGGTGGCGATTCTCACCGAACGAATCACCAATCTGACCGAACACTTCAAGACGCATGCGAAAGACAATCACTCGCGTCGCGGGCTCCTGAAGCTCGTTTCCCAGCGCCGCCAGCTCCTCGACTATGTGAAGGTGCGGGACGAACCGCGCTACAAGAGCCTGATCGAGCGGCTCGGCATCCGCCGCTAACCAGCTGAGCGAAAGCGGCGCGACGATGCGCCGCTTTCCCCAAGATGGGCGTCCAGAGGGGCGCTCGACACGACCAACGCGTAAAGTCATGGCAGGATCGCCGGACGCTGCGTCGACGCTTTACCAAACACCGCTGCCGCAGCTTCTCGCCGTCTTGCTCATGACGAACCGCAGGTTCATCAGAGAAAGGCCAGCATGTTCCAGATTCACCGCGAAGAACTCGATTGGGCCGGGCGTAAGCTCGTGCTCGAGACCGGCAAGGTCGCCCGGCAGGCCGACGGCGCCGTGATGGCGAGTTGGGGCGAGACGACCGTGCTCGCGACAGTGGTTTCCGCCAAGACGGCCAAGCCCGGCCTGGACTTCTTCCCGCTCACCGTCAATTATCAGGAAAAAGCCTTCGCGGCGGGCCGCATTCCCGGCGGCTATTTCAAACGCGAGGGGCGCCCGTCGGAGCGCGAGACGCTCCTCTCCCGACTCATCGACCGGCCGATCCGTCCGCTGTTTCCCGACGGCTATCGCAACGAGACGCAGGTGGTCGTCACCGTGCTGTCGCATGATCTGGAAAACGATCCGGACGTTCTCGCAATTGTCGCGGTCTCGGCGGCGCTGACGCTCTCCGGGGTGCCCTTCATGGGGCCCATCGGCGGCGCGCGCGTCGGCTTGGTCAATGGCGCGCTGAAACTCAATCCGACAATCGAGGAAATGAAGCTTTCCGAGCTCGATCTCTTCGTCGCCGGCACGCAGGACGCCGTGCTGATGGTCGAGTCGGAAGCGAAAGAGCTGTCAGAAGAGACGATGCTCGAGGCCGTGATGACCGGCCATCGCGGCTTTCAGCCGGTGATCGACGCGATCATCCGCCTCGCCGAGCGCGCCGCCAAGGACCCCCGCGACCTCATCGTTCCCGACACCACGGATGTCGCGAGCGCCGTCGCCCAGATCGCCGAAGCCGAGCTGCGCGAAGCCTATAAGCACACTGTCAAGCAGGAGCGTTATGCCGCCGTCGACGCCGTGAAGGCGAAGGTGACCGCAGCGCTCTTCCCGGAAGGCGGCGAGTCCAAGTTCTCCAAGGAAGAAGTGGGTGCGGCCTTTAAGGAGCTTCAGGCCAAGGTCGTCCGCTGGAACATTCTCGACACGGGCATCCGCATTGACGGCCGCGACGTCAAGACCGTACGCCCGATCGTCGCCGAGGTCGGTGTTCTCCCGCGCACGCATGGCTCGGCGCTCTTCACGCGCGGCGAGACTCAGGCGCTTGTCGTCGCGACTCTCGGAACGGGCGAAGACGAGCAATATGTCGACTCGCTCGAAGGCACCTATAAGGAGCGCTTCCTGCTCCATTATAACTTCCCGCCCTATTCGGTCGGCGAGACCGGCCGTATGGGTTCGCCCGGCCGACGCGAGATCGGCCACGGCAAGCTCGCCTGGCGCGCCATCCGGCCGATGCTGCCGGCCCCCGCGGAGTTCCCCTACACGCTGCGCGTCGTTTCCGAGATCACCGAATCGAACGGCTCCTCGTCGATGGCCACTGTCTGCGGCACGTCGCTCGCATTGATGGACGCGGGCGTGCCGCTGAAGGCGCCGACCGCCGGCATCGCCATGGGCCTCATTCTCGAGGGCGAGCGCTTCGCGGTGCTCTCCGACATATTGGGCGACGAGGACCATCTCGGCGACATGGACTTCAAGGTGGCGGGCACGTCGAACGGCGTCACCTCGCTGCAGATGGACATCAAGATCGCCGGCATCACCGAAGAGATCATGCGCGTCGCTCTCGCCCAGGCGCGCGACGGCCGCCTGCATATCCTCGGCGAGATGGCGAAGGCGATCACGGCTTCGCGCGCCGAGCTTGGCGAATTCGCGCCGCGCATCGAGACGTTGAAGATTCCGACCGACAAGATCCGCGACGTGATTGGCACCGGCGGCAAGGTCATTCGCGAGATCGTCGAGAAGACCGGCGCCAAGATCAATATCGAGGACGACGGCACGGTGAAGGTCGCCTCCGCCGACGGCAATTCGATCAAGGCGGCGATCAACTGGATCAAGTCCATCGCCTCTGATCCCGAGGTCGGCTTGATCTACGAGGGCACGGTGGTGAAAACCGCGGACTTTGGCGCCTTCGTTAACTTCTTCGGCGCCAAGGACGGGCTCGTTCACATCTCGCAGCTCTCCAAGCAGCGCGTGAACAAGACGACCGACGTCGTGAAGGAAGGCGACCGCGTGAAGGTCAAACTTCTCGGCTTCGATGACCGCGGCAAGGTCCGCCTCTCGATGCGCGTCGTCGACCAGGAGACCGGCGAGGATCTCGAGGCCAAGGAAAAGGCTGAAGCCGCCGCGGCGAACGGCGCAGAATAGAACATTCATCGGGCGGCTTCTCGAAGCCGCCCGTTTTTCTTGGCGCGGAAACGGCCGAACGAATTCATGAATGTTATTTGCGCGGCCGCCGCGGACCGCGGATGTCCCTTCCCGGCCTCCTTGCCAAGCCCGCGGCGCGCCCTGTCTATAGGTTGAACGCAGCGACAGGGGCGGACATGAACGAGGAGTTGGAAACGGCGGCGCTCGTCGAACAGGATCAGAACCTTTCAATAGACATTTTTGTTCTCGCCAGGCTGGCCGTCACGCTTGCGTTTATTTCCGCCGCGATTCTGATTTCTGCGCCCTTTCTGCCGGCGCTCACCTGGGCGCTTGTGCTCGCGGTTGTGTTCATTGGGCCGCATCGCCTGCTGGAGCGCTTCCTGCCGCCTTCCGTCGCGGCCGGCGTCTCCATGCTGATCGTCGGGCTCGTCATCGTTGGACCGCTGCTGCTGATGATTGAACGGCTCGTCAGCGAGGCCGCCGCAGGCGTCGGCTACGTTCAGAAAACGGTGCAGCAAGGCGACTGGCAAACGATGCTCGACGCCCATCCTTGGCTCGGCAGCTTCCAAAGCTGGATCGCACGCAGATTCGATCTGCAAGCGACGTTCTCGCAGCTGGGCGCCTTCGTCACCAATGTCGCCACGAACTTTCTGCGCGCGTCTACCGGTCAGGTCATCACCACTGTTCTGGCCTTCTACCTCCTATTCTTTTTCCTGCGCGACCGCGCCGTGGCGCTGCAGACGCTCGCGCGACTGTCACCCTTCTCGAACATCGAAACAGGCAAGATCATCGTGCGCGTGCGCGATACGATCCATGCAATCCTCTTTGGCACGCTGGCGGTGTCGGCGCTGCAAGGCCTGCTTGGCGGATTGATGTTCTGGGTGCTGGATTTCAATTCGCCGGTGCTGTGGGGGTTGATCATGGGGCTTGTGTCGATCGTGCCGGCGCTCGGCTCTTTCCTCATCTGGATCCCGGCGACGATTTACCTTTTGATCGAGGACCGTTGGGTTGAAGCCATGATTCTTGGGCTGTGGGGCGGCGTGGTGATTTCCAGCATCGACAATCTGGTTCGGCCGCTGCTCATCGGCGATAGCATGCGCCTACATACGGTGCCCGCGTTCATCGCCATGCTCGGCGGCCTTCAATTGTTCGGCGCTTCGGGCATCGTCCTCGGCCCCATCGTCATGGCGCTCAGCCCGCTGTTGCTGGAATTCTGGAGACGTCGCGTCGGACCCGATCAGCCGGCTTAGAGCGCTTCCCGATCACATGGAATCATGTGATCGATAAGGAATCGCTCAAAATCAAAATGCTGGAGCAGGTTCTCATCGAAAAAGTCTGTCAACTTTTTCGGAACCTGCTTGCCTCGGCGCCGCCGGATCTACGCCAGCGCGCGTTGAAGCGCGTTCGCAAGCGCCGATTCATCGGCTTCGAGCACGCTGGCGTTCTGCGTATAGATCAGAAAGCAGCGCAGCCGCTTGCCAGGAAAGAGCGGCGCGACAGCGGCGCGATAAAGCGCGAGCTGGCGCAAATGCGCGTCTTCGAGCTTGGCGCGCGGCCGTCCCGTCTTGAATTCGGCGATGAGCGCCTCGGTCGCCGTTTCGGCGAGCCGGTCGATGCGGCCGGAGACGACGGCGCCGTTCTCGAGCGTCGCGACGACGTCGACCTCAGGAGTCGACTCTGCTCCAAAGAGCGGCGCCAGTCGCGGGTCGGCGAGGATCGCAAGCGCCGACTGCGCCAGCGCCTCTCGCCTGTCCTCGTCCAGAAAGCCGCCGCGCGCCGAAAGAAAACGCCGGGCGACGCTTTGCCGATGTTCCGTCGCGCAGGCCGGCAGATGCTGCAGCAGCGCATGGACGAGACGGCCGTGCAGCAGACGTTCCGCTTCGCCTCGACGCGCAGCGACGCCATCCGCGCCAATGGCGATGAGGTCTGCGCCGGCGAGCGCGCTCGAGGGATGCAGCGGCGGCGTCGGCGCGACTTCAGGCCACGCTTTGGTCTTGGCGAAGGCCGGAATGTCCACGGCGGCGGCCGGCGGCGCTTTTCTCGGAAGATCGAAGCGCGGCGGAATCGCGCCGCGGCGCAGAATCGTCGATGTCGCATCGAGCGGGTCGGGCACAATCTCGCAGTTCGGTTCGAGCGCATCACGAATGGCGTCGTACCAGCAGCCGTCAGCGCGCCCGCTCACGCCATGAGCGCCGCAAATATACAGCCGCTCCTCGGCGCGGGTCAGCGCGACATAGAGCAGGCGCTGGCTTTCCTCGCGCTCGCCGCGCCGATGCGCCTCGCGAGCTTGCTGAAGCGCGATCGGGTCGCTGTCCTTGCCGATCGACCAGAGGAGCGCCGCATCGTCAGCCTCGCCGGGCGCGTAGAGCTTCGGATCGTGCTTTCCGGCGGGCGCGCCGCAGGTGTCCGGCAAAAACACGATCTTCGCCTCCAGACCTTTCGCGGCATGAGCGGTCATCACCCGCACGGCGCCGCCGGCAGATTCCATATCGCGCTTGATGGAAAGATCGAGCGACTCGGCCATCGCCAGGAAGGCGGTCAGCGACGGCGGCTGTTCGCGTTCGAAACTCGCGGCGAGCTTTAAGAATTCGTCGATCGCGTCCTCGGCTTCGCCGCCCAGTCTCGCCATGAGCCGCGCGCGTCCGCCGTCAAGGCCGAGAACGCTGCTGTAAAAATCGAACGGCGCCAGACCGGCAGCGTCGCGTCGCAAGCGTCGCAGCCGCGCCGCGGCCTCCCGGCAGCGCGCGTCTTCGGACTGCTCAAGCGCTTCGATCAGTGACGCGCGGCGGCTTGGCGCGAGCGCGATGAGATCGTCGTCGTCGAAGCCGAAGAACGGCGACTTCAGGACGCTCGCCAGCGTCAGATCGTCTTGCGGCAACAGCGCCGCGCGTCCAAGCGCGACGAGATCGTGGACGGCGATGTGGTCGGCGAGATTGAGCCGGTCGGCGCCGGCTACGGGGACATGTTCGTTTTTTAAAGCGCGAATGATCGCCTCGAAGAGCGGACCACGCTTGCGCACGAGAATCAATATATCGCCGGGTTCGACAGGGCGCAGCGCGCCGCCGTCTTCGACGCATTCGCCGTTCTGAGGCGCAAGCAGCGCCCTGACCTTGCGCGCCAGTCTTTCCGCGAGACGCTCATTGGGGTCGCTCGCGTCGACATAGTCGAGCGGCAGGCGCCAATCGCTCGGGTCCTGCGCTTTATCCGCGCCGATCGGCTCCCAGATTTCGATGAGCGCCGCGACGTCGGATTTCCACGCCTCGTGCCTTGGCGCCGGCTCCTGCGGATCGCAGCACAGGCCGAGGCGATTCTCTTCAATCGCGAAAATGTCGTCGACCGCTTGCAGCACGCCGGGCGAAGAGCGGAAGGATTGCGTGAGCCTCACCTCTTCGAAACGGCGTTCGACGCCTTCAAATCTTCGGCGAAACTCGCGCCGCATCTCGTCGAATCTTTCCGGCGCCGCGCCTTGAAAGGAAAAGATCGATTGCTTTTCGTCGCCGACCGCAAAAAAACTGCGCGGCGGACCGCCCTTGGCTTCGCGCGCGCTGGCGCCTTCACAAAATTCGTCAGCGATCGCCGCCAATATGTCCCACTGCGCCGAACTCGTATCCTGCGCCTCATCGAGCAGGATGTGGTCAATCTGCGCGTCGAGCTTATAGAGCACCCAGGATGGGCTCGAACGATGGAGCAGGCGGCGCGCGCCCTCGATCAAATCGTCATAGTCGAGTAGTCCCCGACGTCTCTTGGCATGCTCATATTCACTTAAGATGGCGTCACCGAGAACATGCAGCGCCAGCGAGCGTTCGGCCGCGGCCGCGGCCTTGCGCTTTTCGATGAGCGTGACGAGTCTGTCGCGCTCGGCCTCCATGCGCGCGAGGAGCTGCGGTTCGCGCTTGGCGAGCGGGCCGGTGATGATTTTTGTTTTTCCCAGGCCGCGCGGATCGCCATCTGTCTTGAAGAAGGCTGCGAGATAGCTCTCGATACAGTCCGGATGCGGAGCAAGCGCGGCGGCGGAGTCAAGCGAGTCGGCGAGTTTGCCGTCGTTGGTCGAACCACCGCGCAGCATCTTGGCGAGCGTCGGCCACGCGGACGGCGGCTCCCCTTCCTCAATGATCGCCGCTTCGATGCGCGCCAGCGTTTCATCTGTCGTCAAACCAAGCGCGGCAAAGACACGCGCCTCGTAGTCGTCCTGCTCGCGCATGCGCGCGATTTCTTGACGGTGATGCAGCAATTCCTCGCAGAGCGCGTCAAATCCCGCAGCCGTCGTCTCGCGGGCGACAAGCTCCAGCGCTTTTCGCAGCGATCCATTGTCTCGCGTGGCGGCCTCGAGCGCGCGCCGGCGCGCCGCGTCCATCAGCTCGGCGCGCTCCAGATCGTCAACGACGCGGAAGGATGCCGGAACATTGGCTTCGAAAGGAAAGATATGCAGCAGCTTTTCGCAGAAGGCGTGGATGGTCTGGATCTTGAGGCCGCCGGGCGTTTCGACGGCGCGCGCAAAAAGCCGCCGGGCGAAGTCAAGATCAATGCGCGATTCAACGGTCGCGCCCATCTGAGCGATTGCATTGGCCAGCGCCGCATCGTCGAGCGTCGCCCAGCGCGCGAGCGCCTCGAAAACGCGCGAGCCCATATTGGCGGCGGCCGCCTTTGTATAAGTGAGGCAGAGAATCTGCGATGGCCGCGCGCCGGCAAGCAGCAGCCGCAAAACGCGCTGCGCGAGCACATGGGTTTTCCCGGAGCCGGCATGCGCCGACACCCAGGCGGACGTGAACGGATCTGACGCCGTTTGCTGGCGCCGGATCGTCAAGGCGCCGACGGGACGTTCGCTCATGCCGTCTCTCCCCCGCCGCGCATCCATTCCTTGACGCGCGCCAGATGGTCATAATCGCCGATATCGCTCATAAAAGCTGGATGCGGCCGCGACGCATAAGGCGTCGATTCACTGGAAAACTGCGACAGCAGCTCTTCGAGCTGCGCGCGATGCGCCGCGACGACGTCGGCGAAGCGCGTGTCTTTCCATTCGAGCCAGTGAGTCTCGCCGCCCTTTCGCAATCCGATATAGGCGGCGCCGGAAACCGGCCGCGGGCCGATTTTTTCGAAAGCGCCGGCCTCGATCATCGCCGCCTCCAACGTCAGCTGCGGCGACCAGCCGGCCTTGACCTGCTTTTTCGACGGCGGCGCGCCCGTCTTGTAGTCGAAGACATATGCCTGACCCTCTCGATCCACCTCGATGCGATCGGCGATCGCTGTCAGGCGAAAGGTCGTTCCGTCGGTGAGCGCGAGCGCGATCTCGCCGCGCGTTTCGACATGGATGTCGCAGTCCAAAGCGCGTCGCTCCTGTTCGAAGCTGAACGCATGATCGAGCCCCGCTGCGATGCGCGGCCATTGGAAACTCACGAAAGCCGGATCGGCCATGAAGCCATCGAGTTTCTCGCGCGCGAGATCGCGGAGAACGTCGCGGGCGCCAGAGGGAAGCGCCCCGCGCGAATGGCGCGCGACGAACGCCGCAAGCGCTTCATGTATCGCGACGCCGATTTCTCGCGCGCCGGCCTCCGCGCCGATCGGCGGCAGCGGCGTGAGTTTGAGAATATATTCGGCGAAGATCGCGTAAGGGTCGCGCCGCAGGCGCTCGACGCGGGTGACGCTCAAGCGTCGCGGGCGCAACGCCGCCGGTGGGCGCGGCTGCGGCCGTTCGATCGCAATCGTCGTTTCCGGGCGATCGAGCGCGGCGGCGATCGCAAGCATCGCGTCGCCGCGCTTCCAGCATTCGTCAAACGCGTCGCCGGCGAGCGCCGAAAGACGCGCGATGAAGCGGGAAGGAACGGTTGGCGCGCCATTACGCTTGATCGCGCAGCTCAGCACGACGCGCTCCGCGCCTAAAGCCATGATGAAGTCATGCGCGCTTTGGCCGATGCGTCGCTCCGGCGCCATTAAGCCGAGTTGGGCGCGCATCGAGCGATTGAGAAAAGCGCCGGTGTCCGTCTGCGGCGGCCATACGCCTTCGTCCAGTCCGGCGAGCAGGATGAGGTCGGCCTCGATGAGCCGCGCTTCCAAAGGGCCGAGGATCTTCAAGCGCGGATGGGCGCGTCTTGGGCCGCGCAGCATCGTCTCGGCGGCGACGCGGTCGAAGAGCGCCGCGTAGTTTTGCGCGTCAAAGCCTGCCGGCGCTTCAGCGTGCGCGAGCCGATCGAGGAGTTCGAACAGCGCCGACGCGCCCTCTTCATCAGCTTCGTCGGCGCCGGCGATCACGGCTTCAAGCGCGCCGCTGTGTGCGCGCGCGCGGTCCGACAGCGACGCCGTTGGCGTCAGCGCGGCGAAGGGCGCGAAAGCGGCGTCAATACGCGCAAGCGCGTCTTCGATCGCGCGCCACTCCTCATCGCTGATGCGGCGCGCCGCAGGATGCGCATGTGGCGCGCGCGCCACTTCGCGCGCCGGCGGGACCCGCGCCGCCCAGCCGCCGTCAGGCTGCGCGAATGTGCGCAGCACGCCGATCTCGATCAGCGACGCGAGCGATGCGACGCGCGCGCGTGAGAGTCCGAGCCCGGTCAGCGGATGGGCGAGCAGCGCGGCGACGTTCACGGCGCCGGCGCGATCCGATCCGATCGTCGCGACGAGCCGCGCCAGCGCGCCGATGGATGTTCTTGCGAGCGGCATGCCGCCAGAATCGTCGATCTCAATGTCGAAGCGTCGCAACTCGGCGGCGACGCGCCGCGCGACGAGTCGGTCCGGCGTAACGAGCGCCGCCGTGCGGCCGGGCGTCTCCAGCGCCTCGCGCATGAAGAGCGCGAGCGTCAAAGCTTCGAGTCGCTCGTCTGGCGCTTGCAGCGCGATGACGCCGTCGAGCGCCTGTGCGAAGCCGCCGCTCTGCGCGGCCTGATAATCGCGCCATGCCGACGTCGCGTCAGCCGGCGCCATCGCTTGCGAGACAAACGCGCGGCGCGCTGCGAGCGTCGGGGTCAAGCGCGCAAGTTCCCGCGGCTCGTCGCGCGCCGCGCCCATGGCGGCGAGCAGGCGTTTCAACATCATCTGCGGATGGGTGAAGGTCGGCTCTCGGCTTTGGTCCGTCCAACCCACGCTCGCCCAGACGTCCGTGCTCATGACCTGATCGAGGCCCGGCAGGACCACGGCTCCATTTTCGAGCCCGGCGATGGCGGCGAGCAGCCGCGTGGTCGTCGGCTGCGCGCCGGTGGAGCCGAGCGCGATCACAGGCGCGGTCGGCGGCGTGCGGGCGAGTTCCGCGATCTGCGCTTCAATGAGGCGTTTCTGGTAAGCGCTGGCGTCGATCCGTCCGCGGTCCGCGAGTATTTGCGGCCATTCGCGCAAGGCGATCTGCAGAAATTTCGTCGTGATCGCCCAGAAATTGCTGTAGGCGTCGTCGCTCAAAGTATCGAACCTGTCGACTGAAACATCTTCGATGTGCAATTCGTCGATGAGGGCGCCGAGCTCGGCTGCGAGCGCATAGGCGGCCGATGGCGTCGATGCGACGAGAAGCGGTTCGCTCTCATGCAGATTGGGCGCGCCGCTTGTATCGACCGAGATGAGCGCGCGCCCAATCGCTTGCGCCCAGTGCAGAATGAGCTGCGACAGCAACAAGCGTCGTTCCAGCTCTTCGATCGGCGCGGCGAGGGACGCATCAATCTCGACGTCAAAGTCTCCGGTAAACAGAGCGGCGTTCTCGCGCTCCTCCAGAGCGCCGAGCGGCAGGATGCGCGGCAGCAGCGTCGCGCGCCGATCCAGCGCTTGCGCGAATTCGGCCGCGAGCGCCCGCGCCGCGCGCTGGGTCGGCACATAGATCGTGGCGCGCGCCATCGTCAGCGGCGGCGTATCGCGCGAGAGGGCGGGAACAATCTCGCCGTCGAGCAAGGCCGAAACGAACGTTTTCAGAAACGGCGCGCCAGGCGCAATGGTGAAAAGATTGCGGCGACGAGCGAGCATCGCGCTCAGCCCCGGCGCAGAGCGATCGCACGCTCGGCGTCTGCAATAGCTGCGACCGTGCCGACGTGAAGCCAAAGACCGCTGGAGACGACTCCATAGAGCCGTCCCTTGCGCGCGGCCTCGAAGAAGAAGGGCGCGAGCTTGAAGACATCATCCGCGACGCCGGCGAAGAGCTGCGGCTTCATGAGTCCGACGCCGGTATACACAAAAGGTTTCCGGCCGTCGCGGCGAATAATGCGCCCTTCAGCGTCCAGATCGAAATCGCCGCCCCAATCGACTCCGACGCTTCCCGATGTCGGCGCGAGCAGCAGCGCCGCGTCCATCATTTCGGGGTCGAAGGCTTCGGCGAGCGCAAGAATGTTGGAGCGCGCGGCGTCGATCCAGAACGCGTCGGTATTGCAAACGTAAAATGGATCGTCTCCGATCAAGGGAAGCGCTTTCTTGATCCCGCCGCCTTGATCCAGCAGCAGCGGGCGTTCGTCAGAAATGACGACTCGCGGTCGGACGCGGCTCGCGAGATGCGTTTCGATCTGATCGGCGAGATGATGGACGTTGACGATCGCCCGTTCGACGCCAGCGCTTTCGAATTCATCGAGCGCGCGGTCGATCAGCGTGCGGCCGGCGACGGAAACGAGCGGTTTCGGCGTCTTCTCGGTGATCGGCCGCATGCGCGCGCCAAGGCCGGCGGCGAACACCATGGCGACGCTCGGCGCAGGCGCGAGCGCTCGGCTCTCAGGCGTCGCGAAACAAGCCGGGGATGTTGGCCTCATACCACGCCCTGACATCGGCCAGCGCCGGATGGCGGAGGCTCTTTTTAAGATAGGATTCAACGCGCGGCAGATGCGCGAGATATTGCGGCTTGCCGTCGCGCTGATCCAGCCGCGCGAAAATCCCCAGGATCTTTGTCGCGCGCTGCGCCGCCAGGATCGCATAAGCCTTGGCGAAAGCGGCCATGTCGAATGCGGCGTCGGCGTCGCGGCGCAGTTTGGCGTAATGGGCGAGGAGCTTCAACTCCAAATCGTCGGGCACGTCGACGCGGGCGTCCTGCCCTAGCGAAGCGACGTCATAGGCGGGATGGCCGAGCACACAGTCCTGGAAATCGAGGATGCCGATCCGCGCCAGCCCATTGCGCTGCGCGAGCCACAAAAGATTGGGAGAATGATAGTCTCTCATAGTCCATGTCGGCGTCCAAGTCGGCGCGGCGCTCGCGACATCAACAAGCGCCTGGCGCCAAAGATTGAGAAAGATGGCCTTGGCGCCGGACGAGACCGACGTCTTCTGGCGCGTGAGATACCAGTCGACGAGCAATTCCACTTCGATCAGCAACGCGTCGAGGTCATAGGGCGGGATGCGGTAATCGCCGCCGCCTTCGACCGCGATCACATCCGGCAGGCGCTGCGCGTGAAGATAGGCGAGCGCGCCCGCCGCTTCGAGATAGCGCTCGACGATCGGGCCGCTCCCGTCAACGACGCCTTCGCCGCCAAGATCCTCGATGATCAGTAGGCCGGCGTCGACATCTTTGGCGTAGACTTCCGGAGCCGAGAGCCCCAGGCCGCGCAGCCCCTGAGACATGGCGACGAAAGGAACGACGTTTTCGGCGAGGCGCGCGATGGCGCTGTAGGATTTGCCGAAACGGATCGGCGGTCCGTCCGGCCGCGCCGGCGAGATCATCAGAATCGCGCGCTGTCCATTTTCCTTTTCGAGCCGCTCATAGGCGCGCGTCGAAGCGTCGCCCTGCAGGAAGCGGCGCGCGGCGTGGGCCCAGCCCGCCTTTCGCAGAAGTTCGCGCAGCGCCTTGAAGGACGCGAGGCGCGACACGAAGCCGCCATAGCCGGAAATGGTGAGCCGACGCGCCTCGCGATTATCCCCATCGACGAAACTCAGTCGCACTTCGAGACGATCGGGCGAGAGCGCTTCGCGCGCACGTTCGGCCCATTCGACGAGCACGATCGCGTCGTCCGTCGCCTCCTCCCAGCCTAATCCCTCAAGCTCCGCCGTTTTCTCCAGCCGATAGAAGTCGGCGTGGACGACGCGATTGCCTGCGCCCTCGTAGACTTGCATCAGCGTGAAGGTCGGGCTCGGCGCCTCGAGCCGCGGGTCTTCGACCAAAGCGCGGATCATCGCGCGCGCGAACGTGGTCTTGCCGGCGCCGAGATCGCCCGAAAGCATGACGGCGTCGCCGATGCGTACGAGCGTCGAAAGTTCTTGCGCCAGTTCGATCGTCTCGGCCTCGCTGGCGACATCGAGGCGCCAGACCGCTTTCGGCGCGGACTCCTCGCTCATTCGGCGCCCCCAGCGCTCGCCGCGAGGAGACGCGCCTCTTCATGCGCGGCATGCGCCGGAAAGATGCAGGTTACGGTCGTGCCTTCACCAGGGGCGGAATCAATCAAGACCCTGCCGCCATGAAGCTCCATCAAGGCGCGCACGATGGAAAGGCCGAGCCCGACGCCGCGGTGGCGGGAACCGGCAGTGTGCGACTCAAAGCGATCGAAGATGCGTTCGAGAATTTCCGGCGAAATGCCGCGGCCGCGATCGGTGACTTTGAAGACGATTTCGGTCTCGCGCCGCAACACGGCAAGCGTCACCGTCTGTCCCGGACGCGAGAAGCCGATGGCGTTCGAAAGAAGATTGAACAGGATCTGGCGCACGCGTTTGGCGTCGCCGCGGAACCTTCCGACATCGTCCATTGCGACGATCTGCACGTCGATCGAATTTTCGGCGAGCCGATCCTGCACGCCTTCGATCGCGGCGCGCATCGTCGCCTCGACGTCGACCTCGGAAACTTCAAGCTCCAGCGCATCTTCGTCGATGGTCGCCAGATCGAGAATATCGTCGACGATGGCGAGCAGCGCCGCGGAGGATTTGTTGACATAGCCAAGATATTCGCGCTGGCGCGGATTGAGCGGGCCGGTCGAGTCCTCTCCGAGGAGATGCACGAAGCCGTTGATGTTGTTGAGCGGCGAGCGCAGCTCATAACTGACGTGATGGATGAAGTCATTGCGCAGCTTTTCGGCGGCGAGCAGCGCCTTGTTGCGGTCCGTCAGCGCGCGCTCGACATTCACGTCGGCGGAAACGTCGACGAAGGTGAGGAGCGCCGCGCCGTCGAGCAACGACTGCGCCGTGCAATCCAAGACGACGCCATCGCTGCGTTCGATGCGCCGGGTGAAGCCTTCGCGCAGTTCATTGAGACCGGTGACAAAGCCCTGCAACGCCCCCCATGTCTCCTCTGTGGCATGCAGCGCGCAGCATTTCGCGGCGAGCGCGTCGAAGCGCGGCCGCTTCGTAAGCTCCTCGGGATCGAGCCGCCACAGATGGGCGAAGGCGGGATTGCTGAACTTCAAACGCCCGTCGGAACCGAAAACCGCCACGCCCTCGTGCAGCGTCTCGAGCGTTTCGCTCTGCATGCGGGCAAGCGCGTTGAAACGCGTCTGGAGATCGTAAGCCTTAGTGGCGTCGTCATAAAGATAGGTGACGCCGCCTTTGGGATTGGGATGCGCGACGACGTCGATAATACGACCATCCGGCAAATGCCATGTGTGACGAATGGGCTCCGGCGAGCGATAGGCTTCGAACAGCCGCTCCTTCCAGGCCCTGTAATCCGACTCAACGGGCACGCGCTGCTCGGCGCGCAGACGGTCGAGAATCTGTCCGTCGGTCGGCCGTTGTTCGAGGAACCTTGGGTCAAGCTGCCACAGCTTGGCGTAAGCGTCGTTGCTGTACATCAGGCGCCGCGTGCGATCGAAGCTCGCGACCGCCGTCGGCAGCTGATCGAGCGTGCGCACATGCGATTGCATCTGCTGTTCAAGATCGGCGCGCACCGTCTCAACCTCATGACGATCGATCGCGATGGCGGCGGCGGCGCCCGCGGCGGAGGCCTGTGTGACGTCGAGCCGATGGCGCTCGCCCGCGACGACGGCGTTGACGCGCTCGCGCCAGACGCTGTTTTTGGCGCGCGCGTCCTCGGCGGCGCTGCGGGCCGACTGGTCGAGCAACTCCAGTTTGCGGGCGAGGGCGTCCTCGGGATTCTTCGCTTCGACCGCCTGCGCATAAGCGTCGTTGACGAAGACGAGTTCGCCCGCGTCGTCGCGTATCCAAAATGGCGCGGGCAGCGCCTGAAGCATCGCGCGCAGACCGGAGAGTTCAGATTGCGCCGACGCGTAGCGCTCGCGAAGGCCGATCAGCTCCAACCGGTCGCCGGAGACTTCACGGATACGCAACACGACGCTGCCGCCAACCGCTCGGCCGTCGGCGTCAAAATGCCGACCGGCGACGCCGGCAAGCGCCAAGCGGAAGCTTTCGCCGCTCGTTCGCAGACGGTCGACGGCGCTTTCGAGCGCCTGAGCGTCTTTGGGCGCAAGCCAGGCGCCAAAGCTCAATATGCGGCGCGGCGCAGCGACAGCCCCGGTCATGATCAGAGATGAAGAATGGATATCGGGCTCGGCGTCGGGCGCCGTCCAGGCGACGAAGATCTGCGGCTCGGAGGCGAGGAAGGTTTTTGCCCGCCCCAGTTGGGCGCGAGCGTCGTCGAGTTCGACGCTCAACGCGGCTTCGCGGCGACGCCAGGCGGCGCGTTCGCGCACATGCGTCGTGACGATGGCCGCGGCGAAAATCGCCAGTCCGCCGCTAAAGGCGAAGCTGACGATCTGCGGATCGATCGCCAGATCCTCGAGGAAGCCTGCCGCGCGCGCCGGCGTCGACTCGAGCCATAAAAGCAAGGACCCGAGGGAAGCGCCGACAAAGGGAGGAGCGCCAGAGTGGTTGATCGCGCGCCGCCGTCTCGTCATTGCGAGGACGACTCCGCTTGCAAGCGATCGAATTGGCGCGTCATGAAAGCCGGTCTCCACGGTCAATTGCGGGTGCTCATCACAACAACGCCGTAAACGGTTCTTGCAGAACGCGGACGCAGCCTGCCGGGCGCAGGATGCGGATCGGCTCCGACGACAGGAAGACGGAGGGCTCCGTCGGTGGCCCGCCGCGCCGCACACGAATCAACCCCAATCTAAAGCGCAATTACTCAAAACGGAATCGGCGTTTCGGCGCGTAAGCCGGGGCCTCTCAAAAGACGGCCTCGCTCCAGGCAAGGAGCGAGGCCGCAAATCGACGAATACCTGAACCGGGTCAGTAGCGGTAATGGTCCGGCTTGAACGGGCCGTTCTTTGGCAGGTTCAGATATTTGGCCTGCTCATCGGTCATCTGCGTCAGCTTCACACCGATCTTGTCGAGATGCAGCGAGGCGACCTTCTCGTCCAGATGCTTGGGCAGCGTGTAGACGCCGACCGGATACTGGCCCTGCTTGGTCCACAGCTCGATCTGCGCCAGCGTCTGATTGGTGAAGGACGCCGACATCACGAAAGACGGGTGGCCCGTCGCGCAGCCGAGGTTCACGAGGCGGCCTTCGGCGAGCAGCAGGATGCGCTTGCCGTCCGCGAACTCGATCTCGTCGACCTGCGGCTTCACATTGTGCCACTTCAGGTTCTTCAGGCCGGCGACCTGAATCTCCGAGTCGAAATGGCCGATGTTGCAGACGATGGCGCGGTCCTTCATGACGCGCATATGGTCGACGGTGATGACGTCGACATTGCCCGTCGCCGTGCAGAAGATGTCGCCGCGCGGCGCGGCGTCTTCCATCGTCGTGACTTCATAACCTTCCATCGCCGCCTGCAGGGCGCAGATCGGGTCGATTTCGGTGACCAGCACGCGGCAACCGGCGTTGCGCAGCGAAGCGGCCGAGCCTTTGCCCACGTCGCCATAGCCGGCGATGACGGCGACCTTGCCAGCCATCATCACGTCAGTGGCGCGGCGCACGCCATCGACGAGCGACTCGCGGCAGCCATAGAGATTGTCGAATTTCGACTTGGTGACCGAGTCGTTAACGTTGATCGCCGGCCAGAGCAGCTTGCCCTCCTTGTGCATGACATAGAGGCGATGCACGCCGGTGGTCGTCTCTTCGGTGACGCCTTTGATCGCCTCGGCGTTGCGCTTGTAGAAGCCCGGATTGGCCTTCAGGCGCTTCTTGATCGAGGCGTAGAGAACCTCTTCTTCTTCATTGGAGGCGGTTTCGAGGAAGGCGACGTCGCCCTGCTCGGCGCGCAGGCCAAGGTGGATGAGCAGCGTCGCGTCGCCGCCGTCGTCGAGGATCATGTTCGGGCAGCCGCCGTCGCCCCATTCGAAGATCTTGTGGGTGTAGTCCCAGTAGTCCTCGAGGCTCTCGCCCTTCTTGGCGAAGACCGGCGTGCCCGTCGCGGCGATGGCGGCGGCGGCGTGATCCTGCGTCGAATAGATGTTGCAGGAGGCCCAGCGCACATCGGCGCCGAGCGCCTTCAAAGTCTCGATCAGCACCGCCGTCTGGATGGTCATATGGAGCGAACCCGCGACGCGCGCGCCTTTGAGCGGCTGCGACGGGCCATATTCGGCGCGGGTCGCCATCAGGCCCGGCATTTCCGTCTCGGCGATGGCGATTTCCTTGCGGCCCCATTCGGCCAGCGAAAGGTCGGTGACGGCGAAATCGTTAAAGTGATGTGCGGTCATGCGAAATCCTTCTGTTTCTCGTGCGCGCTCGGCCGCGGCTGTCATTCCCGACGCTTCGCCTGGGCGAAGCGGTGGCGAATCCGAGCAAAGCCTTCCTTTGGCGATCCTTCGGCGAGCGAAGCGATCGGCAATCCACAGCAACGCCAGCATTTCTACGTCGGCGCTGGATTCCCGGACAGGCCTGCGGCCTGCATGGAATGACGCGCCAAGCGAACGGCTCAACCGAATTCCCGCCGCTGGTCCAGCCCAGCGGCTCGGAGCCAGCCTATAGCAGGGGCGGCCGAGAAAGGCAATAAAGATATAAACATTTCTTTATGTCTATCACTGCAGAGGCCGAGTCGTCGCAACAAAACGAAACGAGCGCGCCAAAATCTCGACACAGCCGTGCGGAACCCTAGGTTTGGAACTCGCCGCTGGCTCGAAGCCGCGAGTGGATGAACTCCCGACCTTGAACGAACCCGCATCAAGCGCCGCCGATAGGCGATGGATCCTCATTGTAGAGGACGACGAGGATATTCGATCGCTCTTATCGAAATATCTCGGCGACAACGGGTTTGAGGTGATGCTTGCCCGTGACGGCAGACAGATGGACGAGGTTCTCGCGAGCGCGCAGGTCGATCTCATCGTGCTCGACGTCAACCTTCCCGATGAGGATGGATTTTCCATCTGCATGCGCTTGCGGAACTCGGGAAGCCCCCCATTGATCATGCTGACCGCGCGCGGCGAAGAAACGGACCGGATACTCGGCATCGAACTCGGGGCCGACGATTATCTGGTCAAACCCTTCGTTCCGCGTGAACTGCTGGCGCGTATCGGGGCCGTCCTCCGGCGGACCGCCCCGGATCTTGAGTCGTCCCAGAACATTAGCGCCTATAGGTTTTCTGGATTCCTCCTGGACTCTTCCACACGGCGCCTGTTGGGCCCGACCGGCGTAAGGGTGATTCTGACCAGCGCGGAATTCGACCTGTTGCTGACGCTCTGCCGTAATCCCGGAAAAATATTCTCGCGCGACGAGCTGAAGGCGTCGTCCACGACCGAGCGGAGCGTCGACATCCTGATCAGCCGGCTTCGTCAAAAGATCGAGAATGACCCGCGAGACCCGACGCTCATTCAGACGGTCCGCTCGATGGGCTACACGTTCACGGCGAAAGTCAGCATTCATTGAAAACGTCCGCGCTCCGAAACATCAATGTGCAGCTGGGACTTCTCCTCCTCCTATGCGTCGGCCTGTTCCACGCGGCGGTGACGACCATCCTTTTCCTGTCAGAACCCGCTCCCGGCCACCCTCGCGACCTGAGCGCCTCCATTGTCGTGGCGACTTTGACGGCGTTGGACGCCGCTTCCGCAGCGGAAAGGCCAGCAATCGCCACAGCCTTTAACGCAAATCTTCCGGGGTTTCACGTCGCGCTCTCAGAGCCGGGAGTCGCCGCGCGCAACGGGGGACAGCCAGTTTATTTCCGGTCTCGCCTTCCCTCCGGAGTCGAGATCGAAGCCCGCGACGGCGACAAGCGATTTAGCGGGTCGTTGCATGACGGTCAGCAATTCCTGCTCGACGCTCCGACCCGGCCTCCCCGATTTCCTGGGTTCGCGATGATTCCCGTCGGCTTCGTCGCGATTAGTTTGTTCGTCTTCTCCTTATGGGCCGCGCTGTCGCTGACGCGTCCCCTGACGAATTTCGTGAACGCCGTCGAATCCTTCGGCCTCGACAGTGTTCCGGCGCAGCTCGCCGAGACAGGACCCGAAGAGGTCCGCAAGGCGACGCGGGCCTTCAATCGCATGCAGCGTCGTATCGCCGAGATGGCCTCTCAGCGAACGCGGATGTTGACGTCGGTCAGCCACGATCTTCGGACCCCAATCACGCGCATGCGTCTGCGCGCCGAATACATTGAAAGCAGCGAAACGAAAGCGAAACTGCTGCGGGACCTCGACCAGATGGAGGCGATGGTCGGCGGCTGCCTGGACTACCTGCGCGGTGGTTTACAGCAGGAAGTCGTGGCGCTGGATCTGGCGAGCCTGCTGCAGGCGATTGTCGATCAGTTCGTCGATGTGGGCGCCAATGCGCGCTACGACGGAATCGATCACGTCAATGTTTTGGGCAGTCCGGACAATCTCGAACGCGCATTCTCCAATCTTATAGACAATGCGGTGAAATACGGGGAGAGCCCTGAAATCCGGCTGCTGGAAAGCGATGACGCAGCGGTCGTCGAGATCGCCGACAGGGGTCCGGGAATCCCCCAGGAAAAAAGGGATTTGATGCTGGAACCCTTCGAGCGAGGGGACGTAGGCGCGTCCGCGAACGCAAACGCTGGCTTCGGGCTAGGCTTGGCGATCGCCCGCGGGATCGTGGAAGCTCACGGTGGACGCCTCACATTGGATGAGCGGACCGGCGGCGGCCTGATCGCCAGGGTGTCGCTGGCCAAAGCTGAACTCGAAACAAAACGAAACAAACTGAGCAAATAAATGTCTCCAGGCAATCCGACCTTGAAGACCCAAAGGGGGTCATCGGGATGTCGATACACCAATCAGCTCCGGGCCGCGCCGCGCTATCGGGAAAAACCGTCGCAGTCGTGCATCCTGCATGGCATTCCTGCGGAACGCACCAGGTCATCGCTAGTCAAATAAAGGCCTATAAGAAACTTGGAGCGCGCGTGCTCTCCGTTGCGCTTATGGACGATGTCACGCCCTCGATCGGCCGCGGCGAGCGCTGGAAGAACTACCGTTTGCATAGTCAGGACCTCGCCGACGACGAGAGATATGAATCATCCGCCACGATCGCGGACCTCTTCAAGACAGCGCTCCTAAAGGACGGTTGGTGGCCCTTGATCCATGGCGACCACGCAACCTGGCTCGTGGAGCTCGTGAAGCGCGCGCCTCTGCCCGAAGCGCTCGATACGGGCGCCATTGACCTGATCCACGCCAACCATTTCTTCGTAATGCCCTTCGTCGAAAGACTGCGCGAAAGGCGCCGCATTCCCGTCGTGCTAGACACTCACGACATTCAGGCGCGGCAGTACGAGCTACGCAATCGCGCTGGGTTTAGCATCCCGCCGCAGGTTCGCTACAACAGCATGCTCGCGATCGAACTCCAATGGATCGAGCGCGCCGACCTATGCATTCACTTGAATTCGGAAGAGTATGCGACGTTCGGCGAGCTGCTGCCTCAATCTCGTCACAAACTGATCTATCCGTCGATAGCCCCCGTGGCTCCCCCCCCCAATGGCGATCAGGCTATTTTTGTCGCTGGCGACAACGCCGCCAACTACATCAGCGTCCGATGGTTTCTGAAATATATTGTGCCGCATGTTCCTGAAATGTCGATTTCGATTTTTGGCGACATCGCCGATGGCGTGAAAAGGCGTGACAGGCCGTTGTATGAAAAACATCGCAATCTTTTCCGCGGCAGGATAGCCGATAAAGACGCCGCCTACGCCGACGCAGCTATCATTCTCCTCCCAACAAGAGAAGGGCACGGCCTTTCAATCAAGACCGTGGAAGCTCTGTCCAGCGGACTTCCGGTCATCGCGACGTCGAAGGCGTTCAGGGGCATGGAGATCGATCCGTCACGGCTTCGCAACGTCTATATTGCGAATGACGCCAGCGAATTCGCCGCCGCCATGATCAAGTGTCGCGCCATGAGCGAACGAAGCGTTCCGGTGGCGAGCGATACGCGCGCGCTATACGAAGAGAGATACTCATTGGAAGGCTTTGCGCGTCGGCTCGGGGACGTCGCATGCAAGTTGATGGTGGACGATCCCCGTACGCCGTTGGATGCTGGATACAGAAAAACAGCGACCGGCGCCTCGACTGATCCCGCTCGGCGCCATTCGCCAGCTGATTGATCAAGCCGCGCGACTTGCCGGCGAAACGCCGATCAGCCGCCCAAATCTACATCCCTGAAACCAATCGCTGGACCGCTCGAAAGCGCGCGTCCGCGCTTTCGAGATCGATTTGCGCTTCCTGTGATCGTCGAAAATGGTGAACTTCTTTCCTGGACCATCCTTCGCTCCCGCGCTCGGTCAAGTTCAGGGAAGGCGACAGATTGTGCTCCTCGACGCGCGAGTTCGGGCGATCTATCGTCGCCGTGGCGAGCTGAACGACGAACACTGCCGAGACGGGTCATAAGCAGCAGATTGGCCGGATCGGCGACCCTCCAGCCTACCCTTCCCGCTCCCCATGATCTATACGGATCGCAGCGCAACTCCGCCCCCGGTAACCCGCCGCCATGTTCTCCGCCCTGAAAAACTTCATCAACGACCTCACCGGCGAGGCCGAGCGGCCCAAGGCCTTTGAGGCCGCGGACTATCAGCTCGCCGCCGCCGCCCTTCTCGTCCATATCGCCTCGGTCGACGGCGAATTCGACGATAAGGAAAGGGCGCGCATTCATCAGCTCGTTGAGGCGCGCTTCGGCCTTCAAGGCGACGCGGCGGCCGAATTGATCGACTCCGCGCAGGAGAGCGAGCGCGACGCCGTCGACCTCTATCGCTTTACGAGCGTGCTGAAGCGCCGGCTCGATGAGGACGGGCGCCGGCAGATCGTCGGCATGCTCTGGGACATGGCGCATGCCGACGGCGCCGTTCACGAATTCGAGGAGAATGTGGTCTGGCGCGTCGCCGAATTGCTCGGCGTTTCGACGCGCGAGCGCGTCGAGCTGCGCCGCGAGTTCCGCGACGCCGCCGCGCCGACCCCAACCGGCCCCTGGTCGCCGAGCAAGGATGGCGGCCAGTGACGCGCCCCGTCGCGGTCATCACCGGCGCGTCCGACGGCATCGGCGCGGCGCTTGCCCGCATCTTCGCCGCCAACGGCCATGAGCTCGCGCTCGTCGCCCGTCGCGGCGACCGGCTGGAGGCGCTAGCCGACGAAATCGCCGCCAATGGCGGCGTCCGCCCACTCCCCATCGAACTCGATCTTACAACTGAGGACGCCGCTGAGACGCTGTCGGAACTCCTGGGCGAGGCGGGCCTCACGCCGCGCTTCCTGGTCAACAACGCCGGATTTGGCCTCTTGGGCCGCGCGATCGAGCTCGACGCCGCCGAGCAGCTCGCGATCGTCGATCTCAACATGCGCGCGCTCACCGCGCTGACCTTGCGCTTTCTGCCGCCGATCGTCGCGGCGAAGGGCGGCGTCCTCAACGTCGCCTCGGTCGCGGCCTTCATGCCGGGACCGGGCTTTGCCGTCTATTACGCCACCAAGGCCTATGTGCGCTCCTTCAGCGAAGCGCTGTCGCAGGAATTGAAGCCGCTGGGGGTGAAGGTGGCCTGCCTGTGTCCCGGTCCGGTGCAGACCGGCTTCCAGTCGCGCGCCGGCTTGGATTTTTCGGGTGTGATGGGCGCGATGAAGCCCGCGATGCTGCCGGCGGCGGAAGTCGCGCGTCAGGGCTACGCGGGTCTGATGGCCGGCAAGCGCGTGATCGTTCCCGGCTGGATCAACCGCATGTTCGTTTGGACCTCGGCGGTAACGCCGCGTGCGCTGTTGCTGCCGCTGCTCGCGTCCGCCCAGCGGCGGCGCTGATCAACGCTGGCGAAATCTGTCCGGCCACGGCAAAGGCGCGGCTCTGCTGGCCGCCCTCTGTTTACCTAGCCAGTCTTAATAATATCGACTGCAGATTTCAGTGGGTCGGTTGGAACTGTGAAAAACCCCTGGAATGGCCGATCGAGCTCCACCAGCAGAAAGATTGCCCCGGAGACGCATATGGACGCCGTAACAAGCCCAAGCGCCGCTGTCCAATGATGGTGCGAAATGACACCGAAATTAAAGAAAACCGTCACGAGCAGAGCGATCAGGAATATGACCACCTCGAGCGGTATATTGGCGTTCAAGTCGTTATATATTTTCCATCTTATGCCGGAAATTTCTTGCGTTAAATTAAGCGCGGCCGTCTTCGCCCATGATTTTTTCTCATCTTTCGCTTCTAAAGTGAGCACTGCTTCGCGAAATGAATCGATCTTGGCTTTTTTAAAGGGGATTATCCCCTTGACGCAAGTATGAGGTTATGGCATAGTTCCCGTCATTGGAGCTATGCAGATGACGACTCGTAAGCGCACCCGCCCATCGAAAGCCGGACAACGCGAAAGCAGTGTCCAAGCGTTTTCAGTCCGCGATTTTTTCGCGACATTCCCGAACGATGACGCCTGCCTTATCCGCGTTATGGAAGTCCGCTACGGCCTTCGCCACGTCTGCGGCAAATGCGGCGTCGAGAGCAGTTTTCATAAGATCACGGGCCGCCGCGCCTTCGCCTGCGCCGCTTGTGGCGATCATGTCTATCCGTGCGCGGGGACGATCTTTCAAGACAGCCGGACGCCGCTGCAAACGTGGTTTTACGCGATCTACCTCTTTATCGCGACGCGCCACGGCGTGAGCGGTAAGGAACTGCAACGGACGCTCGGCGTCACCTATAAGACCGCGTGGCGCATCGGCCAGCAAATCCGCGACCTGATGACGAAGACCGATGGCTTCGAAATGCTCAAAGGCCACGTCGAACTTGACGAAGCCTATGTGGGCGGCAAGCGTTCCGGCAAGCGCGGTCGCGGCGCTGAGGGCAAGACGATTGTCATGGGTCTCAAAGAGCGCGGCGGCAAGATCACGACGCAGGTAATTGAGAACGTGAAGCAAGAGACGCTGCGCGGCGTCGTTCTTGAGAATGTCGAGAAGGGCGCGACGGTTTCGACGGACGAACTATACAGCTACGGCTTACTAACCGGCGACGGTTACAAGCATGGCGCGGTGAAGCACGGCGCGAAGGAATGGGCTTATTACGACTATCGCCACGACGCGACGCATCACACGAACAATGTCGAGAGCTTCTGGAAACTGTTTAAGAAGTCGGTCGCTTCAACTCACATTCATATCAGCGCGAAGCACATGGACCGCTACCTTGGCGAGTTTTCTTTCCGTTCGAACCACCGCCAGATGCGGAACGCGATGTTCGATCTTCTGATAGCGGCGCTTTAACGAGCGCCGCCGCCAAGTCATCGAACGCTGCGCGATCGATAGGCCCGACGCCCCGAGCTTCCTCTTGATTGATGAACACGTCTAACTGGCTTGTGGCAATCGCCTCAGCTAGAGTAATTCGCGTCATTCCGCGGCTTCGCGATAAACCGGTGGGTTCTTAAGAAGCCTGCCCACAGACCACTTCTGCCGGCTCTGCCGTTCCCGCAGAATCGCCTTCATTTCCATTGACGTCGAGATCGCGTCTCGCCTCAGCGATGCGATTTCTGATGGTGTCAAATGACGGGGCTGCTCGAAGATGCCCTGCTTCGCCTTCTGTGAGACAATCAATTCCATAACCGAACTCCTCCCTCCACCACTCGCTCAACTGAGGATGTTTCTTCCTGAGTTGATACAATGTGCCTGGGCTCAGGCTTATGTCGTAGCTTCGGCCAACGCCGTTCAGCGCCAAAACGGACATCAGAACAACAGTGCCGCCGTGCTCTTCGATAAACCCTCGGAGGTTTGCCAACGTGCCACCAGCTGTGCACGTATCGTCGATTATAACGTATTCTGCGTTCTTTTCAACGTAACCGTCAAATGCTGGCGGCGACGCGAACCGATGGTAAATGGACGGCGCATGGCTGTGGTTTGCAACGGACGCTTGGACAATACCGGGGTCCGTGTCCAACCCCAAAACCCCGGCCAGAACCTCTCCGTAAGCCATTGGTATTTTGTTCCGCCCCGTAAGCTCTTCGGCGTGAACGGCAACAATCCTTGGCTTTTTGCCGGCAAGAACGCTCTTTATCGAAATCATTGCGGAGTCATCTATGCAATCAATAACTAGAGATATTGCTGAATCGCTGCTCGCTCCGCGCTTCGCGGGCGAGTAGCAAGCGTTATTCTTCATTGTCCAATAGGACGTCTGAGCAATTACGCTCGGGAATCGTGCTGGCCAAGGCGACCGTGCAACTTTCTTGCTCATGCAAATCACCTGAGGGAAGGGGGCGAATCGTTCCACCCCCTATTTCTATCAAAAAGTGAAACTCAGTTGTCTTGGCCAACCACGCGTATGTGTTCGAACGTGCTCAAGACGCCCAAGCCGCGTGCGGTCGTAGGCCCTGACAGGGACGCGCGAGTTATCCATCGCTGCACCTGCTGCGTTGTTCCCCTTGAAAACGGCAGCAGGACGTGCGACTCTTAGGTGCTAACTGGAGCTCGCGCCCGGCCACCTAAAAGCGGTTCGGGTTTGCCGCTTTTGATGGGAATGGTGGGGTAGGCCCTTGCGGGCCTACGGTAACGTCCGGGCTATGAACCACATAGCGCACCTCCTTCCTCATCAGTCGGTGTTGGAGGCCTTCCCCGCCAAGAGAATTCGCCTTCAACACATGAAGCTCTTTGACGCCCGCTCAAAAGGCGGGCGTTACTTTTTCCCCATGGCGAGAAGCTTCTGATAGCCCTCGAACCATTTCGATTGAATCTCTGGTGACCAATTCGGGTCGAACTCCGGGAATTTTGCGAGCAATTGACTGGCAACTCCGCGCTCGGCCCCGTCTCTACCGTTTTGCTCGTCCCTACGTTGCTGCTCTTGTGGTTGCTGCGCCGCTCGCGCGGGGGCCTGCCGCGTCTTCCGTTTCGACCCGTTGCCACCTGATGACGCGCGCGGTTTCGCCCCTTTGGTCAGGAATGGGCTTAGATGAACCCCCGCTTCTGTGGCTGCGTTCAAAAAGAACCGAACCCCTTTGCTCAAGGTTTCGCCCTCGCATGGGTAGGCCTTCTTGAAAGCCTCGCCAAACTCAGACGGGGACACGGACGCAAGAGGAAGGACAAACATCTGAGGGTATGAAGACCCCAAAACGGTATAGAGTGCCCCCTGCCATTCGTCAGTGCCATACGCTGCAACCAGACTCTTAAGGGCGTCTGTCGGACGCCCATCATCTTCCATCAGCTTAAGGAATTTGAGGGCAGTCATTAGTTGACCCTGCACCGCTCCCGAAAAGCTCCTGAGGAGGCTTTTGTCGATACGGTTAGGGACGACATGCTCCTTCAAAGGAGCGATGAAGGTCTTGAGCGTCTGGTATGCTATGTATGGCGCGGCTACCCGGCCCCTCGTCTGCGTGTCTTCGAAAGACATCGATGCCTCCTACCGTCGTGGAAGCGATATAACACCAACATACCGTATGCGCAACTCGCGGCACACCTGAGGCCGTAAAAAATGTTGACGGTATAACCTGCGCGGTTTCCTGTTGCAAAAACAGGAGGTTGACCATGTCTCGCAATGTTTTGGTCCGCGCTTTTGCTGCGGAGCCGGTGGCTATGATGGCTGTGGGTATGGAGCGCGGCCTTGTCTATGTGGCGAATCCGAATTCCGCCGAAAGGCTCAAAATGGGTCTGACTGAGGCGGTAGGCGTCCCGGAAGAAGATGTTTTTGACTTCGACGCGGACATATACCGCGAGTTTAAAAAACGATGGGAATTAGGGGAAAGGGATTTTTGGAGGTGAGGGGCTCAGACCCATCAACTTGTCTCAAGGGGATAATCCCCTTTTTAAAAGCCTCCTTTTGATCGATGTTATTGCCGCTTGCGACCTGCAATAGATCAATCTGACCCTGCAGAGTGCGCATGATTTTTGTTCTCGCTTCGTCGGCTTCGTCGCCAAACAAATCCAACACGCGATGCAACAAAACAACCTTGGACGCTTGCGTTCTGACCTCGTCAACCTTCTTATCAAAATTGTTTTTTGCCGTTACCAATAAAAAGCCGAGACATACTGCAAGCAATGAAGCAATCATGTTTCTCACGGCTTTGAATTGATCCCTTGATATTCCATCAAGCCAGCTCTCTTTCAGTCGTAGTGTAACAGAGAATCCAAATATACCTGCAAGCAATGTTGCAAAAAAAGTGACTATAGCTATATCAACGCTATTCACGAGGATTTTCCTCCGCAGGATCCTACCCGGCAAGGACGCCTTTTGCAGGAGACGCCCAGACCTTCGCCTGGCCGGAGCGACCCCCGACCGCCGGGAAATGATAAAATCCTACCCCCATATGACTGTTCGAAAACAAAAAAGCGAGCCTCGCGGCCCGCTTTCATTTCCTCACATGTCGGAGCGGTTATTCCTCGACGGCTTTCGGCTTCAGCACCTGACGGCCGCGATACATGCCGGACTTGAGGTCGACGTGATGCGGCCGGCGCAGTTCGCCGGAATCCTTGTCCTCGATATAGGTCGGCGCCTTGAGGGCGTCGGCGGAGCGGCGAAAGCCTCGCTTCATCGGCGACGTTTTTCTTTTCGGAACGGCCATTTATTCTCTCTCTAAACGAAGGCCGCGGACGGGAGCGCCGCGCGGCGGAAACTGGCGTTGGGCCTATACGCGAAATCTCGCCCCATGGCTACCCCGGCGATGGGCTTTTACCAGGGCGATCGGTCGCTGCGGCTTTCCGCCTATTGGACGGCGGCCGGCGGGACGGGAGCGCTCGCCGCCTTGTCATAGGCGTTCTTTTCGCCGCCCGACAGCATCGCCGGATCTTCCTCGATGAGCTGCTTTCCGCCGCGATCGTCGGCCGGCCGCGCGGCGACCGGCGCCGCCGCCAGGCCGGTCTGATGCGCGAGCCAGCTTCGCCAGTGATCGGCCGAGCCATTGAACGTGTTCTGGTCTACCGCGCCGGTGATGCCCGGCACGCGCCCGTCCGAGCGATACTGCCAGAACGTCCAGTTGCGGTCGCCGTAGCGAACTTTGGGATGGTATTTCGTCGAGCGGACCCAGATCGGATATTCGGATAGCGCATCGGAGTGCAGGATCGCCTGATAGAAGTCGACCGAGGAATAGATGATCGGCTTCTTGCCGTAATGGCGCTCCATCTGCGTGAGCATGTCCTTCATGTCGCGCAGCACTTCCTCGCGGTAGAGCGTGCGTTTGCAGGTTCCCGACGTCGGCGTCGCCTCGACATCGAGCACCGGCGGCAGCGCGTCGGGCTCATTCGGCACGACGCTGGCGAAATTGCCAATCTCTTCATGCGGCCGGCGGCACCAGTAAACGAAGTGATAGGCGCCGCGCGGCACGCCGGCGGCCTTCGCCGCCGCCCAATTGTAGGCGAATTTCGAGTCGACCCGGTCGCCGCCTTCCGTGGCCTTGATGAAGGCGAAGGAGACGCCCGAGTCCTTCACCTGCTCCCAGTCGATATTCCCCTGATATTTCGAGACGTCGATGCCATGGACAGCGAATTCGGCGCTGCGCGTCGCCGGGAATTTGTGCAGATCGGTCTCCGGCACGGCGTAGGCGAGAAAGCTCGGGTCGCGCTTGGGATTGATCAGCGGCGCGCTGGTCTGGAACCGCGGCCGGCGCGAGAAGCTCGGATCATAGGAGCTGCCGCAGCCCGCGAGCGTCGCCGCGAATGCAGCGCACACGAGGGCCGAGGAAAGCAGGGAAAAACATTTCAACGAGCGCATTTCTCCAAATTATCCCCGCAGGCGGTAACGGAGCGTAAACGCGCCGACGCGCCTCAGCCCAAATGGAACCACAAACTGGCTATTGTAAGGAAAGAGCTGTAGCCGACGACGTCAGTGATCGTCGTCACAAAGGGCCCCGAGGAGACCGCGGGGTCGAATTTCAGCCGGTCGAAAACGAGCGGCACCACAACGCCACCGAGCGCGCCGGCGACCAGATTCGTGAACATCGCCAAACCGATAACCGGTCCAAGGCCGACATTTTGAAACCAAGTCGCGGCGACGATCCCGGTCAGCAGGCCGAAGGCCGCGCCATTGACGGCGCCGATCGCCAATTCGCGGAAAATAATGCGTAGAGCGTTGGCGCTGGTGAGTTCCCTGGTCGCGAGCGCCCGCACCGCGACCGTCATAGTCTGGGTCGCGGAGCTTCCACCCTGCCCCGCGACGATCGGCCCGAGCACGGCGAGCGCCACCATCTGTTCGAGCTGCGCCTGGAAGCTCTTGAGCACGGAGGAGGTGATGAAAACGGTAATCATATAGATGAAAAGCCAGGTGAAGCGGCTCCGAACGATCCACCAGAAATTGTCGGTCAGCTCTTCTTCGGGGTTCACGCCGCCAAGCGCCAGGATTTCGTCCGAGGCCTGCTCCTGGATGACGTCGACGATATCGTCGATGGTGAGAACGCCGACGAGCCGTTCGGATCCATCGACAACCGGGACGGAAACGAGGTTGTAGCGCTCGAAGAGCCGCGCCGCCTCGGCGCCGTCCTCGGTCGCCTTCACCCGCCGCCGGTCCTCCTGCATGATTTCATCGAGCCGCACGCTTGGCTTGGCCCGCACCAGAGCGTCGAGGAAAACGGTTCCGAGCAGACGGTAGCCGGGATCGACGACGAAGACTTCGAAGAAGTTCTCGGGCAGATTCTCTTCGCCGCACTCTCGAAAAAAATCGAGCACGCGCCCCGCCGTCCAGAAGGGGGGCGCGGCGACAAAAGTCGTCTGCATCAGGCGCCCGGCGGAATCCTCGGGATAGTCCAGCGAGCGGCGCAGGACGATCCGCTCTTGCGCTGGGAGCGCATCGAGGACCTCCGCCTGTTCTTTCGGCTCCAGACCTTCGAGAATGGCGACGGCGTCGTCGCTTTCGAGTTCGCGCACGCCCTCGATGAGAGTCTCGACCGGGAGCTCCTCGAGGATGTCCTCGCGGGTCGCTTCGCCGACCTCCATCAGGGCCGTAAAATCGAAGTCCGCGCCCATCAGCTCAACGAGGCGCGGTCGCGCCTCATGGCTTAAGAGCTCCAGCAGAGCGCCAAGGTCCGCCTCATGCAAGTCGCCGACAAGCTCGTGAACGCGCTCCGCGTCGCCCAGGACGATCGCGCCTTCGACATCCAGAACGAATTCCCGGCTGAGAGACGCCTCTCCGCCGTCGCGGAAGTCCTCGGCGGGGGTCGCCGTATCTTCATGATCGAGCGGCATAGGCGGTCCCGCGCTATATTATGGTCGCGCTCTTAACCCGGGGGCGCGAGAAATCAAACCGGCAAGCCGTCATGACCGCCATTTTTCTACTGCTGAAAAGATCTGAAGCGCCCGTCGCCGCTCCCCTCCTGCGGTTCAGGCTCATGCTGCTGGCGGCTTTATCGGCTGCCGGCGTTCTTAACGCACTGCCCTACGCCGCCGCCGTGGAACGGACCTGCGGACCCGACGCGCTTGGCGTGTCGCGCGTCATCGAAGTCGACCGCTCCAAGGGAACGGCGGTCGGCCTGCAAAGCTATCCGCGCACGCTCGATTTGCGCGATCATGAGGTGGTGCTGACGTTCGATGACGGACCGGCGTCTCCCACGCCGCAAGTGCTCGACGCGCTCGCCAAGGAATGCGCGCGCGTGACCTTCTTTCTGATCGGCCGGAATGCGGAAAGCCTGCCCGCTCTGGTGAAGCGCGCCGCCGCGGACGGCCACACCATCGCTCACCATTCCTACAGCCATCCGGACAAGACCCTGAGGCTCATGAGCGAGGACGCCGCCAAGGCCGACATCGACAAAGGGATCACCGCCGTGAACAAGGCGCTCGGCGCAGCGGCCGCGCCCTTCTTCCGCTTTCCCGGCTTCGCCGATACGCCCGCGCTCGTCGCCGACCTCACGTCGCGCGGCTACACAATCTTCGGCTCGGATTTGTGGGCTTCGGACTGGTCGCATATGACGCCCAAGGCCGAACTCGATCTCGTGCTGTCGCGGCTTGAAAAGAACCGCAAAGGCATCGTGCTCTTCCATGATTCGCAGGCGATCACCGCGCAGATGCTGCCCGAATTCCTGCGCGAACTGAAAAAGCGCGGCTATTCGCTTGTCCACATGGTTCCGGGCGACGCGCCGACCCCGATCGTCGCCGCCGGTCCCGACTGGACCTCGACGACAGAGCCGATCATCGCCAAAACGCTTGGGCCAAAGGCCAGGCAGGCGCCGCAGGCCAACGAGCATGAGCATGAGCATGGCGGCGCGCAAGAGGCGCCGAAATCCGGCGAGCCTTAGAGCGTCCGCCTGCAACGCTCAGGTGCTCCCAGATCTACTGAAACCGGAAGCGTTGACGGAGCGCTACAAGCGCCTTTGCGCCGCCAGCGGATCTCAAAGCCTGAAGTCGAGGCGAATATAGTTTGCCAGGTCGGCCGAGACGTTGAGCCGCTGAAAGAAGGACTGCGGATCGAACCCGGAGGCTTCTTGGCGAGCCCTGGCGGCCGCCCGAGCGGCCTCGTAAGCGGCTTCGCTCTCCCACTCCACGAAGGTCACGATGTTGTAGCGGCCCGGACCTGACACCTTCTCCAATACGTAATTCTGCCGGCGCCCCGCTGCTTGATCGAGCGCGGCGTGAGATGCCTTCAGCTTCTCGATGAAGACATCGTGGGAAATGGCGGGAACGTCGAACTTGTCGATCCGGAATAGAGGTGAGTCAGCCATTGGAACTCCTTCCAGCACAGCCCGAACCATCGAGCAGAGAGCTCCAGTTTGACAATATGTTGCCATCATGGCAAGTGCTCGATCATGGAAGACAAGGCGAAAGCGGCGTCGTTCGGCGAGTTGATCCTTGAGATCTTCCGCGTGAACGGCCGCCTCCTGGCAAGCGGTGACAGGCTTGTTGCAGGGCTCAATTTGACGAGTGCAAGGTGGCAGATTCTCGGGGCTGTGGCTCGTGCACCGGGAGGGGAAACTGTGTCAGGCGTGGCGAGAGCCATAGGCCTTCAGCGCCAGGGCGTGCAGCGCATCGTGAACGAACTCGTCCGCGAAAACCTGCTTGCCTTGAGCCCCAACCCGCACCACCGCCGCGCCTCGCTGGTTTCGCTGACGAATGAAGGACGAGCCCGCTACGAGGCCGCAATGCGGCTACGCGAGCCGTGGGCGCGAGAGCTAGCATCGACCATCTCCGACGAACGCGTGGCCACGGCTGCGAGTGTCCTGGTCGAGATCCGGGGCAGGCTGGAAGCCTCGCTCAATGAAGCCAAGGCGCGCATCGTCGACGATGGCGAGGACGTCGCATGAACGCAATAGCGAACCTAAGGCTGCGCGAGGCGGCGCTTAGCCGCGATCGCAGATATAGGTGCTCTTTGAACCCCAGCAGGATCCGCTCTTGTATACGTTTCCGAGATTTTTGCCGCCAAGCGCCGCAGACCAGGTTTTTCCCTTGGCGGGAGAAAGCGTCAGCGTCTGACCGGAATATTGAAAAATCACCGCGCCGCCTTTTCGCGAGATCTGACAGGCGCCGCTGTTGAGCACGCGTCCCGAAATCCTGACGTAGCATTTGCCAGTTCGCGCTTCGGACGCAGGCGGTTCCTGCTCAGCCGCGACGTTCGCCGCCGCTGACGCCTCATCTTCCGCCCCGCGGCGCGCCGATCTGCGCTTTCCCGCGATGCCGTCGGTGAGAAATTCCGGCTCGAGTTCGAGGTTGGCGATGGATGACGCGAGAGGATTCGACGCTTGGGCGCCCGGCGCCGAACCTGCGCCGTCCTGCGCCGATGCGGCGGCGCGTTCCGGCGTCGATGTCGGCGCCACCGGTCCGGCGATGATCGAAGGCGGCTGTTCCTGCGATCGCAAATTGGCGGCCGGCGCCCCCGAACCCGCTTGGCTCGGCGCCCCGCGCGGCGCGGGAGGCGCTATTTTTTGAGGCGTCATCGAATCTGCGGGATCGCCATTCTGCGGAAGCTCTCCCCAGAACGCGGAGCCGACGACGATCGCAGTGCCGACGACGACAAGCGCCGCGGCGCCAATGTAGAAGAACCGCTCGACCCTTTCGAAGTTGCGATCGGACGCCGTTGCGTAGGACGGGCGGCGCGAACCCGCCGGCCGCGGCGACGCCGCGCGCCAATCGCCTTCGATATCATGCCAGGCGTAGCGGGCGCGCGTCTCGATAGTGTCGGCCTTTGGCGGCGGCCTGCGGTCTCTTAACGACACAGCCATGCTTCCCTCTCCGGGCGCCGTCGAACGAAAAGAGCGGCGTCGAACGCCTCGCGTCTGCGCACAAGGCGCGCGGCGCGCTCATTTGCGAAGATCGAGCAGGCGGCTTGCACTGACCAAGCGCCAGCGCGACCATATTACCTTGGGGAATGTGGCTGATGTTTGCCCGCTGCGGCGCCGCAATCGGCCGCGCGAACTCGGGGCGCTTTTGTGGCGCTAACCTTGGTGCGGCCGAGACGCAGGCCTCAGTTCTCGGCTGTCTAAGCTATTGGTAGTTTTCGTAGAACGCTTGCAGCAGGTTAGCCCCTTACACAGAAACTTGCTCAATCGGACCCTTGGCGGTCAAGCAGCGAAGCCGCTCCCTAAGAATTCGCTCAGGAATGCAGCAGAGTGCATAGATTAAACGAATGAATAATATTCATTCTTTCTAATTTTCAATTGATCGGGCTGCGCTCATATTACGTCCATGCGCTTGGCGCGGCGAGATTACGCCAGTTTGCCGAAGCGACTGAAAGGATCGAGACAATGTCCCGCTTGCTTGCCCTGACCACCGTGCTTGCCAGCGCGCTGGCCTTCAGCGCGCCTGCCGCCGCCTTCCACCTCTTCGACGACGTCGGCGACAATCGGAGCCTGAATTGCGAAATGAAGGCGAAAGATCGTTACGCCGCCGCCTGCGATCCGGCGCGCCGCGCCGGCGCCCCGGTGAAGCGTCAGGGCTATAACTGGCCGGATCAGCGTTATTACGGCCATCACGGCATGATGTTTGACTGAGCGTTCGCGCGCGACTGCAACAAAGAAACGGAAGTGGCGGGCGCCGATGACCCGCCCCTTCGACTTACTAAGTCTCTGCTGAAAAGCCGATGGCTATTGGTGCGGCCGAGAGGACTCGAACCTCCACTGGTTGCCCAACTAGCACCTCAAGCTAGCGCGTCTACCAATTCCGCCACGGCCGCAAGGACGCTCCGCTTAACGCGAAGCGCCGGCGCGCTGCGTCTAACAAATCGGCTCCCAGATGACAAGCGGGCCGACGCTTAGGACCTCGGTTTGGTGTAAAGTGACGCGATGAGCCAAGCCGCCTGCCCTTCTGCGCCCGCCGCTGACACGGCGATGCGCGCGCCCGCAGGCGCGCCGCCGGTCGAATGGCGCGTCAGCGACGATCTCGTCCCCTATGAGGCGGCGGTGTCCTTCATGGAGGCGCGCGCCGCGGCGATCGCCTCGGGCGAGGCGCGCGAATGCGTCTGGCTGCTGGAACATCCGCCGATCTATACCGGCGGCTCCTCGGCGAAAGAGCAGGATCTGCTCGAGGCGCGCTTTCCCGTCTATCGCACCGGACGCGGCGGGCAGTTCACCTATCACGGGCCCAAGCAGCGCGTCGCTTACCTCATGCTCGATCTTTCGCGACGCCAACGCGACGTGCGCGCCTTCGTCTGCGCGCTTGAATCATGGATCATCGCGACGCTCGCCGATTTCGGCGTTACGGGCGAGCGGCGCGCCGGGCGCGTCGGCGTCTGGGTCGAGCGGCCCGAGAAGGCCAGAGGATCGGGCGGCGAAATGGCGGAAGACAAGATCGCCGCCATCGGCGTTCGCCTGCGGCAATGGGTGAGCTTCCACGGGATCGCGCTCAATGTCGCGCCGGATCTGACGCATTTTTCCGGCATCGCGCCCTGCGGCGTGCGCGACGCCCATCTTGGCGTCACGAGCCTTGAGGATTTGGGCGTTCGTGCCGACATGCGCGCCGTCGACGCCGCGCTGCGCAGGAATTTCGAGGTGATCTTCGGTGCGACGGTGGACGTCTAGGACGCGGCGGGGGCGCACGCCTCGCGCGCCGCAAGCGCGGCGAAGAGCGCATCGTCTTCATTGACGCCGGCGTTGCCCGTCGTCAGCAGCTTCTCGCCATAGAAGATCGAATTGGCGCCGGCGACGAGACAGAGAATTTGCGCTTCACGCGACAGCGACGAGCGGCCGGCAGAGAGCCGCACCCGCGCCTTCGGCATCACGATGCGCGTCGTCGCGATCATGCGCACGAGATCGAGCGGGTCGATCTGCGCGCGCCCGGCGAGCGGCGTGCCTTCGACGGCGACCAGCGCGTTGATCGGCACGCTTTCCGGATGCGGATCGAAAGACGCCAACGTCTGCAACATGCCGGCGCGATCTTTCACGCTTTCGCCCATGCCGATGATGCCGCCGCAGCACATCTCGAGCCCCGCGCCGCGCACGGCCTTGAGCGTGTCGAGACGATCCTGATAGCTGCGCGTGGTGATGATCTCGTTGTAGAATTCCGGGCCGGTGTCGAGATTATGGTTGTAGGCGGTGAGCCCCGCGTCGACGAGGCGCTTCGCTTGCGACTCATTGATCATGCCGAGCGTGACGCAGGCCTCCATGCCGAGCGCGCGCACGCCGCGCACCATGTCGAGCACGGCGTCGAAGCGCTTGCCCTCGGGCGCGGAGCGCCAGGCGGCGCCCATGCAGAAGCGATCCGCGCCGGCCTCTCTGGCGGTCTTTGCGGCGCCGAGCACGTCCGCCGTCTCCATGAGATCGACGCGGTCGAGCTTCACTTCGCGGTGATGCGCCGATTGCGGGCAATAAGAGCAGTCTTCCGGACAGCCGCCGGTCTTGATCGACAGCAGCGCCGCCTTCTGCACGTCATTGACGTCGTGAAAGCGGCGATGAACGGCGTTCGCCTGCGCGACGAGATCGAGCAGCGGCTGATCATGGATGGCGACGATCTCTTCAACGCGCCAGTCGTAGCGTAAGGAGAAGTCCGTGGGCGCGTTCACGCCGGACCTCCGGCGTCGCGGCTTTGCGAACGATGCTGGGAGCGCGCGGCGAGTTTGCGCTGCGGCGCCTCAGACGTCTCCTCGGCGCGCGTCGCGCTCTTGCGCCCGCCGCGCAGAGCGGCATAAGCGACGAAAAGCGCCATCACGACGTCGAACGCCGCATTGGCGACCACGAAGGGCGCGGGGGCGAATTGCGAGGCGGCGCCGATATAGTGAAAGTAAATCGCGTAGAGCGGATGCAGCGCGAGGCCTGCGACGACCCACCACGGCGAGCCGATGATCGACATGCCGGCGAGCGTGCCGAAGACGGCGACGCCGGTCATTTCGACGCCGACCCAGGGGCCGGGCTCCTCAGCGCGAAAGGCGAAGCCGACGTAGAGGAAGCACAGCGCAATCAGCGCATAGGCGGCGATCCGCTGGACGGCCGCGCCCGACCATTTGCAGAATGCAAGCAGGCCCAAGGCGAAGACCAGGCCGACCCCGGCGAAGATAAGAATTTCGGTTGTGTCGAGCATGGCTTTGACCATTAGCGCCGCGAAGTGCGGAGATTAGGCGGGTCGCATCGTCGCCGACGTCTATAAGGGGCGACGTCGCCTCGAACAAGTGCCGCGTCGAAAAGGCGCCCGAAGCCTGCTATAGCTGGCAGAGAGGCGCCTTGAGGCGCGGAAAGTTTAAAGGTCGCGACAGATCATGCAGCTCGAGGCGCAGGCGCAGGAAAATCTCGTTACGACCGCTGCGGCGGCGGGCGCCGATCCCGAAGCCTTGAAGGGCGACGAATCGCTCATCGAGGACATTCGCCTTCTCGGGCGCCTGCTCGGCGACGCGGTTCGTGAACATGAAGGGACCACGGCGTTCGAGCGCATCGAGACGATCCGGCGGCTCTCCGTCGCCGCGAGTCGCAACGGGGACGCCGAGGCCGACAGGAATCTCGACGCGCTGCTGCGTGCGCTGACGGCGGAAGAGGCGCGCACCGTGATCCGCGCCTTCAGCTATTTCTCGCATCTTGCGAACATCGCAGAAGATTTGCATCCGCTGCAGCAGCGCGCTCGCGCCCAGGCGAGCGGCGCCTTCACCGGCGCGCCGAGCCTCGCCACGACCTTCGCGCGTCTGCGCAAGGCCGCCGTCGGCGCCGGCAAGATCGCCCAGGCGCTGGCGCGCGGGTGGATTTCGCCGGTGCTGACCGCGCATCCGACGGAAGTGCGCCGCAAGAGCCTGCTCGACGCCGAACACGCGATCTTCAAACTGCTCGCCGCGCGCGAGCATATGCGCGGCAAGGCCGAGCGCGCGCAAAACGAGATGCAGCTTCGCGCCCGCGTCTCGCAGCTCTGGCAGACTGAGCTGTTGCGTCATTCGCGTTTGACCGTGCGCGATGAAATCGAGAACACGCTGAGTTATTATCGCAGCACATTTCTGCGCGAGATCCCGCGCCTTTACGCGGACATCGAACAGCGTCTCGACGGACTGCGCGTGCCGCCGTTCCTGCGCATGGGCGCTTGGGTCGGCGGCGACCGCGACGGCAATCCGAATGTGACGGCGGAGTCGCTTTCGACCGCCCTACGCATGCAGTGTGAAACCGTGCTGCGCTTCTATCTCATCGAAGTGCATGAGCTCGGCGCGGAACTTTCGATGTCGCGGCGTTACGCCGGCTGCACCAAGGCGCTCGAAGCGCTTGCGGCCCGCTCGGGCGACGACAATCCGCATCGGGACGACGAGCCCTATCGCCGCGCGCTCATCGGCGTCTATTCGCGCCTCGCCGGCACGCTGGAGAAGCTGACCGGCGGCCAGGCGGCGCGCCACGCCGTGGCGCCTGGCGAGCCCTACGCCAATTCCTGGGCGCTGCTCGCCGATCTCGTCACCATCGATGAGTCGCTGCGGGTGCATCACAGCGAAGTCATCGCCACGCAGCGGCTCGAGCCGCTGATCCGCGCCGTCGAAGTCTTCGGCTTTCACCTTGCGACGCTCGATTTGCGGCAGAGCTCCGACCGCCACGAAGAAACCATCTCCGAGCTTCTCGGAGCCGCCCGGGTCGTCGACGATTACACCACGCTCCCGGAAGCCGAGAAGCAGCAGTTGCTGCTGAGGCTGCTCGGCGATCCGCGGCCGGTGCGCCTGCCGGGCGCGACATACAGCGACCGCGCCACGAGCGAATTGACGATCATGGAGCGCGCGCTCGAGATGCGACGGCTCTATGGCGATGAAGCGATCCGCCATTACATCATCAGCCACACTGAAACGGTCAGCGATCTTCTCGAAGTGCTGCTGCTGCAGAAGGAATGCGGCTTGATGCGCGGCACGCTCGATCCGCGCGACGCTCAGCGCGTCATCGCCGATCTCATCATCGTGCCGCTTTTTGAGACGATCGAGGATTTGCGCAACGCCGCGCCGATCATGCAGGAGTTCTATGCGCTCCCTGGCATCCTCAAGCTCGTCGTCAATTCCGGCGGGCAGCAGGACGTCATGCTCGGCTATTCCGACTCCAACAAGGACGGCGGCATCCTAACGAGCATCTGGGAGCTTTACCGCGCCTCGACCGCGCTTGCGGAGTTTTTCGCCTCGGCGCCGAACGTCGCGCTGCGGCTTTTCCATGGGCGCGGCGGAACCGTCGGACGCGGCGGCGGACCGAGCTACGACGCCATTCTGGCGCAGCCACCCGGCACGGTGAACGGGCAGATCCGCCTGACCGAGCAGGGCGAAGTCATCGCGGCGAAATACGCCAATCCGCAGATCGGCCACGTCAATCTGGAACTGCTCGTCGCCGCGACGCTGGAAGCGACGCTGCTTTCCGCGCACAAGACTCCGGCGCCGGAGTTCTTGGAGGCTGCTGAAGAATTATCGCAGGCCGGCATGGCCGCCTATCGCGGACTGGTTTATGGCACCGAAGGCTTCGTCGATTTCTTCTTTTCGTCGACGCCGATTTCGGAAATCGCCTCGCTCAATATCGGCTCGCGCCCCGCCTCGCGCAAACCTTCGCGCCGCATTGAAGATTTGCGCGCGATCCCGTGGAGCTTTTCCTGGGCGCAGGCGCGCGTCGCGCTGCCGGGCTGGTACGGCTTTGGTTCGGCGATCGCGCATTTCATTGAAGAGGACGAGAAAGCGCGGCTCGCGCTCTTGCGCCGGATGAGCGAGGAATGGCCGTTCTTTCGCGCGCTGCTCTCGAACATCGACATGATCCTCTCCAAGACCGACATGTCGATCGCGCATCATTATGCCGGTCTCGTCGAGGACAAGGCGCTTGCCGCGCGCATTTTCGGCATGATCGAAGCGGAGCATGGGCGCGCGAATGACGCGCTCGAAAAACTTCTCGGCTCCAAGGAGCGGCTCGCGGACAATCCGACGCTCGCGCGATCGCTCCGGCACCGCTTCCCCTATATCGCGCCGCTCAACTATCTGCAGGTCGAATTGATCCGCCGCCATCGCGCAGGCGAGCGCGGCGAGGACATTCGCGAAGGCATCCTGATGTCGATCAACGGCATTGCGGCGGGCT
Organism: Methylocystis sp. H4A; assembly: GCF_015709545.1. Taxonomy (NCBI): domain Bacteria; kingdom Pseudomonadati; phylum Pseudomonadota; class Alphaproteobacteria; order Hyphomicrobiales; family Methylocystaceae; genus Methylocystis; species Methylocystis sp. H4A. The sequence continues at coordinate 263,470 of NZ_JADNQY010000027.1, read as the reverse complement.
TGCGCAATACGGGTTAACCCAGTCGCGCAGAGCGCTACGGCGCGTTCGGGATATCCTGCAATGCCGTCAAGCGGACAGGAATCCCTCAATCTGCGCGCAAAATTGCTCCGGCGCTTCGTCGGCGACGAAGTGGCCGCTGTCGTCCACGATCACAGACCTTAAATTCGTCGCCTGTGGTCGGAGCGCGTCCGCGAGCCTTTCGCCAACGCTGTGTCGCCCGGCGATCGCCAACACCGGCATGTCGAGCTTGCGGCCCTTCAAGGATGCGGCCGCGGCGGCGTCATCTTTGAGCGCCCGATAATAGTTGAATCCCGCCGTCATGCCGCCCTCCGAGGCGTAATGTTTGGCGAATTCTGCGATCGCGGCGTCTGGGACCGCGTCCTTCTTGTGGGACCAGGCGCGGATCTGCGCCGCGATATAATCGCGCTCGCGGCCCTTGGTCAGCATTTCCGGAAAATCTGGCGCCATGTGAAATCCGTAATGCCAGGCGCCGCCGCGCAACGCATCCATGTTCTCCGTGCCCGGAACCAGGCAATCCACCAGGACGAGCTTTTCGACATGCTCAGGGTGAAGATGGGCGAGCATGAAGGCGGCTTTCCCGCCCATATCATGGCCAACGACATGGGCGCGCCCCCCGGCCGTCTGGTCAATGAGCGCTCGAACGTCGCCAGCGATGGTTTGCTTGTCATATCCCGCGGCGGTTCGTTCGGACAGGCCGAGGCCGCGCAGATCGGGGGCGATCAGCGTAAACCGCGAGCAGAGGCGCTCCATCGTGGAGCGCCACGCAAACCAGGTCTGCGGCCAACCGTGAAGCAAGACCACGTTAGGGCCGACCCCGACGCGCACATAATGCAGCTTGACGCCATTGACTCGCGCGAAGAGGCTCTGGCCGCCATTGGGCGCCAGCGCGCCGTCTTGGTAATCCACCGCGCCCGGCGAACTCGTCTCGCTTGTCGTCGGCGAAGCGGTCGCGGCTGCGCCGGCCGCGAAAGTCGACGCTCCAAGAAGAAAGGCGCGGCGTTCCATGCTCATGATCCGTGTTTCCTATGAATAGGGACAATGGAGAGGATTAAGTCTCGGCAACCTAAAATGCCCGCCATGAGCAACATTTAAAAGTCAGACTTTTTTCGTGTGGCGGCTGGCCCGGCGGAGCGGCGCGCCAGCCAACCGGATCGTTTCTGCGCTGAAGAGTCGAGGACAACAAATGGCGCCCCAAACATGGTATAGATATTGCGCGTCATCAGACCGCAAATTAACAAGTTGGTCGCAGGGATTTCGGTTGGGCAGCGCCCAGGCATCTTACGCCGGCCATATCGGAGGGGGTTAAACGTCATGAGCGCAGGCAATCAGTTCAATGACATCAGTCTGGAAGAGTTGAAGTCAGGACTTGCATCAGGGCGGGTCTTGCTTGTCGACGTGCGAGAGGCTGACGAATATGCGGCGGGCCATATCGCCGGCGCGATTTTCAATCCGCTGTCGAAATTCGATCCGAGCCAGCTGCCGATCGCAGGCGAGGGCCAGCAAGTGGTCATCTATTGCCGCTCCGGCAAGCGTTCGGTGTCTGCGATGGAACAGGCGCGGCTCTTGGGCCGTCGCGACGCCAATACGCATTTTGGCGGTGGCATCCTCGCCTGGCTCAACGCCGGCGAACCTGTCGTCCAGGGCATGTAAAAGACGCGCCCGGACGGCGGCGCAGCTTCAACGCAGGCTCGCGAGATAGCGCGACAGGGCGAGCAGTTCGCTTTCGCTGAAGATGTCAAAGGCCGGCATCAGATTGCCGGGCTTGATGTCTTGATTATGCGTGATCCATCGCGCGATGGAGGCTTCGTCCGTCGCGAGGATCGCGGCGCCAATCGAGATCCTGCCGCCCACATGCGTAAGATCGGGTCCGAGCCGGCCGGCCGCAGGCGTTCCGCGGATTGTGTGGCACGCGCCGCAGCCGTGCGAAAGAAACAGCGCCTTGCCCTCTCGCGTCTCCTGCGTTGTGGGCTCCTGCGCAGGCTGAAACTCCCGTAATCGCCATTCGTCATATTCATTCTGCGGCATCGCCACGACGTTGAACGCCATCAGCGCATGCGCCCCGCCGCAATATTCCGCGCATTGGCCCCTGCTCACGCCAGCTGTCTCGGCGCTCAGCGTCAGCGCGGTCTTGCGGCCGGGAATCATATCGAGCTTGCCGGCCAATCTCGGCGCCCAGAAACTATGGATGACATTGTCGCTCGTGAGTTCGATCTCGACCGCGCGGCCGACCGGAATGCGCAATTCATTTGCGCTCTCCACCGCCGACGGGCCGTCCCGGTAGATGACGCGCCACCACCAGCGCTCGCCCGCCACCTCTATTCCAACCGGACTCGCCGCCATCTTTCCCGGCCCCGCGCCGAGCATAACCAGTCCGTAGACGAGGAGCGCGGAGAGCGTGACGACGGGGAAGATCAGCCCGCCGGCAAGCACGACAGTATCGCCGGCCAGGAACGCCCGGCGGCGCGGCGGCGCAAATAGCGCGATCGCCGTCAGGAGAGTGACCACGAGCATGATCGCGCCGCTTCCCGCGACCATGACCCAGAAGAGTTGCGCAATATGTTGCGCCTGCGGTCCGGTCGGCGCGAGCGTCGATTGAACGCCCTCGCATCCCGCAAGCATAAGGCACGCTGGAGCGGCGCGCGCGATGTGCAAGGATCGCTGTCTATCGCGCACGGCGGCCTCCACGACGAGGCGGTGGGGTCCGTTCTGACTTCTCCGGCGTTGTCCCCGCGACGCTGGCGAAATAGGCGGCGACGTCTTGCGCCTGCGCGTCGGTCAGACGCGAAGCGATCGTCCCCATGATCGCTCCATATCCCGACTTTTTCCTCAGTCCGCGTTTCCAGATTTCGATCTGGCCGACGATATAGGGCCCGTATTGACCGTCGAGCTTTGGAAAGGACGGCGCGCGTGTGTCGCCGTGGCAAACCAGACAGGGCGGGACGCCCGACTCCGCGACTCCCTTTGTCGCGATTTCTTTGCCGCGGGCGATCTGATCGGCGTTTGACTCTATCGGCGGCCCGCTTGGAGCGAGGTTCGGCGCGCCCGCGTAATATGCGCTCAGCGCCGCGATCGCGGCATCGTCCAGCGCCACGGCGATCGGCTCCATAATTCCGCTCGGCCTCAATCCGCCGGCGAAATCGCGCAGCGCGCGTTCAACATAGGCCTGCGACTGTCCGGCGAGGCGGGGCACGAGCGCGCTTCTGGGCTGCGCATCGCCACGATGGCAGCGCACGCATCGGGTCAGCGCCTCCATCGTCATGCCGTTCCGGGCGATCTCAGCGCCATCATTCGGCCGCGCCTCGGGGTCGCCGATGGCGAACAGCCGATATTGTCTCGCGCTCATCTGCGGAAGGGCGCGCAGAAAAGCGACAACGGCCCACACTTCATCGTCGCGTTGCTGCGCGACCCACGCCGGCATTCCAGTAAACTTCAGGCCATGCTTGACGATCCAGAAGAGCTGCTCTGTCGACCAGTTGGCTGCGGCGCCGCCGAGTTCGGGCGGCTCTGGGAGCATGCGATCAACGATCGGGTCGCTGTGCCCCCCCGGCGCGCCGTGGCAAGGCGCGCAGCCTCCGTCGAAATGGCCGGCGCCGAGGATCACCAGATTTTTATCATCGAGCGTCGGCCGAGTGATGGAGGCGCTGTGCGTCGCAACGGAACGCCGCAAACCAAACTCCAGGAACCAGCGCGTGAGCGCCCAATGAGGCTGGCTGGCCGCGACGTTGTAGAGACCCGACCACGCGAAAAACAGGACGGCCAAAGCTAGAACGAGGGCGACCCCGACGCCGGCGAGTAGAGCTTTTCCGGCGAACGCCACCTGGCGTCACCGCTGCGCTGCGCCGGCGCATCGGGGGCCAGCTGCATTTGACTGTTCGGTTCTCTCCATACCGATCTCCCCACTTGGCGCTAGCCTAGCAGCGTCGCCGACACAGTAGCGTCCTAAGAGAGATAGGGTTGGAACACGAAGCGATCAGCTCGCAAGCGCAGGCCTCGCCAAATTGCCTCAAGAGGCCGACGCGGCAGTGTTCCTTGGCGAACCCATGGCCACTGTCGAGCTGAAGGAATAAGTTCCAAATCTTGAAGCCTAGCAGCGACTTTCCGGGACATGCGCATGAGCGACCAATATCGAACAATCAGCCGGCAATATTCGGCGGCGCGGAAGGATGACCATACGAATTTCCTTGAAACGCCGACCGTCCAATCGGTTCTCGGCGATCTTTCAGGCGCGAGCGCGATCGACTACGCATGCGGGACTGGCCATTATTCCCGGCTTCTCAAAAGACTTGGCGCAAAGAATGTGCTCGGCGTGGATCTGTCGCCCGCGATGATTGACGTCGCCCGACATGAAGAGATCCAAAATCCACTTGGCGTCGCCTATGAGGTCGGCGACGCCGCAACGATGGCGGTCTTGGGGGCATTCGACGTCGCGACCGCCGCCTTTCTGTTCAACTACGCCGAGGACGAGCAGACGCTTGCGCAAATGCTCAGGTCTGTAGCGGCGAATGTGATTCCCGACGGCAGATTGGTCGCCGTCGTGCCCAATCCGGACTTCGTCAACGGTCGAGATGATACGCTCCCGTATGGATTCTTTCTCGAAGAGATCGGGGAAGGTCCCATGCGCCTGCGCGTTCGGATGACGTTTGTCGGCGAAGAAAAATTCTGGATCGAATTCACCCAGTGGAACCGTCGCGCTTACGAGGACGCGCTGACGCAGGCAGGGTTTGCTGACGCCGAATGGACGCCATTCGCCGTGTCTAAGGAAGGAATTGAGCGTTACGGACAAAAATTCTGGGACGCAATTCTCGCCAATCCGAAAAGCGTCGTATTGAGCGCAAGGAAAAAGCCTGCGTGAACACGTCCGCAGCGAGTACGGTCAAGATCAACAATATTCCGATGTGAGGGCGCGATGCTTCTCGTCGATACGGCGGATCAAAATGCTATCCTGGACGCGCTGAAATTTCCGGGCGTGCAGGGATTCACCACCAATCCGACATTGATCGCCCGCGCCGCCGGCGCGGAAGCTTTGTCATTGGATGAGTACGTCGCCGCGGCGCGCAAGCTCTGCGGAATGTCCGCCGACGTCGGCGCGATTCGCCAGCTGATGATTCAGGCGGTTGGAGGTCCGGACGAGACCCGGCGGCAAGCAAGTCTCTATCTCGACGACCTAAAGGCTGCCCGCGAAAAAAAGCTTTGGATCAAACTTGCGCCGACTGCACCGAGCCTTGCGTGCTGCCGGGCGCTGAAAGACATAGGCTGCGCATCTCTGGCGACAGCGGTGTTCACGGCGGCGCAGGCCTATGTCGCAATGGAGGCGGGCGCGGATGGCGTCGCGGTATATCTCGGCAGGCTCATGCGGCGTGAAAGAGATTGGGAGAAGCAGCTCGAAAGCGTCGCCGCGATCGTCAAGAGCGCCGAACGGACCTTGCTGCTTGCGAGTTTCCCCGATCGACAAACTGTCGAAGCTGGGCTGCGGTATAGTCACGACATCACGGCGCCGCCGTCTGTTCTCGACGACTTGCTGACGTCCGCCCTGTCGCAGGAGGCGATCGAAGCCTTCGACAAGAAGATCGTATTGGAACGCTAAAGGGCAAACGAGCTTATCGCAGCCAGGCCGAAGGGCCCTTCGAAAAACGAGAATGCCATGCGCGCAAAGAATCGTGACGTCTCGCGTCGGAAGCTTCTGATCGGCTGCGCGCTCGGCGCGCTCACGCCCTGTATTGCAGATCGGCCCGGTTTGGCCGAGACCTCCGATCTCGCCGATTTTCTTCGCCTCAGCGCCGAGCTAACCGGACGCACGCGTCTTCAGGTCGATTCGGCTCGGATTTATCTGCAGAGTCTTGGACTCGATCGCGGCGCATTGAGCAGCATGGTTCCTCTACAAGACAAAAACTCGGAGGGTCTTGCGCGAAGAATTGTGGCGGACTGGTATTCCGGTCAAACCGTCGACTCTGGACGCATGATTTGCGTGGATTACACAGGCGCGCTGATGTGGGACGCGATGGGATTTGCGCGGCCAGGCGGCGTTCCCGGCGAAGCCGCGAGTTGGGCGCTTGCACCGACCAAGGAGTGAGGCGTTCCATATGGATCTTCATGCCGACGTCTTGGTCATAGGCTCTGGCGTCGCCGGCGCATTGGTCGCCTCTCGCGTCGCGCGCAAAGGCGCGACAGTCATTATTATGGAGGCCGGCCCTCGCGTCGACCGCGCCGCCTCGGTGAGACGATTCCAGAGCGCTTCTGCAAAGACTCCCGAGTCGGCCTATGAGCAGGCCGCGTTCGCACCGCATCCCGAAACCGACAAGCCCTATGCGTTCTATGCGCAAAAAGGGCCTCGCCCGTTCAACTCGACCTATTTGCGACAGGTGGGCGGCACGACGTGGCACTGGCTGGGAACCGCCATTCGACTGGTTCCCGATGATTTCCGGATGAAATCGCGCTTCGGGCTCGGCGTTGATTGGCCGATCTCATACGCCGATCTCGAGCCATGGTATTGCCAGGCGGAACAGGAGCTCGAAGTCGCCGGAGACAATGACGACGATCTTGGCTCGCCCCGCTCCGCGCCCTACCCCTTTCCGCCGATCGCCCAGAGCTTCCTCGATCGCGCATGGCGCAACGCGTTGCAGAAGTCCGACTATAAGGTCCGGCCGACTCCGCAGGCGCGCCTCTCGAAGGCGTCCGGCGACCGACCGGCCTGTCACGGCAGCGCCAGCTGCATTCCCATCTGTCCGATTCAAGCGAAATATGACGCGACCATTCACGTCGCGCGCGCCCAATCTCTCGGCGCGAGGCTGCTGACGGAGACCTGCGCCAATTTCATCGAATGCCGCCCGGACGGGCGCGTCGAAGCGGTCAGGTTCATACGATCCGATGGCGCGACCGGACGCGTGTTCGCGCGCGCCGTCTGCGTCGCCGGCAACGGCGTCGAGACGCCGCGACTCCTGCTGGCCTCGGCCTCCGAGTCATTTTCTGGCGGCGTCGCCAATCGCTCGGATCAGCTCGGCCGAAATCTGATGGACCATCCGATCCAGCTCAGCTGGGCGCTCACGCGCCAACCCGTCTGGCCCTATCGGGGACCTGGAGCGACATCGGGGATCGAGAATTATCGAGATCTGAAAGACCGCGGCGCAAATTCGGCTTTGAGATTCGAATTTGGCAATGAAGGGTGGAATTGGCCGACGGGAGCGCCTGAATCGACCGCGCGCGAGCTGGCGCTGAGCGGCCTGCGCGGAAAGGCGCTCGACGCCGCGCTCAGGGAGCAGACGTCGCGGCACGTTCGCGTGGCCGCATTGACGGAGCAACTCCCTTTGGCCAGCAACAGGGTGACGCTGGATCGTACGCAAATCGAAAAGACCGGTCTGCCGCGCCCAGCGATCTTCTTTCAACTCGACCGCTACACAGAACGCGCGCTCGGCAACGCCAAACATCTGCATGAAGACATGTTTGCACGAATCGGCGTGGAGGCGTTTTGGCACAAGGACGACGCCCAAGCCGCAGGCCATATCATGGGCACGGCGCGCATGGGCGCGGACCCGGCGACGTCCGTCGTCGACAAAGACCTGCGCGCCCACGCGCACCGCAATCTTTTTCTGGTTGGCGCCGCCGTGTTCCCGACCGGCGGAACCGCCAACCCGACGCTCACCATCGCCGCGCTCGCCCTGCGCGCCGCCGAGGCTGTTCTTTCATCCTTGAAGGAATAGTCGCGCGCTGGAGCCAGCCTGCTATGAAACGCGCGCCTTGAAGGCGACGCCCATGGAGTCGGCGGCATATATCGCGTCCATGAGAGTCGCGGCGGTCACCTCAAAGGGTTCATTATGCGCGCTCTCGCCGACGGCGACGGCGCGCTCGGCGATCGCCCGCGCCGTCTCGCGCGACAGATTTGCGAGCCCGAGTTCCGCAAGCGTCACAGGCAAGCCGACCGAAAGGCAAAATCCCATCGCTTCGGCGACCGTCGAACGCGGCCGTCCTTCCAGAACGAGCTGCACCAACGTGCCGAAAGCGACCTTTTCGCCATGCAGCCGATCATGCGTTTCCGGCGCGGCCGTCAGCCCATTGTGCACCGAATGCGCCACCGCAAGGCCGCCCGATTCGAACCCAAGCCCGGAGAGAAGCGTGTTGGCTTCGATGATGCGTTCCAGCGCCGGCGTGATCGACCCTGCCCGCGCCGCAGCGACGGCGGCTATCCCGTCGTTGAGGAGCGTTTTGTAACAGAGCTCGGCAATCGCGGCCGCGGCGATTGTGCTCAGGCCCCCGGCGACGTTCTTGCGATGCGCGCGGATGGCGGCGTCCGCTTCGAAAAAAGTGGCGAGCGCGTCGCCCATGCCCGAGATCAGCAGGCGCACCGGCGCGCGCGCGATGACCGCGCTGTCGACAAGCACGAGATCGGGGTTGCGCCGGTAAAAGAGGCATTTCTCGAACACCCCATCCTCGCTGTAGACGACCGAAAGCGCGCTGCAGGGCGCGTCGCTCGACGCCGTCGTTGGACAGCAGGCGACGGGAAGCTCAAGTTCCGCGGCGACGGCGCGTGCGGCGTCCAATGTCTTGCCGCCGCCGGCGCCGACGATCGACGCGGCCGAGACTCGGCGCGCCTCTTCCTTGCCCCGGGCAATCTCCGCAAACGAACATTCCCCGCCGAAATCCATAATCGCATGGTCGAGTCCGGCGGCCGGGAACGTCTCGCGCCACACCGGCTCCAACGCCTTGCGGGCGGTCGGACTCGCGATGATCAGCGCTTTTCCTGAAATGCCGAGCCGCGAAAGCTCCGATGCGAGCGACATCGTCGCGTCGCGGCCCTGAACATATCTCGCGGGAGCGCAGAAAACCTTCAACATGCGGGAGATCCGATCTGATGCGTGAGGGTTGCGATTTGAGAGCAAATGACGTCGCAACGCAACGCATCGGCTTGAGATCAGCTATCTTCAGGCTGGTTGCGGCAGCTTACCCGGACGCTGCGCTCAAGAGGCCGAGCAGGCGGCGCAAAAAAGGGCCGGCCCCAGCGGCCGGCCCTGACCCCTTCGAAAAGCTATGGGTGTTTGCAACGTTCGGATCATTGCGCGTCTCGTTGAAAGGCGCAGTGCGCCGGCGCACTTGTGCATGCGGCACGGCCCATGTCCGAAGCGTCCGCCAAGCCGGCGTCCATGCGCATCGATGATCGCCCTGTCTCCTTCGCAAGCCGCTGCGACGAATGTCGGCAGCAGATTGGGTAAATTTGCCGCTTGAAATCAGGCCGCGCACGCTTCTCAATCACCAGCGCGATCAGATGAGCGGAAAGGGACACAAAAGTGTGCAGCATTCCGGACGATATTTTTACCGAGCCTGAGTTCTCCCCCGATACGCTGGCTAATCTGGGTCCGTTGCGCCGTTTGGCGGGCGTGTGGCAGTCCGATCGAGGCGTGGACGTCAATCCCAAGGCCGAAGGGCCCGAAACGCGGGCGTACCGCGAGCATATCCGGATGGATCCGATCGACCCGCAGACGAACGGGCCCCAGCTCCTCTATGGTTTGCGCTATCACATCCATATCAACACCCCGGAGGAGGCGATAACCTTTCACGACCAGGTCGGTTATTGGCTCTGGGAGCCAGCCACGGGCCTGATCATGCAGACCATCGCGATTCCGCGAGGACAAGTCGTGCTGGCGGGTGGAACGGCGAAACCCGATGACGCGCGCATTTCAGTCGAGGCGCGGCGTGGCGACAGTCGCTTCGGCATTTGCTCGACGACCTTCCTGGAAGAAGCGTTTCGCACCGACTATTACCGAATCGACATCGCCTTCAACGACGATGGCAGCTGGACCTATGTGACGCGAACGGATCTCGCCCTGCGCGGCGTCACGCCAGCATTCAACCACCACGACACAAATACACTGCGGCGGATCGCGCCCCCGACGCCAAATCCGCTCGTCGGCCTGCTGGACGGCAAAATGGGTTAGCTCTGCTTGGCGCGGCGATGACGCAGTTCACGAAGGAAACGCTCAGCTCTTCGATCAGCGGCGCACGTAACCCAGTCTAATGAACTGGGGGCGCGCTCAAATCGGATAATGAATCGGCTAATCGCGTGAAGCGCATCCGAGGCTGCGAAACTGTTGTGGCCGATCGCGTTACCGATCCGGTTCGCCGAACTCAGCACAATTGAGGTTGATCGTCTCTGCTGAGCAACGGGCCAGCCTTCCGCAGACCAAAAGTCGCGCCTACACCAAAAGCCATGGACACTTAAAAAATTTCGGCATTCGGCGTCGTCCGCGCTCATGTGTTGACAACGCCCCCTGCCCCGTGCGTTCCTGAGCCGTTAGATAGATGCGGCTTTTTAGCGGTCAACCAGAGTAGGAATGACTGCGATGAAAAAGATATTTTTACTGAGCGCCATTCTTTTCAGTGGCGTGATCCTGTGGGCTATTTCGAAGCCTTTGCCGGCCAAAGAGCCCTCACCGCTGGCAGGACGCGATGGCGCTCTAATCATCGCAAATGTTGTCGCGCTCGACCAGCTGCTCGTCTACAACCGTTTTGGGTCGTTCAATCCCTTCGGGATGATCTACGCGCTACGCGAAGATGTCGTGCCGGTCGACAAGGCTGTCGCGTACACGTCCGCCTCAGACTGCGAAACGCCCGAAGCCGAAACGAATTCCCGCGCGATTGGCGCAGCGCTCGAGCCCGGAGCGGTTCGGCTGCGCGACTGCAAACGCCCGCGTCCTATGGCGTTGAGGGTCAACGTCGGCGACACGCTCGAGGTCCATTTTCAAAATCTGCTCAGGCCGCTGCAGCCGGGACTTACGAAGGACTTCTGTCCGAACTCTTTCCGCGAGCCGCCTGCCGGTAAAGACAATTTGAACGACGCCGTATGGAAAGACGAATTTCCAAATGGCCAGTCGTCCGCCCGGCAACATTGCAAGGCGAAGAAGGAAGAAGCTGGCGGCGAGCCAACCAAGCCTGAAATCGATAAGGATTGGCCGAAAACGCGATTGGCAAATTTCGCCGTTGCGGGTCTCAAGCTTGCGGCCAAGCAGACCGACGGATTCGACCGCGACATCTGTCTCGGCGTCTCGGCGCTGCCGCCGGGCGGACGTATTGTCGTTTGTCGATTTGAGATCAATCACGAGGGGCCCTTCTTTGCAACGTCGAATGCGGCGATGTCCGGCGGGGAAGGCGACGGCGGCTCGCTTACGCACGGGCTTTTCGCATCCGTCATCGCAGAGCCCAAAGGCAGCGCGTGGTACAGGAGTCAGGTCTCGCACGGCGTTCTCGACGCCGCCTGGCCAAAGGAAGGCGCGACCGAGCCGCACGCGCGCAAGGGCAAGCTCGACTACGAAGCGAAAGACGGAGCCGGCTTCCCCTATCTCAACATGCTGAGCGCGGAGGAGAGCAAGGATGGCGAAGCGCGTTATCGCCTTGCGCATAGCGATCTGAACGCAATCGTGCGCGAGCCAGCCAAGGATCGTGGGCGCTTCTCCGCCTTCCGCGAATTTACCGTCGTGCTCCACGATGAGATGAAGACCTACTACGCGGAAGCCTACCGAATGCTCGGCGGCGCCGATGCGCAGTTCAAGCAGCTCGCCGGCGTACGTGACGGGTTCGGAGTCAATTATGGCTCTGGCGGCATGGGCCCCATGCTCATCGCCAACCGCAAGAAAATGGGGCCGGCCGCCGATTGCGTGGAATGCCTCTACGAAGAATTCTTCCTGCAGTCATGGGCGAATGGCGATCCGGCGCTGCTCGAACAGTTCCCGGACGACCCGTCCAATGTCCATCACTCCTATCTGAATGACCGCGTCGTTTTCCGAAATTTCCATGCAGGCCCCAAGGAGACGCATGTCTTCCACCTGCATGCGCACCAGTGGTTCGCGGGCAATGATTCCGGACGCGGCGCCTATCTCGACAGTCAGACGGTCGGGCCCCAGCAGGGCTTCACCTACCGCATCTATCATGGCGGCCTGCGCGATCAAGGGCCGGGGGGATGGTGGGAGACGCATGGCGCCGGCAACCGCAATCGCGCGCCGGGCGACTCGATTTTCCATTGCCATCTCTATCCGCATTTCGCGCAGGGCATGTGGGAGCTCTGGCGCACGCATGATGTTTTCGAGGACGGCTCGCGCAAACTGCCGGACGGACAGAAGAGCCCGGGACTGTCGATAAATCCGACCGCGTCGGACGATGAACACAAGACGCGCGCGGGCACCTTGCCGGATGGTTCGAATCTGGCGAACGCCGAAGGCACGCCGATACCTGCGCTTGTCCCGCTGCCGGAGGAGCCGCTGCCGTTGCTGCCGACCTATGGCGACAAGGGCATGCCAGGCTATCCTTTCTACATCGACGGCAAGCCGGGCCACCGTGCGCCGCAGCCGCCGCTCGACATGGCGCTGGACAATGGCAAGCCGTTGGATGCGGGCCTGCCGCGTCATGTCGTGAAGGACGGCGAGCGCGAATTCGCGGCGGGGGCCGCGCCGATTATTGACGGCGCGCAAAATGTTAATGCGCTACTCGCCCGCTCGCTCGCCATCGGCGATCTCTCGGCGGATTACACGAAGTTGCATCTCAATATTCTGCCATATGACGGCTCCGACGTTGAAAAGCGCGGCATGGCTTTTCATCATAATGGGCTTCTCGCCGGCGCGTCGGGCGAGACGCAGCCGCTGCGGCTGCGCCAGATCGACGGATCGCCGGCGCAATTCGACAAGGACAAAGGCGGGTATTCAACGGTCACGATTTCCGCGGCGACGGCCACTGCTGCTGGCGGCGCCGCGGCTCCGGGTTGGTTTTACGTTAATGGCGCTCCGCCACGTCCAGGCGCGCCCTTTGCCGACCCTTGCGCAATCGCCGATGGGCTAAACGCGGGCGCGGCGAAATCGGACCCGCTCACCAACGATGGCGTCGCGTTCACGCCCGATCCCAAGATGATCGGCTTCCGTCGCTATGATGTGTCCGCGGTCCAGTTGCAGAAGATGATCGTCAATCGCGCTGGCTGGCACGATCCGCAGGCGCGCATCGATGTGTTGAGCAGCGAGGCCGGAGATTACAAAAACAAGATCCGCGCAGACGCGGCGCCCTTCTTCTTCCGGGCGCGCTCGGGCGAATGCATCGAGCTGCGCCACACCAATGAAATGCCCAAGACTTTGGCGCGAGATGACTTTCAGGTCGAGACGCCGACCGACACTGTCGGGCAGCACATTCATCTCGTGAAATTCGACGTGACGTCTTCCGACGGCTCGGCCAATGGCTGGAACTATGAAGACGGCACCTTTGCGCCTGACGAAATCTCCGAACGCATCTGTGCGAGCCAGCCGTCTCATGGCGGCTCTGTAACAGGAGGATCGACCCAGCTGCGCGGTCGAGTCTGCGGCAAGAAGGATCACTGGAAAACGCCACGTCTTGGCGCCGGCGGCCAGCCGGGATGGTTCCAGACTACGGTCCAACGCTGGTTCGCGGATCCGATCCTGTCTGAGGAGATTGTTGGCGCGAAGCCGACGGACCGCACCATGCGAACAGTCTTCACGCATGATCACTTCGGTCCGTCATCGATCCAGCAGCACGGCTTCTACTCGGCGCTCGTCATAGAGCCGACACATGCAAGCATCTGCCCTGAGCATGTGACGAATAAGAAGGACTGTGACAAGCTGGCGAAAGAGGACGCCGGCATACAGCTCCGCATCGGGGATGAAAAGCTCGTCGGACCGCGCAAGCTCGTGCTCGAGCGAGGCGATCCAGACCGCAAACCTCATGTCGCCGATACGCGTGAATATGCGCTGGCGATTGCCGACTTCGCACTGCTCTACGATCCAAAAGCGCCGAAAGCCGAGATCCAGTATCGGGAGGAGACTCCTGCAAAAGGCCTTGTTTGTCTCGCGAAGGAGGCCGAAGCTTACGCCCGGGACAAAGCGGCCTATGACGACAAACTGAGTCTTGCTTCCACCTGCAGCGGACGCGATGGCGGCGGCGCGGACGGCGTTTCGGCGTCACCCATTCTGCATACGCACTACACGTCCGACGAAGCGCAGAGCGTCGCGGCGCAGATGCGCAGCGCAGCTCTGGAGCAGCGGCGCATCCATGGCCGGCCGATCGCCGCGCCGGAACGTCCGGAGTCGATTTCAGTCGATCATCACGATCCTTACCTCGTGAATTATCGCAATGAGCCTGTGCCGCTGCGTGTCGGCGCGCGCGCCGGACATGAGAACGAAGGGTTGGGTTACGGACCCTGTGGTTTTGCCGCGGCGGGTGATCGCAAGGAAGAGGATCGTAGCGTCGCCGCTCAGCGGATGGGCGACATGGGCGACTTCGGCGAGACTTTCCGCAGCATCATGCTCACCGGCACGCAAGCCGGGCAGACCCATGGCGATCCTTGCACGCCGATCCTTGACGTCTACGAGAATGAAAATATTCAGATCCGTCTCATTCAAGGCGCACAGGAGGTTCAGCACGTCTTCACGCTCGAAGGCGTAACCTTCCCCCGCAATCTCGATCAGCACTTTGTGTCGCATCGTGATTTCACGTCGCAGAACCAGGAAGCGGAGGCGAATCCGACATGGTGGCGCCGGTGTCATGACGCCACGGTGGCGCTGGCGGGCGTCGACAGGTCCGCGCGGGCTTCACTGCTAGCGGCGTGCGACAATGTCGATGGCCGAGAGACAGGGCAGGAGATCGGCATCTCGGAGCACTTCGAGTTCGAAGCGCCAATGCGCCGGGAAGGGGTTATGCAGGCGGCGTTGCCGGTGGTTGAATCGCTTGCGCGGGCCGCGCCACGAGGCAAGGTCGCGCGCGCCGCGCCCAAAGATCTGATGGCCGATCCGGTTTTCGCCAATCGTATGACGGCGTCGGACTTCCTCTATCATTTCGGCACGCTTGATGCGATCTGGAACGGCGCATGGGGGCTTCTGCGCGTGTATGAAGAGTCGAAACGGCCGCGCGTCGCCTATGACATCGGCGCATGCCTCGACGCGCCGAGCGACGACCCCAGCAAGGCGCTGAACTGCATCAAGGCTAATCCGCAGGCGCCTGGAAGCAAGTTGAGGCCTGCGTCTCAGCGGCTCACGTCGCTCACGACAGCGCGTGCGATCTTGGGAACCGAGGATGCGCGGAATAAGCCGCCGTCGGAAGCCGAAGAAACGGCGCTTGCGCCGTCTTTGCCCGCGAGGCGTCCGACGCCTAAATTCGGCGTGACCTGTCTGCCCGGCGCGCCGCATGTGCGGGCGACCGTGGCGGCCGTGGAGGCGACGGCGCTGAACGCCAAAGGCGTCGTCTATCATCCGCAGGCGCCTGTTCTGCGTGACCCCAATGGTCGCCTGCTGGTGCTCATCGACTCGGAGCAGAACGCCGAAATTTGGCCGGCGGCAAGTCTCGCCGCGTCTGACGCAAGTCAACCGACCATCATCCGAAAGGTCAAGGACTCGCTCTCTGCGAGCCAAAATTTTTCGGGCGAGCTCCCGACGACGGCGATCCAGCCGCTCGTGCTGCGCATAAACGCCGGCGATTGCCTGGATCTCACTTTGGTCAACGCGCTCGATGAGAACGGCGAAGACAAACCGGGCGACGCTCTCATGCCGAAGATCACGCCGCTCAACGTCGATACGCATGACGGATGGAATGTCGAGACAGGCGAATTTCTTGCGGGAAATGAACCGGCGGCGCGGAATGCGCGGCCGTCGAGCCATCTGGCGCTGTCCATCCCCCTCACCGCAACATCAAATATGAGCACGACGCCGAGCCCGGTCGGCGTTGACGCGGGCGAGAGCGTGACGCCGAAGAAAGCGGCGCGCATGTTCTTCTATGCCGGCGTGCTAAGCTCCAAGGATGAGTCGCAACAGAATTATTTTGACGAACTCGCACGGCAATTTGCCCAACCGTTCTGCGATGCAGAGGGGCTGCAGTCGGCGCGTCTCGCAAAGTATGACCCCGGCAAGAATGAGCAAAATTCCTTCATCATAGACGTTCTGGGACGTTGGTTTGCCCTCTCCATGAATGGCGACGCGCTTCCTGACGCTGCGCATCATCGAGCCCTGGCCCAATGCATCAGCGACACGATTGCGAAATTTGAAACGCAGAAAAAGGGATTTCAACCTTACGCTTTCGGCGCGCTGCCGATACGGCCGCTTGGCGATGTTTTCAACCAGCTGCCGCATGGCCTCGCGGGCGCGCTCATCGTCGAGCCGCAGGGCGCCTGCTACGCCGGACGCAATCAGCCTGGCGTTTGCGTCGATGGCAAGCCAGCGACGCAAGCGGAGCCTGGTCAAGCCGTCACGCTGGTCCCGTCGCAGATGAAAGCGAGCGCGTCGATCAAGCTGAAGCAGGGGTTCGACAATGCCGGCGAGCATGTGCCGCCCCCTGAGGCCGCGTTGAGCGAGCATGTGTTACTTTGGCAGGATGGGCTCAACCTTCACGCCGAGAATTCGGACGGAGGCATGCCCGTCGCGGACTGCCGCATCTGCGATGACACATACGACTTCGGCAAGAAGGGCGTGAACTATCGATCGACGCCAATCTTCGCCCGAAAGAATCTTAGAGGCGAAGCGCCCTATACAGAGGGCGTGCTGAATGGCGCCGCCGACGCCAATGCCGTCGAACTTGGCGAGGATATTTTCCATGTGAAGGGTAAAGGCGCGGAGCGCACGCCGATCGTTCTGAGCGCAAGGGCCCGGGAGGAAGTCATGTTTCGTGTCGTCCATCCCGGCGGGCGGGCGCGTCAGCGCGCCTTCATCATCACGGGCAACGGCTTTGACGATCTTTTCCCGGGGTTCGGGTTCCCGAACGCGGCGCTGCTCGCGCCTGGCAAGTCGATCACCGCCGCGCTGCGTCGCCCGCTCGGACCGGGATGCCATTTCTGGCACGACGGTCCGCGCCTGATGGCTGGCCATGGCGCGTGGGGACTCCTCGAAGTAACAGATGAAAATGGCGAGGGCGCATGTCCCGGTTCGGAGCGGCAGCAGGCGTTTTCGCACTGATTATCGGCGCCGTCGACTTGGCTCAGACCGAAGAGCTGGTGACGCCGATCGTCCTCGAAACGACCTTTATCGATCCCACGACCGGACGGGAAAGTGAGGCCGTGTCCGGCACGCCGCTGCTACTCAAGGCGGCGTTCCGCAACGCGTTGCTGGACCGTCCGCAGAGCCTGCAGCAACCGCGCGGATTGCTGAGGCCGACGGACGGAGTCGGCGGCGATTGCGCCGAAACGGCGCGGGCGCTCCGCGCGACCGGGGCTCTCGCGCGCGGCGATATCGCGCTCGACGGGCAGTTTCTTGCGCTGCTCTCGAAAGATGGGCGTATCAGCGTTGTCGATCCGCAAATTTCGCTCGCGACGAGCAACATTCTACGCATCATCGACCTGAAGGAAGCGCCGTCCGACCTCGTCGTAAACGCGCGAGGCGCACTCTACGCGATCCTGCCGAAGCGCGACATTCTCGCCCGGATCGACGTCGCCTCGGGCGTCGTCGCGCCTGTTGATGGCATTTCCGCGCCACGCGCGATCGCGCCGACGCCGGATGGCGTTGGCGTCGTAACGCGCGACAGCGCAGCGTTACTCCTGCGCAACGACAAGGTTCAGCGCATTGCACTGACGTTCGAGGCGCACGGCGTACGTGCGACCCAAGACGACGCGCTGCTGTTTGAGGGCGCGCAAACGATTGCTCTCGTCAATGCGCGAGGGCGCGTGGTCGCTACGGCGCCGTTCGAGACCGCGAGCAAGATAGCCTATTCGCCGCTCGCAAATGCTGTACTCGAGCTGGACAGAACCGCGCCAGTCGCGATGCTGCGCTATTTTGATGGCGCGCCCGCCCAAAAGATCGCGCTCGCCAATCGAGCCGACATGCTGACGCTGACGCCCGATGGCCGCTATGCGATCGCGGCGCTCCGCCGCGAGGGGAAGGCGAGCATCATCGATCTGGCGCTCGGGCAGATGGTCCAGGCCATTGCGTTTGGCGTCGCGCTCGAAGACCTCAGCTTCACGGAGCATTCGATCGCAATGATCCTCGAGAGCCGCGGAACCGCGGCGCTCATTGCGCGCGACAGCATTCGCAAGGGACAAGAACCGATGGTGCGCCGAATTCCGCTCGGTCCGCAAGACGGCGCGTCGGGTGAAGCGGATCGGGGGCTCGTGGCGCATGCTCCCGATAGCGAGACGCTTCTGATCGTTTCGCCATCGCGCGACGCCGTCCTGTTCCTTGCTGACGCCGGAGTCCACGACAGCGCCTCGCTACACTCGGTCAATCTCAAGGGCGACCCGCCCGTGCGCCTTCTTGCCGTGCCGCGTGGCCTCCGCGAGACGGCGCCCGGACAGTATGAGGCGCTGGTGACCTTTGCGCGCGGCGGACCGCATCGGCTCCTCATCTTTGACGACGCCAGGAGCCCGCTGCTTTGCCGCGATATTGCCGTGCGGCCAAGCGCGGTAGACGCGTCACAGGCGCAGGTTTCCCAGGAAATCGGCCTCAATATCGAAGTTCTGCGTCGGACTGCGCAAGGCCTGGAAGTCGACTTCACGCTCGAATCGGAGGGGACGGCGGCGCATGCGTTGATCGCGCAGGGTCTTCTCTCTCCATGGCGCGCCGAGGCGCCGGTGACGATTGCGGACGGGCGACATCATGTGGTTCTTCGTAGCGCGGGCCCAGGGCCTCTCGTGCTTTATGCTATCTATGGCGACG
This sequence comes from Methylocystis sp. H4A, assembly GCF_015709545.1. Lineage (NCBI taxonomy): Bacteria > Pseudomonadati > Pseudomonadota > Alphaproteobacteria > Hyphomicrobiales > Methylocystaceae > Methylocystis > Methylocystis sp. H4A. The sequence goes on along the minus strand of NZ_JADNQY010000027.1, from coordinate 244,841 downwards.
GCATGAAGACGTCGCCAAAGCTGGTGGAGTCGGCGCCATGATGGCCTTGCAGCGTATTGCCGCTGCATCGCTCTTCGTATTTTTAGCAGCGGGCGCATCGGCGTTTCAATCTTTTCACGTCACATTGCCATCGGTCGAGCTGTCGGACCAACTTGGTCGCCACGTGGACCTCGGGCAGGAGTTGATGGCGCCTGACGGCGTCGCCGTGCTCAGCTTCTTTTTCCAGGGCTGCAAGGCGGCCTGTCCCGTCACTGAAGCAGAGATGCACTTCCTCGATACGCAGCTTGCGCCGCACGCGCGGCTCCTGACCCTGACGCTTGATCCATTGCGCGACACTGTAGAGCGCCTGGCGCGCCATGCCGCACAGACTGGCGCAAGCGCGCGCTGGCGGTTCCTGACAGGCGACCGCGAAGCGGTTGACGCATTGCTCGACCGGCTCGATGTCCGCTTTGGCGCGCTCGACGAGCATCCGACAGTCATCTTCCTCGCCGTGCATGGACAGCTGTTCCGCTTGAACGGCCAGCCGGACGCGCGCGAGATTGTCGCGCTTATCAAACGTCTCACGTCATGAAAGCTCCGAGCGTCGCAATACTGCTTTGTGTCTGTCTTTGGGCGTCGCAAGCCTGCGCGAGCTATGCGCGCGCGCTCTTCCTGCGCGGCGAGCTTCCCGGCGGAGGCCACACGCAGCCTTGTGCAGGCTGCCATGGACTTGATGGCGGCGGCCGGCGGGAGGGAGGCCTGCAGGCGCCGGCGCTCGACACGGAAAGTCTGACTGATCGTGCGGGACCGTCCGGATATGATGGCGGCGCGTTGGCGCGTCTTCTCGCGGACGGGCGCACGCCTGACGGACGCAATATCGATCGCGTCATGCCGCGCATCGTAATCGACGCGCCGCTTGCGGATGAGCTTCTGGGGTTTCTTGGCTCCTTGCGCGCCGAAGACAGCGCCGGAGTTGAGCAGGAAGGTATCCGCATTGGCGTATTCGTGGCGCGTGCGGATGACGCGCTTCCCGCGCTCTTCGCCGCGGCCGTTGTGAGATGGAGCGAAGGCGGACAAATTTTTGGTCGACGCATTCTGGTCGAGCCCGTGAATGAAGCGGACTTGCGCAAGAGGGCGTCGTCACTTTTCGCAATTGTCGGCTTGACGGCGGCCCAACGCGAGATCGAAGCCACCCTCACGAAAAATGGACTGCTGAATCTGTTCCCCCGCCATCCGTTCGAGGGAGATGAAGACGCCGATCGCAATCGTGGCCTCACCCCGGACTTTACGGCGCTCGGGCAGGCGCTCGGCGCGGCGGCGTCGGAGTGCGGTTCTGTATCGATCGACGATGACGACGCCCGCCGCGCGCCTTCGCTTTTTGCGGCGATGAAGCGGGAGCTTAAACCCGGGCCGTCCATGACACGAAAATGTCGGATTGCGCTCGGAGGCGTTCCATTGCTCGCCGCAGATGAACATCTCATCGCGCCGTTGGATGTCGTCGCGGGGCGCCTCGACGAAATCAAGGCGCGTCCGGCGGGCGCGACCCTCATCGATATTCGCCCCGCGTCCAGCGAGGATACAACGGTCGAGATCAGAGTGCTTAGCGATGCACTGCGCTTTGCCGATGCTGGCGCGCTCGTTCTTGTTGATGGACTCATCAGAGCCGGGAGACGCCTTACGCGTAGTCGATTCATGCAGGCGCTGGATACCGCCGTCCTTGCGCCGCCTGGATGGCGAAAGATCGATTATCGGCAGTATCGCCTCTCGGGCGTCGTTGAAACGAACAGGATCGAGTTGGGCGCCGGTGCGGCGCGTCATTGACGTTTTGAGATGAAGAGATGCCATTCCATCGAATCGATATTCATGAGTTCAAGCGGCTCCTCGACGACTGGTTTCCAAACCGGCGTCGCTCCATCATCGAAGTGCATATGCATCATACATGGGGGCCGAATCTTGCGGCCTTCGAGGGGCGCGCCTCGATCGAAGAGATGTGGCGGCGCGACACGGAGGAGAAGGGCTGGTCCGATATCGCGCAGCACGTCACGATCGACCCCGAAGGCATGATCTGGACGGGCCGCCATTGGGATGCGCCGCCCGCTTCGGCGAGCGGGCGCAATGGTGATGCTAAGGCAGGCCCATTCATGGTGAGCGTCGTTGGCGACTTCGACGATGGGAAGGAAACGTTCGACGGAGTGCAACGAGAAGCGACGCTGCGTGTCATCGCGCTAGTTCAGGACCGATTCGAGCTAGCGCCAGAGTCCATGCAATTCCACAATATGCTGGGCACATCCAAGACCTGTCCGGGATCTGGAATTTCCTATCCGGAGATTGTCGTCGCTGTCCGCGCCTTCCGAGGAACAGCGCTACCCCGCGCGCGCCGCAGCCAGTCAGGTCCAAGTCGCACGGCTTTGCGTGACTGGCTCGGCGCGGCCCCGCAGATTGATGCGCATATACATTTGCATGAGCCTAACTGCTGCAAGCTGGCGCCACGCGACAGCGCTATGCGGGGCAGAGAATTGGATCCCGACATTCTGCAGCCGCATATGATCAACATTTGGAATGGCAGATTCTCCTCTGGCGGCGCCTATTCGAGTTCGGCGGAACAGGTGACGCGCATCTTTTCGCACCATTTGCCTGCCGCGCTTCACTCGCTACCTGCCGGCAAGACCCTCCCGATCGTGCTTTATGCGCATGGCGGACTTGTTAGCGAGGAAGCAGGTCTGCACATTGCGCAGAATCAAATTCCCTGGTGGAAGGCGTGCGGCGTCTACCCGATCCATTTCACTTGGGAGACCGGACTGCTCGAAACCATTCTCCGCTTCTTTGGCGTCGCACGCGTCACGAGAGATCTACCTGACATATCGGACGCAATTGTCGAAACCGCGGTTCGCGCAGGCGGGGGTGGCGCGATCTGGGGAAAGATGAAGGAGTCCGCGTCGAGCGCATTCGAACCGGGCGCCGCCGGGACGTTCGTTCTTGAGCACCTTGCACGATTTGTCGCCGCGTTCGCGGCGAGAGTGAAGGTCTACGCGATCGGCCACAGTGCGGGCTCCATCTTCCATGCACATCTGCTGCAACGCATGCAGGCGCTCAACGCGCCCGCTCTCGACGCAATCTATTTTCTCGCTCCAGCGATCACGGTCGACGCCTATTCGCGTCTGATCGATCCACTTGTCGGCGACACCGTGAAGCGCGTCGATGTTTTCACCATGTTCGATAGGGCGGAAAGAGACGACACGGTCACCTTCGCCTACCGCAAATCGCTGCTCTACCTCATCCATAATGCGCTCGAGGCCGAGCCCGGCGAACCTGTTCTCGGGCTTGAGCGATCATTGAGAGGAAATGCGACGCTCGCGCGACGCTTTGGCCTCAACGGTTCGTCCGCGACAGGATCGGTCGTCTTCTCGCCGACGCAGGCAATAACGGGGATGTCCGCGAGCCGTTCCGACACACATGGCGGCTTCGATAATGATCCGCCGACGATGGAAAGTATTGCGCGGCGGATCCTCCACGTCGCAGACGGCGCGCAACTGCCGGCGCCATTTCCACCAGACACGGAGAGTCGGTCGTTTGCGACCCTAGAAAAGCAACCATTTTTTTTGCAAGGAGAAATTGCCATGACGAGCGATACGAAAATGGCAGGACGTCGCGCCGCGCTTTGTATTGGGATCAATAAATATAGCCACCCCGATGATCGTCTCTCCGGTTGCGTCGCTGATGCGCAAGAATGGGAAGCAGCGCTGAAACGACTCGGATTCGAGGTGCAGGCGCTGCACGACTCCCGCGCGACAAAGCGCCATATTATCGAGGAACTCGGAAAAATGATCGCGAATAGCCAGGCCGGCGATGTGCTGGTGCTGCAATATTCTGGACATGGCACTTTTGTGCCAGACCAGGATGGCGACGACGAGGGCGGTAAAGACGAGGCCATTTGTCCGGTCGACTACGATACTGGCGAACTTCTTGTCGACGATGAAATCCGCGCCGAACTGGAAAAGTTGCCTCAGAACGTTCATCTGACGATGTTCATGGACAATTGCTATTCCTATTCCAATGGTCGCTTTGCGTTGGGCCGCGTTTTAGAACCTTCGGCAAACGGCAAACCTCGCTTTGTCAAACTGCGTCGTTCAGTGCTCGACCGTTACCTCGAGATGCGTCGAGGATCGAGGCGCACGCGCGCGTTCAGTCGCGGCGGGACACAGGAAGAGATGCGCTGGGTTGCGTTCTCGGCATGCAAGGACAATGAACTTGCATGGGAGACTAATGGCCGCGGCGACTATTCGCGGATTGCGATTCCGCTGCTCTCGCAGGCGGGGCTTACAAACCGCGCGTTCAACGAAGAGGTCATTGCGGGCTTCGGAGCAAATCCCAGACAGACGCCGATGCTCGACTGCCCCGTTGCGATGAAGCAGTCTCAACTCCTCGCTGGCGCCAAATCCGGGGGCGCAGTCGCACTCAAGCCGGAATTGCTGGGAAGCTCGAGCGCGCACCGGGCCAGCGCTGTCGCCGACATGCTCGAAGCAATCGCGCGCGTCATCCGCTAGAGGAGGAAACGATGCGCGAAGGCGAAGACGATGGCGGCGTCGCGAGCGAGGCAGTCCAGACTCAGGTCGAGCAGGACGCCGCAAATCGCGAGGAGGACGTGGGACGGGCAAGCGGGATGTTTCTTGCGCGGGTCGGCCGAGACTATCACTACGGCGACAATCTGCTCCGCGCCGCGCGCTTCAATCGAAGGCGGACCAAGAAAGGAGAGCCGCTCTACCGTCCCCTGCGGATATTCATGTCGGAGCCCGTGCGTAATGGCTATACGGGCAATGCGGTTGTGCTGACCGTGCCGTACGAGCCGCTCGAAAAAGGACCAAAGGGGTCTGTGCTGCACGTAATGTGTAGCGATCGTCCCGATTCGGGCGCGGTGGGCGTCGATCTCGAAGAGAACCAGATTCTGATCACGCAGGGCTATACGCCGTCGGCGTCCAGTCCGGAATTTCGACAGCAAATGGTATACGCCGTGTGCAGCGACGTGATCGCAACCTTTGCTGTCGCGCTCGGTCGTGAGCTTTCTTGGGGGTTCGACGGAGAAAGGCTTATAATTAGGCCCCACTTTACTGAAGAGCGCAACGCATATTACGATGGCCATGCGGGCGAACTGCGCTTCGGCTATTTTATGGCTGATCCTAACGCGGGGCATGGCACGCTCCCCAGCAGCACAATCTACACATGCCTTTCACGTGATATTATTGCGCATGAAATGACTCACGCGCTCGTTGCCGGATTGCGGGCTCATTTCGATGAGCCGACGAACCCGGACGTGCTCGCGCTGCATGAGGCGTTGGCCGATCTCGTCGCGATTTTTCAGCATTTCGCCCACAGCGCATCCGTCGAGGAAGCGATCATTCGCGGGGATGGAGAAATTGGACGTGACAAGACGATTTTTGCGCTCGCCGAGCAGTTTGGACACGCGACGGGAATGAACGGGCCGGCGCGAATAGCGATCGACCAATTTCAAGATGAGTACGAATATGGCGACGCTCTCGAGCCTCATAAGCGCGGCTCGATCCTCGTCTCCGCCATTGTCGAAGCGTTTTCGCGCGTTTTCGATCGCCGTGCGGAAGCGATACAGACGATCTACGCCCAATCCACCTGGACCGGCGCACCGCGCCATCCGTCTTATGTGAAGCTTCTGGCTGACCGCGCGGCTAAGACAGCTGAGCAAATGCTGTCGCTCTGCATCCGCGCCATCGATTATTGTCCACCCGTGGATGTGACCTTTGGCGACTATCTCAGAGCCATGATCACCGCCGATCAAGAACTCATCTTCGACGACCGATACAAGTTTCGCCAGGAGCTGATCGCGGCCTTTTCGCGCCGACGGATTTTTCCCGAAGACGTTCCCGATATTTCCGAAGAGTCTCTGCGCTGGAACAGTCCGAAAAGGCCGATTGAACGGGTTCACGCGCTCAGTCTCGCGACGCTTCGTCTTCAGCAAGATCCTGGATCGTCGCCTGCAGCGGATGAGATCATGCGACAGGCGGCGGCGCTTGCAGATGCCGTATTCAACCCAGACAACATCGACGAATTCGGCCTAAAAACGGGGCCAGGTTTCGCACGACCAACAATCGATTCCGTGCGCGTGATTCGGCGTGTGGGTCCTGACCGGCAAGTACAGTTCGGCGTCGTCGCCGAGGTGACGCAATCCGGTCGGATCAGGCTCGATGGAAGCGAAGTCGACGTGATCGGAGGGGCGACAGTCATCTTGAATGGCGCAGGCGAAATCGAATTCGTTATCCGCAAGCGAATCGACAGCGAGCATCGAGCGCGGCGCACAGCGAAATTTCTTGAAACCTGTGTCGGCGCCGAGCAACGCACGTTCAAGGTCGACAAAGGTTCGTTCTGGGGCAGCGTCCATAGAAGGTATCTTTGGAGAGCTGATCGGCATGCTTGACGACTGCCGAAGGAGCCCTCTCTCCGAGGTAGACAATAAAACCCTGCGCCGGAGCTCCTCGGTGTTACCAACACGCGGTTGCCCTCTACACCGCTCTCGGCGGCGGCGGCTAGATGTGAGCTTTCTATATGTTGTCCATCCGGACGAGACCGAGGAAAGTGGAGTTGTGAAGCTTCATCTTTTCCCGGAGGTCCGGATGAACATCCATAAGAATGCCCGTTTGACGCCGAGCGGTCGAGCGTAATTGGCGCGGATGGTCCTGGAAGGCCGCCACTCGATTGCGCAAGTCGCAAATATCTTTTCGAAGCACAAACTTAAGTCGCCTGCGTCGACGATGATTCTGATACGAGTTGTTTCGGTGCTGGAACATCACGATCGGGTTCGTCGGACGGCGCCAGATGGGCGGGCAATTGCGGCTCGCGGTCGATAAGATCGGCGAAATGCGCTTCAAAGGTCCGTCCGGCAAGCGCCGCGTCAAGGCCCGCGAGCGCGGCCGTGATCAGAGCGGCTTCTTCTTCCTCAAGCACGCGCATCGCCGTGCCGAGATGAACGAGCACATGCGCGCCGGGAGGCTGCGCGCCGATAAGCAGCATGGAAATGCGCTCGGTGCGGCCGGCGCCTTCGCAGAGCGCCGACATGTCGTCGCCGTCGATCACGCGCATCGGAACGCCAAGGCACATGGGAATCCGTCCGTCCGATGCTTCAGTCGTGCGCGCGCAAAGCCTTGCGGCTCGCATAGGCGACGCCAAGCGCGCCCGTCGCGACGATGGAAATCCAGCCGAAAGCGACGGCAAGCGCGAGAAGGTGATCAGACTGGGTGGCGATATGCGTGAGGCTCTCGGCGAGCCCATATGGATGCGCGCCCGGATGCGCCTCCGCCATGACAGGCGCGAGCGCCGCCGCGACGAGGATCATTCGCAGGAAGCTCATGTCAATCCCTCCATTCGCCGGCAGCGTTGACGCCTCTCCGGCTCTCATAGCTCTGATGATCGATGTCATGCCTTAACAGCCCCAGTTCCGGCGACAGCGGTTCGGCGCGCCGGACGCAATCGACGTCCCATTCCAACAGGATGTCATGCGCCGCCGTGACAGCGGCGTCGATCGCGCCGCGCACCGGCTCGGTGAGCGGACCGCCCCAGTTTTCGAGATCGAGCGGCTGGCAGCCGACGAGCGCGAGGCGCGAAGGATAATCGCCAAGGAGATCGGCGGCGCTCAGCACTTCCTGAAAGCCGGTCTGATGCAGGCTCATCTTTTTTGAACCGGTGAATTTCGGCACTTCGCCATCACGCACGATCTTCAGCGTTCCGGGCGCAAGGCCGTAATCGATGGCGTCGAAGACAAGAAGATCGTCGGCCTCGCGGACAAATTGCACGAGATAGAGCCCCTGCGTTCCGCCGTCGAGAATTGTGACGTGTTCCGGAAGGGCGTAGCGACGGTGAAACGCCTCCACTGCGCGCACGCCAAAACCTTCGTCGCCCCAAAGTATGTTGCCGATGCCAAGGACAAGCACGCGCCGCGCCACGGATCAGGCTCCATCCTTGAAGTGACGTTCGCCCGAGATCATCGAGGAGATGATGCTCTGGCGCGACATGATGTCTTCGCGCACGGCCGCGTAGATGTGGATGATGATAAACGTGACGATCACATACATGCCGAGGTGATGCCAAGTGTGCACTTCCTGGCTGTTCGGCCAGATATAGAAGACCCAGCCGAAGAGCTTCGCCTCCCAACTGTCGGCGCCTTCTCCTTCCGAATAGAGCGCGAAGCCCGTGACGATCATGAACGCCGACATTAGCGTATACATGGCGAACATCGCCGTCTGCGCCAACGGATTATGGCCGACATATTTCTTGGGCGCCTTTTCGAGGAAGGCATACCAGCGGATTTCATGCGCGAGCTCTTTCCAGAAGGAGGCGCGCCAAACCGGCACGTAATAGATCTGCCGCGAATGCTCGTTGCCCATGAAAGCCCAATAGCCGCGCAGCAGAAAGCCGACGGCCATGATCTGGCCCGCGGCGAAATGGGCGAAGCGGATGTAGCCCATGACGAAATGCTGCGACGCCTCGCCGGCGACAGTCGGCAAGGGAGAGCTGATTAGATAGCCGGTGACGATCAGAACCAGGATGGCGAGGGCGTTGACCCAATGCCAGAGCCGCACCGGCGCCTCATAGACATAGACGGTCGGCTGCGACACGACCCTCTCGCCATGAGAATCGGCGACATCGATTCGCGAAATGTCGGTCATGACCCTCTCCTCAGCGCACCTGCACCTTCGCCATCTCTTGTCCGTCCTCACTCATCACATGCGTCGAACAGGCGAGACAGGGATCGAAGGAGTGGATCGTGCGCAGGATTTCGAGCGGCTGTGCGGGATCGACCATCGGCGTGTTCATCAGCGAAGCCTCGAAGGCGCCGATATTGCCGGCGGGATCGCGCGGCGAGCCGTTCCATGTGGTCGGCACGACGCACTGGTAATTGTCGATCTTCCCGTCCTTGATCTTGATCCAATGCGCCAACGCGCCGCGCGGCGCCTCTGTGAAGCCGACGCCCTTCGTCTCCTTGGGCCAGCTTTTGGGCTCCCACTTCTCGACATTGGCGGTCGCAAGATCGCCGGCCTTGATATTGGCGATCAGCTTGTCGAAGAAATGCCGCATCTGATAGCCGGCCCACTGGCTCTCTAACGCGCGCGCCGCCGTGCGGCCAAGCGTCGAGAAGAGCGCGGAAGTGGGCAGCCCGAGATCGTGCAGCACTTTCTCGACCGGCTCCTTGAATTGCGGCTTGCCCTGCGCATAGCCGACGACCCAGCGCGCCAGCGGGCCGACTTCCATTGCGTGACCGCGCCAGCGCGGCGCCTTGATCCAGGAATATTTGCCGCCCTCGTCGAGCTCGATGATATTGGTTTTCGTGCCCTTGGCGTTCGGTCCGAGTTCGTAATGCGGCTCGGTGACGCCATCCCAGGGATGCAGGCCCTTGGTTTCGTCACCGTATTTATACCAGGAGTGCGTCACGAACTCCTGTATCTCCTCTGGATCGCGATGATCGACGGGATGGATCTCGTCGAGCTTGCCGTTGATGATCGCGCCGCGCGGCAAGAGCAGGTTCTTGTCCGTATAGTCGTTGGCGTGTTCCGGCACGTCTCCATAGGCAAGCACGGATGTGCCGGAGAGGCCGCCGCCATAGAGCCAGTCCTTGTAGAAGGAGCCGATGGCCATGATGTCGGGGATATAGACCTTGTCGTTGAATTCGATCAGTTGATCGATGATGCCGTCGACAAGGTTTAGACGCTCCATATTGATCGCGCCGACCGCGCCGGTTCCGTCAATATTGATCGCGCATGGAACGCCGCCGACGAGCCAATTGGGATGCGGATTCTTGCCGCCGAAGATCGTATGGATTTTCACGATCTCCTTTTGGAAGTCGAGCGCCTCGAGATAATGCGCGACAGCCATCAGATTGGCTTCGGGTGGCAGCCGATAGGCCTTGCTGCCCCAATAGCCGTTCTTGAAGGGACCGAGCTGGCCGGACTCGACAAACTTTTTCAGGCGCGTTTGCAAGTCCTTGTAATAGCCGGGGGAGGACAGCGGCCAGCTCGAAATCGATTGCGCGAGAGCGGAAGTGGCCTTCGGATCGGCGCTGAGCGCCGAAACCACATCGACCCAGTCGAGCGCATGAAGATGATAAAAGTGCACGATGTGATCGTGCACCTGCAGCGCGAGCTGCATGAGATTGCGGATCGAATTGGCGTTCTCCGGGATGGCGATCCCGAGCGCGTCCTCGACGGCGCGCACCGAGGTAAGCGCATGCGTGCCGGTGCAAACGCCGCAGATCCGCTCGGTGAAGGCCCAGGCGTCGCGTGGGTCCCGGTTCTTCAGGATCACTTCGATGCCGCGCCACATCGTTCCGGTCGAAACCGCGTTGCGGATGACATTGTCGGAGTCGACATTCACTTCGACACGTAAATGGCCTTCGATGCGCGTCACCGGATCGACGACGACGCGCTTGCCGCTGTTGTCGAGCCTGAAGCCGTTGGGCGTGTCGACGCCGGCAGAAGCCGTTGCGGCGACGGCGGGAGCGGCGGCGGGGGTTACTTCGGCCGCGCCATTTTGTGAGATGCGCTGCTGCGTCATGGCTGTTATCCTGGAGAGCGGCGTCAGGCCGAATGATCGTTGTTCTTCGAGAGGATGCGCTTAACCGCAGTCGCGGCTGCATGCGTCGCGACCGCCGCGCCGACGACGCCGGCAGCCGCAAGCCCGATCTCATCCGCGTTCTTCTCGACGCCGAATTGATGGATGTTCGTCAGCCGTTCGTAGAAGGGGCCCTTGTCCCAGAAGCCGTCTTCCGAACAGCCAATGCAGCCATGGCCCGACTGGATCGGGAAAGACACGCCGCCGTTCCAGCGCACCGTCGAACAGGCGTTATAGGTCGTCGGCCCCTTGCAGCCCATTTTATAGAGGCAGTGGCCTTTGCGGGCGCTTTCGTCGTCCCATTGCTCGACGAACTGGCCGGCGTCGAAATGCGGACGGCGGTAGCATTTGTCATGGATGCGCTGCGAATAGAACATGTTCGGCCGGCCTTGCCGGTCGAGTTCGGGCAATCTGCCGAAGGTCGTAATATAAGTGACGACGCCGGTCATGACTTCGGCGATGGGCGGGCACCCCGGCACCTTGATGATCGGCTTGTCGTGGATGACCTTGTCGATCGGCGTCGCCTGCGTCGGATTGGGTTTCGCCGCCTGCACGCAACCCCAAGAGGCGCAGGCGCCCCAGGCGATGATCGCCATGGCGTCCTCCGCCATCCATTTCAGCTTTTCGACGAAAGGCTTGCCGCCGTCGATGCAGAACATGCCGCCTTCGTTGAGCGGCGGATTGCCCTCGACGGCGAGAATATATTTGCCTTTGTATTTTTCTTTCGTCTCTACGAGGATCGCTTCGGCCTGATGGCCGGCGGCGGCCATGATCGTATCGTCGTAATCAAGCGAGATCATCGACAGAACGACGTCTTTGACCAGCGGATGCGCCGAGCGGATGAAGCTTTCCGAACAGCAGGTGCATTCGAGCCCATGCATCCAGATGACGGGCGTGCGTTCCTTGGTTTCGAGCGCATTGGCGATCTTCGCGGCGCCGATCGGACCCATGCCGAGACTGGCGGCGGTCAGGCTGCAAAACTTCGTGAAGCTTCTGCGCGTCACTCCCTGTCGGCGAATGACGTCGTAAAAAGTCTCGATTGCGGCCATTCCCGCTCCTCCTGATGGCGTCTTCGTCCCTTCGTCGCGATCTCGCGTCGCGCTTTGTTTTCAAAGGGTGAGCAAGGTCCGGGCCAAGCGCGCCGGTTGATTGAAATTGATTTAATTCCAATAAGCTAGGAGAGTTCGAGGCGCGTCTCGATGAGAATTTTCGCGCGAGAGCGGCTAGTCGATTTTCAATCGCCGGAAAGGCGCTTGCCAGCCCCTCAATGCGCCGTGCAGACCATGCAGGGATCAAAGGAACGGATCACATGCTGCACGGAAGCGGCGCGCGCGCCATGGCCTTCGAGCGGCGCGCCGACGAGCGCCTGCTCGACCGGACCGGCCACGCCGGAAGCGTCGCGCGGCGAGAAATTCCATGTCGTCGGCGCGATGATCTGATAGGCGCGGATCTTTCCCTTCTGTGCGCCGAGCCAATGTCCGAGCGAGCCGCGCGCGGCTTCGACGAGGCCAACGCCCTCGCCGTCCTCATCGTGCGGAGCCACAACGCAGAAGGGCTCGTTCAAAGCCAGCGCCTTCGCCCAGCCTTCCGCCGCCTCCGCCACTAGCGCCAGTTCGATGAGGCGCGCGACGACGCGCACGAAAACATTAGAGCCACGCGAACGCTCAAGAAGGGCGCGCACCAGCGGATGGCCGTGAACCGCCAGCCGCGCGAGCGCGCCAACCTCCGCCGGCCGCCCCTGAAGACGCGGCGCCTTCGCAAAAGAATATGCGCCGGGCTTCTCGACATAAGGCTCCGTGCGCGCGAGCGCCGGCTCTTCCGGGCCGTCACGCATATAGGCGTGCGACACGTCTTCGCGGATCGCATGGGCGTCGAGCGGCAAGAGCGCGCCCGTAACGGGATCGAACACGCCCGCGTTCAGAAAAGCGCCCGCTTCGCCACGATAGGCGCCATAGCTCATCAAGGGATTTGCGGCGCGGCCGAGATTTTCGAGATCGAGCGCGCGCGCGATACGGCAGAAGGCGGCAAAATCGCCATCCGCGCCGCGTCCTTCGCAAAAGCGTTCCAATTCCTCGGGCGTCTTGAGGCCAAGGGGGGCCTCAAGCGGGGCCGCGAACACCGCGGCTTCAAGAAAATGGCGAAAGTCGCGAGCGATTGCGACGAGCTGCGCCTTCTGCCCAAGATCGACGGCGCAGGTCGTTCCGCCCGGCTGAAAGGCGAGACTATGCGGCCATTTGCCGGCGAGTATCCCCATGATTTCGAGAAGACGCCGGCGCGCCTGCAGAACCTCGTTCGCCGCCGGGCCTTCAATCGCCTTGAAACGTCGCCTGGCGGACTCATGCCAGCTCCGCCCCGCATATTGCGCGCGCGCGAAATCCGGCATGAAGAAAATGTAAAAATGCGTGAGATGATCGGCCATGTTCTCGGCCGCATGCGCGAGATTGGCCGCGACGACCCCATTACGCGCCGGCGCGACTCCATAAAGCGCGCGCAACGCCGCCGCGGCCGCCATGGATTGCGAGACGGAGCAGATGCCGCAGATGCGCGGCGCTATGGCGAGGGCGTCCGCCATCGGACGGCCAACCAGGATTTGTTCGAAGCCGCGATAGAGCGGCGTCGTCACGCGCGCCGAAGCGACGGCGTCGTCTTCGATGTCGAGCGACACTTCGAGATCGCCCTCGACGCGATTGAAGGGTCCGACAAGAAGGCGTGTCATTCCTTTGGCCTTCTCGCGCCGCGCGGCGGCACGACGACATGATCGGCCGTGGCGTTCTTTCGCACGCGTTGCGGCGTCGCCGATTTCGACAAGGCCGCGAGCGCCATGAACCAGGCCTTCGGCATGTCGAGCGGCAGACCTATGGGCACGCCGCCGATTTTCGGCGTGCGGTGATAGTCGCGAATATCCTCGAAGCCGGGAGACGTGCAGGCGATACAGGCGAAGCCGCCTTTGGTGCAGGAGCCGGAACCGTTCCAGCCCCGCTGATTGCAGTCGCCAGCAGCCTGCGTCGCCTTGCAGCCAAGATGCTCCATCAGACAGCCGCGCTGCGACAAGGTCTCCGCGCTCGCCTTGAATTCATAAAATTCGTTGCGGCTGCATCCGTGATGCGCGAGATGATCGACATAGAATTTCGGCCGTCCGAGCGCGTCAAGATCGTCCGCCGTCAGCACGTCCAGCGCCAGCGCCGCGAGCGTCTCCATAATCCAGCCGGGATGCGGCGCGCAGCCCGCGACATTGATGACGGGCAGGCCGCGCCGCGACCGATAATCGGCGCCGAGCGCCCCGCCCGCCACGGCCTTGCGATATTGCAGACCGACGGCGTCAGTGGGATCGGGATCCGCGGCGGGAACGCCGCCAAAGGTCGCGCAGGAGCCAATGGCGACGCAATAATCCGCCTTGGCGGCGAGAGCACGCGCCCAATCGAGCATGGCGCGTCCCGTGCCGGCGAGACGATTGAAGAAACCCGTTCCGTCGGGTCCGCAGAGAATCGCGCCTTCGATGCAAAGCGCGTGAAGCGGCGTCTCCCCGGCCTCGACGCGCTCCAGAACGACGCGCGCTTCCGTTCCGGTCTCCTCGCTGACGCTTGGATGCCAGAGCAGGTTGACGCCGAGCGTGTCCAACTCGCGAAACCATCCGCCCGAGCCATGCTCAAGCATGGACATGGTGCAGCCGCCGCAACTTCCGGCCTGAAGCCATAATATGTTGAAGGCGCCCGCGCTCATCCGCCTTCGTCCGCCCGCAACTGCTGTTGCGCGCTGTTCATCGGAAACTGCACCGTAAACATTGCGCCCCCGCCCGGCTGATTGGCGACGACAATGGAGCCGCCATGTTCCTTGACGATGGAATAGCTGATCCAAAGACCAAGGCCCGTCCCTTCGCCGACCACTTTGGTGGTGAAAAAAGGCTCGAACACCTTGTCCAGCACCACATCTGACATTCCGCGCCCATTATCCTCCACGATGATTTCTGCGTGCGCGCTCGTCTTACGGATCGCGACGCGAATGCGAGGCGTAGCGACATCCTTCGTCGCATCGAAGGCGTTGTCGATCAGATTGACGAGCACTTGATGAATCTGCCCCTCATGCGCTTCGACAACGACGCTCTCTTCACAATCGAAAATGATTTCTGCGCGCGTCTTCTTGCTGCGCGCCGCCCAATTTGCCGCCGTGCGCGCGATGCGTTCAAGATCGACGCGCTGGGTTTCGGCGGGCCGGCTGAAGGAGAGGCGCCGCAAATTCCTTACAATGTCGCTGATGCGAACGGCGCCGTCCATCGTCCCTTCGATGAGCGATGGAAGATCGGCAAGAATAGCGTCGATCCTGTAGCGGCGCCGTAACGCGTCATTCTGCGCCTTCACGCTAGACTTCTCGAAATATTCAGCGAGCGCCCCGCGATATTTGTCGAGCGTATGGATATTTCCATAAATGAAACTGATGGGATTGTTGAGTTCATGCGCGACGCCCGCGACGAGCCGACCCAGGCTCGCCATTTTTTCCTGCTCGACGAGTTTGCGCTGCGCCTGCTGCAATTCACGATGCGCGCGGTGCAGCGCCTCATAAGCGCGTTTCAACTCACCGATCGGGCGTCCAGTGAGCACGGCGCCGACGCGCCGCCCCGTATGATCGAACCGAGCAGAGCAATTGATCGCCATGAGATCGGAGGCGCCGTCCGCGGCGAAAAAACGCAGCTCGCATTCCGTGACCTTGCCAGCGACGCCTTCGGCGATCTTCTGCAACGCGCTCGCGCGGTCCTCCTCGACCAGGAAATCCGCAAGGCTCGCGCCGCGCAAGTCCTTCGGGCTCAAACCGGTGATGCGCTGAAAGGCGGGATTGACCTGAAGAATGCGGCCCTTCTCGTCGCACACGACAAGGATATCGGAAACCGAAGCGATAACGCTTGAAATGAACTGCTGCGCTTCCTCAAGCTCGGCGTTCTTGATTTCGAGATCTGACTCATAACGAATGAGATCGGAATAAACCTCGTCGACCTTATGAATGACTTCGAGCCACATATTCTCCGTCTGCGCGTCGTCCGGCAGCCCCGCGCTCTCCGAGAGGAGATCGATCATGTTGGTCGGACGGTGATTTTTACTCCTCGTCATCGCGCAGATCCCGCTCGACGCCATAGCGTTCGATCTTGTTGCGCATTCCGACACGGGAAAGGCCAAGGTCTTCCGACGCGCGGCTGATATTGCCGTCGAAGCGTCGCAACGCGTCCTCGATCATCTCGCGTTCGAGCGCCTCGACGCGCGTCTTGAGCATACGGGCCGCGCTTACGGCCCCGTTCGTCAGTCGCGGAGCGAGAATGCGTGGCGACAAGAGGCTTGCAGGCAGCAGTCCGTCATTTTCCGAGAGCGTCACCATGCGCTGAATTTCATTATGAAGCTCGCGCACGTTTCCTGGCCAAGCGTAGCTCGAAAGGCGCGCCAGCGTCTCGACCGTGAAGCCTTTGACGCCGCGCCTGAAGCTACGGTTGACGTCGGCGAGAATGCGCATCGCGATCAGGTCTATGTCCCGCGGGCGCTCGCAGAGCGGCGGCAGATGAATCGGGAAAGCGGCGATGCGATAATAGAGGTCGCGCCGGAACCGTCCCACCGCGACTTCGTCTTCAAGACTTCGGTTCGTCGCCGCGATCAGGCGCACATTGACTTTGCGCTGTCGTTGCGCGCCGAGCGGGCGGATTTCCCCCTCCTGCAATACGCGCAGCAATCGCACCTGAAAGGCGGCGGAGGTTTCGCCGATTTCGTCGAGGAAGATCGAGCCCCCATTGGCGAGTTCGAACAGACCGACGCGATCCTGATAGGCGCCGGTGTAAGCGCCCTTCTTGCAGCCGAAGAGTTCGCTCTCCAGCAGTTCGTCGGGCAAAGCGCCGCAATTCTGCACGACAAAAGGCTTGTCGGCGCGATCGGAGCCGTAATGGATCGCGCGCGCGAGAAGCTCCTTACCGGTTCCCGACGCGCCGGTGATGAGGACCGAGATGTCATATTCCGTCGCCTTGCGCGCGAGCGCCATAACGGGCGCTACGGGGCTTTCGGGGTGGTGAATGATGCGGCTGAATTCAAAGAGCCGCTTCTCCTTACGGCGACGAGTCACGATCTGCTCTTTGAGCAACTCCGCAGCGGGCTTATTGTCGAGACCTGCGCCGACCTCCTTCTGGTAGCGATAGAGCTGCGCCGCGTCGCGCACGCTGGCGATCAGCTTCTCCGGCTCCCAGGGCTTGGTGATATATTGATAGATGCCTGCTTCATTGACGCCGGCGATGATATCTTCAGACTCGGTATAGCCGGAGATGATGATGCGAATCGGATCGGGCCAGGAGATGCGTGCGCGCTTCAGGAAATCGACGCCTGATTCGCCCGCCATTCTGTGATCGCAGAGAATGACCTGCACGAGTTCGCCGTCGAGGACGCCTTCCGCCTCCTTCGCTCTTGAGACGCAGATCACGTCGAATTCGTCGGAAAGGACGCGTTGCAGCGCCTCGCGCGAGCGAAGCTCGTCGTCGATCACCAGCACGGTCGAAGAAGAAGTCATTGCGTCATCCGGTCCGCAGGTCGCGCGGTTTAACATATGCGAGGAAGCTGTTCTCCCGACAGCCAATCGACGATGCGCCCGCCGCCGAAGCGCGTCGTCATCTCGACGAAATTGCGCTCGTCCTCGACGACATGTCCGATCAGGGCTGCTTCATGTCCCAACGGATGTGCGCGCATGGCGTTAAGCAGCATCTCTGTGGCCTCAGGCGCGCATATCGCCATCAGCTTTCCCTCATTGGCCACATAGAGGGGATCGAGACCCAGAAATTCGCATGCGGCGGCGACCTGCGGCTTCACCGGAATCAGCTCCTCGTCGATCATGAAGCCCACGTTCGACTGATGCGCGATTTCGTTGAGCGCCGCGGCGAGGCCGCCACGTGTCGGATCGCGCATCACGCGCAAAGCGTCGCCCGCCGCCCCAACCATCGCGGCGGTGAGTCCGTGCAGCGCCGCGGAGTCGGACAGAATCTCGACGCCGAATTCGAGATTTTCGCGCCGTGACATGATGGCGACGCCATGATCGCCCATGGAGCCGGAGATAAGCACCGCATCTCCAGGGCGCGCCTTGTCGCACGACAGCGACAGGCCATCCGGCAAGACGCCGACGCCCGCGGTCGAGATAAAAACGCCGTCCGCCTTGCCGCGTTCGACGACTTTTGTATCTCCGGCGACGATAGGCACGCCAGCGGCGCGCGAAGCGTCGCCCATGCTCTGGGCGATGCGTTTCAAATCTCCGAGCAGGAATCCTTCCTCAATGATGAAGCTTGCGGAAAGATATTTCGGCGTCGCGCCGGCCATGGCGATATCGTTGATCGTGCCGTGGACGGATAGAGAGCCGATATCGCCGCCTGGAAAAAACAGCGGCGAAACCACATAGCCGTCGGTCGTCATCACGAGACGGCCTTCCTGCGCATCGAGCGACGCCTGATCGTCATTGCGACGCAGCCAGTCATTGTCGAAGGCGTCATGAAAAATATCGGCGATGAGATGCGCCATCGCGCGCCCGCCCGAGCCATGCGAAAGATCGACGCGGCCGTTTCTAGTATCGAGCTTGCGCCGAACGGGTTTCATGACGATGCTCATGAGGCCGCCCTTTCCATCCGCGCGCGGCTGCGGTCCCGGAACCGGCCATAGGCGTAATGCGCCGCGCAGGAGCCCTCCGACGATACCATGCAGGACCCCATCGGCGTCTCCGGCGAGCACAGAGTGCCGAAGAGTTTGCAATCCGTCGGCTTCTTTGCGCCGCGCAGAATTGCGCCGCATTCGCAGGCCGGATTGTCGGCGGCGGCGACCGTATGAATGCCGAAGCGCTTTTCAGCGTCGAACTCGGCGAAAGCCTCGGCAAGGCGGAGCGCGCTATGCGGCACCATGCCGAGACCGCGCCACTCGAAGCTTTCTTGCAATTCGAAGACTTCGTCCATCTCTTTTTGCGCTCTTGCGTTGCCGTCACGGGTCACGGCGCGAACATATTGATTTTCGACGGCGCAGCGGCCCTCGTTGATTTGGCGGACGAGCATCAGGATCGATTGCATCACGTCGAGCGGCTCGAAGCCAGAGATGACCACGGGCTTCCCAAATTCATTCGCGACGAATTCGTAAGGCCGCGCGCCGATCACCGTGCTGACATGCGCGGGACCCACGATCCCATCGAGCGCCGTCGCCTCATCGCTCTCGCCCGCCAATATCGCGCGCATGGCGACGGGCGTCAGCACATGATTGCAGAAGACGGAGAAATTGCGCAACGCTTTCGCCTTCGCTTGTTTGATCGCGAGCGCCGTCGGAGGCGTCGTGGTCTCGAAGCCAATGGCGAGAAACACCACTTCGCGCTCGGGCTCCGCCTCGGCGATGCGCAGAGCGTCGAGCGTGGAATAGACCATGCGGATGTCGGCGCCCGCCGCGCGCGCTTTCAGCAGACTCGCGCCGCGAGACGCCGGCACGCGCATCAGATCGGCGTAAGTGCAAAGCGTCACGCGCGGATCGGACGCGAGTCTGATCGCGTCGTCAATGCGCCCCACCGGCAGGACACACACCGGGCATCCGGGACCGTGGATCATCGCCACGTTTCGCGGGAGCATATCCTCGACGCCATAGCGCGAAATCGCATGCGTGTGCCCGCCGCAAAACTCCATGAAACGGTAGTCTCTTGCCGCATCGACCTCGGCGGCGATCCTCGCCGCGACGCCCTTCGCGAGTTCGGGATCGCGATATTCATCCACATATTTCATGACGGCGTCTCCATCGCCGCGGCCTCGCGCAAGAGCGCCAGGGTGAGTTCGGCCTCCTCTGCGTCGATCCTCGACAGGGCGTAGCCAACGTGAACGACGACGAAGTCGCCGACCGCGACATCATCCACGAGCGCGACGCTGATCGCCTTGGATACGCCGCCCATGTCGATGCGGGCCATGCCGTCGCCGAGAAGCTCCATCACTTGCGCGGGGATCGCTAGACACATCGAGCAAGTTCCTTGGGAATTCGAGATTGCGCGAAGGCGCGCGCCAGGGCCGCCTGCCCAAGCGAAAGACCGCCGTCGTTCGGCGGCAGCTTTCGTGCGAGCAGAGCCCGCAAACCGAGGCTTTTCAGCCGTTCCGTCAGTCCTTCGGCAAGAACGCGATTCATCATGCAGCCGCCGCCAAGCGCGATCATATCGAGCCGCTGCTCTGTCGCGAACTTCACGACGAATTGCGCAAGCCCTTCGATTAGCGCGCCGTGAAAAAGCTCCGCGCCTTCGCGAGGGCTCATCCGCCCGTCGGCGAGCGCGCCAAGAAGCGGCAGAAAGTCGAGCTCATCGCCGTTAATGCGAAAGCCGTTATCCATCGCGCGCGGCGCGACGACCAGCGCTTCCATCTCCATAGCCGCTTGCGCTTCATAATGCTGGCGCGTCGAAAGTCCGAGAAGCGCCGCGCCGGCGTCGAAGAGGCGGCCCATGCTGCTCGTCACGGGCGGCGCATATCCTTGCGCGATAAGGCGCGCCATCTCCAGCGCGCGCGGCTCGTGCGCGAAGAGTCGCGCCGCCGCGTCGAGACGCCCGAGCTTCGCGAGCGCGCCGACGCCCATTCGCCAGGGTTCGCGCGCGGCTCGGTCGCCGCCCGGCGCTGGCAGCGGCGCGAGTCCACCCAGTCGTCGCCATGACGCGCCGTCGAGGCGCATCAATTCGCCGCCCCAGGATTGCCCGGCGTCGCCAAGCCCATGTCCATCGAGCGCGAGACCGAGCGCGGGCGCCTCGATGCGATGCTCCGCGAGAATGGCGGCAAGATGCGCCGCGTGATGTTGCGCGCGAACGAGCGGCAATCCCAACTCTTCGGCCCAGCGCGTCGAATGATAATCGGGATGGAGATCACAGGCGACAAGCTGCGGCGTCACGTCGAGAAGCTCGATGAGCCGCTGCGCCGTCTCGCGGTAGAAACGCCCCGTCGCGGCATTCGAGAGATCGCCGATATGCTGCGAGATGAAAGCCTCGCGGCCGCGCGTCACCGTGATCGTCGCCTTAAGATGCGCGCCGGCGGCGACAACGCAGGGGCCGTCTCCGGCAAGTTCGATCGGCTCGGGCGCGAAGCCGCGCGCGCGGCGCAAAAAGGCCGGTGCGCCAGCGACGACGCTCATGACCGAATCGTCGACGCGCGTCACGATCTCGCGATCATGCGTGACGATCAGATCGGCGATGGCGCTGAGGCGCTCCTGCGCTTCCCTATTGTCCTTCACCAGCGGATCGCCGCCGAAATTGGCGCTTGTCGCGACAAGGACCAGCTCTTGCGGCGCGTCGCGCCAGCCGCGCGCCACGGGCGCGCCCGCCGCCGCGTGAAAGATGAGATGATGGAGCGGCGTATAGGGCAGCATGACGCCGATGCGATTCAAGCGCGGCGCGACGGCGTCGGCGAGGACGCCTTTACTTTGCGTCAGCACGATGGGCCGCGCCACATCCTCGAGCAAAGCGAGTTCCTGTTCGGTCGCGCGCGCGATCGTCGCGACGGAGGAGACATTGGCCGCCATGACGGCGAAGGGCTTCGCGTCCCGCGCCTTGCGACGGCGCAGTTCCTCTACCGCCGCGCCAATGCGCGCATCGCACATCAAGTGGAAGCCTCCCAACCCCTTCGTCGCGACGATCTTGCCGGCGCGCAGCGCCGCGACGATCTCCGCCGGCGAAGTGGAAAGCTTTGGTCCGCAGGCCGGACAGCAGAGGGGCTCGGCGTGGAAGCGCCGGTTTGCCGGATCGCGATAATCGCGCGCGCAATCGGAACACATAGCGAAGGGCGCCATGGAGGTCCGCGCGCGATCATAGGGCAGCCGCCGCGTCAGCGTGTAGCGCGGCCCGCAATGCGTGCAGGTGACGAAGGGATAGAGATAAAAGCGGCTCGCAGGATCGAAGAGGTCATCGAGACAGTCTTCGCAAACTGCCGCATCTGGAATGATGCGAGTCTCGCTCTTGCCGTCAACAGAGTCGAGAATGACAAAGCTCGAAGAATCGCGCGCCGCGAGTTCTTCGACCTCGATCGCGTCGACGCGCGCGAGCGGCGGTGGACGGCGCGATAGCGCATCGAGAAAAGCGTTGATGCGCTCGCCCTGAACTTCGAGGAGGACGCCAGCCGCGTCATTCTTAACGAAGCCGTCGAGCCGCATGCGCGTCGCAAGATCATAGACGAAAGGCCGAAAGCCGACGCCCTGCACGGCGCCGCGCACGCGCACCCGCAGGCGCTGCGTCGCGGCTCGCACGGCGTCGGCTTGAGCCATTCGCCTTACTCCGCGATCGCCATGCGCGCGGCGCGCGCTTCGATCCAGGCGTAGAAGGCCTGCATGCCTTCGCCGCTTCGCGCCGAAACGACAAGCGTCTGCAGATCGGGATTGACCGTGAGCGCCGCCGCGATACAAGCGCCGACATCGAAATCGAGATGCGGTAGAAGATCGGCCTTGTTGAGTAGCATCAGATCGGCGGCGGCGAACATGTCTGGATATTTGAGCGGCTTGTCCTCGCCTTCCGTCACCGACAGCACGACGACCTTATGCGCTTCGCCAAGATCGAAGGCCGACGGACAGACAAGATTTCCGACATTCTCGATGAAGAGCAGCGCATTCTTTTCCGGCGCGAGCGTATCGATCGCATGGCCGACCATATGCGCGTCGAGGTGGCAGCCCTTGCCGGTGTTGATCTGCAAGGCGCGCGCGCCGGTCGCGCGAATGCGCTCCGCGTCGTTCGATGTCTGCTGGTCGCCCTCGATCACGACGATCTCGCGTCGCGCCTTCAAATCCTCGATTGCGCGCACGAGGAGACTGGTTTTTCCCGAACCGGGACTGGAAACGAAATTCAGCGCGAAATTGCCGTTGGCCGCGAGGCGATGACGGTTTTCGCGCGCATAGGCGTCATTCTTCGACAGAATGTCGCGCTCGATCTTTACGATGCGCTCCTGGCTGAGGCCGGGCGCATGAACGCCGGCCAGTCCGGCGCCGTAATCGATCGAGTCGTCGCCATGGCTCTTCACGCCATGGCGCTCCGCGCCATGTTGGTGATGATGGTCATGGTCGTGATGTTCATGGTCAGGATGATGGTGATCGTGGTCGTGTCCATTATGATGATGACGGCCATGGCCAGCGTGATCATGCGCCTGAGCATCGCGTTTTTGGGTCTTGTCCTTGTCTTCGACGACGCTTGTTCCGCAACCGCAGACAGTGCACATCAGGCGACCTCCAGTTCGATGAGGCGAAAATCGTCGCCGCGCGTCATTTGAACGCGATGGCGTCCGCATTCGGGGCAAGCTCCGAAGCGCTCGGTCAACGCGACTTCCTTGCCGCAGTCGAGACACCAGCCGGCGCCCGGAACATCCGCCAAATCCAGGGCGGCGCCTTCGCACATCGAGCCGCGAACCACGGCCTCAAAGCAAAAGCGCAAGGCGTGCGGATCGACATGGCTCAGCGCGCCGACGGCGACGCGCAGGACGGCGACGCGGCGCGCGTCGGCCTTGCGCGCTTCCTCCTCGGCGAGATCGATGAGGGCTTCCATCAGCGACATTTCATGCATGCAGCGCCTCGCGAAGTCTGATCTCGCAGGATGCGCAGGGATCGAACAATGCCGCAAGCGTCGCGACGAACCGCCGGGGCTCGGCGACGTCGAGCTTAGTCGCCGCAAGCGCCTGGGCGAAAGGCCCAGCGGGATGGAAGTTCCATTCCGTCGGCGCAAGAATATCATATCTCGTCACGGCGCCTGATGCGTCGATTTCGACGCGATGGAACAAAAATCCGCGTGGCGAGTCCACCATGGCGAAGCCTTCGCCAAGCCGTCGCGAACCTGCAACGACGAGATCTCCCTCGCCCGCCAAGAGTTCCCTGCTCGCCAACGCGTCCAGAGCCTGGGCGATGTCGTGAAAGCGCGCCTGAAGCCTTGCCGCGAGCAGTCCGACATTGCGGCGCAGGTAAGCGAAGTGACGCGCGAAGGGCCCGGTTTCGACGACGCGCCCCGGCAGATGCGGGCGGGCGAGAAAATTCGCGTTTCGCTCACATAGGGCGCGATGCACGGACTCTATGTCGTCAATTGCTAGAAAGTCGACGCCGCTTAACCAAGGCGCGATCTGCGCATATTGCAAGGCGTCTCGCCATAACTCAGCGAACCAGGCTGTAGGATTCTGACCCGCTTCAAGCGGCGCGCCGACTTCGCATGCCGCCTCCTTCAAAGCGGCGTGGAGAGAATTGTCGTTCCCTTCGCCGGCCGCGCGGGCGGCCCCAAGCGCCTTGCGCAAGGCCGGCAGATGCGCAAGACGACGGGGATCGCTTTTCTCGCCGGGCCAATCCAGCAGACTCGCGCGCAAATGTTCGGCGACGCGCTCGGCGTAGAGCATGCGTCTCCAACGCCAACGCAAGGCGTCAGGCGTGGGTCGCGCCTGCGCCGCCGCCATCGCCGCTTCGCTTGCGATGCGCTGCGAGGCGGCGCAGAGGGTGAAGACCGAGCCGATCAGACTCGGCGCGGCGCTCGCCGCCTTCCCATAGAGAATTCGTGTGGCGTCGACTTGTCGTCGCGGCGTGACCTTCGCCTCTTCCACCCTGTCCTCAATACGCGTCACCTCGACGCCAATGCTCGTCGACATCTCCCGTGACTCGCTCATGGACTGGCGCTCATGGCGCGACATGCGTTTCGTCGCGCTTCGCGCCGAAAATAAGCGAACGGCGATCCAGCAACGCGGGTCTCCGCGCCGCCGCGGCGTGTGCGTCCGCTAAAGCGGGATCGAACAATTGGTCGAGCGCGGCGAGAGCGACGGCGCGCGCCGCGGCATGATCGGCAAAATCGTCCATCGGAGAAAAGAGCGAGCAGCTGTCGACGCGGCCGAAGCCTTCGAGCCGTCCAACGACAAAGCCCACGCGCCCGGCGGTCAGCGGCCAATAGGCCGTTTCGCCAAGAGCCTTCGGCGGGAGCTCCTCGGCGTCCGCTGCGCAGATCATAAGGTTCATGAACCAGGGCGTGAGAATGACGCCGACCGCATGGCTGACATAGGGCTGGAAGCCGACCGCTTCGATCTCCAGCGCCGGATTGCAGATCGGCAGATCGCGCATCGCTTCATGGACGCGCCGGTAGTGATCGGCGAGCCGCGCGCCGGCGAGCGTCGCCGCCGCTTCGCGCGCGGGATCAACCATCGCGCTCATCGGCGAGCCTCATGAATTTCGCCCGCGGCGCGTCGCAATTCGGACAACGCCAATCCGCAGGCAATGCGCTGAAGGATACGCCAGGCGGAATCTGCCAGACGTCGTCGCCAAGCGCGGGATCATAGACATGCCAGCACACGCCGCATTCCATTTTGGCGCTGCCGTCTAGATCGCGAGGCGCATCGAAATTCTCGAAGCTCATTGGAAATAGGCCTCATGGATCTCGCGGAGCCGCTCGCTCGAATCATGAAAATCCTCGGTCGCCGCCAAAGCGACGACAGGCACGCCGCCGATTTCGAGCGTATCGAGAATGATCTCGTCCATGGCGTTGAAATATTGCACGGACCAGACGTGGCGCGTCGCCGTCGCATGAATGCGGCACTTGCCGTAGCCGCGCGACACGAGACCGACAGGCCCCTCTCCGAGCGAAGCCTGCAGGAAGCTCATGTCTTCCGGCGCCATCGGAAACAGCATGAAATTGACGATGTGAGACTTGGCGCCCGGCGCGAAGGCCGCGACGCGCGCGCGAATCTCCGCGAGCAGCGGCATGACGTTCATGGCGCCATCGGGCGCTTCGCCAAAGGAAACGTCGCGCGCATTGACGATCGCCGCGCGCTTAACGATCTCGGGAATGTCGCTGACCTCAAGATAATCGCCGACGAGCCGATCGTCGGCGTCGCTGAAGCGCACGCGCCAGAGGCCGGCCATGGTCGATTCCGCGATTTGCGCCGTGACGCCGTCCGGCAACGCGACGACGCCGCTCACCTCGCCCGCGCCGAGCGCCTGGTCGAGGAGTTCGCGCTCGTCCGCGGTGCGATCGGTAACGTCAAAGAGACGGCCCTGCTCTTCCGCCTTCTGAAGGGCGAGCGCCTCCGCGAGTTCGAGGAGAAGGATTCCAACGCCGGCGCAACGACGAACGAGGTCTTCCGACTTCTTATTCGCAAGACTGCCGAGACGTAGACTGAGGCCCGCGGAAAAGACGTCGTCGAGGCCGATCAGCACGACCGGCATCGCCTCGTCCGCGCCTTCTGGCGCCGCCCAAAATCCTGCTTTCACGGGTCAGGCTCCCGCTCTGAAAGAAATCTCGACCTGCGGCCTTTTCGGTCCGGCGAGCACAGGCGCGCAAGGGTCGAGAAAACCCTCGATCTTCGCGATGTAATCGGCCCAGTCCCAGATTTTCGGCATGACGCCGACGGGCTCGCGTCCCCGCATGACGACGAGGCTTGGCGACACATAGGCGTGAAGCCGCGGACGCAGTCTTTCTTCGGCTTCGGGGGCGATCACGGCGCCGCGCAGGCGATCCGAAAAATGCGACAACAGTTCGGGCAGCACGACCGCGACATCGCCCGTCTCGGGACGATTCGCGCCATCGCCGGAAAGGAACAGCAGGGCCTGCGCGCGCTCCTTGGACACGCCGTCGAGAAATTCTTCGAGGCTCAACTCATCCACGAGCGGCAACCGCGCCCGTTCGATCAGGCGCCGCAGCAAAGGCGACATCGGCAACTCCTCCCAACTTTCTTTTTTGGAGAAATTGCAATGAGGGCGCCAAGGCGGAGCCACAGCGCATTTATTTACTACACATTGAATTCAATGCATTTTTAAAGACTTTAAACTCATGCGCCGCTATTGGGATGGAATCTTCCTTTTCTTTTTGATAATGAAGTTTCCACATGAACAAAGTTCAAAAATAGGCGGGCTCGATTAAATATCAGCCCGCCATCGCCGACCCGTCGTCTTCAAGTCGAGCCCGCCCACGAAGGCGTCAATGAAGCGGACCGGGACGTCGGCGGTGACGTAATCGTCGATTGCCTCGGGCAGGAGCAGCAACTGCGAGCGATCAGAACCGGGAATGTGCGTCATGCCCGATTCTACTATGACGCTCACGCCCGCAGAATCCCCCTCAGCTAGAGCTTTCACACGGCCTGAATGTGCTTTCGATCCCAAAAACCGCAAGAAAGCGATTTGGGCTGATCAAGAAGCGTCTTGGCGCCGCGTTTCATGAATTGGCGCGGCGGCGAGATCCGCCCCATCAAAATGTCCACAAGCGATCAGGGGGGTCTTTTTCGCACCGCTTACAACCAGTGCGGTCGAAGTTCGTTGCGATGGTCATTGCGATATGTCGCGGACGAAACTGCTCGAACCGCAAAATTCTTTATCTCGACGAGATCGAGAAGGCCGTCCTCACTGGTCTGCAACAGCATCTCAAGGCGCCAAATCTATTGAAGGAGTTTGTGAGGACTTACCAGGAAGAGCGCGAGCGGCTGGCGGCTGATAAAGTGAGATAGCGTAGCAAGCTCGAGAGCAGGCTGGCGGAAGTCCAGCGTTCGCTCGACAGGATGTGGTCCGATTACGAGACAGAACGGGTCCCAGTCGAAATTCTGGGGCCGAGGATGAAGGAAGCCCAGGCGGAAAAATCGCGCTCCTGGCTGAGCTGGAGGCACAGCCTGAGGTAGAAAAGATCGTCGGACTGCACCCCGCCGCGCTTCAGCACTTCGAAAAGCTGGTCGGACAGTTAGGCGAAGTTTTCGGGCGCGGGGTGACGCCTGACAACGAGGAGGCGGCGGAGAAAATCCGTGAACTGGTGGCGAAAGTCGTCGTCAAGCCGTCCGATCATGGGTTCAAGATCGAGATTCAGGGACGCCTTACTTTGCTTATGGGTGCCCCGAATGTCTACCCCAACATGCGCATCGCCGCGTCGGGGGAAAGGTGGTAGCGGAGGAGGGACTCGAACCCCCGACACAAGGATTATGATTCCTCTGCTCTAGCCGACTGAGCTACTCCGCCCCGACCCGCCTCAGCGGTCTGGAAGAATTTGCGATATAGGTCGGCGTCCCCGCGCAAGTCAAGGCTGCGAATTATAGCGCGACAATCACATTTGTAGCGCGACAAAAAACGATAAAAGCCCCTAGGGGCGGGGTCGGGGGCGGAATCGACCACCGACACTGCGATTCTTCAGTCGCGACGCCGGATTCCTCGGCCTTCCTCGATCCGTCGATCGAATTGGCTGTCCGTTTGATCTCTTTGGCGCCGCCCGGGAGAAGGGTGTTGCCTCGGCCAAGGCTGGCCTTGCGAAAATGAAATTATCGCACAGGCCTGTTTTGGAAACCTTTTCATGAAGGGTCCCGACGTGCTTAGGGGCCTGCGCCGGCTGGGATTTCGTGGTCCGCATTTGAAGTAGAGCTCGCGTGAGGAGGCGCGGCCGCCGACGAATTCCTTTCACGGATCGAAACGGGCGCTCACTGTCGCGATACTTGCAGGGCTTGGCGCCGAACTATTGTCCAGCCCTTCGTAATAGCTCAGACGTTCAACCCAGCTTGCGGCGGCTCGGATTTCAAAGCCCGCATCTCTTGGCTCTTTTCAAGTCCCGTTACGGGCAGTCCTATGCCTTTGATCAGCGCATAAATCGCCGGGATCACGATGAGCGTCAGAAATGTGGAGGAGACCATGCCGCCGATCATCGGGACAGCGATACGCTGCATCACCTCAGAGCCGGCGCCCGTGCTCCACAATATCGGCACGAGGCCCGCCATGATGGCGACGACCGTCATCATCTTGGGGCGCACCCGTTCAACGGCGCCGAGCATGATGGCTTCGCGAAGATCCGCCTTTGTGAACGCCTTACCCTGATTGGCGCGCGCGTCGGCGACTTCATTCATGGCTGCGTCAAGATAAATCAACATGATGACGCCGGTTTCCGCGGCGACGCCGGCGAGCGCGATGAAGCCCACGCCCACAGCGACGGACATGTTGAATTTCATGAGCCACATTAGCCAGACGCCGCCGACGAGGGCGAAAGGCAGGGACAGCATGACGATCAATGTCTCGGTAATTCGCCTGAAGTTCAGATAGAGCAACAAAAATATGATTGCGAGCGTGACCGGAACGACAATGCGCATGCGTGTCTCGGCGCGCTGCAGATATTCGAACTGACCGCTCCAGACGGCATAGGAGCCCGCTGGAAAATCGATTGCGTCACTAACCGCCTTGCGGGCCTCGGCCACGAAACTGCCGATGTCACGGTCTCGGATATCGACGAAGATGTAGACGGCGAGCTGTCCATTCTCCGTGCGGATGGAGGTGGGGCCCCGGACCAGCTCAACCCTTGCGACCTCGCCAAGCGGAATGGTTCCGCCGCCGGGAAGCGAGATGAGGACATCGCTCGCGATCGCTCGAGGGCTTGAACGAAAGTCCCTGGGGTAGCGGATGTTGACGCCATAGCGCTCGCGTCCTTCGACCGTGGTGGTCACGACTTCGCCGCCGAGCGCCGTCGCAATTGTGGCCTGCACGTCGTCGATCATCAGTCCATAGCGCGCAAGCGCCCCGCGATCCGGCTCGATGTCGAGATAATACCCGCCCATCACGCGCTCGGCATAGGCGGACGCGGCGCCACGCACGCCCCTAATGACTTTTTCGGCCTGCCGCGCGAGCCCTTCGAGCTTCGAAAGATCATTGCCCATGATTTTGACGCCGACCGGGGTCTTGATGCCGGTTGCGAGCATATCGATCCTGTTGCGGATCGGCATGGTCCAAGCGTTGGAAACGCCTGGGAACTGCAATGCGGCGTCCATCTCCGCGACGAGGCTGTCGATCGTGACGCCTGGCCGCCATTCATCCTTCGGCTTGAGATTGATGATGGTCTCGAACATTTCGAGCGGCGCGGGGTCGGTCGCCGTCGATGCGCGGCCGGCCTTGCCGAAAACTGACCTTACTTCGGGAAAGGATTTAATGATCCGATCCTGCGTCTGCAGCAGTTGCGCAGCCTTGGTCACGGAAAGACCTGGAAGGGTCGTCGGCATATAGAGCAGCGCGCCTTCGTTGAGCGCCGGCATGAACTCCGAACCGAGCTGGCGCGCGGGAAGGATCGTGACGACAAGAACGCCGACAGCCAGAAGGATCGTTGGAATCTTCGCGTTCATGACTAGGCGGATGATCGGCCGGTAGACAGATATCAGCGCCCGGTTGATCGGGTTTCTTTCCTCTGAGACGATCTTGCCGCGCACGAAAACAACCATCAACGCCGGCACGAGCGTAACGGATAGCAGCGCCGCTGACGCCATGGCGAAAGTCTTTGTAAAGGCCAACGGGCTGAACAGCCGGCCCTCCTGAGACTCCAGCGTGAAGATCGGCAGGAACGAGACCGTTATGATCAGCAGGCTGAAGAACAACGCCGGACCGACTTCAGTCGCTGCGTCGATCAGAATGTCGAGGCGCGGCGTATGGGGCGCGGCCCGCTCCAGCCGCTTGTGAGCGTTCTCGATCATCACGATCGCGGCGTCGACCATCGCGCCGATGGCGATGGCGATGCCCCCCAGGCTCATGATGTTGGACCCGAGCCCGAGCGCCTTCATCGCCGCGAAGGCCATGAGCACGCCGACCGGCAGCATGATGATCGCGATCAGCGCGCTGCGGAAATGCAAAAGGAAGACAACGCAAACGAGCGCGACGATGACGCTTTCCTCGACAAGCGTGCCGCGAAGCGTTTCGATCGCGGCGTGGATAAGTTCGGAACGGTCGTAGACCGGGACAATCTCAACGCCCTTGGGAAGGCTTGGCGCGATCTGCGCCAGCGCCGCCTTAACATTGTCGATGACGGTCAGGGCGTTGGCGCCATAACGCTGCAAGGCGATTCCGCTCGCCACCTCGCCTTCGCCGTTGAGCTCGGTGACGCCGCGCCGCTCATCCGGTCCGAGCTCAACGCGCGCGACATCCTTGAGAAGGAGCGGCGTTCCCTCGCCGGCGCGCAAAACGATATTTTCGAGATCGGCGAGGCTTTTCAGATAGCCTCGTCCGCGAACGATAAACTCGAATTCCGAAAGCTCCACCGTTCGGCCGCCGACATCCGCGTTGCTGGCGCGAACAGCTTGACGAATCCTTGAAAGTGGAATGTTGAGGGCGCGCAGCCGGTTAGGATCGACGACAATATTATATTGTCGCACGTAACCGCCCACGCTCGCCACTTCGGCGACCCCTTCGGCCTTCGCGAGGCCGTAACGCAGCGTCCAGTCTTGAAGCGAGCGCAATTCGGCAAGCGTCATTTGCTTTGCGACAAGCGCATATTGATAGACCCAGCCGACGCCCGTCGCGTCAGGACCGAGAACCGGCGAGGCGCCGGCCGGCAAGCGATTTGTCACGGCGCTCAGATATTCGAGCACGCGCGAACGCGCCCAATAGACATCCACCCCGTCTTCGAAAATCACATAGACAAAGGAGACGCCGAAAAAGGAGAAGCCGCGCACCACCTTCGACCGCGGAACCGTCAGCATGGCGCTCGCCAATGGATAGGTGACTTGGTCCTCCACGACTTGCGGCGCCTGTCCCGGATATTCGGTAAAGACGATCGCCTGCACGTCCGAAAGATCCGGGATGGCGTCGAGGGGCAGAGTTCGCAGCGAATAGAGGCCGGCGGCGATCGCAAAGAAGGTCCCAACCGACACCAGCACGAGATTGCGGGCCGACCAGGAGATGAGCCGGCCGATCATTTGCCCGCCTCGCCATGATCGAGCGCCTCTAGCGCCGCTTTCAGATTGCTCTCCGCATCAATCAGGAAGTTGGCGGAAGTAACGACGCGGTCTCCTTCGGCGACGCCGCTTTCGATTTCCGCATAGCCGTCTCCGTGACGGCCGATCTTGACTTGTCGCGGCTCGAAGCGGCCTTCGCCTTTGTCGAGAAGCACGACCTGTCGCTTGCCTGCATCGATAATCGCGCTTTCCGGCGCGGCGAGGACCTTCCCCTTGCCGCCGGTTTCGATCTCTACGTCGGCGTACATATCGCCGAGCAGCAAGCCCTCCCTATTCGGTAGCTCGATGCGCACGCGCGCGGTGCGCGTTTCCATGTTCAGATGGGGATAGATAAGCGCGACGCGTCCCTTGATGGGCCGATCCGGATAGGACCTCGTGCGGATGATCACCGTCTGACCCGCGGCGACGGATTCCACGTCTCGTTCGGGAATATCCGCGAGCACCCACACGACGCTATGATCGACTATGCGAAACAGCATCTCTCCGGGCGCCGCGCGCATGCCGCTTAAGGCCTTGCGTTCGATGACGTGGCCATCCTGCGGCGCCGGCCATGTGACGACGCGGGGAACGCGGCGGCTCCGTGCAATAGCGGCGATCATGGCGTCGTCGAGGCCAAGATTGACGAGTCGCCGCCGTGCGCCTTCGATTCGCGCCGAGGAATGGGCGTTCAGCACCGCGACATATTCGGCCGCGGCGTTGGAGAGGTCGGGCCCGTAGATGCGCATGAGCGGTTGGCCCTTGCGCACATAATCGCCTTCCGCGAACTTCTCGACGGATTCGACGAATCCCTCGAAACGAAGCGACACGACCGACATGCGTCGCGGGTCAAAGTCCACGCGGCCAGACGCCCGAACAGGAACGGCGATCATCCGCCGCTGGACAGGCTCCGAACGTACGCCCGTCTTTTGCAACTTGGTGGCGCTGATGACGACCGTGGAGGCGTCCTGCGTCTCGTCTTCATAGACGGGCACATAGTCCATTCCCATCGGGTCTTTCTTTGGAACCGGCGACGTGTCGGGGAGGCCCATCGGGTTGCGGTAATAACGGATGCGACGGCCGCGGCTTTCCTGATGGCCTGGCGCAGGCGGCTTGTCTTCGAAGGAGACGTCTTCGCTGGCGCGGACGGCGACATAGTCGTTGCCCGCTGCGTTCTTCTTCGGATCGGCGGAATAGAAGGGCCCGTCCGGATCCCGGTAGTAGATCACCGGCCCGGTGCCGGCATGGAGCTCGGTAGGCGCGCGCATCGGCTCCTTGGCGCGCCAAAGCACGACGCCAGCGCCGACGAATGCCGCCACAGCGAGAGCCGCCCCGAAAAGAAGTTTTGCGCCCTTCATAGCGAACCTCCGGCGAGGCGTTCGAGGTCGGCGTATCTGCTCTGCTCCTCGATTTTCAAGCCGAGGAGCTCCAGCTCGATGGCGCGCAAGCGACGCTCAGAGTCGAGGAGCGCGGCCAAGCTCGTCGTGCCCGCGTCGAATCCGCTGCGCGCCGTTTCGATCGACAGTTTCGCCGGCGGGAGCTGTCGCTGTTCGAATATCCTGATCGCCTTGCGGACGGCCTCGAGCCGGAACCATGCCTCAGCGACTTCGCCGTCGAGGCGGATGCGGAGCGCCTCGTTGCGCGCCTGCGCGGCTCCAACACTGGCGCTCGCCGCCCGCTGTTCGGCGTCCTTCGCCTCATATTGCAGCGGCACAGTAAAACCCAGCATAAACATGCCGCTGTTTTCGCCGGTCTGGCGTTGCACGAAATTCGCGCCAGCGGTGATGTCCGGATAGTAATTCAGATCGGTGAGCTTCTTGGCCGTCGTTGCGGATCGCACTTGAGCATGCGTGGCGGCGAGCTGCGGGTTGGACGCGCGTGCGAGGTCCTGAACGCCCGCAAGCGTCAGTTTTGTTTTGAGAGAGGGAAAACCCTTGGGCGCGCCAAGCGGCGAGCGCGCGTCGCGCCCGATCAAAGCGTTCAATCTGGCGGCCGTCGATTTCGCCTCCCCTTCACGGCGCGCGACATCTGCGGCGGCGTTGGCGGCTTCGAGCTCTGCCTTGATCACATCCTCCTGCTCGACTGAGCTTGCGCCATAGCGCAGGCGCAACAGCTCAAGCAGTTGGTCGACCCGTTGCTTCAGCGACTTCGACAACGCCACTGCGCGCTGCGCGGCGTTGTATTGAGCGAAAGCGGTCTTGACGCGTGCGACGAGGTCAATCTCAATTGCATGACTGCGGTGCCAGGCGGCGTCGGCGTCCGCTTCTGCGACGCCCCTCTCCAGATCAGTCTTCCCCCAAAGCCTGAACGTCTGCTGGGCGCCGATCCACCGCTGACCAACTCCACGACTGTTCACGTCCCAAGCTTGTAACGTGACCACGGGATCTGGCTGGACGCCTGCCGCGCCGA
Source organism: Methylocystis sp. H4A (assembly GCF_015709545.1). Taxonomy (NCBI): domain Bacteria; kingdom Pseudomonadati; phylum Pseudomonadota; class Alphaproteobacteria; order Hyphomicrobiales; family Methylocystaceae; genus Methylocystis; species Methylocystis sp. H4A. The sequence continues at coordinate 211,186 of NZ_JADNQY010000027.1, read as the reverse complement.
CGCGCTGGGCGGCGGAATCTGCATCGAGAACCGCGGCCGCCATCTCGGGGCTGAGTTTTTTCGCCAAAGTAACGACGCTCTCGGCGGTTACGCCGGGAAGGTCACGATCGGCCGCCGAAGCAGACGCGATTGATAGGTTCAAGAGCAGGGCTGCAACGAGAGGCAAACGGAGACGTTGCATCATCGCGTAACCCGAAAGACAAGACGGTTCTGAAGCGTTCCGATCTCTCCTTGAAGCTTCGCCGCAAGGGAGATGCGCCAACGTCCCTCGTCGGTTAGGTCGACCTTAAATCGATAGAGACCAGGCTGCGGGGCTCTTGTCGACTCAATGGCGCTTGTCATGGCTTCCATGTCGTCCGGCGCCATGTCGAGCCTCATGGCAAAGATGACGGCGTCGGACACGAGTTTCCCGTCCGGCTTGTGAATCAACCGCACGTCAATGACTCCTTGTCCCCTCTTGAGTGTCGACTGGATCAGCTCAAAAGCATAGTCGTCGATGGCTGCGCGGGCGTGTCCTACGCCAAATATGAGGAGCGCCAGCAGCGCGCCACTGGCAAGCTGCCTGTTTTTCTTTGGGATTAGCGTCATCTCTGGCTCCCTCTCGGAAGCTGGTGCTGCTGGAATAGCTGTCGCGCGACGATGCTGCGCAAATGCGCGCGCGGACGGGCGGAGGCCGATTTGAACAGCGCAAAGCAAGGGGGCCGGCGACATGGCCGTCGACGCGCCAAGGCGCGCTGGAAAAATTGGCGCTAGTACAGCTTTAGAAGATCGGAGGACGAAGGCTGGGCGGGCTCGACACGCCTCGATGTGTCGCGTCGTCGGAAAGCTGCGTCCGCAGCCCTACCTCCGCCATGCGCGCCAGCGTGAAGGTTGCGTGAGGCGCGAGCTGAATCGCCCCGCAGATGAGAGAATCGCAGTGTCGCAGCGCCGCCGTGTGGTCGACCGGATGGTCCGGACAATCCTCTGCCGCCGACATTCCCACACATGAATTTGCGACTGGCGCGGCAAAACTGGACGCCGCGCCCGAGAGTGCGGCGACGACAACCATCGCGGAGACGATTAGGCGCAGCCAGTTCTGCTTCATTGTCGTCCTCTGCGCGATTGATATCACGGACTCCCCCGCCCGCAAAACTATGGCGGACGCCAGTTCCGCTTGACGCGGCGACGAGCGTGTACGGCAAGGCGCTCTTGTGGCCCATGATGCGGACTTCCCGTGGTCCACCTCATGATCGCGGCGGTAACCGCCTTTTGGCGTCTCGCTTGCGCTTGGGCCGGCCAGCCGAAGGTGAGAAGCGCCTATGAGGTGAAGGTCGGTCCGTCCGTCGGGACCTTCGCACGCCGCCTGTATCAGTGCGCGATTGAGCGCCGAAGCCGTCAACTCGGGAGTTGCCAGCGTCGCATCCCTTCAATCCTGAATGTTGCGCCGCCGCCAGGCGTGCACGCCCATCGAGCGCTCTGTACTTCGGTTGGCGATTCGGGCTCCTCGAACGCTGCTAATACACTCGCACGTGAATCTACGGCGTCATGAGGCAGGGCCCCGCCGGCCCAACGGATAGCTGCTGTCGTCATCCCGGAACGGCTGCAGAAGCATGCGGTCGAGGCGCAGTTCGCTCGGGTCGCGGAACTGCTCGATGCCGATTATCATGCCCTCGTGACCGGCCGCCGGCTGGTCGCGATAGGTCCCGAGCAGCCGATCCCACCAGGGCAGGTTGAAGCCGAAATTGCTGTTGGTTTCATGTGGCGCCTCCGAGTGATGAACGCGATGCATGTCGGGCGTGACGAGAATCCAGCGCAGCGCTTTGTCGAACCTCCTCGGAAGGCGGACGTTGCCGTGATTGAACATCGAGGTCGCGTTGAGGAGCACTTCGAAAAGCAGCACGGCGACCGCCGGCGTCCCGAGCGCGGCGACGACGCCGATCTTGATCACCATCGAGAGCAGGATTTCGACCGGATGGAACCGCGCGCCGGTGGTCACATCGAATTCCAGGTCGGAGTGATGCATGCGGTGTAACCGCCACAGCGCCGGCACGGCATGGAACAGTACGTGCTGCAGGTAAATGGCGAGGTCCAGGAGAATGATCGCGGCGGTGAGCGCGAGCCAAGCTGGCGCACCTAACGCCCGGAACAGCCCCCAGCCGCGGTCGTCGGCAACCAGAGCCACGCCGACAGCGGCAACCGGAAAGGTGAAGCGAACGAGCAAGGTGTCGATCACGACGATGCCGAGGTTGCTGGGCCAACGCTGGAGGCGGCCAACGGCTTGGCGTCGCCGCGGCGCCAGCAGTTCCCAAAGCGCCATCGCGGCGAGGACGCTGGCGAAAGCCCCCAGGCGGATCGGGGGTTCGTAGGCAAGGAGGAACTCGACGAAGGTCATGTCTGGCACAAGGAGGCCCTGAGGCGTGTCGATTGACAGTTCAATCCGAGACCAGAAATGCTCGGCGCCACTCACGGCATTTCATTTGAGACTTGGGTCTCGATCGAACTGAAACCAAGAGGAGCGTCGAGAAGATCATGTCAACATCCTCCTCACCGCGTAAGGGCGCCTGACCCAGCGCTTGACGAAGTACAATTTCGGCGACGCTTTGTCAGCTAATTTCGGGATCCCGCACGCGTAGAGGGCGGATGAGAGGGACCGTTAAATTGATTGGGCGTTACGTTACTCTGAGGAGCGGCGGCGACGGCTTGAACAGCCAATCCAAGTGCGAATTAAAGGTCGGCGGCTGATAGGACAATGTCGTCGATAGAGGTGACGACCCTCAAGTTCTCGAAATCTCTTCAGAAAAGAATTTCAGTCAGCTCCGTAACCAAGAACCGGCCTATTTCGAAGAATGTTTTAGACCTTCCTATTGGCGCATCTTCGTAACGGATTCGCAGTCGCGTCCTGATCCTGCTTCACGATCAGAGCACGCACGCCCGTAGGCGGAATTGTGGGGCGCGCCGACGCGCGAATACGTTACAGCGCGAAAGGGTTTCATGCCTCAAGGATGGAGCCAATAAGGGAGGACGACATGAAAAAGGCAGCTCAAATCGCGTTGCTCGCATTCCTGCTCTTCATTGGCGTCGCAGGCGGTAGCGCAAAAATCGTCAATTCACTCAGGTCCGGCGCCAGCGACCCCTGCCTTGGCTACGCAATTTGCCAGTGACCCGAGCCTGACGGAATCGCTTGGAACTGCATGGGAGCAAGCAAAGGCCCACAATTGGCCGAAAGAACATTAAGCCGCTCACCCTCCATGAACTCCTTGGCTCACACAACGACGATGTTCCGACACGCAATTTCACAATTCTGGCGCTCGTTAGCGGCGGCTCCACTCGGCGAGCCGGCGCCGGCTCATATTCCGTCACGGTTGAGAGGAGTGATTGCGCAGGAACATAAGCGGGGAGAACTGCTTATCGCTTGGGCGCAAGGCGCATTGCTGCTGATTTGGAGCGCGCTCTATGCGCTCGCGCCAAGAGCTTTACCCTCGCAAGCATTCGAGTCCGTTCCGTGGACGCTGGCGGCCTATGGCGCGTTCATCATCGTCAGGCTTATCCTGATTTATCAAAACCGACTGGCGGATTGGCATGTGGCGCTTTCGATCATCGTCGATATAGGCGTGTTGATGTTGCTGATTTGGAGCTTTCATCTTCAATATGGTCAGCCGCCAGCTTTTTACTTGAAGGCGCCAACGCTGCTTTATGTCTTTATCTTTATAGCTTTGCGCACATTGAGTTTCGAGGCGCGATGGGTGTTGCTCGCAGGAGCGGTCAGCGCCGCCGGCTGGGGCGGTCTCTTACTCTACGCCGTCGTGGCGCAATCGGATAATCCACCGGTCACTCACGACTATGTCCATTACATGAATTCGTCGAGCATTCTGCTCGGCGCGGAATTTGACAAGATTGTCTCGATTCTCATGGTTACGGCGGTGCTGGCGTTAGCGTTGCGGAGAACGCAGCAACTTGTTCTGCGTTGCGTCGTCGATCATGCTGCGGCCAACGAGTTGTCTCGCTTCGTCGCAAGAGGCCTGGCGCAGAGAATCGCGCGCGCCGAGGCGCCGATCGAGCCCGGTCAGGCGGAGCTGAGATCGGCTGCCGCCCTCGTTATCGACTTGCGCGATTTCACAAGGATTTCTCGCCGCCTGACGCCTCAGGAGGTGATGCAGCTGCTCGGCGAATATCAAAGACGCGTTATACCGCTCGTTCAGCGTAGCGGAGGATTCATCGACAAATTCCTCGGCGACGGCATCCTCGCGAGTTTTGGCGCTGTGATCGTAAACGAAACTTATGCCGCTGACGCGCTCCGCGCTGTCGATGCAATCGCGTCGGAGCTTGAGGCGTGGCGCGCTACGCGCATCGAGGCCGGCTTAGTGGCGCCCTCGTTTGGCCTGGCGGTCTCAACGGGCGATGTTTTGTTTGGCGCGGTTGGCGACAGCACAAGGCTCGAGTACACGATTATCGGCGACGCCGTCAATTTCGGCGCCCGGCTCGAAAAGCACTCCAAGATTGAGCGGGTGACGGCCGTAACGGATTCGGCGACGTTTGAACTTGCTCGGTCCCAAGGTTACGCATCAACCGAAAGGTGGCGTTATCGTCTTGGGCGCGAAATTGCGGGCGTCGACTATCCAGTGGATCTCGCGGTTCTAATCGAGGCGGGGCGTTCCTCCAATGGAGCTCGGTTACCGGTGGCGGCGACCGTATAGAAACTCCCAACCGGAAAGACGCGCGAGCGACGCGGCGTCGTCGACGTCCTCGTGCATATTGAGCATCGCGACCGAAGCGCCGGCTAAATTCGCCAGACTGTCGGATAACGCATGTTCCGTCGACCACCGCACGTCGCGGAAGGGATCAACGAAGCGGGGTCGGCGGCGAAAGCCAACGGCCCAATAGCCACCGTCCGCTGCAGGGCCAAAAACCGCGTCATGATTGCCCAACGCCCGAAAAGCGCGCGCCACTTCGGCAATCGTGACCCGCGGCACATCGGAGCCCATGATGAGTACGGGTCCCGCCGGCAACGCCTTTGCGACCCGCGCCATGCGCGCGCCGAGGTCGCCCTTGCCCTGCGGCAAAACGCCAAAGCGAGGCGGCCAAGGTCCAGAGCGATCGGGCGTCACCGCGAGCCATGTTGTCCAGCGCGGATCGGCGCCGAGACGTTGAAGTGTCTGCGTGAGCACAACGCGCTGAAACCTCAACGCCTGCATAGGCCCTATGCCTGCCTCGAGGCGCCGCTTGCCGGCGCCGTATCGCGGCGCGCGCGTAAAAATGACAAGATGCGCGCGAAGACCCATCGTCAGCCGTAGACGCGCTTGATGAACTTCGTTGGAACGCCTGCGAAATATAGCGAGAGGCAAAGGAGGTTGCGGGCGCTGCGCCGCAGCCATCCCTCCCGGCGCCACCGCGCGGCGGAGGTGCGCGCCGTGACGGGAAGCGCTACGACGCGGCTCCGACCGATCCGGCGCGCGAGGTCGACATCCTCCATCAGCTCCAGCGGCCTATAGCCGCCGACAGCGCGATAAAGGTCGCGATGAATAAGCAGGCCCTGATCGCCATAGGGCAAGCCCAGTCTCCTAACGCGCCAGGCGACCATTCGCTCCAGACGTCGCGCTTGCCGTGATGGATCATCCAGAGCGAAGCGGAAGGTCGCCGCCTTCGTCCGATTTGCCGGGTCCTTGCAAAAATGGGTCACGGCCTTCCGCCAGCCTTCCTCCAGCAAAGTATCGGCGTGAAGAAACAAGAGCCAGTCGCCCCTTGCTTGCTCGGCGCCCGCGCTCAATTGCGGGCCGCGTCCTCTCGGCGCGACAATGACCCGCGCGCCCCGGTCACGCGCCATGTTTGCGCTATCATCGGTTGAGCCGCCGTCGACGACGAGAATTTCGCCGTCGACGCCAGACAGCGCCGCCAGCGCTCCTGGCAGCGTTTGCGACGCGTTCAAGATCGGAATGACAATCGATAGGCTCATGCTGACCGCCTATTGAGGCCTTCGTCGCGACCCGGGAAAGGTTACTTCCGTGCCGGAGATTAGAAAACATCCTCGAGGAAGGCCGTTGGCCGACTATATAGCTGCGGCGCGACATATCCGCCGCAGCGGTGAAACCTTTTGTAGCGCAGATTCGAATTGCTTAACTGAACATCAAGGAACCGTCGTATGAGAGTCCCTTCGGTCAGTGTCTTGAATGGGGAAGGCGTTCGCGCAGACCTTTCCCGGGCGGCGGCCCAATTCGCTGATCCAGACGTCACGGCCAAGGGCGAACGCCGCGCGTCGGTTCCCTTTCACCGTCTTGAAACCTTGTGGTTCAACACGGGGACGCTTTGCAATCTCGCCTGCGAGGGGTGCTATATCGAATCCTCGCCGCGCAACGACCGCCTTTCCTATCTGACGCGCGCCGAGGCGGCGGCGTTCCTGATGGAAGCGGCGGGGCTCTCTGGTGAACCGTTAGAAATCGGATTCACCGGCGGCGAGCCCTTCATGAACCCCGATACGCCGGGAATGCTCGAAGATAGCCTCACCGCGGGCCATCGGGTTGTTGTCCTCACGAATGGGATGAAACCGATGCAGCGCGCGAAGGCGAAGCTACTCGATCTCAGCGCGAGATTCCTAGACAGGCTGACGATACGCGTATCGCTCGACCATTACGAAGCGGCCGGCCATGAAAAAATTCGCGGACCCAACAGCTGGAAGCCAGCCATCGACGGCCTGCGCTGGCTCGCATCGAATAATTTTGATCTGACCATCGCTTCGCGTCTCGTATGGGACGAGACCGAAGCCGAGACGCGACGCGGATTTCGCGCGCTGTTCGACAGGCTGGGGTTGCGCCTCGACGCAGACGATGCCGCTCGATTGGTCCTCTTCCCGGAAATGGACGCGCGCGAAGATGCGCCGGAGATCAGCGAAGGCTGCTGGAGTATATTGGGCCGCTCCCCCATGGACATGATGTGCGCGACTTCGCGGATGGTGATCAAGCGCAAGGGAGCGGAGCGGCCTGTTGTTGTGTCCTGCACGCTTTTGCCGGACGCGCATGGCTTCGAGTTGGGGACGACGCTCGCGGAGTCATTTCGCTCGGTCAGTCTCAACCATGTCTTCTGCTCGCGTTTTTGCGTTCTTGGCGGCGCTTCGTGCAGCGCGAAGGGAGACAATGGATCGTGAGCGAACAAGTCACGTGCGACATTTGCATTATCGGCGCCGGCTCCGCCGGTCTCTCCGTCGCCGCGGGCGCGGCGCAGATGGGCGCCCAGACGATTCTTATCGAGGCAAACCGCATGGGCGGAGATTGCCTGAATACGGGCTGTGTGCCGTCGAAATCGCTTCTCGCGGCCGCCAAGGCCGCGAATGCGGTTTCGCGAGCGACGCGCTTCGGCGTTCATGGCGGCGAGCCCCGCGTCGATTTCGCGGCTGTCAACGCCTATGTGCATGACGTGATTGCATCGATCGCGCCGCACGACTCGGTTGAGCGCTTTGTTGGGTTAGGCTGTACGGTAATACAGGCGCGCGCCCGGTTTATAGATGAACGAACGATCGAAGCCGGCGGCAAAATCATCCGCGCGCGGCGCTTCGTGCTCGCGACAGGAAGCCGCGCCGCGATCCCCGACATTCCGGGAATCGAAGACGTTCCTTATTTCACGAACGAGTCGATCTTCGAGAATTCGGTCCTACCGAACCATTTGCTCATCGTTGGCGCCGGGCCGATCGGCTGTGAAATGGCGCAGGCGCATCGGCGCCTCGGCGCGAAAGTCACCTTGCTCGATATTGGTCCCATCTTGCCCAAAGATGATCCGGACGCGGTCGCCGTCGTGCGCGAGACGCTCGCCGAAGAGGGCGTCGACATACTGGAAAACACAACAATCGCACGGGTAGAGAACGGAAATCACGGCGTCGCGCTCGTGATTGAGACGGAGGCTGGAGAGAAACGCCTCGATGGCTCGCATCTGCTTCTTGCTGCGGGCCGCAAGCCAAATATCGAAAATCTTGGCTTAGAGGCGGCCGGCGTGCGCTACTCCGCCAAGGGCGTCGAGGTCGACGCGCGCCTGCGCACGACGAACAAACGCATTTTCGCCGCCGGAGATGTGATTGGCGGACTTCAGTTCACGCATATGGCGAACTATCACGCCGGCATCATCATTCGTAATGCGCTTTTCCGGCTGCCAGCGAAAAGCGAGCCATCGCCCTTTCCGTGGGTCACCTATACCGACCCCGAACTCGCTCAGGTCGGTCTCAACGAAGAACAGGCGCGGGACCACTATGGCGACGGCGCGCAATTGCTGCGCGCCGAATTTCGAGACAACGACCGCGCGCGCGCCGAGGGGACGACTCGCGGTTTTCTCAAAGTCCTTACGACCAAGCGCGGGCGGGTGCTCGGCGCGACGATGGTCGGCCAGAAGGCCGGCGAATTGATCGCGCCCTGGACGTTAGCGATCTCTCAAGGCCTGAAAATCGGCGCCATCGCCAATCTCATCGCTCCCTATCCGACGCTAAGCGAAATCTCCAAGCGGGCCGCTGGGAGCTACTACACGCCGACGCTCTTTTCTCCGCGCACGCGCAAACTCGTGCGCTTTCTGGGACTTTTCGGATGAACCTTAAACGCGTCGCCCCTCTCCTTGTTCTGGTGGCGCTCGTCGCGGCCGCTTTTGCGTTCCGGCTCGATCGCTACCTGACGCTCGAAGCTCTGAAAGACCATCGCGCCCTACTTCTCGTCTTTGTCGAGTCTCACGCGTTTTTGGCGGCGATCGGCTTTGTTCTTGCCTATGCCGCCGTTGTCGCGCTTTCCCTGCCGGGCGCGACAATCATGACGCTGGCCGGCGGCTTCCTCTTTGGCGTGCCGCTTGGCGCGACGCTGACCGTCATTGGCGCGACGGTGGGGGCGACGCTCCTGTTTGTTATCGCGCGTTCGGCATTTGGCGATTTGCTGCGTCAACGCGCTGGGCCGTTTCTTGCCCGCATGGCCGAGGGCTTTCGCAAGGACGCCTTCAGCTATCTGCTGTTCCTGCGCCTTGTTCCGGCCTTCCCGTTCTGGGCCGTCAATCTGGCCCCGGCGCTGCTCGACATGCGACTTGCTCCCTATGTTGCAGCGACCGCTCTCGGGATCATCCCGGGGACTACGGTCTACACAGCCTTTGGCGCAAGCCTGGGGCAAGTATTCGACGCCGGAGACGATGTGCGGCTGAAGGACGTATTCAGCCCGACCCTGATCGCCGCCCTTGTTGGGCTCGGTCTTTTATCGCTATTGCCGGTCGCCTTGCGCAGATTGCGCAAAGCGCCGTCTTGAGCCTCATCTCTCTCACTGATGGGAATCCCGCAAATGTCCGTTGTGCCGGCGAAAGAGATAACCGACTATCCGTGGTTCATTCGACTTTTCTTCTGGAAGCAGCGGCGAACCTATGGCCGCGTGCTCGATCCCGGTCTGCTGTGGGGTCGCTCGCCTTGGGTTTTCGCGGCTGTCGCATTACTTTATGGCGCGCTGGATCGGCGGTCGTCCCCGCTCTCGCCTGCACTACGATCTCTGGTGACAGTACGAGTCTCGCAAATCAATCATTGCGCGTTTTGCGTCGACATCAATTCGGCGACGCTGGCGAAGCGCGGTGTCCCAATGCAGAAAATCGAGGCGCTCGCCGCATGGCGGGAGAGCGCGCTCTTCACCGCGGACGAAAAGCTCGCTCTTGAATACGCCGAAGCGATGACGATCACTGAGCCGGGCGTAAGCGACGACTTGCGAGCAAAACTAAAACTGAGGTGGCCCGACGACGCCATCGTAGAATTGACCGGGTTAATCGCGTTTCAGAACCTTTCATCGAAATTCAACGCGGCGCTCGATGTCCCACCTCAGGGCTTTTGCGTCGCGCCGGCGCAATCGAGCGCGAGTTCGCTTTCCCCATAGTCCTAGCCGTCGCTCGACGCTCATGAGTCACTGCGCGCGCCATGATCGCGATTCGAGCGACGGAGGCTCGTACGCGCCCAATTCAGTGAGGGGATTGCTGAACGCTGAATGTTCGCCGAACGCGCGCATCGCAATTGCGACGCTTCCACGGCGTTTGTAACTTTCAGACAGTTCGTTCGAAGATTCCATTGTCGAATGCGGCCAACGCTTCGAGGCGCGAGATCTAAGCGCCCGTTTCGCCGCGCAAGACAGGACGACGCTCATGAACGCCATCGCCGCTGCTCTTTCGATCTACGCTGCGGCGGCTGTCGTCATCCTTGTCGTCACCCTCATCGCCGTCGGTTGAGCGCCATCGTAGCGCATGGTCGATAGCTTGCGATCCTTTCTCGACGAGAGCGGCAACACGCAGCGCCGCATTCTAACTGTGCAATTTCGTCTGAACAGGTGGAGCGGCGAGCGCTTCGCCGCGTAACGAGTCGCCGCAGCTGATACATCGTCGAAAAGCAATCCGCGTGAAGCGTCGTGGCGCGTCGGTTCATTGTCTTCCAAGACAGGCCTTGAACCGGCAATGACGAAAGCCCTGGCCTTGCATCGCTGATCGCCTTCGCATGAGACATCGCTTACGCTAGCGCTTCGTTTTGATCTTTCCGTTTGACGACATGCGTCGCAGTATTTGTAGGACATGTTCCATTTGCCGCCGTTCTCGCATCAATGAATTCGTCCACGTGTAACTTTCCTCTTCGACCTTGCGAACTGGGAAACATGGAAAGCGTTCGCCGCTAAAGTCACTTCGTGACCGGCGCGCAAATGCAGTCGATGCAATAAGGCCGCGAGCTCCAGATCAAAACCAGTACGAAGGAACGGCAAGATGAAGCAGCCTCTCTACACCAGTCTGAGCAACAACGGCGGAAACGCATATTTTGCCGGCAATCGCGGGGACACACGATTTCACACCGTCCGCGCGGGCGTGAATTATCGCTTCAATCTGTTTGCGCCCGCGCCGATCCTGGCAAGATTCTAGTCGAGCAAGCAATCAAGCAAGTGCGATCCCGGCGCTCGCCGCCGGGCCGACGATGTGATCTCCGCGAGACCCGCGCACATCGCGAGGAACGTCAACTCTTAAACGTATGCCCTGGAACGGCCGCCAGAGTCGACGGCGGAATTGCCGCCTAGAAGGAGCCACGAATGCAAAGAATTGCCGAAGTGATTGACGTAGCTTTTTGGGGGGGTGTGCGCGTGGCGTCACTTCTCGCGCTTATATCTTACGCGGCCGCGGCGACAACCGAGCCCGCGGATCTCTTCCGCGTAGCTGCAAATGATCCTTCCGTGATTGTCGATCATTCGGCGTGGGACCGTCTGTTGCAAACCTATGTGCATCCGGGCGATGACGGACTGAACCGGGTGGACTATGGGAGCTTTCAAGCGAATGGCCACGCGGAGTTAAAGCAGTATCTTGAAAGCCTGCGCGCCGTCGACCCGCGAACGCTCAGCCGTTCGGAGCAATTCGCCTTCCTCGCTAATCTTTATAATGCAAAGACGATCGACATCGTGCTGGATCACTATCCTGTCTCATCGATCAAAAACGTCTCGCTCGGCGGCGGGCTCTTTGCGGCGTTCACCGGCGGCCCCTGGAAGGCCAAAGTGCTGACATTGCAGGGCGTCGAATTCAGCCTCGACGACATCGAGCACGGCGTGCTGCGGCCGCTGTTCAAGGATCCGCGAGCACATTATTCCGTAAATTGCGCATCGGTCGGCTGTCCCAATCTACAGACGCACGCCTTCACCGGCGCCCGCCTCGACGCGCAACTCGACGCGGCGGCGAAAGCCTATGTCAACAACCCGCGAGGAACGAATTTCTCCGGCGGCCGGCTCGTGGTTTCGTCGATTTACGAATGGTTCAAGTCGGACTTCGGCGGCGATGATGTGGGCGTCCTCAGACATCTCCGCAAATATGCGACTCCGTCTCTCAGGTTAAAACTCGACTCTGTAAGATCGATCGGCAGTCATCATTACGATTGGACGCTCAACGATGTCCTGCGGTGAAGCGGGGCTCCGCTATTCCGGCAGGACGCGCGTCGGCACGCAAATTTTTCATGAGCGGCATGTCGCCGGTCGTCAGTCATGACTGGTTCATGGAATAATGGCTCGTCATAGGACGGGGAGCGATACGAAATTGACAAAAGCGAAGCTCGGCGCAGGAGCTATTTCGCTATTCTGGATGACGTGGATGGCCTTGTCCGTCGCGCGGGCGGAAAGTCTCCTGCTAGATCCTGCAAAAGCGCTGGCTAGCGCGAAGCGGATCGACTTCGTTGGCCGAAACGATTTCAGCGTCGAGGAGAGCGCGCAGGGCGCCATGCTACGTAGCGTCCCTCATAAATCCGCATCCGGTCTCTATCATCCAGTTGAACGGCACGGCGCTGAGCTGACGCGCGTTCGGTGGCGATGGCGCGTCGACCAACTCCAGGCCACGGCAGATTTGCGCATGCTCGCAACCGAAGATTTTGGCGCAATGATCATGTTCGTTTTCGGCAAGCCGTCGTTTCTCAATCGCGACGTTCCGACGTTGGGCTATGTTTGGACGGCGACGCCCCTGCACAACGGATCGATCATCCGCTCCCAGCGACACCAAAGCCTCGCCTATATCCAACTCCGCGGAAGCGCCGACATCGGTCTTATGCGCGTCGAAGAGCGTGACGTCGCCGGCGACTATAGAAATGTGTTCGGCAAGGAGCCAGGCGAGTTGAATTTCATCGCCGTGTTCAACGACAATGATCAGACGAATGAGCCCGCATCCGCCCTGTTCGGGCCGATAGTGGACGGACGCTAGTAGTCACTAAGAGTTGAATCTCTGATTGCTCTAATTTCGCAGCTGAGGGCTCGACCAGGCGGCGCAATTTGCGTGCTAAGGCGGTTTCCCGGCGTGAGCACGTCCGAAATCGAACGAATAAAGGAATTCTAGGAATGCATAGCGGGGAAGTCGGTGAGGATCTGCCAAATCCTGGTCGGTGGCGCTTCGACAGTGATTTGTGTTTCAATCGATATCTTCATTGTCGTTTCCTCGAAATCGGCGTGTCCCGTCCATGACGGAACACGCCGACGCGAATATCAATCCCCTTACGCCTGCGCCATCTCCCACACGCGCGTGGCGAAGACCTCGTCTACCGGCGTGTGAAAGACGTGGTTCGCATAATTGCTGATCGTCTTGACGCTGATGGCGAGGATGATCCCGAGAATATTTCTCTCGCTGTATCCCGCGGAGAAGAATGCCTGCGCGTCGGCTTCGTTTGGACGCCCTCGCTTTTCGAGCATGATCCGCGTGAACTCCGCGAGCGCCCGCAGCTTGGCGTCGGAAATTGGCCGGCCGTCGCGGATGGCGTCCGTCACATCGGGTGGCACCTTCGACATCTTGTCGGCGACAAAGCTGTGCGCCGCCATGCAGTAGTGGCACTCGTTCCAGCGGCTGATGACGAGAAAGATCACTTCTTGCTCGATGGGAGTAAATCCGCATTCCTGACGAAAGGCCGCATAGCCGGAGGAATAGGCTTCGTATAGCGCCGGCTCATTGGCCATGGCCCCATACATTTTTGGCGTGAACCCCATTTGTTTTTTAGCGGATTCGAGCAGGCTCCGGGCTTTTCCCGTCGCCGTCTCGATCGTGAGGAAGGGGACGTCTTTAATTCGATAGGTGTTGCTCATTGCGTTCGCTCTCCGACTAACGATTCGCCAGACGACGAAGATCGGCGTCCGTCATAGGCTGGCCGCCGACCCCCCAGGCGCCGGGGGCCACGTCCTCGACGATGACCCAGGTCACGTCCCTCAGGCCCTCGCCTTCCACCGCCAGTACGGCCTCCGTCACCCCCGAGATGAGTTGCTTCTTTTGATCAAGCGTCAGATAGCCGCTGATTCCCTTGATGTTCACGAGTGGCATGCCGCTGCTCCTTTGGCTTAGCGTCAATGGAGCGATATCCACATGTATTTGCAAGCTGCACAAGTAGGCACTAATATTAGCTATAGTGTCCTTTTTGATACCAATGGAGCGTGCATGAGGAAACAGCGACATCAGACCTACACATGCTGCCCGCTCGAAGCCGCCCTGGACGTGATGGGAAGCAAATGGAAGGCGACGATCCTGTTTCGCCTTCTCGACGGCACAAGACGCTTCAATGAACTTCGCAGGCTGATGCCAAATGTTACGCAGAGAATGCTGACCCTCCAGCTACGCGAACTCGAAGCCGACGGCATGATTCTGCGTAAGGTTTTCGCCGAGGTGCCGCCCAAGGTCGAATACTCCCTGTCCGATCTCGGCAGGACGCTGGAGCCATTGCTGCGGGAGCTGTACCAGTGGGGCCAAACGCACATACAGCGAAAACAACCTGAGGCCAGTCCGGAGCCCGCCTCAAGCTCGATTGAAAAGAAAATCCTGCGCTCAAGCAATTAAGCAGCGCTCTTCTTTCTGCGCCGAGGGTCAAAACGGCATGTCTACCCCCCGAGACGACCGCGCGAGGTTGGAGCGCGAGGAACGCTGGCGGCAACTGATGCGCGCCGCTCAAGACGGCGACACCGCCGCCTATGCTGCGCTTCTCTCTGAAATTCTTCCCGTCCTTCGCAGATTCGTCGCTTACAGATGGCCAAGCGCGCCGGACGTAGAAGACATCGTCCAGGAGGTTTTGCTGTCGGTCCATACCGTCCGACACACTTACGACCCCGCTCGCCCTTTCATGCCCTGGCTGATGACGATCGCGATGCGCCGGACGATCGACGCCGCGCGTCGGCGTACAGCTCGATCCGCGAATGAAACAACGGTCGACATCATGCCCGAAACCTTTTCGGGAAACGATACGAAGAACGAACAGGAGACCAGCGATGATCAAGAGGCGATACGGCGCGCCCTGGCGCAATTGCCAGACGGGCAACGCCAAGCGGTCGAGCTGATGAAAGTGCGAGGTCTGTCGCTCCAGGAGGCTTCCGCCGTGACTGGCAAGAGCGTGGCGTCGTTGAAGGTCAGCGTGCATCGGGGGCTCAAGACGATGCGTGAAGTGTTGAAAAGAGAGACGCAATGAATTCGGAAGAACTTATTCGTCGCCTCGCCGCAAGCGCCAAGCCCGTCCGCCGTCTACCGCACCCCATATGGCGCGCAATGATGTGGTTTGCTCTTTCTCTCGCCTATGCCGCGGGCTTGGTGTTCGTCGTTGGGTTGCGCGCGGATTTCTCGGTTCGGATCGCGGAACCGCGCTTCTTAATCGAGCTCTCGGCCGTCATTCTGACGTCGATGATGGCGGCGGCGGCCGCGTTTTGCTCGACCTGCCCCGGCCGGCCGCTGTGGGAGCGCCTCGCGCCTTTTCCGTTCTTGCTGGTCTGGCTAGCGTCTCTTGGCGAAGGCTGCTGGCGCGATTGGACGCTCCATGGAGTGCAGGGTCTCGCCATTCAGCTGGAATTCAGTTGCTTCTGGAAAATCGTTGCGACAAGCGCGGCGCCGCTGATCCTGATCCTGCTCATGGTTCGCCGAGGCGCGCCAATTGCGCCCTACCTGACAACCGGGCTCGCGACGCTCGCGGCGGCGGCGCTGGTCGCGGCCGGCATGCTCCTGTTCCATCAGCAGGAATCAAGCGTCATGGTGCTTGTCTGGCAGTTCGGCTCGGTCCTTGTCCTCTCAGGACTTGCTGCGCTCTTCGGTCGGCATGTCCTTTATTGGCGAACCGTCGATATGCGTTCGCTCGACAATCAAACGACACCTCACTGCTAACGGGATTCCGCCGAAAGGGTGACGGTCGGCTAAAAAGGCGCGCTCATGAACATCCAGGTCGTCAAGGACTATTACGGCAAGATCCTTCAGGGATCGCAGGACCTCAAAACCAAAGCCTGTTGCACGCCGGACAATATGCCGGAGCGCGTCAAAGCGCTCCTGTCGAACGTCCATGACGAGGTGCTGGCGAAATATTATGGCTGCGGCCTCGTCGTTCCGGAGCTTTTGCAGGGACGCCGCGTCCTGGACCTTGGTTGCGGATCGGGTCGCGATGTTTATGCGCTTGCCCAGCTCGTCGGACCGTCGGGCGAAGTTGTTGGCGTCGATATGACGCCGGAGCAGCTTGTGGTCGCTGAGGCGCATCTCGAGTGGCATATGTCGAAATTCGGCTTCGATCGGCTGAACGTGCGGTTTCTCAGAGGATATATCGAGGCGCTCAACACGCTCGGACTCGAACCGGGCAGCTTCGACGTCGTCGTATCCAATTGCGTCGTCAATCTGTCGATCGACAAGCCGGCGGTGCTCGAGGGCGTCTTCGACCTGCTCAAGCCTGGGGGCGAATTTTATTTCGCCGACGTCTATGCCGACCGGCGGCTTGATGAGGCGGTGCGCGGCGATCCCATCCTGTATGGCGAATGCCTCGGCGGAGCGCTCTATTGGGGGGATTTTCTCGCCCTGGGAAGGTCCGCGGGCTTTGGCGATCCGCGTCTCGTGACAAGCCGGCCACTTGAGATCACTGACCCGGGAGTCGAAGAAAAAATTGGCGCGGCGCGCTTCTATTCGGCGACATATCGCCTGTTTAAGATTGATGCGCTCGAGCCCGCCTGCGAGGACTATGGTCAGGCGGTGATTTACAAAGGCGGCGTTCCGGAAGCGCCGCATGAGTTCTCGCTCGACAGCCATCACGCGATGGAAAAGGGGCGGATTTTCCCGGTCTGTGGCAATAGCTGGCGGATGCTGAAGGAAAGCCGCTTCGCGCCGCATTTCGAGTTTATCGGCGACTTCTCCCATCATTACGGCGTGTTTCCCGGCTGTAGGACGAACATCCCCTTCTCCCCCGACGCCAGTCGCGGCGGCGAATTCGGCGACTGCTGCTGATGTCGGTCTCTTGGTTCCGCGGAAAGGACCGATGCGCGTTGGCGTCTATCGGCCGCATTTGCGCGGTCTATATCGCTTTTTTCTCGTCGTCTCTCGGGCATGCGGCCGACAACCGGCTCGTGCTGACTGGCTCGAGCACCGTGGCGCCGCTCGCGGCGGAGATCGGCAAGCGGTTCGAGGAGCAAAACCCCAGCATCCGCGTCGACGTGCAATCGGGCGGTTCCTCTCGCGGCGTCGCCGACGCCCGCTCAGGCCTCGCGGACCTCGGCATGGCGTCGCGCGCGCCGAACGCCGACGAGACGGACCTGCAATTCTTTACGATCGCGCGCGACGGCGTCGGGATCATCGTGAATACGAATAATTCGGTCCGGTCTCTGACGGACGAGCAGATTGTCGCGATCTATACGGGAAAGATCACCGATTGGAGCAAAGCTGGCGGCGCAGCCGGACGGATTACGGTCGTCAACAAGGCTGAGGGCCGGTCGACCCTCGAACTGTTCCTCCACTATTTCAAGCTGAAGGGCGGCGACGTGAAAGCGCATGTCATTATCGGCGAGAATCAGCAGGCCATAAAGACGGTGGCCGGCAATCCTGGCGCCATCGGCTATGTGTCGATCGGTTCGGCGGAATATGAGGCGGATCACGGCGCTCACATCAGGCTCATGCCGATGAGTGGCGTCGCGGCGTCGGTTGAGAATGTTCGAAGCGAATCCTTTCCGCTCGCCCGTCCGCTCAATCTTATCAGCAAGGGAGGGCCCGGGGCGGTTGCGAGACGTTTCATCGATTTCGCTCGATCGAGAGGCGTTCATGACATTGTCGAATCGCAGTTCTTCGTCCCGGTCGCGCCGTGATACGCGACTTGTCGCGGCGGTGGCGACGGCCGCGCTGGGCTCGTCCGCCATATTCGTGTTGATCGTCGGCTTCCTTCTGAAGGAATCGTGGCCGGCGCTATCCACGATTGGTCCTGCGCGATTTCTCTTCGACCCGGCGTGGCGCCCGACCGAGGGCCTCTTCGGCCTCGCCCCCATGCTGTCCGCGTCGCTTGCGGCTTCGGTCGGCGCGGTCATCCTCGCCACGCCGCTCGGAGTCGCCTCGGCGATTTTCTGCCGCCATTATGCGCCGCCTCCGATCGGATGGATTCATCGCTGGTCGATGACTCTGTTGTCTGGCGTCCCATCTGTCGTCATCGGACTTTGGGGGTTGACCGCCATCGTCCCGCTGATCGGCCGCTTCGAGCCGCCCGGCGCCAGCCTGCTCGCCGGGATTCTGATCCTGACAGTGATGATTACGCCGACCATCGCTCTGACGAGCGGGGCGGCGCTGGATTCCCTCCCCGATGCATATGGGCGGGGCGCTGTGGCGCTGGGATTGTCGCGCGAGGCGACGCTGGCGCATGTGCTGCTTCCCGCCGCGCGCGGCGGCGTCGCCGCCGGCATCCTGCTTGCCGCGGCGCGCGCCCTCGGCGAAACGATGGCGATCGTCATGGTCAGCGGCAATGTCGTGCAGGCGCCGTTGAGCCTATTCGACCCAGTGCGCACGCTGACGGCCAATATTGCGCTGGAGATGGCTTACGCGACCGGAAGCCACCGCTCCTCGCTGTTCGTTTCCGGACTGATCCTCACAGCTCTTGTCATCGCACTGGCGACGGCAGCCTGGCGCCTTTCGGGGGACCGCTGTCATGGATGAGGTTGCAAGACCCCAGGCGGCGTCGACAACGCTGCCGACTCCTTCCCTGCGTGACGCGCTGTACGGCTTCGGCATTTGCATCGCCGCCTTGCTTGTCGCCGCGATATTTTTCTGGCTGCTCGCCGATCTGGCGCGGCAGGGCGTGGGCCGCCTCGACTGGACCTTTCTCACCACTCCGCCGCGCAATGCGGGGCGCGATGGCGGTCTCGCGCCCATCCTCGTCTCGACATTTCTGATTGTCTTTGTGGCGATGTCGATCGCGGCGCCGCTCGGCGTCGCCACCGCAATTTTCCTTTCGGAATTCACGCCCGCAGGCGGACGCTTGGCGCGCTGGATGAGTCTCAGTCTGGACGTCCTCGCGGGTACGCCGTCCATCGTATTCGGTCTCTTTGGCGGCGCATTCTTTTGCGTCTTTCTGGGCCTCGGTTTTTCGATTCTCTCGGGCGGCATGACCCTCGCGTGCATGGCGCTTCCTATCCTGATCCGCACGGTCGAATCAGGACTGCGGTCTTCGCCGATCGAGTGGCGCCTCGGCGCCGCCGCCCTTGATCTCTCACGCGCGACCCTTCTCTGGCATGTCCTGCTGCCCGCCGCCGCGCCGTCGCTCGCCGCCGGCCTGAGCCTTGGAATTGGCCGGGCGGTGGCGGAAACGGCGGCGCTCATTTTCACAAGTGGCTATGTCGATCGTATGCCGTCATCTCTCTTCGACTCCGGCCGAGCGCTTTCCGTCCATATCTATGATCTCACGATGAATGTCAGCGGCGGCGACGCCAACGCCTATGCCTCGGCGCTCGTTCTGATCGCCTTCCTGATCGCCGCGAACAGTCTCGCATTTTGGTTCTCAAACAGAATATTCGGCCGAAGGATGGCCCGCGCATGATCGCGTATATTGCAGACACAGACGCAACAGCCGGCTCCGGCCGCGCCGCCTATACCCTCGGCCCGCTGGCGGCCGGGCCTGCCTGCTGCGAGCCGAGGCCACAGATTAGCGTCGAGAATCTGACGCTGGCGTATGATGGACGCGCGGCCCTCAAGGAGGTGAGCCTCGATATCTTCCGCGGTTGCGTCACAGCGCTGATCGGTCCGTCAGGCTGCGGAAAGACGAGTTTCCTGTCGAGCCTCAACCGGCTGAGCGATCTCATTCCGGGATGCGAAGTCGAAGGGCGAATTCTTTTCGATGGCCAGAATATTCATGATCAGCTCACCAATGTCCGGGCGCTGCGGCGTCGCGTGGGAATGATCTTCCAACGGCCCAATCCATTTCCGCTCTCCATCCGACGCAATCTTGAGATGCCGCTGAAGGAGCATGGCGTTCGGCGCCGCGCCGATCTCGATGCGGCCGTGTGGCGGTCGCTCGTCGACGTCGGCCTTTGGGAGGAGGTCAGGGATCGGCTCGACGCCCCCGCGCTCGCGCTGTCCGGCGGACAACAACAGCGTCTGTGTATCGCCCGCGCCCTCGCGCTGCAGCCGGACGTCCTGCTGATGGACGAGCCGTGCAGCGCGCTCGATCCCGTTTCCTCGACAATCGTCGAAGATCTGATCGCGAGTCTGCGAGGTAGCTACACGATTGTCATCGCCACTCACAATCTGGCCCAGGCGCGCCGCGTCGCCAATTATGCCGGCTTCTTCTGGGTGAAGGATCGCGCCGGCGTGCTGATCGAATTTGATCATTGCCAGCGAATTTTTGACTCGCCACGCCATGAACTGACGGCGGCTTATGTTGGCGGGCGAAGGGGTTGAGGCGCGCGCTACGGAAGGCCGAGCGAAGCCGTCAGCCTTGCCGAAGGGCCTCCCGGCCGATGACGTAGAGTATCTTGACGCCGGCGCCGATGGCGCCCCTAAGCGTGCCCGAAACCTTTGACGCCCCGATGCGTCTTCGGTAGCGAACCGGAACTTCGAGCGTGCGCAAGCCATGTTTCGCCGCGCGCGCCTGCATCTCCACCGTCCAACCGTAATTCTCGTCGGTCAGCGCCAGTCGGCTGAGGGCGTCGCGCCTTATGGCGCGGAAAGGTCCGAGATCCGTATAACGCGCGCCCCAGATCCACCGCATCAGCAGGCAGGCAAGCCAATTTCCAAACATTTGCTGCGGCGTCAACGCGCCCGCTTCCCGTTTTCCCAGCGTTCGTGATCCAAGGACAAGATCGGCAGCGCCATCGGCGATAGGCGCGACGAGCGCCGACATGTCGGCCGGATCGTCGCTTGCATCGCCGTCCATGAAAACGATCACATCCACGGATGGCATGACCGAGAGCGCGGTCAGACACGCGCGTCCATAGCCGCGGCGCGGCTCCATGACGACGACCGCACCCAGATCTCTTGCAATCTTGCCCGAACCATCACTCGACTGGCCATCGGCGACGACAACGATCTTCACCCAATCCGGAATCGCAGACAACACCACCGGCAAGGCGGCGGCTTCGTTCTTCACCGGAATGACGACCCCGATGGAAAGATCGCCCGGCGCAACGGCGTTGTTCATGTGCGGCTCGCGCAGTGCGTCTTCTGGTCATGAATTCGGCGCCACAGAAGCCAAGCCCAGACCGGCGCCGCGTGCAAAATTGCGACCCCGTTCTGAAACAGCGCGCGCTCGCCCATGGCCGCCATCGGAAAGAACAGATAATATGCAGGAAGCGTCACGGAAGCCAGAAGCAGCGGCCAGCACTGTACAGCGGCTGCGAGCGGTAGGAACCACAGCGCATACCAGGGGAATTGCGCCGGGGACAGATAGAAAACGGTTGCGGCGACGATGAGCGCGCGGCCGAGAAGGTCACGCAAATCCTCGATCGGACGCATTGCGATGATTACGGCGACGGCCGCGGCGGAGACGCCAGAAAGAGAACGCAAGGTTTTTGCCGTCCAGCGAGAAGCGTCGCCGCTGACGCAGTCGAACAGCCCGCACAGCCATGTAAAGGGCGCATTGTTGATTTGCCAATGCGCTGCATAGGCCGCGAGACCTGAGCGATCCGTGAAGGAAGCGGCGAATAGCGGCGCCAGCAGAATTGCCGCTGCAATCCCGAAGACAAAAATGGCGATGACTGGATAGCGCCGCCCGTCGAGATGCGCGCGCGCGATGAGAGGCGCGAGAAGTATGGGCCATATCTTGACGCCGACCGCCAGCGCTAGCAACGCCGAGCACGCAGTGGACCTCATGCGATAGGCGGCGAACATTGCGCCGAGAACCAGCGGGCCAAGCAGAAGATCGACATGAACAGTCGCGGCGCCCGCAAAAACAACGAGAGGATTGCACCAGTAAAGCGCCGCCAGCATGCGCGGTCGGTTCAGTTCGTCCAGAAGCCGAAACATGACGCCGAGCGTCGCAACGTCGGCGATTGCAAAAACGAGCCGAAGGCCGTCGACGCTCCAGGGCGCGACAAGGTGCGCGGCGCCAAAGGCGAGTTGCGCGGCGCCAGGATAGATCGAGGTATATTCCGGGAAATTGATGCGTTTGAGCGTCGAGCGCCCGGTCTCGGCCAGCAGGTCGAAGGGCGGCGTCCCGTTCTGACCTGTCGCCGCCTGTGCCGGCGAAAGCGCGTAGGGGCTGCGACCCGAGGCGACGGCGGCTCCGTCCCAAAGATAGCGGTAAAAGTCGTCTTCGAGCGGCGGCGCCGTCGCGAACCAGACGAGCCTCATGGCGAGGCCAAGTCCAACCATCGGCCAAATAGGCGACGCACGACTCAGCCTCGCGGATATCGCCCGACTATGCATATAAACGAGCCCGACCGCCGCCGACGCCGACAGAAGCCCGACGAGCGGCGCGACGCCGGCGAAATCCCTCACCGCCGCATGAGTCAATCCAGGGCTCAGGACGACGAGCGCAATCTGGCTTGCCGCCAGCAGAGCGCCTACCCAAATGCTCATCAATCGCGCGCCTTCATGGCGCGCTGAAGCAATCCGCCCCATGACTCGTCGTACGGGTGTATTCGATTGACGGACCCGATCAAATCGACGACAGGCCGCCCTTCGCTGAACCAGCCGAAAATCCCTCCTCGGAGATTGTAAAGCGCGAGGGATTCATGCGCTGCGGCCGCCTGCGCGATGCGCTCCACCATGATTGAGCTGCGCACGCCAACGGAGCAATAAAAGATCGCGACGCGCCCGCGCAGCTCCGCTGCATGTTCGGCGAGGAAACGATCTGCCGATTCGGCGGGATCAACATGGACCGCGCCAGGCAAGTGCCCCGCGTCGAATTCGTGACTCTCGCGAACATCAAATAGAACGGCGTCCCCGGACGCGATTAGTCGAGATGCTTCAGCGCTTACGATGTTGGGCACATTGTACTTTGCTGCAACGGCGCGCTCTACGTCCGCCAAAGCGACGTTCTTCGATGCAGGATTTGGGATCGATACAGGGCGACGTTCAACAAAGGTAACGCCGCTGACTATTCCGACAAGCGTAAGAGCCCAGAGGAAATTAGAGGATTTCCAGAGCCGCCCCCTACGTTGGATTGCCTGCTTTGACGCCATTCATCCTTATCCGGTTGGACAGTCGAGAGCTAGTTCGAGCCGCTAAGCGAAAAGTTACATTCACCATGGCGAGAGCCGACGAAATAGAAGGCGCAGAGCCCCGTAACTTCGGGGTGCTCCAATGCGAATAGCCTCGCATAACCGAGCGAAGGAGCTGAAATGCCTCAGGCGACCCCGCCGATATGGTCCCTGCCCCAAGCTGAGGCGATCGCTGTTGGGCTTATGTGCAAAGCGCCGCGTCCCGGTCACGCGAAAACTCGCCTGGGTCGCACGATCGGCGCGGATTTCGCAGCCGCGCTTTCTGAGTGCTTCCTGCGTGACGTTGCGAAAATTATCGAGACCCTCCAACCAAGCCACAACTTGCAGGGCTATGGGCTTTACGTCCCGATCGACGCCGCCGCCGAGATCGCGGCGTTGCTTCCCCGCTCATTTCGTCTCGTTCCGCAACACGGCGATGACTTCTCGTCAATCGTCCATGGCGCAATCGCCAGTCTCCTCGAACGCCATCGCGGCGGCGCGATGCTCATTAACTCTGACAGTCCGACGCTTCCTCCGCAGATTCTAGCGATGGCGTCGGACGCGCTCCGGCGCCATGAAGATTGCGTCGTTCTTGGCCCGGCATTCGATGGCGGATATTACTTGATCGGACTCAAGCATGCTCACTGGGAGCTGTTTCGAGACATCCCCTGGAGCACGAATGAGGTCGCGCGAATGACGCGCGACCGCGCGCGGGAATTGGATATCCCGACCGTCGAGCTTCCGATGTGGTACGATGTCGATGACGCAGCCGACTTTTCGCGCCTGCTCGAAGAAATCGCAGGCGTGCCGCCAAGCTTCGGAAGTTCTGGAGCTGGTGCGAATGGGCATTCTGGTGAGCTGCACGCTGCTCCCGCGCTCGCGACCCGCGCCATGATCAAGAAGTGGAGCCAGAACCGCGAATTTTATCTGGAGTCAGATCATGATTCGAGGCATTGGCCGACACGCTAACGTCAGGGATGCTTGAAAACGGCGTTGCGCGCAGGCGACGCGCCATCGTCCCAGCGCAATGCGCGGAAGTCGAATTCACCATCGATGAGAGGTTTGACGATCTGAAAATAGGGAGAAACATCGAAGTCCCTCGGCGTGAACAGCCCGTGGTGGCGAATGGTGAGGATCTCTTCAATGCATCCCGGGCAATCAGGCGCGCTCATATCCCGAGCATTCACGATCGGCAGAATCGGATAGCGGATCGATTGGAACGCTTGCGCAATCAATGTGGAGCAAATGGCCCGCGTAGGATCGCCGCTGCCCAAGGCGATCATGCGACGACGGAACCGCTGCGGAACCGGCGGGTTCGGCAACAGATAACGCGCAAGATCGATGATGTTGCGAAGATCATAGTGATTGCCCAAACGCTCGATGACATAGGACGTCACCTTGCGGCGTTCGGTTTCGTCGAGCCCTAGTGGCCGGCAAATACGTGTCTGGACATTCTCGAATTCGCTAATCCCGACGGTACGCACGCCGTCCACCAAGTCGACTTCGACGAAGCAGTGGTCACGGTCCGTGGCGGTCTGCGTGAGGTGCGAACCCACATAGAGCGCCGCATGCGACCACGGGGACTGTGTCAGATATTTTATTGCTGCGCTGACTCGGCTGTTCCCCTCTATGAGCAAAACGTCGGCGGGACGCAGGCATGCCAACAGCCGCGTCGGGTTCGTTACGGGCCCGGAGCTATGAACATGGGTCGGGGTCGTCAGGAAGCGCGCCAGTCCATCGCCGAACCATCCGAGAGTCTTTCTCATCGCGATCGGCTCTGCGCGAGACATGGCGGTTCAGTCATCGAGCGCCAGACAGGATATGATCCCTGCCGCGAACCACTGCGTGAGGAACTCCCCGGCTCGGGCAGCGACGTTCTCGCCGGACCCCTGGAATTGGAGAAGCGAACAGATCTCGGCAAACGACTTTCCCGCCGAAGCTTCAATCAGGGCAAGCCGCTCGTCGGGCGAAACGAGACGATAAGACGACTGATGATCGCTGCTACGCCAAAACAGGATGTGCTCTTCCCCCTCATCGATGAGTGGCAGCTCCTGCCCGTCACGCGCCGCTTCATATAAGGCCGCGGTTCCGACGGCGAGATCCAGGAGTTCGCAGCTAGGGTGGAATTTGAAAGAAATCGATGGCGAGCCTTCCGCAGAAACAGCGGCTAGCACGTCGATAGAGAGGCGTGGCCCGTCGGCGGCGTCGAACGCATCGGCGAGCGCACGCTCGAAGCGCGCGAGGTCGATCGCTTGTATGTCGTTTTCCAAACGCGCATGCGTTCTCATGAATTCGGGGAGTCGCGCTCCGTACCAGCGCGCGTTTCGAACGCGCGACGGCGCCGCTGAAATATACGCCTCGACGAGAGATCCGAATTCCTCGTCCTCAAGATAATTTCGCAGAACCGGGTAGTCGTTCGAAAGAAACTCTGCGAGGCGAAGTCGGTAAGCATTATGGTAGACGGCAAAAAGCGTCTCCGCGTTCGTCCTTTTCGAATTCACGACGAACCGAGGAGCTATTGCTTCTTCGCTCAATATCCCGGCCTGAAATCTGTCTTGCAGCTCGGCGAGCGTCATGCAGCCGTCTCCTCTCGTGAGTGGACGACGGCGGCGTATATCGACCTTGCACGGTCGAGTTCGGCGACCAGTTCATGGAATGGCGGAAAGTTGTCATCGCGCTCGATCATCGTCGAGACCTCGCCGAATTGGCGGCAAACCCGTTCGTAAAGCTTCCACACGTCAGCGCAAATTGGCTGATCATGCGTGTCGATCTTATGCGTTCCGGCGTCCGAATGGCCCGCGAGGTGTAGTTGCACCACACGCTCTGCTGGAATTGCATCGACAAATTGGCGCTCATCGAAGCCATGATTGAACGCAGAGACGTAAATATTGTTTACGTCGACAAGCAGCCAGCAGTCGGCGCGCTCCGCCATCTCTCGGACAAAGGTCCATTCGTCCATTTCGGATTCATGGAACGTCACGTAGGTGGACGCGTTCTCGATCGCGATCCTTCGTCCCAGAAAATCCTGCACGCGATTTATCCGGTCGACAACGTGTTGCAACGCCTCGAAAGTATACGGAACGGGAAGTAGATCGTGCATGTTCACGCCATGGACGCCCGTCCAGCAGAGATGATCGGAAATCCAACGGGGCTCGATACGATCAGCGAGTTTCTTGAGGGTTTTGAGATAATCGACATCGAGGGGATCGGTGGACGCCAGAGACATCGACACGCCATGCATGACAATGGGATAGTCGGCTCGAATGCGTTCGAGCATGGCGACCGGCCGTCCTCCCGGAACAAGATAATTTTCCGTGATGATCTCTAGCCAGTCCACATTCGGCCGGCTTTCGAGAAGCTCTCGGTAATAGACTGGCCGCAGCCCGAGACCAAAACCCAATGACAAAGGCTTGCTCATGGCGAATGTCTCAGAGTACGTGGGCAGCAATGGAGAAGCGGGCGGATGGCGAGTCCGCCCGATTATCCTGATCCGTCAGCCGACAGTGCCGCCCTGCGCCTCGCAGGCGCCCTTCGATTTTGCAGGGAGCCAGCCCTGGCCTTTGCACGCGTTTTGGCCCTTGCAACCGCTACTCGCTGTCTGACAGGCGCCCTGGCCCTTGCAGGCGTTGAGGCCCATGCAATGAACGGATTTCATGCCCTTTTTCGCGGCAGCTGGCGTCGAGGCCGCGCCGCTAAGCGCCAGCGCAATCGCCGCGGCGGCGAGAGTCGAGCCCGAAACGATACTGACCTTCATGTCAATCTCCCTATTGGTTCGCTCAATTGGCGAACAGCGGTGAGGACCCCTCACGAGCCTCACGAAACATGTTTCGCGCGGAGCGCGCCTAAAGTTACAGAGAATGTATCCGTTGGAGTTGCATGCAATTAATCGGGCGCCAGCTCGTAGCTAGCTCGCGGGCTCGCTGGCTTTCTTCAGGCGACGACCACAAATAGCGTCCAATTTCGATAGGAGGTTTGTATCCCACACCGATGGATCGCTGATGACAAC
Organism: Methylocystis sp. H4A; assembly: GCF_015709545.1. NCBI lineage: Bacteria > Pseudomonadati > Pseudomonadota > Alphaproteobacteria > Hyphomicrobiales > Methylocystaceae > Methylocystis > Methylocystis sp. H4A. The sequence goes on along the minus strand of NZ_JADNQY010000027.1, from coordinate 184,333 downwards.
AGAATCCAGGCAGCTGTCGATCGGCGAAGGCGCCCGGGGATTGCGGAGTCGTTTCGCGAGTTCGACGATCAGACGTTGGGCGCCTCCCACGTTCGCGCGCATCACCGCCAAAATGCTCGCGACGTCCACCTCGGCGCTGTCTTCGCGCCAACAGTCATAATCCGTGATCATGCAAAGATTGGCGTAAGGAAGCTCCGCCTCCCGGGCGAGTCGAGCCTCCGGCATCGCGGTCATGCCAATGACATCGCAAGCCCAGCTTCGATACAGCCGGCTTTCCGCGCGCGTTGAAAACTGCGGTCCTTCCATTGCCAGATAGGTCACGCTCTCGATCAGTCTCAGGCCTACCTGGCGGGCGGCGTCCTTGGCGTAGCTGGACAGGCGAGGGCAAACTGGGTCAGCCATGGAGACATGCGCGACGAAGCCTGCGTCAAAAAACGATCTCGCTCTATTTTCCGTTCGATCGACGTACTGACCGACGGTGGCGAACATGCCTGGCGCCAACTCCTCCTGCAGCGACCCCACAGCCGAGACCGACAAGATGTCTGTGCAACCAGCCCGTTTCAGGACATCGATGTTGGCGCGCGAGTTTATGGCGCTGGGCGGAAGTCGGTGACCCCGCCCATGCCGCGGCAGAAAAACCAAACGAGTCTCTTCTACCACGCCAAAGAGCAATTCATCGGAAGGTTCGCCCCATGGGCTGTCGACCTTGACCCAGCGGCGATCCATTAGGCCTTCGAATTCGTACAGGCCCGATCCACCTATTATTCCCAATGTCCAGTGCGTCAAAATCCTCTCCTCAGTGGGGCGATCCATGATTGCTGTAGCATGACGCCTTCGGGCCGTTCATCAACACTGTAGCGACAGAGACGCGCGAGCTATGCGTCGAGACACGCCAGGGACGCGCGTTTGGCGCTCCGCGCAACTACCCGCGCCTCGGATGTAACCTCGCGGCGCTTTACAGCGAAAATGAATTCGTATCGTGTGAACAGCGTCGAACGGCCGAAGACTCAAATGAGCGATAAGCCGCTCCCCTTTCCAAAAAAATCAATCGCCAGCATTTTGACTGCCCGACAGTGGACCTGCCGTAACCTATTTGCCTCCTGCATCGAAAGATAAGTCGGCTCCTGAGATCATCTGCCCCACCGTACTGAGTATCTTGAGAGCTGCTTTCCGGGCGTGGTCGCGGCGAAGGTGAACAAGAAGCGTCTCATCGCGCTCGGGAAGCTTGTTAGGCATGTGGGCTACGACCATGCGCGCGCGTACGCCCTGTTCTTGGTCTCGCTCTCTGATCTCGCCGGAAGCTCAAAGGAATAAAGGTGATGGCTGCGCCATCGTCGATCGCGGGGTGGCTCGTTCACTTTGCGATTGGCGCGATTCTGTGGGGGTCTGTTTGCATGACTCGATCCGCACCAAATCTTCGGGGCGGTGTTCGGCGGCGTTTACGGCTCGAGCGGCCTGAACCGGCGCCGCATCTTCAATTTTCGCGCCGAACCTGGATTGCGCTCGCAGCGCCGGCCGCCTGGGCGAGTTGCTGCTCGAGTTCGGCGATCCGCGCGGTGAGCGGCGCCGTCATCGCGCGCATCTCGTCGAGCGTGTAGCGCTCGACGATGTGTTGCGGACAGTTCCAGTCGAACCCCTCGACCCTGATCAGAAAGCCGCGCTCGACGCGGGCCCGGTAATCCGAGGTTTCGAGTCGAGACAAGGTCGCCTCGTCGTCGAGACCGATGATCTTCGCGCGCCCAAAGAGCTTCAGCCGCGTCTTGTTGGGGTAGTCCATGAAGAAGAGCGACACGCGATCATCGGTCATGAGATTGCCAAGACTGATATATTGCCGGTTGCCGCGGAAATCCGCGAAACCGATCGTGGTCTCGTCCAGCACGCGCGCGAATCCGATCGGCCCGCCGCGATGCTGGATGTAGGGCCACCCGGTCTCGCTGACCGTCGCCATGTAGAACGAATCTCGGGCGCCAATGAATTGGGCCTCCGCCTCGCTCAGGCGATGGTTCCTGGGCTCCGGCGCTCCCTCCATGCGCGCATAAGCGTTGCGGCTGCCAAATTGCTCCTGCGCCTTCTTCACCGTCGGGGTGAAGGCGATGTCAGCGTAGCGATGCGGCATGGCGTCCTCCTGCAGGCTCGCGCCCGAGCCTTTTAAAGTCCGAGATCGGAAAGACCCGGGTGATCCGCAGGCCGCGGGCCTTGCGGCCAGCGGAACTTCCGTTCGCTTTCGCGGATCGGCTGATCGTTGATGCTCGCGAAGCGCAGTCGCATCAGCCCGCGCGCATCGAACTCCCAGTTCTCATTGCCATGGCTGCGGAACCAGCCGCCCGCGTCATCGCGCCACTCGTAAACAAAGCGCACCGCGATCCGGTTCTCGGCAAACGCCCAGAGTTCCTTGATCAGGCGATATTCGATCTCACGCGTCCATTTGCGCTTCAGGAACGCGACGATGTTGGCGCGGCCCACCGGGAACTCCGCGCGATTGCGCCAACGGCTGTCCTCCGTATAGGCGAGCGACACGCGCTCTGGGTCGCGCGTGTTCCAGGCGTCTTCGGCCATTCGGACTTTCTGTATGGCGGTTTCGCGTGTGAAGGGCGGCAGCGGCGGACGGACGCCGGCATCTTGGGTCGTCTTGGTCATCTCGGTCATTGAAAGCTCCTCTCGCGGTCAGGAACCGGCGCAGGGTCCTCCGCGCCGGTCCCGAGTCAGTCAGGCGGCCTCGTTCAGCTGGATTTCCGGGAAGTCGATCTCGATCTGGGTCGCCTTGCCCAGAAGATTCGTGAAGATGTTCATTGCGACATGCGTGATGATCTCGATGATCTCGCCATCCGAATGGCCGGCCGCGCGCACGGCGTCGAATTCGGCCTTGCTCACCTGTCCGGCATGCTCGACGAGCGCGCGGGCGAAGGCGAGCGCGGCTTCCGCCTTGGCGTCCGACGAACGGCCCATGCGGTTCGCCAGCATCTCCTGACTGTCGAGGCCGGCCTTGCGGCCGATGGCCGTGTGCGCAGAGACGCAGTACTGGCAGGCGTTCTGTTCGGCGACGGCCAGCGCGATACGCTCGCGCGTTTTCGGATCGAGAAAACCCGCGCCGGCGATCCCGTGGATGCCGAGGAACGCGTTCAGCGCCGCCGGGGAATTGGCCAGCACGCGGATGAAGTTGGGGACCGCGCCAAGGCTGGCCTGGACGGCGTCCAGCAATTTCTTGGCTTCGCCAGTGGCGGATTCGGGGTCGATGACGGCAATTCGAGCCATAGGGTCAATCCTTGTTTCGTTGACGGCGCGGCGCACCTCGGCGCCGCTCCTCCAGACAATGGCTGGTTATTTTTCTTGTAAGAATATCTGACGTATGGAATTCATTATTCCGATTATAGGAATAAAATGGATCGTCTTCACGAGCTCGAGGTATTTGTCGCCGTCGCCGACGCCGGCAGCTTCGCGAAAGCGGGAACGCGTCTGCGCCTGTCTCCCCCCGCGGTGACCCGGGCGATCGCTGCGCTTGAAGAGCGTCTCGGCGCCCGCGTCTTCAACCGCACGACCCGCAGCCTGACCATCACAGACATCGGTCAGCGCTTCCTGGAAAGCGCGCGGCGTATCCTGACCGATCTCGATTCCGCCGAGAAGGATGCCGTCGGCGAAACAGCCGTTCCGAATGGCCATCTCACGCTCACGGCCTCAGTGACATTTGGTCGGTCGGCCCTCACGCCCGTGGTGTGCGCGTTTCTTAGCCAGCACCCGCGCGTAACGATGTCGGTGCTGCTGCTCGATCGCATCGCCAACCTCGTGGAGGAAGGGATCGATCTTGCGGTCCGCATCGGTCCGTTGCCGGATTCAAATTTGGTCGCGAAGAAGATCGGAACCGTTCGAAGGATATTGGTTGCGAGCCCGGACTATCTCGTGCGGCGGGGCGTTCCGCAGACTCCCGCCGATCTACGTCTCCACTCAATCATCGCGTTCACTGGCCTTATGCCGAACAGGGAGTGGCGTTTTCTCGACGGCAAAAAAGGCAACAGCGTTTCATTTGTCCCGCGGCTCGAGATCAATGACGCGGCTGCATCCATCGCCGCGGCGGAAATGGGGGATGGGATCACCGTGGCGCTGTCGTACATGGTCGCCGACCAGATTCGCGACGGCCGACTCGCGCCTCTTCTCGACAATTTCACGCCGCCGCCCGTCCCAGTTCACCTTGTCTATCCTCAGAGCCGCTTGGTCTCCTCCAAACTGAGAGCTTTCATCGACTTCGCCGCGCCGCGCCTGCATGCGACGCTCGATGGCCTTAACATCTCCTAAAAAGGTCTGCTCTGATTGCAGCTCACGCGAGCCGATCGAGCACTTACGTCTGCTGTCAAAGGGGGCGGCCAACATAGTGGCAATCTTGACGCCGACGATGCTTGTAACCGGCCATCGAACCGATTTCATAAACTCCCTTGCTGCATGCCCGAACAACATCCGGCGGCGCGGCCATGCTCTCTGGCTTCCTGAATCGGGGGGCACGGAACGTCGCCATAGGAGCAGAACACGCAGCAATCCCCCGCCTTCGGCTTGAGGAGGGCGCCGCAGCCCCTGCATTCGTAGAAGAACTGACAAGCGTCGGTCGGCATCGTCTCCGCTGATTCGTAGCCGCAGGACGGGCAAGTAATGGTCGAGACGAGTTGCATTCAGCGGCCTCTAAAAAACTTGAGCAGCATGGGGTCGATATAGCTCCAACTTGCCGCCGCGATTACGGCCGTCGACGCGCAGAGAAGCAGCGCTATCGTCGCGCGTGAGCGCGTGGACGATCCGCAGCTTGCTCCGGAAGCGCAGGCAGCGGGACGCTTCAACCACCACGCTCCCCAGCCCCCGACAAGCGCCAGGGCGCTGACAGAGAGCAGCGGAGCGCGCCACATCGCGACCGCTTCAAGTCCGCCCAGCAAGCTCGCGCCAGCGCCGAACGTAGACAGCCCGAGGGGAATGACGCAGCACGACGACGCCACGACCGCGCCGAGACCCGCAACAAGTCCAAAGGCTGCGAACCATTTTGGCGCCGCGGGCGCGGCGGAGGAAGACGAAGCGTCTGGGGCGCCTTTTTGTGCGGCGTGGTTGACGGTCATAGCTTGGCTCGCCCTTTCTCGACGTAGCGGCTATTCTGCAACCCGTAGCAACTACGGGTGCAAGCGAAATATGCAGCCTTTCACCATTGGGCGACTTGCGGCGGCGACGGGCGTCAATCTCGAAACTGTGCGCTACTATGAGCGCATCGAGCTCATGCCGTCGCCGGCGCGGACGGCGAATGGGCGCCGCGCCTATGAGGACGGCCATATCCGACGGCTGGCCTTTATTCGCCGCGCTCGCGAGCTGGGATTCAGCATCGAGCAAATCCGCGCGCTTCTGGCGCTCGCCGAGCCGTCCCGCGCGTCCTGCGCCGAAGTAAGAGAGATTGCGCAAGCGCATCTCGACGAGGTTCGTGCGAAGCTCGCCGACCTCGCCAGACTTGAGAATATTCTGGCCGAGACAGTCTCCCGCTGCTCGGGCGACCCCGCGCCATCATGCCCCGTGCTCGACATGCTGGCCGCATCGAAAGGCGCGCCAATCAACCGATCGGCGAAGATTGACCACCGCATCAATGGTCGATCTGACGCGCTGACGCGCCGCCGTCGATGAATTTCCATACCGGGGATGCCGAGCATTCGCGCCTTATCGGCGAGATTGGCGGAGATGCCTGACCCGGAAAGACGATGACGCCGATTGGCGGCGTCGCCAGCATGTAGTCGTTTCGCTTGAAACCTTGCGATTTTTGGACCCGGAGGAAGAAGTGCGTCGATATCGGCGCGACGTTTGGCGGCGATAAAGCCGGGACTGACGATGCACGGCTTAAGGCATATGCTGGGGACGAGGCTGCGGGAGGTCACGTCAGACCTCGATCTGATCCGCCGCAGTCTTGGTCAGCAGACGCTCAGCATGGGCCAGCATTATTCGGAGACGGCTGACGCTCGCCAAGCGCGGCGGGCGCTAGGCAAGCTCGACTTTACCGGGAACACATAGCAGTCAAAGTTGTCAACATTGGCCGAAAAAAGTGTCGACACGCCTTTGGCGCCCAGCCTTAACTCATTGAATTTAATGGTGCCCAGGGGCGGAATCGAACCACCGACACTGCGATTTTCAGTCGCATGCTCTACCAACTGAGCTACCTGGGCTCGCGCGAACGCGATGTGTCGGGCTTATAGAAAGCGCGCAACGACTTGTCCAGAGCCGCTAGGGTGGCGAGACCGTTCAGAGATGTAACGCGACAGAACAGATGGCCCAGACGGGTTTAGGTGGGGTTGCGCGGGATTGAGTGGTCATACGGCCCGGAAAAGCGGGCGATGGCGCGTTCCGCAGGGATTTAACAGCGGTATGCGCCGCGACAGATCAAATGGCCTAAAATCTCGCGGGGCGCGGCGCCTCGAAAATCGAAAAAGCCCGGAAAAGCGGGAGCTAAAGTTTGGCCTGGCGCGCGAACTCGGAAGTCAGCGCCGATCGAGAGTGCAAGCATCAAGGCAGCTGAAACGTCCAAACATCTAAGGAGAGCGCCCAGTCTGAAATAGTCTAGCGTACTTGTAAACTAGGAACTGGAATGGGGGCTCTTAAGGGCGGTCGTCGGTCGATTTGAATTCCGCTAAGCGCCATAATCGGACCTTGGCCCCTGACATCCCCGTGGAAATGCAACGACTCTTCGCGGACTCGACCTTGGTGAGGCGGTCCGGCCGGATTATCTTGCCGTCTCTCATCACCGACCTAACCATTCAGAGCCTCCATTGACCAGCCTTGCAATCCGTCTTCTCGAACTGGAGGACGACGAACTCGAACAATTCATCGAATTCTGGGCGGAAGGGCTCACGGAACGCGGGTACGACACGGTCGAGCGGATCGGAAAGGCTAATGACAAGGGTCGCGACGTAATCGGCTTCAAGACGACGCAACGGCACGAAGGCGCTTGGGATCTCTACCAATGCAAGCGCAAGACACGCGGCAGCAAGCTGAGCGTCGCGGAGATGCTGCTCGAATTAGGCAAGATGTTCTTCCACCACGACGACGGTGCCTACAGGACCTTGCCCGTCAGGTACTGGTTCGTTGCCCCGCGCGGCATTGTCGGCGATGCGGCTGACCTCATCAATAATCCCTCGACGTTGAAGCAAAAGCTGATCGACGAATGGGACAATCATTGCGCCAAGAAGATCACGGCGCGGAAGACGGTGTCCTTGTCGGACCAGATCCGTTCCGCCATTGACGGCTATGACTTCGGACGGATCGCATGCTTGACGGCAAACGTGATTTCCAAGGCCGAGGCATTCAAACCGGCCATGACTAGGGTTCTCGGCCTTATGCCCGGCGACGCACCGCCCGGTATCGTGCCGCCTGCGGTCCAGCCGGACGAGATGGAATACGTGGACCAACTGCGCCAGGTGTATGGCGAAGCGCGTGGGGTGCCCTTCGCCACGGCCGACGATGTCCTGGCCGATGCTGACCACGGCGACCATCTGCGTGACCAGCGGGTACGGTTCTGCGACGCGACCGCCTTCCTGCGGTTCCATCGTGACAGCGTCGCGCCTGAATATCTCACGGCTTTCAAGGACGAGGTCTACTACGGCGCAATTGACGTCCACCGCGATCGCCACGACAACATGCTCGCTCGCGTTAACGCCGTGATGAAGCATGCCTCGACGATGACGGCCGCGCTGAACGGAAAGCTCGCCCGCGTCACGGTTCGTCAAGGGATGTGTCATCACCTTGCGAACGAAGGAAAAATGAAGTGGGCGCCATGAGCATCGAAACGTTCGGTCACCTTTTTAACTCCCCGCTTGAGACGGGCATCCGTGCCGTTGCGGTCCTGGAGGAGTTACGTCCCAACCAGATCGACCTAGCCGAGATGGTGCTGTTCGACCACTTGGTCGTCCACACCGCCGACCTCGACGGTCCCCCGAGCCTTCATCCAGACCTGCCCGGCCGCCAAGGTGAGTTGCTGGTCCGGCGGAGGCTCGTCGAGGTGAGTCTCGAACTGATGCGGCGGTGCCATCTCGTTGAGCGAGAAAGTACGACGGAGGGGATCTATTACCGTGCCTCGCAGGAAGCGTCGGCCTATCTTGACCTTTTGGAGTCGCCCTATTCAGTCGAGTTGAAGGCCTGCGCCCAGTGGTTGGCCAGTCAAGTGAAGGAGCACACCAAGGAGCGTTTCATAGCCTTCGCGCGCGAGCGGATTGGGCATTGGAACGACGCCTTCAGCACCCTCGGCGGCAACTCGCGGGAAGCCTGAACCGTGCCCAAGGAAACGACGCTGCCCGAGCATTTTTTCATCCGAACCCTTGCATTCTCAGGGCCGAATGTCCCGGTTGCGCGCCTCGACTTCTGCCCGACCGTGAACGTAATCTGGGGTGCTTCGAACGCCGGCAAGTCTTTCATCGTTAAGGCCCTGGATTTCATGACCGGTGCCGGCAGCCCGCTTCCCGACATCGAGGAGATCAACGGCTACGAACGCGGGTGGCTGGGCCTCGATCTTCCGATGAGCGGCTCCGTTACGCTCACGCGCGCGATCAAAGGCGGCGAATTTGGGCTTTACGAGCCGGCCGTCGAGCCGGGCACTAAATCCGAAACGAACCGCGTTCTGTCAGCGGACCACAAGGCATCGGGCAACAGCGTATCGGCTTTCCTGCTGGCCGAATTGGGCATCGCCGACAAGCGCATCGCTCGGACCCTGACAGGAGACAAGAGCACCTTCACCTTCCGCCACTTCGCTCCATACATGCTGACGGAAGAGACAAACATGATGGCGGAGTGGAGTCCCATCCGGATCGCGGATCGCAGCGGCGATACCTTCGACAAGAACGTCCTGAAGTTCCTGCTCACCGGCGTCGATGACGCCGCCGTCGTCGCCACCAAGAGCGTCGATGCGCAGAAGGACGCCAACGCGGGCAAGATCGAGCTCATCGGTGAAATGATCGCCAGCGCCGAACTGGAACTTCAGCGCCGCTTCCTCGACCATGCTGAGCTTGCCGCACGCGACGAGAAGATTTCGAAAACGATCGACGACCTGCAAACGAGGTTGACGGGCCACCAGGACAATCTTGACGCCTTAAGGAAAGAAAGGCGCACCCTCGTCGACTTGATGGCGGACGCCAACGAGCGACGCACCGAAATCGAGATCATGCTCGACCGTTTCGAGACCCTGCGCCGGGTGTACGAGAGCGATGTCGCGAGACTGATGTCGTTGGCTGAAGGAAGCGCCGCGCTGCTGGCAGGCTCCCGCCGGTCATGCCCGCTCTGCGGAGCGGACCCGGAGCATCAGCGTCACGAACACGGTTTCGACGAGATCGAGATGACGCAAGCCTCGGTCGTCGCGGAGATCGACAAGATCCACTTCGCGAGGGCTGAACTCATGAAAGCGACGGCCTCCCTCCGCGCTGAGGCAGAAGGGCTCACAACGCGTGCGGGGCGCTCGGGCGAGCGGCTCAAGGACGTCGACTGTGCCATCGAGAAGGCGAAGCCCTTGGAGGCATCGAGCCGGAAAAGCTACGAAGATCTGGACAAGATCCGCGACCACGTTCGACAGGGTTTGGAACTGTCGGCACGCATTGCCGACATGAAGGCGCGCAAAACCAAGCTCGAAGCTTTCAAGGCGTCGAGACCGAAGCGCGGGAGCGTGCAGACGGGCGTCGGAGGCGTCGTCGGCCACGAACTCGCCATGCATGTCCAGTCCGTTTTGCACGCTTGGAACTTCCCAGGCCTCCAGACTGTGTCCTTCGATGACAAATCCCACGACATCCTCATCAATGGGAAGGGGCGCAAGGGTAACGGCAAGGGCGTGCGGGCTTTGATGAACGCCGCCTTCAAGATCGGCATTCTCTTGTTCTGCAAGGAAAAGGGCCTGCCGCATCCGGGTGTGATCGTTCTGGACAGTCCCCTTCTCAGTTATCGAGACCCCATAAAGTCAAGGCATGGTGCCTTGGCCAACGACGAGAAAGAAGTCGTCCGCACGGGCCTCAACGAACACTTCTACCGCTTCCTCTTGGACAAAGCGTCCATCGCGCAGTTCATTATCATCGAGAACTACGAACCGCCCATAAATCTGGGACCGACATCCCGGGTAGTTGCCTTTGTCGGCCCCGGAGGAGAGGGAGATAGGAAAGGGTTCTTCTGATCTCTCAACGGCACCTCGTTGATCGCGCACAGTATTGGCACCGCCGCCGCACGCACCGTGCGGACAACTACCTTGCTTCGACAGCCTGACAGACAAGCCCGAAAGCCGACGTTCCAAGCGTCCGATATGGGTCACAACCTGAATTCAAACTGACCCACCTCCCCGCGTCCCTTTGGCTTGCCTATGGCGAGATAATAGGCGTCGTCAAACAAGGTTTCAGGATCGAGGAGGCCATTGGGCGTAAGTGCTTCGCGTCATTCTGGATTTGAATGACGGATTTCACGAGCATCCCTGAAAGCCCTGTTTAGGAACGGGCTCGAAGCGAGCACGTGAGGTTGGTTGGTCAGTCGGGCTGTTCCAACAGAGTGACCATTGCGGTCACGCAAAGGCCGTTTGTCGCCAGGCACCAAGCCTTGGTCCAACAAATCCGCAGCGACGGCGATTAGAATGTTGGCGAGCTCCTGGCTGCGCGAGATTGAATCCCCGCCAAGCGCCACAGTGCTACATTCGATTTTGATCTGGAAATTCATGAGGCAAGCCTCCTAATTATTCAGACAACGCAATGCGCTCGGCGACAAGCGCGAGCATCTTCAATTATCTCTCTTCGAAACGCCTTACAATCGATTGTCCCACCAGATCACCCGGCCGAGCACTTTGAAGTCCTGTTTGTGCAGGAATTCCGGGTCATAGGCCGGATTATCGCTCAACGCGATCGTCGCGCCCTTGCGGTCGACGCGCAGGCGCTTCACGCGCAGTGCGCCATCCTGCAGAAAGACATAAATATTATTGTGATCCGAAGCCTTTCTCGGCTTTGGCGATCGTCGATGATCGGAGTCGCTCTCATCGACCAGCAGCAACGCGCCGGGTTCGATTAGCGGCTCCATGCTGTCGCCGAGGGCGCGCATGAAGCGCAGGCTCGCGACCTTTCCACGCGCGGTTTTGGTGAGCTTTTGCGCCATCCAGAGCGGGAATTCCAGCGCTTCAGCGACAGGCAGTGCGTCATTTGTCGCGCCCGCGCCTGCGGCGGGAAGAACGTCAAGTTTCTGAATTTGAATGATTTTTTTTGGAACTTCGTTAAAAAATGAAGCCGGATCACGCCCGACCTCCTCACAAAATTCCAGGAACTGCCCGAGCTTAGGCAAGGTCGGGCCTTTCACCCAGCCATCGATTGTGGTCCGCGGAATGCCTTTCTTTCCGACCTTCGCAGCGCCGCCGATAGCATCGCTAATGCGCTCTCTCAAACGCTTTTTCTGATCCTCTACCGTCATCGCAGCAGCGCTCCACGACGAAATTTCGTCAACGAAAGCGAAACCAGCTTGACTGTTATGCCGAAATCTCGGCATATTCCTGACATGTCTGATTTGAACTTGACGAACTTTCGGCAAGCCAGAGCCACAGGTTGGCATCCGGCGGAGGTCATTTGCGCTGTGAAAATGAAAGGCGAGTCATTGGCCGGTCTTGCCCGCAAGGTCCGTCTTTCGCGCAAGACCTTGAGTTGGGCGCTTACGAAGCCGCACCCGCGCGCCAATCGGACGATCGCCGAATTTCTCGGCGTGCCGCTCAACGAGCTTTGGCCGCAGTGGTTCGACTCAGACGGCAAGCTGATCTCCCGCGAGGCGACCCCTCGCCCGGAAATCAAGCGTATCCCGCGCGGTTCCAGGGCGTCCAGACCTCGCAAGAGGGCGGCTTAAGACATGGTTAACCACCACATCGGGCGGTCTTTCCCCTTGCTCCCGCCCGATTGCGCGGCGGCCGTGTTCCCGGCCTCCCACAGGCTTCTCCGGCCGCCGCGCTTTTTCCTTCCCGATGGAGCTTTGACGATGTCGCATAAGGAGTTGCTTAAGCAGGGTCTACGCCGTCAACTGGCGGATGGAAAAACACTCGCCGACATCATCGTAGAGTTGTCTTTAGGTCTGCTCGTCGATGTCGACGCGGGCGAGCTCAGCACATCCGAAGCTCTGGCGATCTTCAACCTTTACCACAAGGCGCTGCGGGATATCGCGAAGGATGAGGGTCGCGCACTATGACCTCCGCGCAGACCGTCCAAATCGCGCAAATCGACGCATCGGGACGAAAGCGTCCAGTCGATCCGATCCGCGTCGAATTTTACAGATCGATTGCGGACCAGCGGCTCGCCGAAGGCCTATCGCCGCTCGTGCAACCGATCGTCATCCGCTCCGTTGGCGATGGTTATAAGCTCACGACCGGCGGCCATCGGCTTGAGGTGCTCAGGGGCCTGGGAAGAGAGACGTTGGTCATCGGCGTCGACGTCGTCATTCGCGACGAAGACGAGGAGGGCGCTCGCGCTTCCGAGATTTTCGAGAACATCGGCAACGCCGGGCTGACGGCGCTCGATCGCGCGATTTTTATCGCCGAAGCGAAGGATATTTACAACAAAACACGTCTGAAAATCAGGCAGTCAAAACGGAAAGATATTCAAGTTCAATTCGATAAAGAGAGTCCGGAAACCGGACTCTTTCTGTCTGAGAGATTTACGGATCAGGTCGCGAAGAGGGTCAATCTCGGTCGGTCGCAGATTTTCGAAGCCCTCGCGATCGCCAAGGCGCTCAATCCTGAGGTCATCCCGCAGCTGCGCGGGACGATGATCGAAGACAATCAAAATGAGCTGAAACAGCTTGCCGCCCTCGACGCCGGACATCAGCGCAAGGCCGTCGCCGCGATCTTAGACGGCGAGGTCAAGACCGTCGCTCAGGCGCGCGTCGCGATTGGCGTCGACAAGCCCAAAACCGATGATCTGCAAGCGCGCATCTACTCCGACCTACTCGATCGCTGGTCGAAAGCGACAAACAAAACCAAGCGGCAGTTCATGGCCGACGTCGGACTCGTCTACGCCGAGAAGGACGAGAAGGCCTGATCGATGCGCGACTGGCTATCGGCACAAAATCTCGCATCGCTCGCGCTTCCGGGCCTTCCGGCCACGGAGCGCGGCTGGCGTGACTATGCCGAGCGCGAGGGCTGGCTTGCGCAAAAGGACAAGGTGCGGGCGCGCCAGGGTCGCGGCGGTGGGCTCGAATTCCATATCGATCTTCTGCCGCCCGCGACGCTCGCCGCCTATGTCTCGAAACACATCGGCGCGGTCGATCTCAAGGCGGAATGTTTCGCGCCACTCGAAACGTCGGCGGCGCAGGACGCGCAACTTACGCTTCCCGCGGCTGAATCCCGCGATGCCCGTCTCGCACTGCTCACCGCCGCCGATCGGCTCGCGCGCGACGGCAATCTGTCGCGAACAACGGCCGACCGCCTATTCGTCGCACGCTACAACCTCGCCAAGATCGACGTTGAAACATGGGTGCGCCAGGCGTGCCCGAAGATCTCGCCGCGCTCGCTGCGCCGCTGGCGGAGTCTCAAGTCATACCAAGGAATTTCACGGCTCGGCGTCGACAAGGGCGCCGCGCGTAGGGGTAAGGGTGCTCTCGAGTCCGGCGAGCAGGGAAAGGTAAGAGCGTTCCTGCTCGCCGCCATCGCAAAACAGCCGCATCTGACGAGCGATCATCTCAAAGCGCTTTGCGAAGATCGATTTGCGTCGATCAAAGGCGTCTCGCTGCGCTCGTTCCAGCGCCTGCGCGCCAAGATCGAGCGGGAGGACAAGGTTCTCCTCACCAAGGCGACGAATCCAGACGCCTTCAAGAGCAAATACAGGCTCACCGGGTCAAACTCGCATCCCGTGTCGCGGCTCAACGAGCTTTGGCAGATCGACGCGTCGCCGGCCGACGTCATGTGCGTCGACGGTCGCCATTCGGTCTATCTCTGCGTCGACATCTTCTCGCGTCGCCTTATCGTTTACGTCTCGAAGACGCCGCGCGCCGAAGCCGTGGCGCTGCTGATCCGCCGGGCGATCCTCGCCTGGGGCGTTCCCGAGCGCGTTCACACCGACAATGGCTCGGATTTCACCGCCAAGAGCACGCAACGCCTGTTCGCGGCGCTTGGCATAGAAGTCGAGCTGTCGCGGCCCTTCCAGCCTCAGGAAAAAGGCCATGTCGAACGGGCGGTGCGCACCTTTCAGCATGATCTTGCGCCGCTGATCGCAGGCTTTATCGGCCACAACGTCGCAGATCGAAAGGTGATCGAAGAGCGCCGGGCGTTCTCGCAGCGGCTCGGCCTCGACGACGCCGGCGCGATGAAGCCTCAATACGCCGGCGCGGAGCTACAGGCGATCTGTGACGAATGGGCGGCCGGCCGATACGCCAATCGTCCGCACAGCGGCCTGAACGGCGCGACGCCCTTCCAGATCGCCGCCGCGTTCGACGGCGTCGTGCGTCGCATCGACGATCTGCGCGCGCTCGATCTGCTGCTCGCGCCAATCGCCGGCGGCGACGGCACGCGCATCGTCACCAAGAAGGGCGTGCGCATCGATCATTCCTACTATCTCGCGCCGAACGTCATGCCCGAAACGCGCGTTTTCGTGCGCATGGACCCCGAGGATTTGGGACGCGCCTGGCTCTTCTCCGAAGACGGCGCGGAATTTTTGGGCGAAGCGATCTGCCCCGAACTCGCGGGAATTGATCCCAAGGCGGCGGTCATGGAAGCGCGCGCGCAGCAGAAACGTCTGCTCGAAGAAAGCGCCGCGCAGCTGCGGGCCGACATGCGGCAGATCAAGCCGCGCGACATGGTCGACGTGATTGTCCGCAAGGCGGCGAAGGACGCCGGCAAACTCGTCGAGTTTCCCAAGCGCGAAGAGAGCTACACGACAGCGGGGCTTGAGGCGGCCAGCGAGGCGGCAGGAAACGTCCAAGCGTCTCGGCTTCCGAATTCCAATCAATTTGTCGACGCAAAATCGGAAGTCGCCCCCGTTCATCAGCTTCCTGAAACGCGCCAACAGCGATTCCGCCGCGCGCGCGAACTGGAAGCGCGTGTCGAAAACAATGAGCGTCTCTCGAACGAAGAGGCGTTGTGGCTCGGCGGCTACCAGGTCGGCGCCGAATATCACGCGATGAAGGAGATGTTTGAGGAGTTCGGCGAAGCCGCGTTGCGGTGAGTTCCGCCGTTCGCACAGCGGCGGCGGCAAATGCGTTGAGTGCATTCCAAAAAGAAGGGCGCGACCGCTCGCAACGGTCGCGCCCCTCAAGGACAGAAATAATCAGACGAGGACATAATGTCAGACGCCATTCCAAAAATCAAACCCCCGCCGCCGAGGACGAGCTCATCGAATTTCGCGGCGCTTAAAAACGTCTCAGGCTTTCGGGAACTGGTGGCGCGAGTCACCGATCGGGCGCCGAGCCTGCCCAACATCGGCGTGATGCATGGCCGCTCCGGAGACGGCAAGACCTATGCGTCGATTTACGCGCAGAACAAGACGCGCGCCATCCGCGTCGAGGTTGGCGACACCTGGACCCGCAAGACGCTGCTGACGGCGATCCTGCGCGAAGGCGGCGTTGCGCGCCCGCAGGGCTCGATTCCAGAACTTGCCGAACAGGCGATCGCCATGCTCGCCGAAGAGCCCAGGCGACCGCTGTTCATCGATGAAGCCGACAAGGTGGTCGACAAGGGCTACGCGGAACTCATGCGCGAGATCGCGATGAGCAGCAATGTGCCTGTCCTGCTCATTGGCGAAGAGGCGCTGCCGCAGAAGCTCGCAAGTATCGAGCGACTTCACAACCGCGTGCTCGCCTGGTTCGGAGCCGAGCCGTGCGATCTCGAAGACGCGCGCAAGCTTGCCGACCTGCTGCTGCCGGTCGCGATCAGCGACGATCTCCTGGAAGAGATCCGCATTCAAGGCGACGGCCGCGCGCGGCGCATCGCGACTTCACTCGACGGCGTATCGCAATGGGCGCGCAACGCCGGCGCAAAGGAAGTGACGCGCGCGAATTACGCGGGCCCAATCTATACCGGCGAGCCGCCAAAGGCCCGCGCCTCACGGCTCATCGTCGCGCGCAGCGCTAAGAGCGGGAGAGCGGCGTGACCCGCAAGCCCGTCCATATCGAAGTCGCAATGCCTTCCGGGCCCGCGCATTACTGGCGCGAGATGATCGCGCGGCCGAAAGGCTTCACCATCCGGGAAATCGCCCTCTGCGCTGAGGGCGTCGCCTATACGACGGTCAAGCGCTACGTGTGGTTTCTGGAGCGCCAGGGCTATGTCGTGCGCATCGGCGCAAAGCGCGACGGCTACGCGCTCCAGAACCTCTACACCGTCAAGAAGCGTCAGACGAAGGCGCCGATCGAGCGCCCGAATCCGCAACGCGCGCCGCTGACCGCCCGCGAGGCGATGTGGAACGCCATGCGCGCGCTGGAGCAATTCAGCGCAAGGGAGCTGGCCGTCAGCGCTTCGACCGAGGAGCGTCCGGTCTCGCAACGCTCGGCCAATCTCTACATTCAGAGGCTCGTCGCGGTCGGCGCGCTGCAAGTCCTGGAACGGCCGCAAAGGGCGCTCGGCAAGGCCGGAAACACGCCTCTTGGCGCGACTGCCGGCCGCTATCGGCTGGTCAAATCCGCCAACACCGGACCGCTAGCGCCCAAACTCTGCGTCGCCGGCTTCGTCTTCGATCCCAACAGCAATCGCGTCCTCGGCGACGCCGTCGTTTCGGAGCTTCGCGCATGAGCACGTCCGTTAACGTTAATTCTTTACCATCAAAATTAACCGATGCGGTGGGTGCTGGATCGAGATCGACTGATTTCCTCGCCAATGCGCGCGAAGCCTATGGCGACGCCCTTCCGGAGTGGGTCGAGGCGCTCGCGAGCGAAGCGAACCGCACCACAGGCGCCGCCGCCGGCAAGCGCATCGGCTATTCCGGCTCCGTCGTCACCAGCGTCTGCAAGGCGTGTTACGCAGGCGACATTGGCGCCGTCGAAGCCAAGGTGCGCGGCGCGCTCATGGGCGCGACGCTCGAATGCCCCGTGCTCGGCGAAATTGGCCGCGACCGCTGCCTCGACGAACAGAAGAAGCGCCATGTGGGGACGAGCGCCGTTCGCACCGCGCTCTTCCATGCCTGCCGCAGCGGCTGTCAGCACTCGCGCCTCAAAAACGATGGAGGCCACGATGCGTGAGCCTCATCTTTCCGCCGACATCGACGCCGTCGCCGAACTGATACGCCGTTTCCAGCTTGGAGGCCTCCATATGACCCCGCAGAACTGTGGGTTCATCGCCGGCGCCCTCGACAAGCTCGCTTTCGAGGCGCGCACGCTGGAAGCCGAACTCGAGCGCGAGGAGAGTTGGCGTCAGGCCGCCGACGCTCGTGTCGAGGCGCTGACGACTCCCGACCATCTCACCAAAACCCGGCGAGAGATCGCGATCAATGAGGGCCGCCGCGCCGGCGTCGTCGTCGATCTGCGCCCCTACCTCGACCGCGAATGGACGCGCGCGCCAAACGACTCCGTGGCCGATGTTTCGGGCGACGAAAAAGACACCGTGGCCGCTGTTGCGAGCGACGGCGGAAATGGAGACGCGGCATGAGCGCGCAGGTCCAAATCGCCGACATCCTGGACGTCGTCTGCAGTCGTTACGGCGTTCGGCCCGAGGAGATCAAGAGTCCGCGGCGCAAAGCGGAGCTGAAGACGCCGCGGCAGATCGCAATGTATCTTTCGGATAGGCTCGCGCAACGCAACCTGGTGCAGATCGGCGCGGCGCTTCTTCGCGATCGCACGACCGTGCTGCACGGCGTTCGCAAAATCGAGGCGATGCTCGAAGAAGACGCGGCGCTGCGCGCGACGGTCGGAGAGCTGGAGATTGAGGCGCTCGCGATCGCCGGCCTCCGTGCGCAGGGCGTGTTACCGCAGCGCGAGACCGTCGATGCGTTCCTGCTCGCTGAAAAGATCGTTCGCTCCGGCGATCGCTTCGCCATTCAAGTTTCCGTCGAGGAGACGCGCGCGCTGGCCGAGGCGCTTTTGGCGCAGCGCGCGGCGCAGGAAGCGCCTTGCGACGAAGAACAGCCCTGCGAAGGGGATGACGACCGAGAACCAACAAGCGCGCCGACTGCGCCCGCGATGCTCGATGCGCCGATTCCACTGCCGCCGACGCTCACCGAAATCGCTCATGATTTCCTCGCCGCTGAAGCCGCCTATCGGCGACGCCCATCACTCAACGTGAAGGCGGCGCGCGAGCGGGCGATCGCGCCACTGCGCATGCATGCCGACGATTCAGCCGTCGCCGCGCTGCTCAACGCCTATGACGCGCTTGTCAGAGCCGAATATTCGCTCGGCGAGCGTGACGCGCAGGAACGCTTCCAAGCCGCCGTAAGAGCCCTTTCAAGACGCTTCTCAGAACTCGTTAAGGAGCCCGCCAATGTCGAAACCGCCCAAGGCTAAAACGCGCGGCGCCAATGTCCCCGTGCCGCAGTCGCGCGAGGAAGCCGCCAGCTTCATTCACGACATCGGCGTGCGCCAGCGCGAGATCGCGCGCATTGAAGCCGACATGAACGATCGCATCGCCCAGGCGAAGAAGGACGCCGAAGCCGTTGCGACTCCCCTGCGCGAACAGGTCGAGCGCTTCACCGAGGGCTTGCGCAATTGGGCTGAAGCGCATCGTGCGGCGCTAACGGAAAACGGCAAGCGCAAATTTGCCGATCTCGGCACCGGCAAGATCGAATGGCGGCTCGCGCCCCCGCGCGTGTCGATCCGGGGCGTCGACGAGGTCATCGGGCGCATCAAGACGCTCGGCCTTTCGGTTTTTCTGCGCACGAAAGAGGAGATCGATAAGGAGGCGATGCTCCGCGAGCCCGAGAAGGCGCGGCTCATCGCCGGCGTTTCGATCGGCACGGCCGGCGAGAATTTCTCAGTCGAGCCCTTCGAGGCCGAGATCAAGGGAGCGGCTGAATGAACACGCCCGCGAAAGGTTCGCCTATCGAGATCGTGCTCGCAGACAGCGCTGGCGAAGAGGACGTCCTTCGAGGCGTGCTGCTGGGCCGATTCGACGGCGATCATGTCGAAGTGAAATTCGACGATCTGCCCTTCAAAGCCATCGTCGATCGGCGTCTCGTACGCAAGCTGCAGGCGGAAGGAGAGGCGTCATGAAGATCAATCTGCGCAAGACGCAGCTGGCCGCCCGCTATGCGCTATGGCTGGCGCTGTTCTTCTTCATCAGCGTCCCGGCGCTGGTGTTCGACGCGATCGCCGCCGTCGCGCGGCGCATCGCCGATCGGCTTTGCGATGTGGCCGATTTCGCCGTCGTTCGCGGACGGAAACTACGGGAGCAACTGCAATGACAACGGCCGCGCAGACTCGCGCCATCCACGCCCTGCTGCGGCAGATCCCGCACTACACGGACGATGACTATCGCGCGCTGCTGAAGCGCGAGTTCCACGGCGTCTCGTCGTCGTCGCTCCTTTCTCAGGCCCAGGCCGCGAAGCTCATCGAGATCCTGAAGGTCCTCGCCGGTCAGCACCCGGAGGTAAAGCGCGGAAACGCTTCGCGCCGTCCGGCCGAGACGGTCACCGGCCCCTATGGCGCGAAACTGCAGGCGCTGTGGATCTCGGCGTTCAATCTCGGCATCGTCGACAACCGCGACGATCGCGCGCTGATCGCCTTTATCGAGCGGCAAACGAAGATCGCGCATCCGCGCTGGCTCAACGAGCACAAGGATGCGAAGAAGGCGATCGAGGCCTTAAAGGACTGGATCGCGCGCGAGGCGCATGTCGAATGGCCGAGCGAATCCCAGGCGCAAAAGCGCGGGATGGATGTGAGCATCGCCTCGAAGCGGGCGGTGATCGCGGCGCAAGCGGCGCGGCTAGCTGTCGTCGAGGCTTTCAATCTCGACGACTTCGTCAACGGCTACATCATTTCGAACAAGATCTCGGGCTTCAGCATCGGTGCGCTCAGCGATCGCCATCTCGACAGCCTGATCGCACTGCTTGGCGGGCGGCTACGTAAGCGCGCCAAAGCCAAGAAGGAGGCGGCGTGATGGCCCATAGACTGCTCAAAGGCGACGGCGGCTACGACCGCGCCGCAATTGTGCTCAACGTGCCGGCGCGCCGCAAAGGCGCGGTCCCAAAGATCGCGGCATGACCGACGCCCTGCAGCTCGATTTCTTCAAGCGCCCAGCCGCCAAGCGGGCCGCGATGATGAGCTTCGCCGATCGCGGCTGGAACGGGCGCGGCGAGCAGATCGCTCTGTTCAAATGTCCGCAATGCGGAAGTCGCAGCTCCTGGATCACCGTCGCGTCGCACGAAGAGGAGCTGAGAGGCGTTCCCTGTCCGAAATGCAACAAGGAGCGCGCGCGATGACCGCCGAGCAGTCGATCGGCGGCGGCCAATATGCGGTTATCGTCGATGGCGTGAAATTTTGTTGCATCAACGACCGCATCGTCACGGTGATGACGGGAGACGAACGTGACGCCGTCGGATAAGGAGCTGCGCCGTCTCGAACTCTTTCCGACGCCGCCCTGGGCGACGCGCGTGCTGTTTGAATTCGTGCTGCCCATGATCTACGGCGAGCGTGGCCCCATACGTATTGAGAGCTGCCGGGAGCCCGCCGCGGGCCTTGGCCACATGGCCGAGACCATCAAGGAATATTGCGCCCATGTGCTGATGAGCGACGTCGCTGATTATCCGCTCGAAGACGGGTCGCGCATGAGCGAGCACGGACTCGTGGTGGAGGATTTCATTGATGCGCCGGATGAAACGTCGGCGGAGGGATGCGAGTGGTATATCACCAATCCACCCTTTAAAGAGACTGAGGAATTTCTTCGACGCGCTTTGAAACTGGCTTCAAGGGGCGTGGCGCTGTTGCAAAAACAGACCTTTCAGACGGGCGGCGAGCGCTACCGCGAGGTCTATGTCGAAAGTCCGCCCGATCTCGTCGCGCAATTTGCCGAGCGCGTGCCGATGTGCCTTGGCGGTTATGACACGCGCGCCTCCAGTGACATGGACTACGCCTGGTTTATCTGGCTTGCGCCGGGCGAACGGCGTTTGTTCTGCAACTGGCTCAATCAACGTCGCGTCAATGCGCCGACCGGCTGGCTCGATGTGCTGCTCATCCCGCCCGGCCAGCGCGAAGCCTATTTTCGCGAGAGCGATCTCGAACTCGCCGAAAAGCGCCGGCTTCCCGGCTGGATTCCAAATCAGAAAATCAGAAAGCTGCGCCGCCTTATTCATGCCGAGCGTGACGCGCGCATGATGGGAGGGGAGTCGTGAAAGCCGACGACTCTCATCTGCCGCCGCTCCTCGCCGAGATCGCCGAAGTGGCGGGACCTGTGGCGGCGCTGCAGTTGGCGAAAGCCAAGGGCGGAACCGAGTGCTACATACCCGCCCGCGCGCCGGACGATCACTGGCTCGTGCGATGCGTCGGACGCGAGGCGGCCGACAAGCTCTGCGCGCATTTCGTCGCGGCGATCGAAAGCGACTCGGGCAGATCCCGGCATGGCGTGAAGATTCTGCTGCCGCTCGGCGATTCGGGAACGGCCGCCGAAGCGCGCCGCCGCGCCCGCGAAGCGCTCGACAATGGCGCGAGTCTCAGTGAAGCTGCGCGGCGCTCCGGCCTGCATCAGCGCACCGTGCAAAACATCCGCGCGCGGATGAGAGACAAACGACAAGGCTCGCTCTTTTAGCCGCCGAAAAATCACTCTCCAGAAGGTCTTCGGGGCCAATTCGGGACACGCCCGCGCGTAGCGTTTCGTCCCATGAAGGCCTATCTCGAAATCATCGGCGCGCTGCGATGACCGACTGGAAGCGCGTGCTGCGCGCGATCGCGCCCAAGGGCAAGAGCTGGATCATCAACGGCGTCGCCGACGCCATGCCGCAGATGATTCAGATTGCGAAGCTGACCACGCTGCTGCGCCAAGCGCAGTTTTTGGCGCAATGCGCGCACGAGAGCGACGGCTTCCAAACGACAAAGGAATACGCGAGCGGCGCCGCCTATGAAGGGCGCGCCGATATTGGGAATACGCAACGCGGCGACGGCGTTCGCTTCAAAGGCCGAGGAATTATCCAGAACACCGGGCGCGGCAGCGCTAAAAAACCTCTGTCGGGCTACAACCTTGTAAGCGCGGCTCTGGGCGTTGATTTGGTGAGCAAGCCTGAGCTTCTAGAAAAGTTCCCCTATGCCGCATTGGCGGCGGCGGTCTTTTGGACCTCTAAGCGTCTAAACGCCGCCGCCGATCGCGATGATGTCAATGAGGTCACGCGTCTCGTTAACGGCGGTTACAACGGGCTCGCCCAGCGTAAGGCTTATTTGAAGGCCGCGAAGCGCGCGCTTGCCGCGCCGCAGCCGAAGGCCGCGCCCTCCGAAGAACAGGTGACAGCGCAGGATCTCCGCAAGACCGGCTCGCGCACGATGGCCGGAACCGACCAGATCAAGAAAAACCTCGCGACAGGCGTCGGAACCGTCGTGTTGTCCGGTGGGGCCGACTATCTCACGCGGGCGGCGGACGCGACGCAGACCGCATCGAATGCGGCGCAGAACGCCTCTGATATCGCCGCGCATGTCCAAAACATTCACGAGGCGACAAAGTCAGCGCCGACCATGTTTGTGGTCGTGCTTGGCTGGGTGCGCGACCATCCTGGCGTGATGGTCGGCGTCAATATCGCGCTCGCCATCGTCCTCGCCTATTGCGTCTGGCGCATCTTCAACGGCGTCGGTCACGTCGAGCGCGCCAAGGTCGATGACGTCAACGCCGAGCTGGCTGGAGGAGAATAGCGATGTGCGGAGGGATTGATCCCCGGCCGTTGCTGCGCTTCTGGCTCGGCGTCGCCGTCTGTCTCGCGCTCGCCTGGAAACTCTGGAGCATGTGGCGATGATCTGGCTGCTCTCGAAGCTCTTTGAGCGAGTCTCGGAGCATGTCGCGCCGGCGTTCGATTTCGCCAGCGATCATCGCTACGGCGCCATCGCGCTTCTGTTCGCGATCGGCGCGGCCGCGGCGCTGTTTTTGATGCCGGTCTTCAAAAGGGAGGCGGCGGCGCTGCTCGCCGTCGTGGCGCTGGTCCTGGCGATTTTCGACGGCGGCTATTCGCATCGCGCGGCGATCGACCGCAAGGCGTGGGCGCAGGCGGAAGCGACGCGCAAGGCGGCCGTGGACGCAAAGGTCAGCGAATGGGAGACGGCGGCCAAGGACGTCGCCAGAGACGCCACGGCGCGCGTCGAGGAAGACGCAAGAGCGGCGCAGGCGAGCGATCATTTCATATCCAACCTGACTGGAAGGGACGCGGCTCATGAGCCTGATGCGATGTCGACCGATTTTGGCGCTCGGCCTCTGTTTCTCGATCGTGATTACATTGCCATCGTGCGCGCGCTCGACGCCGCCGGAAATCGCGGCGCCGACCCTGCCCGATCCGCCCAAGGACTTCGGAAAGCCGGTTCCCTTGCCAAGTCCGACCGCTGCGCAGCGGTAAAGGTTTTTGCGCTCCTCAATCGCGCCGCCGCCATAAAGGCGAATCGTCGCATCGTCAGCGGCGGACGCTTCTATGAAGACGTGCTCCGCAAATTCAGCGCGGGGAGCCGCCGCCGCGCCGCCCCTGCATTCCACGAAGAATAGGGGCGCGGCGCCGTGAAGGAATTCTTCGTCTCCGGCCAGCCGGACGTCAACGGCGTCCATGCGCTTGTTCGCTTCGCCCTGCTGCTCATCGTCTTCGTGGCGATCGTCTGGAAGCTGAGGAGGCAACGCGATGCGACATAAAACGCGCGACGCGCTCGGCATGGCGCTCGTCGCCGCGATCGGCCTCTCGCCGGTCTGGATCACTTTCTTGGCGTTTCTGTTCTCTGGGAGGTTTTGGTGACGTTCGAATGGGGCACGGCGGGCCAATGGGCGGGAACGGCGGCGGCGATCGTCATCGCAGTCTGGGGAGCGCTGACAAGGCGCGATCAAAAGGCGTTCGACGAATTGAAGCTCAGCGTCAATGAAGCTGTCCGCGATCTGCGCGACGACGACGCGCGGCAGTTTGAACGGATCGACAAGCTCGAATCGGATGTGTCCGCTGTGCAGGTGGAGATCAAGCATTTGCCGACCCGCATCGAGTTCCACGCGGTCGACGTGAAGATCACTGAGATCGGCTCCGTGATCAAGGCGCGTTTCGAGGCGCTGGCCGACAAGATCGACACCGTCATCCAGCAGAACGAACGCGCCCAGGACCGCCTTGCCGAGCGTGAAGACCGCGAGCGGGAGATGCGCCGATGAGCATGGGCGACGTCATTCGAGAACATGCGCGCCTGATTATGCTGCGCGATCTCGCCGAACAGCCGGACGGCCGCTGGAACAGCGAGGCGCTGCGCGAGGATTTGGAGCTGCGCTGGGCGATCAACCGACCGCGCGCCTTCGTCCACGATGAGCTGCGCTACCTGGAAATGGTGGGGGCTGTGACGCTCGCCGAATCCGGCAGTGTGCTGATCGGCTCCATCACCCAGAAGGGCCTCGACCATGTCGAGCGCCGCATCCGCATCGAAGGCGTGAAGCGGCCGAGTCCGGAGGCCTGATATGGCCTCCGCTCGCGGTCGGCTTTCTTCTCTCGATCTCGTTCCCGAAGAGGGACAGGAAGACATCCGCTGGGCCTTCTCGGAGCTGAACAAGCGCGAGCGGTCCCAAAAAGAAATCCTTGACGAACTGAACGGCCGCCTCGTCGACAAGGGGCTCACCGATTACATCATCAGCAAGAGCGCTTTTAATCGCGCGAGCGTTGCCGCTCATCGCGCTAGCCAGCGCCTGCAGATGCAACGCGACATTTTTTCAGGCCTCGCGCCGCATCTGACTCCAGAGAAGATCGACGAAGGCAATATCGCGCTGGCCGAGTTCATCAAGGCGCTCATCGGCGAGATCATCAGCGAGGCCGAGGGCGCTGGACTGTCGGCCGACGAGGCGATGAAGCTCTCGCGCGGGTTCCTCGCCGTCGTCACCGCGCAAAAGCTCTCGCACGACCGCAAGACGAAGGCCGAAAAGGATCTGGCGACGAAGACCGAAAAGGCAGCCGACGCCGTCGCCAAGGTCGCGCGCGAAGCGGGACTCTCGGCCGACCAGGTCGCGAAAATCCGGCGCGACGTGCTGGGCGTGCGCACATGAGCGAAGGAACGGGCATGGCGCCCATTCTCCCTCGCGATCCGGCGAGCCTCCCGGAGGAGCTCCCGCGCGGCGCGGAGATCCCTGAAGATCACGATCCGCTCGCTGCTGGCGTGCTGATGGCGCACCAGCTCGACTGGATCGAAGACGAGAGCGACCTGAAGGCCGCCGAGAAAGGGCGTCGCACCGGCGTCACTTACGCCGAGGCGCTCGATGACACCCTGATCGCCGCGAAAAAGAAAAGCGAAGGCGGCCAGAACGTCTTCTACATCGGCGACACCAAGGACAAGGGCCGCGAATTCATCGGCTATGTGGCGCATTTCGCCAGGATCGTCGCCGGTGAGCTGGCGCGGATCGAAGACTTCATGTTCGAAGACGAGCGCGAGGACGGCTCTTCAAAATTCATTTCGGCCTATCGCATCCGCTTTTCCTCGGGCTGCCGCGTCGAAGCGCTGTCGTCGCGCCCCGAAAACATTCGCGGGCTGCAGGGCGTCGTCGTTATCGATGAGGCTGCCTTTCACAAGGACGTGCGCGCCGTGCTCGACGCGGTGAACGCCCTCCTGATCTGGGGCGGCAAGATTAGGGTCATCAGCACCCATAATGGCGTGCTCAATCCGTTCAACGAGCTGATCCGCGAAGCGAAGGCCGGAAAGACCCCGTTCAAAGTCCATTTTATCCCCTTCAAAAAGGCCGTGGAGAACGGCCTGTTCAGACGGGTCTGCCTCATCACCGGCAAGACCTGGTCGGCCGAAGCGGAAGTCGAATGGGAAGAAAAAATCCGCAGCTCCTATGGACCGCGCACGAGCGCCATGGAGCAGGAACTCGACGCCATTCCGTCGGAGGCGGAAGGCGCGGCGCTCACGCGCGTGCAGATCGAAGCCTGCATGGAGGGCGGGATTCCGATCGTGCGCTGGTCGTTGCCCGACGCCTTCAAGAACTATCCCGAACATGTCCGTAAGGCCGAGTGCAAGGCGTTTTGCGAACGCGAGCTGAAACCGCTCCTCGGCGCCCTCGATCAGCGCCGGCCGCATTATCTCGGCCAGGACTTCGCGCGCAAGGGCGATGCGTCCGACATTCTCGTCGCAGCAACGGACGCCATGCTCACGCGGCGGACGCAGTTCATCGTCGAGATGCGCAATGTCCCCTTCGATCAGCAGCGCGACGTGCTCTACTATGTCGGCGACGGCCTGCCGCGCTTCTCCGGCGCGGCGCTCGACGCCACCGGCAATGGCGCCTATCTCGCCGAAAAGGCCGTGCAGCGCTGGGGTGAGCGCGCGCTCGAAGTGAAATTCACGGTCGAATGGTATCGTGTGAACTCGCCGCCCTATATCGAGGCCTTCGCCGATCGCACGATGGTGTTGCCGCGCCATGAGGACGTGCTGCGCGACCATCAGGCGCTCGCCTATGTCAAGGGGATCATCAAGGTGCCCGACGACATGCGTTACAAGGGCGCGGACGGCTTCGAGCGTCACGGCGACACGGCGATCGCCGGCGTGCTGATGTGGCACGCTTCAACGCTCGGTCCTGTCGAATATGGCTATACGCCGGCGCCGCGGATCGGCAGCGAGCAGCCCGGCGATTGGCTCTTTCCGGAACGCGCGAGCAAAGGACGATCGATATGGTAGAGACCCGCCGCTCGTCCATTCTCGGACCGGATGGCCAGCCCATTATGGTTCCGCTGCTCAAAGGCGAGACGGCCGCGCCCGAGCGCTATGGCGCGCGCGCCCTCATCCATTATTCGGAAGCTTCGGGACTAACGCCGGCGAGGCTCGGCGAGATCATGAAGGGCGCGAATATGGGCCTCGCCAAGCCCTATCTGACGCTCGCGATCGACATGGAGGAGCGCTACCTCCATTACGCCTCGCAGCTGCAGACGCGCCGCCTGGCGCTCGACGGCGTGACGATCTCCGTCTCGGCGCCCAAAGGCGTCAATCCGAAAGCTGTCGATTTCGTCGAGAGCCTGATCGCCGATCCGATGTTCCCCGACATGGTCGCTTCGCTCCAGGATGGCGTCGGCAAGGGCTATTCGGTCGTGGAGCCGATCTGGGAATATGAAGGCAAGACGCTGCGGCCGGTCGTCTATCAGCATCGCGACCCGCGCTATTTCCGCTACGACGAGGTGGGCTTGCGCGATCTCTGCCTCCTCGACGACTCAGGACTGCCCGGCCCCAGGATCGAGGCGCCCTATTTCATCAAGCATGAACCCTATCTGCGCGCCGGATCGCCGGTGCGGCGTGGCGTCGCGCGCTCGGCCGCCTGGGCTTTCGTCATGCAGACCTTCGCCCTGCAGGATTGGGCGGCCTTCTGCGAGATCTACGGCATTCCCTTCCGCATCGGCAAATTTCATTCGAGCGCGACCAACGAGGACAAGGCGACGCTGCTGCGCGCCGTTCGCGCCATCGCCAATGACGCCGCCGCCATCATTCCGCAGGGCATGGAGATCGACTTTCAGGAGACCAACGGCAATCGCGGCGAGGCCGTCTTCGGCAATTTCATCAGCTATCTCGACGGGAAAGTCTCTCTGATCATTCTCGGTCAGACGATGACCGCCGAAGTCTCCAAGAGCGGCGGCTCGCTCGCGCAGGCGAAGGTGCAGGAGAATGTCCGCATGGACATCGTGCGCTTCGACGCGCGGCAGAACTCGGCGACGGTGAATCGCGATCTGATCCGCCCGGCCGTCGCGATGAATTTCGGCCCGCAGGATATTTATCCGACGGTCCAGATGGAACTCGCCGAGAACGAGGACCTCGCAGCGCTTGGCGCGTTTCTAGGGCAAGCCGTGCCGCTTGGCCTCAAAGTGAGCCAGAGCTATGTGCGCAAGCGCGCCTCCATTCCCGAGCCGGACGAGGACGAGGAGCTGCTTGGCGCGCCTGCCGCGCAAGCTAACGCGAGCCAGCAGGAAGCGGAGAAGCGGCAATCGGCAGTCGGTGATCGGCAGTCGGAAAAGGGCGCCAAAAAGAAGGACGCTACAGGCAAGAAGGTCGCGGCCGAGCAGCTCGCGGCGCTTGGGACGCGCTGCCCGAGCTGCGGCGACGTTCACGGCGCGCGTTTTGCGGCCGACCGCCCCGAGGATGTGACGGCCCTCGACGACACTGACGCGCTCGTCGATGCGGCGCTTTCCGACTGGCGCGAGATCCGCGATCCGTTGCTCGCCGGTCTGCTTTCGGCAGCGGGACAGGCGACGACATTCGAGGAGGCCCTCGCCAATATCGAAAAGGCGGGAATCGATTCCGCCCCGCTGCAGGAAGCGCTGGCGCGCGCAACCGCCAAGTCGCGTGGCCTTGGCGACGTGAGGGATTGATGTTCGCGCCGCGCGGAAAGGTGCGCAGCGGTTTCCCGTTCAGCGACGCGCAAAGGACAGAGCCATGAAGCCGGCGACGCGTGGGTTCCAGACGCCGCCGGAGATCACGCGCTACTTCGAGCAGAAGAGCCTCAAGCCGGCGTTCTCCTGGCAGGATGTCTGGGGCCAGGAGCATGCTTACGCCTTCACCGTCGCCAAGGCGGTCGACCTTGAATTGCTGACGCTCTTCAAGACCAGCATTCAGCGCGCGATCGACAAGGGCGAGGGGTTTGAGAGCTGGCGCGAGAAGCTCATTCCAGAGCTGCAGGCGCTCGGCTGGTATGGCAAGCGCAAGGTCGACGATCCGACCGGCAAATGGAAGAGCAAGATCGTCGACTTCTCACGGCCGGCGCGGCTCGAAAATATTTTCTGGTCGAACGTGCGCACGGCCCGCGCCGCCGGCCAGTGGGAACGCATTCAGCGCACGAAGTCGGGTCTCCCCTATCTCCTTTATGTGAGGACTGCGAGCACCAATCCGCGCGAGCAGCATCTCGCTTTCGTCGGAATCATGCTGCTGGTCGACGATCCCTTCTGGTCGACCCATTTCCCGCCCAACGGCTGGGGCTGCAAATGCAGCGTCCGCCAAATCACCCGCTTTGAATACGAGCGGCTGGCGGCGACGGGAGACTATCTGTTAGAGCCGCCCACGATCGAAACGAGGCCTTTCATCAACCGCCGCACTGGCGAGGTCACATATGTGCCCGTCGGCATCGATCCCGGCTGGGGAACCAATCCCGGATTGTCGCGCGCGAAGACGCTCGTCGACAATGTCGCCGCGCGGCTGGAGGCCGCCGGCGAGGACGCAGCGCGCAAGCGCATCGCCGAGATCGTCAATTCGCCCGCGCCGAAACTCCTCATGGGAATCGGAGAGCCATTAGCCTTGCCCGTTGCGACGGCTGGACGCTTTCTTGAGGACATGCGCGCGAAGTCGCGCCTCATTGTCGCGTTCAACGCCACGATGTCTCGCAAGGTCAAAAAGCACGAGCATGTCGATCCTGACAGCTTCCGGCTCGTGCAGCAGATAGTCGACGGTGGCGAAATCATCGACGAGGATCGGGGAGAGGATTTTCGGACTCTCGTCGCTGAGATCGAGGGCGCGTGGTGGAAGCTCGTCCTCAAACGATCGGCGCAGCGCTTCTTGCGCGTGCAAACGTTCCTGCGAACCAACTCGCACGAAATTGGGCGGCTCCGCCGCAAACAGGAGCGGATTGGCAAAACGAAGGCGGGAGAAGCGTGACGGGGAGGACGACACCCCTCCGCGGCCTAGAGGCGGCCGGCTGCTCGGATTTTGCGCCGTCACGACCTCCGATATAGGCCGATCGCCGCGCCCCTTCAACGGCCCGAAATGAGAACCCCCAGAAACGGCCCGCCGGCGCCCGAGTCCAAAAATCCGCTGCGTTGCTCCCCGCGGTTTCAAAAAGCGCGCCCACGGCGTTCAATGGGCCTTTAACGTCGATTTTAGGGGGAAGGGATTGGGCCCGGCGGGCCTCGGCGTTCATTTCACGCCGCTGAGGGCAAAAATCGCTTCGCGGGTTCGGCGCGTCGCGTGATCAGAAAATTTTCGTAGCCAAGCAGCCCGACGCGCAAGCGCAGTGTGCGCGCATGCAGAACGCTCCGCAAGCCGATTTCGCAATCCACGCGCTCGCCGCCGCGCTCCCCGTCGGGGACGCGCCGCCGGAGTGGATCGCGATTTTTCCGCAGGTCGGCCGGATCGATACCCGCGATGGGAGAACCTACGATGTAGACGCTGCGGCGCTGATTGCGCGCTTCAAGGCGGATGGCGTCGCCGTGCCGATCGACGTCAATCATTCAACCCATCATGCGGCGAGGACCGGCGCGCGCGCCGACGCGGTCGGCTGGATCAATGAGCTGCGCGTCGAAGGCGGCGCGTTGCAAGGCAAAGTCGAATGGCTGGCCGAAGGCAAGTCGCTACTTGCCGCCAAGTCCTATCGGTTCATCTCGCCGGACTTCTTCCACACGTCTGAAGGCGTGACGACTTGGCTGCGCTCGGTGGCGCTCGTCACGGCGCCCGCCCTCGGCGGCCAGAAGGCGCTCGCCGCCGCATCTTCCCAGGAGTCGAAAATGGAAAAACTTGCCGCCGCGCTAGGCGTGACCGCCGGCGCGAATGAAGCCGCGCTGCTTACCGCGCTCAACGCCGGCTTCGTGCCGAAGGCGGTCCATGACGAGGCTGTCTCCAAACTCTCCGCATCCGAGACGAAGCTCAAGGACATCGAAGACGCCAACCGCAAGGCGCACGTCGACGCGCTGATCGAAAGCGCGCTGAAGGACAAGAAAATCCTGCCAGCGGAGAAAGATCATTACGCGCAGCTCTGCGCGACCGACTCCGGCTATGAGAGCGTCAAAGCGCTGCTCGCGGCGAAGTCTCCGGCGCTGACCAAGTCCGGGCTCGGCGAGAAGAAGGAGCCCGGCGACGGCGCGATGCCCGCGCCGGCGCTGCTCGCCGCCGAAGCGCAAAAGCTCGTCGCAGACGGTAAGGCGCTCAACATTTTCGACGCCGTCGCGGCGCTCGAAAAGAAATATTCCGCCGCCGCCTGACGCGGCCCGCTCCATCTCGAAGAGGCGATCATGAGCGCGAACTCAATCTCCCGCAGCTATGTGGCGGCCGGCGCGATCGGCGCGCGGCTGATCACGAAATACACGAATAATCGCGGCGAGGTCGCGCAGGCGTCGGCGGCGACGGATCGTCTCGCCGGCGTCACCGAACTCGGCGCGGCGGCGGCCAAAGACATGGTCGACGTCGCGCGCGAGGGCATGGACAAGGTCACAGTCGGCGGGAACGTCGCCGCCGGCGACTACCTGACAAGCGACGCCAACGGCAAGGCCGTGAAGGCGGTCGGCATCGCTGGCCAGACGGTTTTCGTCATCGGCCAGGCCGAGGAGCCGGGCGTCGCCAACGACATCATCCATTACACGATCGCGCCGTCGGCCATCGTGCTGCCGGCGTAATCCCTTAACTTATCGAGGTCTCCATGTCTGTCGCCCGCCCCTTCGTCCGCAACGCCGCGATGACCGCCATCGCGATCGGCTACAGCAATCCCGATGTCGCCTATATCGGCGACCGCCTCATGCCGCGGGTGCCGGTGCCGACCGAGCGGTTCAAATGGCTGGAATATCCGCTCGGCCAGGCGTTCACCGTTCCCGACACCAGGGTCGGCCGCAAGGGCAAGGTGAAGGAAGTTGAATTTTCGGCGACGGAGAAGGACGGATCGGTCGAGGCCTATGGCCTGCAGATCGTCGTGCCGCGCTCCGACATCGACGCCGCCAAGGCGCAGCGCGACCAGGGCCTCTCGAACTTTGATCCGCTGCACTATGCGACGGGGACGCTGACCAACATCATGCAGCTCGACCGCGAGCTGCGCGTCGCCAAATTCGCGCAGGACCCCGCGAATTACGATCCGGCCAACGTCACCACGATCGCCAGCGCCGGAGATCGTTTCGACGACCCGGACTCCGATCCCGAGGATGCGATTCACACGGCGCTCGTTGGCGTATTCATGACGCGGCCCAACACCTGCGCGATGAGCGACGAGGTCTGGCAAAAGCTGCGCCGCCAGCCAAAGTTGGTCAAAAAGATCAAGGGGACGAACTTTGCCGAGGGTCAGCTCACCCAGCGCGAATTCGCCGAATATTTCGAGCTGCTCAATCTCCTGATCGGCACGAGCTGGGTCAACGCCGCTCGTCCCGGACAGGCGCTCGACATGAAGCGCGCCTGGGACAAGCACATCGCCTTCGCTTTCATCGACCGTTCGGCGCGGCCGGAGGGCGGCGTGACCTGGGGCTTCTCGCCGACATTCGGCACGCGCTTCGCGGGCAGCATGGTCGACACGGACGTCGGCCTCGAAGGCGGCGAGGTCGTGCGCGTCGGCGAGCATATCAACGAGCTTGTCGTCGCCAGGGCCGCCGGCGCGCTCATCGTCAACGCGATCAGCTGAGGCACCTGATGGCCACGAACAACGAACAGGACGCCGCCAAGGCGGTCGCCGCCAAGAAGGCCGCCGAAGACGCGGCGGCGAATAAGAAGCAGACCTTCGTCGCGACATTCAGGTTGCTGCTCGACGGCTCTTATGCGGCGCCCAGCGAGAAGGTGAAGCTCTCGCGCGAGCAATATGAAACGCTCAAGCGCCTCGGCGCGATCGAGGGCGACTGGAAGTGAATTCGCGCCGACGATCGCCGGCGCCCGTCATGCCCGAAGACCAAATACCCAGGGCGGCGCGGGGTCCAAACTCGCGCCGCGAACAAGGGCGCGAGGAGGAGCAATGAAGCCGACGATCGGACGCATCGTCCACTACTATGTCGAGGACGCCCACAAGCAGACGTCCGGCATGGGTCAAGGTCCCTATGCCGCCATCATCACCCGCGTCCATAGCAACGTGATCGTCGATCTGATGGTGTTGCAGCCGGCCGACGTTCGCCACGCCGGCAGCGTGATCAAGCTCGAAGAGGCTTCCGAAGATTCGGTGAGCTACTGGACCTGGCCGCCGAGGATCTGATGGCTGAACCCTTCGCCACGACCGCCGACGTCCAGACGCGCTATCCAAGCGACGCGGCGCTGCTTTGCGCCGATGAGGCGACACGCGAGCCGGACTGGGCGCGCTTCGACGCGGCGCTCGCCGACGTCTCTATGGAAATCCGCATCATCCTGCAGGCCCGCTATACGAGGGCGCAGCTTAATGATCTCGACGCCGAGTCGCTTGGCGCATTGAAGCTCTTCGCGATCGACATGGCGATGTATCGCGTCGCCGTGACGTTTGCGCGCTCGACCGAAGAGATCAAGACACGCTACGACATCGCGGTCACGCGGTTAGAGGGCGTCGCTTCCGGCAAGAAGGGCTCGCTCACGTTCAACTCCTCGGGCAGCGGATCGGTCGACGGCGCGACGACGACGGGCTCGCCTGGCGAAGCGATCGTCATCGCCCCCGAGCGCCAGTTCTCGCGCGCCTCGATGAGGGACTGGTGATGGACTTCGGCGTCAAGATCGAAGTCGACAAGCATGATCTCGCCGCGATCAACGCGCTGGTGACGGGTCTTTCCGACTTCGACGCTGCCCCGCTCGTCGAAGAGATCGTGCAGCTTGGCGAAAACCAGACGCGCAAGCGCATCGAGAGCGGCGGGCCAGGTCCTGACGGCACGAAATGGCCGCCGAATAAGGAAGGCACGCCAATCCTTTTTCGCACCGGCCGCCATCTGCATGACAGCATCGCTTCCACCTCATCGGGAACGAGCGGCGAATGGGGCGCGGCCTGGGAATTTGCGCATGTCCACCAAGACGGCGCGGTCATTACGCCAAAAACCGCCGGCCGCCTCGTCTTCATGCTCGGCGACAAGCGCGTCTTCGCCAAGAAGGTGACGATCCCGGCGCGTCCCTTCGTTGGCGTGTCGGCGGAAGACGCCGAAGAGATCAAGGAGCTTGTCACTGATTATTTCGGGAGGCTCCTGCCTTGACGACGCTCACCCGCGCCGAGCTTCTAGCCAATGCCCGCGTCAAGGGATTGCGCGACGCGATCGTTTTGAGGCTTAAGTCGCGCTTCGTCGATCTCGACGTGAAGTCGCATCTCGGCAAGCTCGACATCAGCGACGTGCTCGAAAAGGGAATTTTCAATCCGCCCTCGATCGCCGTCGCGGCGACGCGCACGAGGCCCGATGGGCGACTGTCTGGCGCTGACGATTTCGTCGTCGACCTCACCGCCTATGTCGTCACCGAAGATCTGCTCGTCGGCGGCCGGCGGGTCGAGCGCGACGAAATGGCGCTCGCGATCTGCGAAGGCCTGCTGCTGTCGCTGACCGATGACGACTTCACGCGTTGGAACGTCGAGGACGTCGGGCCGCCCGAAGACGCCGAGGGCAAGCCGCTCTTCACCATCAAGGCCGTCGCACAAGGCGTCGTCTATTACGCCGTGACCTGGAAGCAGACGCTCTTCCATGTCGCGCCGGCGAACTTCTTCACTGGAGGCGACACGTGAGCCTTTACGCCTCCGAGATCCGCCGCCTGCGCCGAGAGTCGGTGCGCGTCAATCGTCGCCTGGCGCTCGCTCATGTCGAGGGACATGTCGCCGAGCGCGACGAAGAGAAGTGGAAAGTGCGGCTCGAACTCGGGACCGACGAGGAAGGCAAGAAGATCCTGTCGCCCTGGGTCAAGCCGCATTCCAACTCTTCGGGCGCCTATAAGAATTCTCCGGCGTTGCCGGCCGTCGGCGACCGCATGCGGCTGCATTCGCCTTCCGGCATCATCGGCGCGGCGTCCTATGCGATCCCTTCGGCCTTCGACGACGAGCTGAAGCGGCCGGACGGCCAGGGCAAGGACGAGGCCGTGCACGAGTTTGGCAAGACCCGCGTGTCGCAGACGCAAGAAAATCTCACGCGCAAGACCGAGAAAACGAGCGTTGCGCAGACGAAGGAAAAGATCACGTCAACGACCGAGAAGACGAGCGTCGAGCAAAGGAAGGACGAGATCTCGATCAAGGGCGATAAGAAATTCGAAGCTGAGGCCGACGAAGCGCGAATTAAGGGCAAGACCACCCGCATCCATGGCGAGAGCATCCAGAATATCAAATTCGTCGCCGGCGACATGACTTATTACATCAACCCGCTCGCGCTCATCGAGACCAGCGCGTGAAGGAGGAGAGGATGAAAAATCCGCAAGCGCCCGAAGAGTCGAAGACCTATGTCACCACCGAACGCGCCGGCTTCGTCGTCGCCGGCCGCCGCATTCCGCCTGTCTATGAGCAGGGCGTACCCGCGCGGCCGACGGTCGGCTTTGAGCTGAAGCTCCTCGACGCCGAGGCCGAGTATGAGCTGGCGCAGAGAACGATCGCGCTCAAGAAAGAACCCAAAAACCCGAAGGCTGAAAAGACCTCTTAAAAGGTGTTCGCATGGTTCGCTATCGGAACGGGATCGACGCGAGAACAGGCAGGCCGCTTTCTGGCCGCGCCCATCTCGAGCAATCGATTATCAAGATCGTCATGACGATCCCGACCGAGCGCGTCATGCTGCTCGACTTCGGCATGAATCCGACGCACCACATCGGCCGCAATATCTCAGCGGCGCTGGCGGCGCGCTTCTACCGCGACGTCATCGTCGCCGTGCACGCCTACGAGCCGGAATATCGCATCCGCCGTCTGCAGCTCGTCGTGCTCGACCGCGTCGGCGCTCTCGGCGTGCTGTTCGAGGGGTCCTATTACCCAGAGGGCCGTTTCGGCAATTACGCGATCGTCGAAGGCGTCGATCTCAACCTGCCGCTGTCCGTCGCCGAATTGCGAGGGGTGGCCTAATGCGCATGGCCTCATCTCAAAACCGCTACGCACTTTTGAGGACCATGCGATGATTGTCCTCTCCGCCGGAACGATCGACCTCTCCCGCCTTCCGGCGCCGGACGCCATCGAGCCGCTGGACTATGGAACGCTGCAATCGGCCTTCTTGGAGCGTTTCCTCACGGTCTGGGCCGCCGCGCGCGCCATCGATCCGAGCCTGCCGCAATATGACGTCCAGACGCTCGAAACAGATCCGGCCGTCATCACCAGCGAGGCGTGGTCATATCTGCGCCTGCTTGATCGCGCGCGCGTTAATGACGCAGTGCGGGCGGTGCTCGCGCCGCTCGCCAAAGGCGACGATCTCGACAATG
Organism: Methylocystis sp. H4A; assembly: GCF_015709545.1. Lineage (NCBI taxonomy): Bacteria > Pseudomonadati > Pseudomonadota > Alphaproteobacteria > Hyphomicrobiales > Methylocystaceae > Methylocystis > Methylocystis sp. H4A. The sequence continues at coordinate 148,279 of NZ_JADNQY010000027.1, read as the reverse complement.
TCGTAGCGCGCGTCAATATCGCGCGTCTCACCGTCATCCCGGCGAACGAGTCTACACCCGCGGTGATGGAGTCCGACGAACGGCTCCTCCTGCGCTATCTGCTCGCCTTTTCGCGCCCGGCGGCCGGCACGCGGGAGCGTTATCTTTTTGAAGCCTATACGGCGCTCCCGATCCTGCATCACGCCGCCGTCAATGGCCGCGCCGTTCATGGCCGTCGCGGCGACATCGACATCGTCCTCGCCGGGCCCGACGGGCGCGATCTTACCGACGAGGAGATGTTTACCGTTGGCGATCGCCTGCTCGCGGAGGACGTGAAGCCAGAGGCCGTCTCCGTCATTTGCCTGAGAGCCCAGCGCAGGCTCTATGATTTCGCCGGCGCCCTCGTCGTCGCCAAGGGGCCTGATCTGACGGCGGTCACGAGCGAAGCCGAGGCGCGCATTCGCGCCAGCGCCAAGGAGCGCATGAAGATTGGCGATTTCGTGCCGGTCAATTCGCTCGCCGGCGCCGCCTATGGTCCCGGGGTCCTGCGCGCCAGCGCGACGGCGCCGGCCGCCGACGTCTCCGCGAATCCCTATGCAATCCCAATCCTGCGCGACGTCGCTCTCGATGCGGAGGCGCAGACATGAGCCAAAGCATGAGTTCCGTCGGCGATCTCCTTCCAGGCGCGCGCGGACTCTTTGAAGAGGCCGTCGCCGCCGGCATGTCCGACGTTCTGCCGGTTCCGATCGAAGACATCGTCGAAGCGGCGCGGACGCCAGTCGCCTTCCTTCCCTGGCTTGCCGTCCACTATGGCGTGCGGCTGTGGTTTCCCGATTGGCCGGAAGCGCTCAAGCGGTTCGTGGTGGAAGAAGCGCCGGCGGTCAGTTTCACGATCGGGACGCGCGCCGCCGTTCCAGTTTTGCTCGCCTATGTCGACGCCACGCTCATCGACGCCAAGGCCTATCCGCAACGCTTCGTCTTCGGTAGCGCCGTGATCGGCCGCACATCGGTGCGCCATCCGGCCTTCATGGCGCGATATCTCATTCACGTCGAAACGTCGACGCCGCGCATGGGCTTCGTCTACGGCCGCGCCGTTCTCGGCCGCCACGCCGGCCGCGCACCTTCGCGTGAGAAGTTCAAACGGGCGCGCGCGGCGCTGCGCGCGGCGAAGGCGCTCGAGACCGAATATCGCGTCAGTTTCCAGACCAAGCGGCAAATCACCGTCGCCGACGCCATCCCGCTCGACGGGACATATGCGCTCGGCCAATTCATCTCGCGCACGAGGCTTTGACATGGATGTCATGAAATTCAACGAGGCGGAAGTCGCCGAACCGGACGATTGGACGAATATCGGCCTCAGCGCGAGGGCATCTGAAGACGCGCTCGTCGCCGGCGCGATCGACTATCCGGCGCATTGGGCGGACTTCACCGTCTCCAATCCTAATGCGCTCGAACTGATCGTTTCGCCAGGCACGCTCTTTTCCGACGGCGCGCTCTACCGCAACGCCGCGCCGACGACGATCAACATTCAGCAATATCTGCCGATCGTCGCCGGCGACAATCGCTTCCTCGCCCTTCTCGCGGACGGCGCCGTGGAAACGACGACTGAGGAGCGCCTGTTCGAGACGGACGCCGAGACGGAAGCAACCATCTCGCAGCAGGCGCCGAAGGTCGAAAAGCGCAAGATTGATTTCACGATCGCGTTCGGCGCGACATCGCCCACGCCTCTGAAGCCGGCGGTTCCGGCTAATCGCTGCTGCATCGCCTGGGTCGAACTGTCGACGGTCGGCGTCGCCGCGATCGAGCCCAATCACGCCGCGCGCGTGAAAACGCTCTACGAACATGAAGGACGGCTTGTCAGCGTCGAAGGCGAGATCGGCCAAATCTCGGCCTCGGTGCGCACGATCAAAACGGACATCGCCAATATTCAGGCGCGGCTCGGCGACATTCCGAGCCCTGCGATCGTCCGCCAAATGAAGCGATCAATCGCGCAGCTCCTGATCGAGTCCAACGTGCCGCCGGAGGCGCTCGCCTATGATTATGATCCAGGACTCCTCGGCGACAAATGGGATCATCTGCACGCTTCATGGCTTGCGCGCGTCCGCGAGGGCGTGCGTTTTGCCTACGCCGCGGAGAGGGACATGCAGCTCGCGCTCATCGACGACCAGGCGTCGAACATTAAGAAGAGCGGCAATCTCTTGCTGCCGGAATGGACCGAGGAAACGCGGCTCGAGGTCTCCGGCGACGGTGGATCAGTCAATATCGCAGGCGCCGCGCATACGATCGTCACCGCGGTCCAAAGGACGCTCTCGCGGACCGTCACGGAATATGGACCAACAATTACAGGCTGCACTAACGCACAGGAGTGGGCGCGTTACGCGGCGAGTCTGGGCATCGGGGCGCTTTTCACCCTGAACGGCGAGACGTTTGAGGTTGTTTCGTTCTATAACTACGGTCATGGCGGTCATCATTGGGTCGACGCCCGTAAAATCACAAAGCGTCAGGTCACGGAGACCTATTGGGAATACATAACCTCGACGGTCGGACTCAATGGCTCGATCTATGGACAGACGTGGCTGAACACGCAGCCGTCAGTGATCACCAGCATCGATCTTAACTTCACGCTGGCGTCCCTCACCGGTCCTGTGCATTTGCTCCTGTGCGAATGTCTCGAAAACGGCGCGCCGGATTTCAATTACGTCATTGCCCGCGTCGAAAAGCAGCCCGAAGACCTCGTCGTCGGCTGGAACAAATTCGCGCTCGCGCCGACCCTGCTCGACGGCGGCAAGCGCTACGCGTGGGTGACGGTGACGACCGGCAATCATGCGCTCGCCACGGTTTCCGGGAACGTTTTCGCGCAAGGGTCGCGCTTCGTTTGTTCCGACGGCGCCTGGGCGCAGCCGTCTATCGACAGCGATTTTTCCTTCCGCCTCAATTGCGCGAAATTCGCCAGAACGCGCACGACTGTCGACTTCCAGCCGCTCACGCTCGATGACGGCATGACCGAGATCAGGCTGCTGCACGCCGGTTGGGAGGCGGCGGGGACGAATCTCGTCTGGGAGATCAAGGTTCCGTCGATCCCCGACGCGCAATGGCGCCCGCTCACTTTCGACAACGCCGATGGAGCCGACGATCTCAACGGCCTGCCGGCGCTCGTCCAGATTCGCGCCGTCTTCATGGGCACAACCGATTTGCAGCCGGCGATCGTGCTCGACGCCTATGCGCGGGGCATGACCTTCCGCAATCGCGGCGATTATGTCGCGATCGGCGAAATCATCGATTTCGGCGTCGCGACGACGACGGTGCAGACCGACTCGGTGATCGACGCCTTCGATCCGGTCAAGCACACGGCGGCGCCGAAGCTCGTCGTCGGCGCCGTGGTCTACACGCCGGGCGTCGTCACGATAACCGACGAGGAATCGGACAATGGCATTCGGCGGCGTATCCTCGCGACCTTCACCGTCCCCTCGACGTCCCAGGCGCGCTACCGCCTCGATATGACGACGACGGAAGTGACCGACGTTCCCTTCCTCCAGAATCGCGCGGTCTACGCGCTGTAAGGAACCTCGCCCATGGCAAAACAAGCGCAAAGCACGGACGCAGCCTCGCCCGAGAGCGCGAGCATCTATGAGCCCGAGAGGATTTACGACGTGCGCCTGTCGCGCGCCGTGAAGGTCGGCCGCGCCACGATCAAGCCGATGGGCGTCCATCAGATGACGGGCGCGGCGCTCATCGACATCGTAGCGCGCGAGGGAGAAGACGCCATTGTCTCTGCCCAGCCCAAATAACGACTATGCCGCTCCGGCCAACATGACGCTGAACAAGGCGTCATGGGACGCTGCGATGACGTCGATTGGCGAGCGGCTCCGTGCGCGGGAAGAGCTCGAAGCCTCGTTCCAGAACCTAATCAGTCTTGGCGTCGGTCAGGCGATCGCGGCGGTCCAGAACGAAATCGCGCCGACCGCCGCCCAGGCGCAGGCCCATGCCCAGCAGATTGAGACGCTTCTCGACATTCTGCTTGCGACGTCCATTCCGGCGACGTTGATCTCCGTCACGCCATCGATGCGCTTTACGTCGGACGCTGAGATGGCGTCCAAGGCGTCCGCCTCCGGCCTCACCGATCTCATTGCGGCCGTTGCGCTCAAAGCGCCGCTCGACTCGCCTGAGTTCAGCGGCGTTGCGACGGCGCCGACCGCCGCGCCGGGCGCGAATACGCAGCAGGTCGCCAACACGGCTTTCGTTCACGGGGAGATCGCGGACCTTCTCGGCGGCGCGCCTGGCGCGCTCAATACGCTGAACGAGCTGGCCGCCGCGCTCGGCGACGACGCCAATTTCGCCGCGACGATGACGATGGCGCTCGCCGCGCGCCTGCGCTTCGATGCAGCGCAGTCGCTTAGCGCGGGCGAGAAGACGCAGGGGCGCGCAAATCTCGGTTTGGGGTCGCTTGCGACGCAGAGCGCGGTGAATGCAGCCGATCTACCGGCCGGCGCGCGCATCCTTTTGGCAACGCTCACTGCGTCAAATTCCGCAGCTCTGTCCGACTCGTCACACTTCACCTCTGACTATGACGACTATGAGATAATCATCGACGATATTTTGCCGGCGACGAACGCTGTGAGCCTCGAATTGCAAGTTCACTCAGGCGGCACATACAAGGGCAGCGCTTATTATGCGGGAGGGACCGTGTCCTATTCCAACGCATCTGGGTCCGCTGTAGCCACGAACAATGGCACGAGCGCGGGATTAACGATCGCAAATATCGCCAATACGCGAGGCGGCGTTTCTGGATTGATCCGCTTGCATAAGATCAATCAGACGGCCAACCCGAAGAAAATTGAATCCATGCTTTCGTTCGCCGCAGGCTCAACCGTTGGGTCCGGAGTTTGCCAAGTTGGCAGCTTCTGGGATGGGAATGGAGCGGTCGACGGCATCCAGCTTTTCATGAACAGCGGAAACATAACTAGCGGCTCAGCGCTCATTTACGGGATCAAAAAGTGACCTATAAATCTCGCCCTGGATCAATATCAGTCATTCGAGAATCTGACGGCTTGATCATCGGACCCGAGATGACGAATGATTGGTCCGAATATCAGGCTTGGGTCGCGCTCGGCAACACGCCGGCGCCCGCGCACACGCTGGCCGAGCTCATCGACGCAGCGCTGAAGGCGCTCGCCGATCGTCGCTGGCGCGCCGAGACAGGCGGGGTCAGCGTCAACGGTTCGCCTGTCGCGACGGATGACAGATCTCAGGCGAAACTCGTTGGCGCATGTCTCGCGGCGACGCTCGACGCCAGCTATTCAATCCAGTGGAAGATCGCCGACCGCGGCTTCGTGACGCTCGATCGCGATCAGATCATCGCGATCGCACAGGCCGTCCGAACACATGTGCAGGGGTGCTTCGATCGCGAGGCGGCGCTCGCCGAAGAGATCCAGGCGGCGCCAGACGAACAGGCGCTCGCGACGATCGATATCGAAGGGGGCTGGCCGTCGTGGGCATGAGACGCATCTACCTCTCCAACAATGAAGCGATTTCCCGAAGCTGCGTGGTGCGCATGCCTGGCTACGCCATGCCGCCAACTGGCGAATGGAAGATGGAGCTGCGGCGCAGGACGATCGCGACAGGCGCGCCGGCGTTCGCGTTTTCGAGCGAGACGGGCAATCTACGCGTCATCGCCTATAACGCGCCGGCCAGGAAGGCGGTTCTCGCCCTGCTTGCGCCGCAGCAACTCATCGCCGATCTGACCGACAGCTATTTCGCCGATCTCGTTTATGTCGAGGACGGCCTTCCCAAAAATCTCGGACAGTTCGTCTTCAACTTCAGGCGCGGCGTTTCGCAGGTCGGGTTGCCAGGACCGGCGCCGGCTTATGAGGATCTCGCCTCATGGGAGCCGATAATTGACGTTTCCGGCAACGACGCCGCGACCGTTCTCAGCATGGTCGAGCGCGGACTGCCAGGCGCCGCCGCCGTTCTGCCCGCGGGACCATGGATCCATCTTGCGACATTGACCGCAGCGGACGTCGCTGAGCTAACGGATGCGACCCATTTCACTTCCGACTTCGACGAGTATGAGATTGTCCTCGAAAATCTCGTTCCGGCGGCCGATGGCGCCAACTTGAAGTTGGAGCTGCAGATCGGCGGCTTCTGGATGATCGACGGCTATTCCAGCTTGGCGCGCTTGACGAATTCTGCCGGCTCTGTCGCCTCGCATCAGACAACGTATATCGACCTCTCCGGCGCTACGAGTCCGCGGTTGAAAAACAGTGGGGGCGCAGGGCTAAGCGGCTTTCTTCGCTTCTTCAATCCTGCCGAAACGGCGAATGTGAAGCGTATCGTTGGACAGACGGGCTTTGGCGATTATTCCGACAGCGGGCAAAGCGCCGTTGTCGACGTATCCGCGTCGAGAAACACGACGACGGACCCCGTCACCGGCATGAAGTTCTTTGTCGACAACGGCAATCTGGCGACGGGCAAAATCCACATTTTCGGCCGGAAGAAATGACGGCGAAATCGATCGCGCAAATAAAGGCGGACATCGACGCGCATCTTCAGGCGCATGGCGCGTCGATCGATCCCTCGCCGGTCCTGCGCAAGACGCTCTTCGACATCCTCGACTCGCTGAAGGCCTATAATGCACCGGATCCGCATTTGATCCGGCTGACCTACCCTGGCATTCCCTCGCCGAATGCGCTGGTGCTTGGCGAAGTCTTCGTCGTCGACGTGGCGTTCCCTGCAAATTTCGCGGGATCGCAGTTTCGCTGCCTCGTCGCCCCGCACGAGGCTTACATGCTCCGCATCCTCAAAAACGGCGACGAGGTTGGCGCAATCGAGTTCGCGGCCGGTCAAACAAGCGCGACGATCTCGACCAGCGACGGCGAGAGTCTGCAGTTCGCGCCAGGAGACATTCTGCAGCTCGTCACACAGGCGAGCCTCGACGTGATCTTAGGCCTATTCGGCGCGCTCGCCGGAACCCGCGTCTGACATGCGTCGCTTTCAGCCAGAATATTGGACTGTTAATTCCAACATCGAGGCGTCGACGACGCTGACGACGCCCGCGCAGGACGCGCTAACGGTCGCTCTGATCTTTCGCTCGACCAATGACCTCGTCGGACTCATCTGGGAATGCGACGACACGATCTCGCATCCGCTGTGCCGCTATGAGAGCGCCCACGATTTCAGCGGCGCCGCTCTCGAGTTCGATTTCGAGATGGCTGGCGTCGCTTCCATGCTCTCAGAACGCCCGCCAACCTTCACGGTCGAGCACCTCGACGGATCGGTGAGCTATGTGCGGCCGGCGGCCTATGCGACGGACATGGCCGACGACGGCATGTCCGGACATATCAAATTGGAGTTCTCGCAGGTCGGCGGCGGCTGGGAAGGGACGGAGCCTGTCGACTGGACAAGCGTCAAGCGGATGTTTCTCTCGCTCATCCCAGAGGATTTCGAACTCCCGGCCGATCCGCCGGTGCTCACGCCGCTCTCAAGCGGCGAGGTCGTCGCGTATTTCTCCATGACCAACATCGGCGTCGAAGGTCCTGATCTCTTCAAATGGCGCGCTGGGGTCGCGCCGCATAGGCTCGGCATGACCGACGGCTATGACGACTCCTATCATCTCGCGCCAAAACGCATCGTCGATGCCGCTCATGATCTCGGCTATCGCGGCTGGTATAACGTCTATATTGGGCTCTCGCACCATCACGCGGTCGCCTGGTCGGAGAGCGAAGAGCGCTTCATCGTCGATATAGGCAAGCCGGTCATCCATTCGGCGGCCCGCGCCTGGTGGGATGATCTCGTCGTCAACTTGGTCGCCAAAGGTTTCGAGAAGATTGTGGTCTCGGTCTCCTATGAGATCATCCATTATTTGATGCCAACCGACTGGTATCAGCGCGATCATGCCGGCGCCCCAGGGGAGTCCGGCTGGGACCCGCCAAGCCGGTTTATCTCGCCGTGCAGAACCGATGCACTCGACTATTTGGCAGGCGTCGCGAACTATCTGGTCGGACGCATCATCGCGCTCGGCGGCGAGGCCTATTTCCAGATCGGCGAGCCGTGGTGGTGGGATAACTCCTATGTCGAAGGCGGCGGCGGACCATGCTTTTACGACTACGCCACGCTGCTCGCCTATAACGCCGATACGGGGCTCTATGCTCCGATGCCTTATCTTACGAGCGTGACGGCGGATTTCAGCTCGCCAGAGCAGACGGCTTTCGTCAATTGGCTGGGCGACAAGCTCGGGCAATCGACCAATTACATCCGCGACGCCGTGAAGACCGCGCATCCAGCCGTCAAAACGGCGATCCTGGTCTACACGCCGCAGGTGTTTTCGCACCCGATGCTCGAGATCGTCAATTTGCCAATCTCCTATTGGGAGGCGCCGGAATACGACGTGCTCCAGATCGAGGATTACGATTGGGTCATCGGTCGGGACTGGGCCCGTCACGCGACGACCTGGGACACCGCCTTCACGACGCTCGGCTACACGCCGGAGACGACGCAGTTTTTTAGCGGCTTCAACAAGGACGCGATCAACGCCAGCACGGTCTGGCCGGCGATGTTCGTCGCCATCCGCGAGAGCTACCAAAAATGCTCGCAGACTTACGTCTGGGCGCGCCCGCAAATCTGGCGAGACCGGATCATTTGGCAAGACGCCGAGATGATCACCGTCCAGGGCGACTAGGCGTCGTCCTTCCTCTCATGAAAAATTTCGTGGCCAAGAGCGACGGCGAGCCCTCGTAGGGTGCGGCGCGTTTGATCGGGCGTCAAGCGAGGTTTTGCAAGCGAGGTTTTGAATGCCTGCGACCACCCCCAATATCGGCGTGAGGACGTTCCTCGACCGGGGCGACAAGGCTCCTTTTCTCATCGCCGACATGTCGACGATCGGCGGCGTCTTCACGCCGGGCACGGGCATCGACCGCTCGAAATTTCCCGTCGACACGCCGGTGCATTTCACGACGAGCGACACCGAGATGGTCACCGCGGCCGGCACCGGCACGCTGAAGCAGGCCATCGAGGCTTGCAATTACTCCGGCATCGTCGCTTCGATCGTCGCCTGCGTGCCCGATATTCTCGTCGGCGACACCGACGATCAGAAGATGACGAAGATGGTCGGCGACTCGGTCGCCAAGACCGGCGCCTGGGCGATGATGGCGGCGCAGGCCGAGACCGGCGTCGTTCCCGATCTTCTCATCGCGCCCGACTTCGCGCATCTGCGGCCGGGCGACGCCGCCAATCCGATCGTCGCAGCCTTCGACGCCATCTGCGAGCGCCTAATCACGCCGGTCGCGATCGCCGACACGCCCTCGGCCAACAAGACCGTCGCCGTCGAATGGGCGGCGGACTGGGCCGATACGCTCAACGTCATCTGCTGCGGCCAGGGCGCGCGCGTCTCCGAGGGCGGCGTGCCGGTCACCCGCGCGAGCGCCCCCTATATCGCCGCGCTGATGGCGAAGACCGATAAGCAGATGGGCGGTCCCTACTACAACCCCGGCAATCGGCCGCTCGGCATTCTCGGGCCGTCGCGCGCCGTCGAGTGCAATTACACCGACCCGGACAGCGAGCATAATTGGCTGGCGCAGCGCGGCGTCAATTCGATCGTGCAGTTAGAGAAGAACCGCACCTCGCGCAGCGTGAATTCGCCGCAGGGCAAGATGTTCTGGGGCTTCTTCAACACGTCGAATGATCAGCTGTGGCGGCTGATCAATGTCGTTCGCACGCGCAAAGCGGTCCGTGAAGTCATTCCGCGCACGCTCGTGCGCTACCTCGGCCAGAATGTCGGGACCAATCTCGTCGTCACGCTGCGCCAGTCGGTGATGGATTTCCTCGGCGAACTGGCGACACTGCCCGAGCCGGCGATCCTGCCCGGCTTCGACGTGATCTGGGATCGCGATCAGAACTCCAATGCGGTGATGCGCGTCGGCGGCCTCATCTTCAACGCTTATTGGGAAGAGAGCCCGGCGCTTGTCGATCTGCAGCTCTACACCGGCCGACGCGAGCAGAGCTTCGACATTCTCGCCTCTGAAATCCAAGCGGCGATGGCGCAATACAACGTGTCGGGAACGCTCTGACCGCGCGCGAAAGGACGTGAGAGATGGAAAATATCGTTCGCGGCGGCAACTGGTTTTTCGGCCAGCTCAACGCTTGGCGTGTGCTCGACGAAGTGACCTTGCCCGAGCTCACCTTTTCGACCGAGGATTTCACGCCGGGCGGCCACATGATGGGAGTGGACTGGCCGGAAGACATGCAGCCCTTGAAGGCGACGATCAAACTCAAGAGCGACGATCCGCGCGTCCGTTCGCTCTGCGGCAAGCAGCCGGGCGATTACGTGACGGCGACCTATTACGAAAATCTGCGCTCCTTCCGCACCGGCGCCAACAAGGGCCGCATCATCACCATGAAAGGCCTCTTGAACTCGGTGAAGGCGGATGTCCGCAAGGGCGTCAAATCGTCGATGACCGAATATGGATTCTCGACCATCGTCTATTACGAGGACATCGTCGACGCCGTCGTGGTGCATCGCTTCGATCAATTCATGGGGCCGGGCGCGACCGTCATCGGCGGCGCCGCGCTCTTCGCCGAGATGGCGGCCAATCTCGCGATCAATGGAGGGACAGCGCTGTGAACGAGGCCAAAAGTGGCGTTGAAAGCGCCGTGAAAGCCGATTTTGCGCAAGTGCCGCTCCCTCCCGATGGCGCCGAGGGCGAGGTGAGGGAAGCGAGTGCCCCGGCCGGCCCCTCGCAGCCGCAGGCGGAAGTCGCCATCCTTGAATTCGAAGATCCGGCGGGCATGATTGAGGAGGTTCCGCTGAAGCATCCCTTCCGCTGGAAGGGAGAATGGCTGCGCACCGTCTCGATCCGCCGGCTCACCTTCGCAGAAGCGATGCGCGTCAACGAAGAGGCGCAGAAAGCGGGCCGCGAGGTCACGTCAATCGACCTGTTTGCGGCAATGACGGCACTGTCGGCGCCCGTGATCCGCGGCATGGAGGCTACCGACGCCGATCGCGTCACAAAGGCCTGCCTCCCTTTCTTGCCCCTGACCGAGGAGGATCGCGCCTCTCCGTAGACTGGTCCGATCTGCGGCGCATCGGCCTCCTAGCGTGCCGCTTCATGAACGAGCCCTGGAGCCGCGTGCTGCGCATGCCGCTCGACGAAGTGATCCGCAACGTCTTCGAGGGACAGCAGATCGAAGATGAGGACGGCGCCGGCGCGCAGATCAGGCTGCTCAACGAGCTGATGACGAAATTGATGTGAGGCGGGAACCGGCGGCGCGAAGTTGCGGCGGCGCAGAGCGAGCGACGCAGGAGCTAAAATCATGGCCGATCTCGACGTCGCCGTAAGGCTGAAATTCCTCACCGACGGCGAAGGAAAGCTGAAGGCGGCGGCGAAGAGTCTCGCCGACTTCAGCAAGAGCGCATCGAGGCTCTCCGGGCGCGCGACAGGCCGCTTCGGCGGCGATCTCAACAAGGCTTGGCATGCGAGCGTGAAGCTCGGCGGCGCGCTCGACAAGAGCGCCAAGTCCGCCGGCAAGACCGCGACCGGGTTGCGCGCGATCGGCGGCGGCGCGAGGGGCGTCGATCATGCGCGCAGCGCGGTCGACCGGCTGACGAAATCGACCAACGCGCTGGGCGCGGCCGAGAAGAAAGTGCGCGCGCGCAAGATCGGGTTGGGCGCGAGCGGCATGTTCGCTGCTGGGGCGATCGGCGGCGCCACTGCAAGGCGCAGGGAAGCCTTCAAGGAGGGGGCCGCCGAAGCCGCCTCGCACGTCTCTCCTGGAGCCGGCTATCTCGTCGGCGCGGGCGGGGCCGTGGCTGTTGGCGCGGCCGTCGGCGGAACCGTCGCAACGGTCGGCGCGGCGATGGCCTATGGAACCAAACAGGCGATCGACTTCGAAAAGGCGATGGCCGATGTGAAAAAGAAGGTCACGCTCGATCAAGGCGAGAGTTGGCTCGATGTCGAGCGAGCGATCAACAGGGTGTCGCGCGAAATGGGCATGGCGCGCACCGATACGGCGGCGCTGACCGCCATGGCTGGGCAGGCTGGAATTGCCTACAAGGACTTGGGCTCATTCATGCGGCTCGCCGCCAAGGCGGCGACGGGCTGGGACGTCGCGCCGAAAGAGGCGTCGGAGCGTCTCGCGAAAATAAAAGCGCAGACGCAGTGGACCATTCCGCAGCTTGAAGAATTTGCGGACAAAGTGAACGCGCTCGGCGACTCCTCTGCCTCCGCAGAGAAGGACATCGTGGAGATGTTCCAGCGCGCGGCCGGCGCAGCGAAAGCGGCCAGTGTTCCGCTCGACACGTCGCTTGCGGTGACGACGGCGCTCAATTCGATCGGCATGCAGGAGGAGGTTGCCGCGCGCTTTTGGAACGCCTTCTCCTCCAAGATGCGCACGGCGGCGTCAGGCGGCCGCGGCGCGAAACAGGCCGCGGAAGGTTACAAGATGCTCGGCTTGACCCTGAAACAGGTCGAGCAGGGCATGAAGACGGACGCGACGAAGACGATCCTCGACGTGCTGGAACGTTTGGAAAAGAGTTCCGAAAAAGCGTCGGCGGCGGTGAAAATCTTCGGGCAGGAATGGTGGGACGAGGCGGCGCGTAGCGGCCAGGCGCTGCCCGAAATCCGCAAGAACCTTGAGATGCTTGCCAGCGGCTCATGGAAGGGCTCGCTCGACCAGAATCTCAAGATTGATCTCGACACGACCGCTAACCGCCTTAATCGCTTAAAAGCGTTGGTTTCCGAAATCGGCGACGGGCTGATGCGTTGGTCGCTGAAGCCCATCGGCGACGCTTCCGAGAAGTGGCAGGCGGCGGCGGAGCGCTGGGAGCGCGCCGCGGAAGCCGACAGGATACTCTCCAAGGCAGGCAAGGAAACGTTGTCGGCAGCGGAAGCGAGGCGCGTGGTCAACGATCCGGATCTGCGCGCGAGAATCGAGGCGCAGGAGCGCGCCAGAACCGGCACTGGCGAGTCGCTTGCGGCCTATGAGCGGCGACTTCGCCTCGATCGGCCGGTCAAGGCGCCCGCGCCGATGATCTCACAAATCGAGGGCGCGACGCCTCATATCGACGCGCAGCAAATCAATCGGGCGGCGGCTGAGAGCGTCGCCAAGGTCAACGATCTCTATGACGCGCTGCAAAAGCTGAATGTGACAGTGAGACCGAACGTCGACGGCGCGGGCGCTATCGCACAGATGGAAGCGCTCAAGCAAAAAGCGCAGGAGACGGCCAGCGCCATGCGCGCGCTACAGAACTTTGGCGCGCCGACCTCAGGAACGCGCGTCAATCCCACATTGACAGGTGCGCCTCGAGGCGGCGGCGGTTCGACAGGCGGCGGCGGAAGCACGCCAGCGACGCCAGGAAAGCAGTCGCGCCTCGGGCACGGCGGCCCCATTCAGATCGGAACCGCGCATTTCCACGGCGTCAAGGACGCTGGCGCCATGCGCCGCCAGCTGACGGCGCTCGATCGCCGCATCCGCAGCTCCCGCGACAACGCCCTGCATGACATAGGCTGAGCATGTCGCAACCCATCGCCCTCATCGGCTCTGCGATCGTCGACGTGATCGGCATTACGCCGCTCGGTTTCGGCGAGATCATGGAAGCCAACTGGGCGCGTCACCCCGTCTTCGACAGCGATCCCTATTACCAGCCGACGTCGGGCGGCGACCATATCGAGACCCTCCATCTTGCCTGTCGGCCGCATATTTTCGGCGGTCTCGACAATTTCCAGTCGCTGAAACGCCACTGCAAGGCGCGCGAGCCGGTTCCCTACATCCGGATGAGCGGGATGGTCGGCGGCTATCAGGGGCTCGTCGCGGTCCAGACTGTTTCGCGCGAGGAACGCCGCATCGCGCCCGGCGGCGTCGGCTGGCGCTGGGAGTTCACCATCGAATTGCTCTTCATCGGCGAGCATGCGGGAGGCGGGTTTTGAAACGCCTGATCATCGAGCCCGTGCGGCTCGACATCCTCGCCAAGGAGCAGATGGGAACGGAGCGGGACGGCGCCATGGAGGCGCTGCTCGACGCCAATCCCGGCCTCGCCAGGGAAGGCCCTTTCGTCGTCGCGCCGCGCTTCGTCGAAATCCCGCCGACGCCGGAGAAGCCGACCGTCCCCACCGTCAATCCCTGGGACTGATCTCTCCCCATGTGGCGCAAGCCGATCCTCATCATCAACAACGGCTCGGGACGGAATATTCTTCCCGGTCTCTCGGGTCTTTGGCTGTCCTGCAAGGTGACGGAGCAGGCCGGCGACGAAAGCGACGAAGCCGAAATCATCTGCGTCGGCCCGCCGTCGAAATTCGGTCTCCCAGGCCGTGGCGAGAAATTCACGATCCTCGGCGGCTGGGAGGACGAAGGCCCCGTAATGCAGGGCGAGTTCACCGTGCAGAAAATCGTCTGCAGTGGCGATCCGGAGGACGGAGACCGGATCACAATTGTGCTGCGGGCGGCCGACTATGTCGACAAGCTGAAAGCCCACGCCTCGAAACATTACGACGACAAGACCTATGGCGATATCATCGAGGACGTCGCCAAGCAGGCGGGGCTCGAAGCCGAGGTCGACTCCGAGGTCGCCAAGATCAAAGTGCCCTATCGGCTGCGCTGGAACCAGTCGCATATCGATTTTGCAACCGAGCTTTCGGAGGAAGTGGGCGCAATCTGCAAGCCCGCGGGCGGCAAGCTGATCGCGGTGAAGCGCGGCGCCGGCAAGAGCGCCTCTGGCAAGAACCTCACGCCAATCGAGATCAAACGGCGCAAAGGCTTCGCCTATGAGATCGAGATCGAGCCGCGCCCGGAGGTGGGCGATGTCGCCGCCAGCTGGCACGACGAAAAGGCGGGCAAGCGGAAGGTCGCGAAGCACAAGACCGGCCGTAAGGGACCGCTGCACGCCATGCCGCACCCGTTCCGGAGCGAGGACGAGGCGAAGAAGGCGGCCAAGTCGGAAGCCTATGAAATGGGAAACGACACGGGCTCGGGGCACTTCGAAGGGCCCGGCCTGCCGCACGCCCATGCCGAGGCGCCGGTCAATGTTTCGGGCTTCGGCAAGCCGATCGACGGCCGCTGGAAGGCCGAGACCGTCGAAAAGGTCTGGGAGGCGACCGGCGGCTTCTACACCACGGTGCATGTGAAGGCGGGCGACGACGAGAAGGGGAAGAAAGGGTGAGGGCGTCGGACCGAAAATTTGACTCGAATAATCGCCGAAGGTCTCCGCAGCTCCTACTTAGCTGGGCGCTCGGAATTGTGCTCTGGGCAACTAGTGAATCTGTCGCTTCCGTCGATTTTGACGGGTTGATAGACCCAGCAATACTGAGATTCCCACTCGTCTCCGAACACATCCTCGTAGTTGAACGTGCCATAAACGATCAGACGTTTTTCTCCCGCTTTGGCCGCGGAAAAGAGGGAAACGTCTACGGCCTTGGTAAAGACCGCCGGCTCTCCTGGAGCGACTGCGATCCTAGACTCTATGGCTCGGCCGCTGCTCAAGAGAAAACCGTAGTCCACGTCGCGAGGGTAGACCACGTTCGATGGTATAACCCTCCAGTGAATTTGGGCGCGAACCCCGTAGGCGGGAGTTTGCCCAGTGATCTTTGCTCCAATTTTAAGAAGGTTCTTAAGCTCTACGAACCCCTGGCCGGGCACGGGAGCGACATATCCGCTGTTCGTGCAATCGGGACATTGAAGAACAATGTCGTTCGGCACCAGATACGCACGCAAGGTTCGCTTCGAGGCTGTCTCATTGGCGACGTAAGTGATCCAGTTCGCAATGCACGCCAATACAGCGATCAACGTTGCTGGTTCGAATATCCCTTTGGTCCACCGAGCAATCTGAGCAGCGACCGGTTGAAAAATCTGGAGCAGCCAATCTGGAGGAGCAGGCATATGCGAAGCCCTGTCGAGAGCGCACGAATAAATTCTGTTTAGCAGGATTTGTAGCGGGGCCGGGTCGCCCCGGACGCGGGTCAGCCGGCAAGCAAGTCCCGCGCAGCGCAACCAACCGATAACGCTCCCCGCCGCCGTCGTCGACGACACGGGGAGGATGCGGACTCGGGATTAACGAAGAATGGACGATCTAAGCGAATGGCGCGACGTTGCGCCCGTCTCGCCGGCCGCCGGCTGGATCGGCGGCAAGAAGCAGCTGGCGAAGCGTCTCTGCGCGCTTATCGAAGCGACGCCGCACAGGGTCTACGCCGAGCCCTTTGTCGGCATGGGCGGCGTCTTCCTGCGCCGCCGGCGGGCGGCGCGCGCCGAGGCGATCAATGACGCCGACCAGGACGTCGCGAATTTCTTTCGCATCCTCCAGCGCCACTACCAGCAGTTCATGGACACGCTCAAATGGCAGGTCGCGAGCCGCGCAGAGTTCGAGCGCCTAGCCGCACAACCTCCAGAGCTGCTCACCGATCTGGAGCGGGCGGCGCGCTTCCTCTATCTGCAAAAGCTCACTTTCGGGGGCAAAGTAAGGGGCAAGAGCTTCGGGATCGACACCCACGGCCCCGCGCGCTTCGATCTGAACAGGCTGGGCAGTGCGCTGGAGGCCGTGCACGAGCGACTGGGCGGCGTCTGGATCGAGTGCGCCGACTGGCGCGACTTTATCGCCCGTTGGGACCGGCCAGAGACCCTGTTCTATATCGACCCGCCCTACTACGGGACCGAGGGCTACTACCGGGCCGCCTTCCCTCGGGCCGATCACGAGGCCTTGGCGGCGCTTTTAAGGGGCATTAAAGGGCGCTTCGTGCTGACGATGAACGACAGCAAGGAGACGCGAGCCATCTATCGCGAGACCGGCGGCCAAATCGAAAGGGCGGAGCTGACCTATACGGCCGCGGGCGGCTCGGGCGCGAAGCGCGCCGCCGAGATCATCGTGAGGCGGTTGTGACTGGAGGCGCTGGCGTGAAACGAGCTCCTCGCTTCTCGGCGGGAGACGCGAGGTTTGCCCCGATGGCTGGACGCTCTACGATGCCCCAAGGTGATCCGGCTAGGCGCGGAAGACGATTATTGTTAGGCCGCCCGAGGGTGACGTTACAGGCAGGCAATGCAGCTTCTGATTTACCATGGAAAGTCAATTCCTTCGCTAAAGGGGCTAAAGTACCCCTTTATCAGCCTCTATCAGGACAATTGGAACGACTTCGGCTGGAAGTGCCGGTTCCTCGCTAAACTCCACCGGTCTGAGGAGGAGGAGATCGACCTTGGCGCTGTTCGGATCTCCACGAATGGAAACGAGTTCCGTGCTCAGCAAATTCCGGCCTTGCTCAAAGCGCTGCCGCCTAAGAGCGCCTCATTGGGCGAGTCCATCGCCTACTACCGCCGCATTAGCAATCTGCCTCATAAACTCAAAACGACCTACCTCTCAGCAATGCGTGACATAGTGGTCAAGCCCGAGCGGAGGGCGCGCATCACCGATCGGAACCTTTGGGATAAGTCTTTCATGCGAGAGGCGTCATCTCGCCATGCCCTGAAGCGGGGCGGCTTCTACGTCGGAGCGAGTTACGACGAGGTGGAGCCGCCGGTCTTTGAGTTTGAGATGACGCTACGAGGTGCCGCAGGGCCACACGTGGTTAATTTTGATTTCTCCTGCCACGGCGGTCTGCCCAATCGCACCATATTGTTGATCGGACGCAATGGAACAGGCAAGACACAGCTATTGTCGAGTTTGGCTACCACGGTGTTCCCGCCGCAGGTCTTCACAGACAAAAGTCGCAAGAGCGTGCCAACCTCGAAAATCACACCTCCTCCCGAGCTTAGTCGCGTGATCACTATCTCATACAATGCATTCGATGAGTTCCCCTTGCCGCGAGAACCCACGCGCACTCCACCATCATTGGGTATCGCCTATAGGTCCCGAGGATCCTACAAATACTGCGGTCTTCGCGGGCCTGATGGTACAATCAACGCCGACGAGATCGGACGGATGCTCGGGGAGGCGCTGGAACCCGTCGTTGAGAGCGAACGCACTGACGTACTACAACAAGTGCTGTCGACTCTACTGGACCCCGCGCGCGCCGAAGCGTTGACGTCGGAAGACGAGGACACGCGCGACGCCGCGCTGCTCGCGCTCAGCGCCGGTCAACGCTTGGTAGTCGCAATCTTCAGCAACATCATCGGCTTTATTGAGGAGGGTTCGCTCCTTCTGATCGATGAGCCGGAGACCAATCTGCACCCTGGCCTTCTCACCAGCGTCATCGCCGCCCTGAACGAAACGCTCTGTGAGTTCGACTCCTACGCCATTATCGCGAGCCACTCTCCAATTCTGCTTCAGCAGATCCCGAGCCGTTCGGTTCGGGTATTTACGCGGAACAACATGGATGTCGCCAAGGTCAAGGAGTTGGATTTTGAGAGCTTTGGCGAAGACCTCGGAGAGTTGTCTCGCCGGGTCTTGGGCCTCGCGGATCCAGAGCGCGATTTCACTCACGTGCTGAGCGAACTTTTCGAAAAGCATGGCAGCGTCCAGGCTGTTCAGGAGCTGTTTCCCTATCCGCTGGGCATTCCCGCTCAGGCGCACCTTTATGCGCTAGAGGAGCGTTTTGGCGACGAGACGGACGAGCTTTGAGGCGTATCGGTCCCTACGAAACGACGAAGGTGCCGTCTTTCGCTACCCTCGTCTCTGAGTCTACCCCCGCCCGACGCACCGCAATGCAGCCAGTTCAGAGTGCGGTTGCTGCGGCTTGCGCCGACTTTGATGCCGCGGCTCCGGACGTCCATAATCTTCGGCCGATCAACATCGCCAAAGCAACATGCGACGCCTTAATTGACGGCTATGACAACCGAACGGTCGCCATCAAGCGACTGCTCGCGGACATGGTGGCCTCTCTGCCGCCTGAAGACGCTGACCTTTGCCCATATTGTTCGCTGGACACCAATCCGGATTTAGATCATTTCCTCCCGAAAAAGCGCTTTCCAGAATTCGCACTATACGGCCGCAATCTGGTGCCGATCTGTACCCCCTGCAATCGAAAAAAGTCGGGCGCAGTCAAGACCAAGGTCGACGGTCATAGATTATTTCTGAACCCGAGCTTTGAGCCGACAAACAACTCATGCGTACTTGAGGCAGAGTTGACCTTTAAAGGCGATAATCTGCTAGTTCGCTACCTTATCGATGATGGCGGTCGACTGCCCGACGGTGAGCGGGCGTTGGCACAGCGGCACTATAATCGACTTAACCTCGGCACGCGTTACTCTCGTAGGGCGCATAGTTTTCTTGCGTCCTTCAAGGCATCCGTCACCGGAAAACCCGAGGCTGTAATCGCGCGAACACTAAAGAGGCAGATTGAGACCGCATCCATCGGCGAGCCTGCGAATGGCTGGCGCCCAGCGCTCTACCGCGCGATTGCCTCCAAAGAAGCGCCGACGCTGAGATGGTTGTTAACGCCTAAGCCATAAGCGCGGCTGAGCACTGGCAGCGCTTGCTGCAGCGGCGGATACCCCCGTCGACGTCAGATCTGAGCCCAGGAGCCATCATTCGCTGCTAGCTGGGGAGCCTAATCCTCATGGCTAGGGAGGGTCTCAACCTCGCTTTAAGGGCGCGGCCATTTGATCTGTCACGAGAGGCCATTCGTTTTGTCGCGCTACAAGAGATCTGTAGCGCGACAAAACGAATGGCCTCTCGCGACAGTTCAGATTGCCGCACTTCTGTGGCGCGGCCTTGCGACCGGCTCCTACGATAATCTCGACCGCGCGCTTCGCGCCCGATACGCCGGCGGCCGTGCGGGTCAGCTGGGCCCTCTCTATCCGACAGCCCCTGCCGCGATAGATGGCGCAAGTCTCTTTGCTGTCATTAATGGTCAGCACGAAGCGCCCTTTAATGCCCCTTAAAAGAGCCGCCAAAGCCTCCTGATCGGCGCGAGGGAAGGCCGCGCGGCAGTAGCCCTCGGTCTAGGGGCGGATCGACGTAGAACAGGGTGTCCGCCGGACCCAGCCCAGAGATCTTGCACAATCAATGGACTTTAAAGTGTTCGGCCGCGTGATATAGTTGACAATCGCTTGTGAGGCCTTTCGAAGAGGTAATTGAAGTTGCTCGCCCTTGTCGCCGAGCGCAATGCGTTATCTGAATTATTAGGAGGCTTGCATTATGCATTTCCAGCTCACAATCGAATGTAGCGCTCCGGCGCTTGGCGGGGATTCTATCTCGCGCAGCCAGGAGCTCGCCAACATTCTATTCGCCGTCGCCGCGGATTTGTTGGACCAAGGCTTGGCGCCTGGCGGCAGGCTGCCTTTGCGTGACCGCAACGGCCACTCAGTCGGAATAGCGCAACTGACTGAACAACCGCATATGCTCGCGTCGAGCACGCCCCTAAAGCAGGACGCGGGAGGCGGCGCTGATCATCTACGCCAAACAGGCGGCCAAGCGCGGCCCTTGCGTCGGGAGCTTTCGGTGGCCAGACGCTCGCAGCGCGACTAATTCGCTGCACTGGCTTGTGCTTCGCCAAACTCGACCCGCATCCGCTTCCTAGTATACATACCGCTGCCGCCGCCCGGTTTTCCGAGGGTTCGTCCCGACCGGCGCGGCACGCATGGAGTCGAAATGAGCAGCATCAAAAGGATCGGCGCGGGGCCGCGTATGAGCCAGGCCGTCGTTCGCGGCAACGCCGTCTATACGGCCGGCCAGGTGGCCGACAAGACCAAGGGCGGATCGGTCACCGATCAGACTCGCGAAATCCTCGCGCAGATCGACGCGCTTCTCGCCGAAGCCGGCAGCGCCAAGGCGAATATCCTGTCGGCGACGATTTACCTTGCCGACATTGCGACCTTCGCGGAGATGAACGGCGTCTGGGACGAATGGGTCGACAAAGCCAATCCGCCCGCGCGCGCCACCGTCGAAGCGAAGCTGGTCGCGCCGGCCTACAAGGTCGAGATCGCCGTCATCGCGGCGCTTTAGGGCATTTTCCGACGAAGTGGACGCCGGTTCGGCGTTGAAAATGCGCCCTTAACAGATGGCGCGCATTCATAAACGCGCGCCGGCGCCGCTGAGCGGATTTTCCGGGTCAAAGGCGTAGCGGACGGTCTCGAACCGCATGCCGCGCGTATCGATGAGCAGCAGACGGCCGACCAGCCCCTCGCCGAAGCCGACGATCTCGCGAACGACTTCGAGCGCCATCATCGCGCCGACGATTCCGGCAAGCGCGCCGAGAACGCCGGCTTCTTCGCAGGTCGGGATTTCCCCCGCCTGCGGCGGCGTCGGAAAGAGACAGCGATAGGTCGGGTTAGGGCCGCCGTCGGGGCCGCGTTCGAAGGGCCGCAGCGTCGTCAGCGACGCGTCGAAGCCGCCGAGCGCTGCGGTCACGAGCGGCTTTCTTTCGTAATAGCAGGCGTCCGAGACGAGGTAGCGCGTGGCGAAATTGTCCGAACCGTCGGCCACGACATCATAGCGCCCGATCAGCGCGCGGGCGTTCGTCTCATTGAGTCGCAGCGCATGCGGCTCGACGAGGACATGCGGATTGAGGCGCGCGATGGCGTCCCGCGCGCTTTCGACCTTGGAACGGCCGATGTCCTGCGTGGCGTGGATCACCTGACGCTGGAGATTGGACAGCGAAACGGCGTCGTCGTCGACGACGCCGAGCGCGCCGACGCCGGCCGCGGCTAGATATTGCAAGAGCGGCGCGCCGAGCCCGCCGGCGCCGACGACGAGAACCCGCGCATGTTTGAGCTTGCCCTGGCCCGGCCCGCCGATGTCGCGCAGCACGAGATGTCTTGCGTAGCGTTCGATCTCTTCAGGCGAAAGATTCAAAAGGCGCTCCGGCGCACGCTAGGATTGCGGCGGGGCCGACCATAGCGGCTTCGCCCGCCGGTCTCCAGCCATGGCGACCGCGCGCGGGGCGACGACACGACGTTTATGGCTGGACAGGCTGGCGCTTTTTGGCGGAGCGGCGCTCGTCCGCCGATTCTTGGCTTGTCGCGCGCAGCGCCTCTATACCGACGCCGCCGAGCGCGGCCGCGCCGCGGGCGTAAGCGATATTGTCGAGGAACTGCCGTGCGCAATTCTCCCAGGTGAAGGTCAGCGCATGCGCCCGCGCCGCCTCTCGGCTGATGTCGAGCGCGGCGAGCGCCGCCGACCGCAAATCTTCGTCCAGCGCGCCAGCGCCGCTCGCGCCGACGACATCGAGCGGGCCCATGACCGGATAGGCCGCGACCGGCAGGCCGCAGGCCATGGCTTCGAGCAGCACAATGCCGAATGTGTCGGTGCGGCTCGGAAAGACGAAAACGTCCGACGAGGCGTAAAGCGCCGCAAGTTCGGCGCTCGATTTCAGGCCAAGGAACCGGGCCTGCGGAAATCGCGCTTCGAGCCCGGCGCGCGCCGGGCCGTCGCCGGCGACGAGCTTCGTGCCCGGCAGATCGAGCGCCAGGAAGGCCTCGATGTTTTTCTCGACGGCGAGTCGCCCCGCATAAAGAAAAATCGGCCGCTCAAAGGGGAGCGGCGCCGCTGCGTCAGGCGTAAACAGCGCGTGGTCCACCCCGCGCGACCAGCGCAAAATCCGGCGAAATCCGCGCTCCGACAATTCGCGGGAGAGGCTCGGCGTCGACACCATCACGCCGGCGCCGGCGTTATGAAAGCGGCGCAAAGCCGCATAGGAAAGCCCGACGGGCAGTCCGAAGCGCGCCTGAATATATTCGGGGAAGCGCGTGTGAAAGCTCGTGGTGAACGAGCGGCGCGCCCGCAAGAGGACGGCGCGGGTCACAAGGCCGATGGGGCCTTCCGTCGCGATATGGACGTGATCATAGCCATCCTCGAGCCGCCGCCGAACGGCGCGCGGCGAGGCGAGCGCCAGCGCGATTTCGGGATAGGTCGGCATCGGCAGCGAGTTGAAGTCGCGCGGGGTCAGAAAGTCGATTTCGGCGCCCAGCGCGCGGGCTGACTGCGCCATGGTTTCAAGCGATCGGACGACGCCATTCACCTGCGGACGCCAGGCGTCCGTCGCCACCAATATTCTCATCAGGCCGCCACAGCTCTCTCGTTTTGCAAGGCCTTGGCGCTTTCTGCGGCCTCCGCCGCCTCGCGTTCAGCCGCGGTATTATGCCAGCGCAAAATCTCGAATGCGCCGTCCTGATGTTCGGCGATCGCGGTGCAGCTTTCGACGAAGTCCCCGGTATTGACATAAAGCTTGCCGGCGATGGTCTTGATCGTGGCGTGATGGATATGGCCGCAGATCACGCCGTCGACATTGCGCCGCGCGGCCTCGGAGGCCAAAGCGTTTTCGAAATCGCCGATGAAATTGACGGCGTTCTTGACCTTCAGCTTCGCCCAGGCCGAAAGCGACCAATAGCCGACGCCGAACATCCGGCGCGCACGGTTGAACCAAGTGTTGAGGACAATCGCAAAATCATAGGCCCAGTCGCCAAAGAAGGCGAGCCAGCGGGCGTTGCGCACGACAATGTCGAACTGGTCGCCGTGAATGACGAGCATGGTCTTGCCGTCGGCGGTCTCATGCAGCGCGTCGTCGACGACTTCGACGCCGCCGAAATTGAGCCCCGTGTAATCGCGCGCGAATTCGTCGTGATTGCCCGGCACATAGATGACGCGCGCGCCTTTTCTCGCCTTGCGTAGGAGCTTCTGGACGACGTCATTATGCGCCTGCGGCCAATACCAGCCGTTCTTCAGACGCCAGCCGTCGACGATGTCGCCGACAAGATAGAACGTGTCGGCGTCATTATGTTTGAGGAAATCGACCAGCAGTTCAGCCTGGGCGCCGCGCGCGCCCAGATGCAGATCGGACAAAAACAGCGTCCGATAGCGCTTGACTGCATGTTCACTTGCCGGATCCGACATCTGCGCTGTGTTGGAGCGCACCGCTTGGGAGACCTTCACCCTGGCGTTTCTGTCGAGCATGAGCTGTTCGCCTCTCGCCTTCGCCGCTTGGCCTGATTGACCAGATTCGCATCACAGCCAGATGACATGGCCGTCTCGGGCTCGAGCAAACGCAAGGTCGGGGAGAGGCGGGAAGGGTTCGCTGTTCGATATTTCGAACGCAGTCGGCTATCTTGCCGGTCGATTCTGAAACGAATGGGCGCGGCTGAAGCGCTGGGGATGATGGGCGTCGAAGGTCAGGACAAGCAAAAAATGCTGGAGGCGGGCGCGCTGGCGCTTTCTGGGCAGCTCGGCGCGACCGTGCAGCGCCTGCGCAAGGCCTATAATTTGTCGCTTTCCGAACTCTCTCAGCAGTCTGGAGTCGCCAAATCGATCATCAGCCAGATCGAACGCAATGAAACCAATCCGACGCTCGCCACCATCTGGCGTCTCGCGCAGGCGCTCGATGTCTCGATCGAGCGGGTTTTGCAGACGACGGAAGACGGACCCTTCCTCGAGAAAACCAGCAAGGCCGATACGCCCATCCTGGTGTCCGACGACGGCAAATGCCGGCTCGAGATCATCGGCTGGATCAAGACGGTCGAGTGGCTTCAGTGCTATGAATTCGCCGCCGCGCCGGGCGGCGTACTGGAATCCGAGGCGCATCAGCGCGGCTCGGTCGAGAGCCTGTCTGTGCGCGACGGCGAGCTTGAGGTCGAGGTCGCCGGAACGAAATCGAGCGTGAAAGCAGGCGAAACCCTGCGCTATCGCTGCGACCGGCCGCACATTATCCGCAACCTCGGCAAAACGCCGGCGCAGGCGACGATGGTGTGCATTCTAAAGGCGGCGGCGATGGAATGACTCGCCGCCGCATGGCGCCCGGGAGCGTTTGCGGCGGCCGATGACGCGCTCCGTGCGTCAGGAGTGCAATTCGCCGACGTGCTTTTGCGAGTAAAGCTGGACGCCGAGCTGCTTGATCAACTCAAGCTGCGTCTCGAGGAAGTCGATGTGCTTTTCCTCGCTCTTCACCACGCCTTCGAAAAGCTGCTCGGAAACGCGATCGTTGATCGAGAGACAATAGGCCGCAGCTTCGAGATACAGGTCGCGGGCGCCGAGCTCGGTCTCGAGGTCCGCCTTGATGATCTCCTCGACGGATTGGCCGATGCGCAGCGGATCGAGCACCTGCATATTCGGGAAGCCTTCGAGGAAGAGGATACGCTCGGCGAAATGATCCGCGTGATGCATTTCCTCAATCGACTCTTCGCGCCATTTCTTGGCGAGCTCGAGGAAACCCCAATTGTGGAAAATGCGGAAATGCAGCCAGTATTGATTGACCGCGGTCAATTCTGCGCGCAATCCGCGATTGAGATAATCGATGACCTTCGCGTCACCGCGCATGTCCGCATCCTTTCCATGAAAATAGACTTACGCCGCCAATTCGTCGGCGCGACAGCCTTCACAATCGCCGCTCCCCGAGCACTCATCCAATCCTCTCGCGGCGTGCTGGTCGACGATGGCGACAATGCTGCGCACGCAGCGCCCGCATTTCGCCTCGCAGCCCATATGCCGGAACACAGCTGAAACCGAAGGCCGGTCACCGCGTGGCCCAAGCGTATCGCGCACATCGCGGTCCGATAGGACGTTGCACGAACAGACGATCATTACTTAGCCCAGTTTGGAAAGGTTGCAAACTACTTTCTGGAAAGGTTGCAAATTTCCTTCTTTGGAAAGATTGCAAACTACCTTTCGTATCAGTAGGTTACAACACCTCCTCTCGTTTGCCAACTCTCGCGTGTCGCTTTTCGGACAGACCCGCGCCGATGAACTTTGATTGGCAAGGACCATGCCGGTTTATCAAATACATTTCGGACGAATTGGTCGCCCGGCAAGTGTCAAAAATGAGCCGCGAACGACGTCCGCGGCTCATGTTGTTTTGGTTAATCCTTTCTTACCAGTGACGGTGTCCCCAGCCTCCGCCACCCCAACCGTCGCCAGGTCCGCCCCAGCCAGGTCCGCCCCAGCCTGGGCGCCGCCAGCCCGGGCCGCCACCCCAGCGGGGACCACCCCAGCCGTAGCCGCCACCCCAGCCGTAGCCGGGCCGCCACCAGCACCGGTAAGGTCCGCACAGCCAGCGCGCCTTCTCGACGCCCTGAGCCAGCTGAGCCGCAGGGCCGCGATCAATCCCCGGCAGCGCGGAAGCCTCTGGCGCGAATGGGCTCGAAGCGAGAACGAAAAGAAGTGCGGCGAGGGCCAGCTTGATTGGCGCCGATAGGGTTTTGACGGCTGCCGATCTCATGGAGCATCCTCCTTTTGAGAAATGGTGGAACCGTTTTCAAGTTGCGGCGAACGCTCTGAACCCAGGCTGAAACTTCCGTTCATCAGAGGGTTATGAATGTCCAAACTCCTGGGCGCGCTCGATCAGGGCACGACGAGCACTCGCTTCATCGTCATGCACAGTCACGGTGGGATCGTCGCCAAGGCGCAGCGCGAGCACCGGCAGATCTATCCCCGCCCCGGCTGGGTCGAACATGACGCCGCCGAGATTTGGCGCAATGCGCAGGCCGTGATCGCGGCGGCGCTGGCCGAGGCCAAGGTCTCGGCCAGCGACCTCTCGGCCGTCGGCGTCACCAATCAGCGCGAGACGACGGTCTTGTGGGATGCGGCGACCGGCGCGCCGCTTCATCACGCGATCGTCTGGATGGATACGCGCACGCAAGCCGCCGCCGACCGGATCGCGGCGCAAGGTTTGGGAGATCTGGTCCGCACAACGACGGGACTGCCGCTCGCGACCTATTTTTCCGCGCTCAAGCTCGCCTGGCTTCTCGACGAAATCCCCGGCGCGCGCGAAAGGGCGGCGCAGGGCGCGGCGCTTTTCGGCACGATCGATTCCTGGATCATTTGGAATCTGACCGGCGGCCCCAGCGGCGGCCGTCATCTCATCGACGCGACCAACGCCTCGCGCACGCAGCTGATGAATCTCGAAACCCTGCAATGGGATCAAGAACTGCTGCGGATCTTCGACATTCCCGCGGCCTGCCTGCCAAAAATATGCTCGTCGAGCGAGGTCTATGGGGAATGCGTCGGCGCGCTCGTCGGCGTTCCGCTCGCCGGCGCGCTCGGCGACCAGCACGCCGCGCTGCTCGGGCAAGCCTGCGTCAATGTTGGCGACGCCAAGAACACTTATGGCACCGGCTGTTTTCTGCTGATGAACGTCGGCGAGACGCCGCGCATCTCGACCAAGGGCCTGCTGACGACGCTCGCCTATCAGCTTGGAGACGCCAAACCCTGTTACGCGCTGGAAGGCTCGATCGCGATCGCCGGCGCTCTGGTGCAGTGGCTACGCGACAATCTCGGGATCATCAAAGAGAGCCGCGAGATCGAGGCGCTGGCGAGAAGCGTTCCCGACAATGGCGACGTCTATTTCGTGCCGGCGTTCTCTGGGCTTTTTGCGCCACGATGGCGGGGCGACGCCCGCGGGATCATCGCCGGGCTGACGCGATTCTCCAACAAGGGCCATATCGCCCGCGCGGCGCTCGAAGCCGCGGCGTTTCAGACCCGGGAAGTGCTGGCGGCGATGATCGCCGACGCGGGCGTCGAGATCAGCGCGCTCAAGGTCGACGGCGGCATGGCGGGGAGCGATTTGTTGATGCAGTTTCAGGCCGACCTCATCGACGCGCCGGTCGTCCGCCCCAGCCAGCTGGAGTTGACGGCGGTCGGCGCCGCCTATGCGGCGGGACTTGCTGTCGGAGTCTACAAAAGCCTGGATGACATCGCCGCGCAGACGCGAGCATCACATCGCTTTACGCCCCATATGACGCCGCAGGAGCGGGCGCGCCTGATCGCATCCTGGGAAAAGGCCGTCGAGCGTTCGCTCGGCTGGGCGGTCTGACAAGTTTGAGAACGGCGCGCTATTCGAAATCCGCGCTCAAACCGTGCTTTTCGAGCTGCTTTTCGACCGCGTCGAGGATTTTCTGCAGCTCCTCGATGCCGATCGGCGTCTCATCGTCTGGCGCATCCCAATGTTCGAGGTCGTCGAGACGCACGATGAAATCGGCGTCCTCTTCCGATTCGCCGTCCGGCGGCGCGGCGGGAATGGTGAGCGTTTTCCCGGCGCGGCGCACGCGAATCGCGCCCTCCGTCACTTCGACCTGATAGCCGCCTGCGCGTCGCGCCATCGCTCCCTCCAGCCTCGCAGTCTCATGCGTCGATAAGTCCGGCGCGAGCGGCGGCCTTGCGCATGAGGGTGGGCAATCCTTCTTTACCCAGATTGGCGCGCGCCGCCCAGCGGCAATCCGAGGGCGCCGCTTTGCCGCGCGTATGCGCGACGAACACCGTCGCCTCTAGCGCGAAATGCGTAAAGATATGCGTCACCGGCTCTTCGAGCGCGCGCCACCGCGCTGGCGCGGGCGCGAAACGCGAGAATTCGGCGGCGGCGATATCCTGCGTCAAAGGCGTCGACGGAAAGGCGTTCATGCCGCCAAAAAGCCCGCGCGGCGGCCGGCGCAGGAGCAACGCCTCGTCGCCGCGCCGCAGGATAAAGATCGCGCCGCGGCGCTTCGGCTTTGGCCCCTTGGCCTCCCGCGCTGGGTAGTCGCTCTGCGCGCCAAGACGCCGCGCGGCGCAATCGGGCGACAGCGGACAGGCGGGACAGTCCGGCGTTCGCGGCGCGCAAACAAGCGCGCCGAGCTCCATCAGCGCCTGGACGGAATCGCCGGGGCGCGAGGGGCTCATGAGCGCTGCGGCCTTTTCGCGAACGAGCGGCGCAACCTTGCGCGGCGGCGTCTCGATCGCGTGAAGACGCGCCATCACGCGCTCGACATTGCCGTCGACGGCGACGCAGGGCAGATCGAAAGCGATGGCGGCGATCGCCGCCGCCGTATAGGGACCGACGCCGGGAAGCCGGCGCAGCGCCGCTTCGTCGCGCGGAAAGCGCCCCTGATGCCCGTCAACCACCGCACGGGCGCAGGCGTGCAGGTTGCGCGCCCGGGCGTAGTAGCCGAGCCCCGCCCATTGCGCGAGAACGTCGTCGAGCGGCGCGCGCGCCAGATCATCGATCGCCGGCCAGCGCGTCAGGAAGGCCGCATAACGCTCCTTCACCGTCGCGACGGTCGTCTGCTGCAACATGATTTCGGAAAGCCAGATCCGATAGGGGTCCGGCGCTTCGCCGGCCCGCGCGCGCCAGGGCAGTTCGCGCCGATGGGCGTCGTACCAGGCGAGCAGCGCCGCGCCCGGTTTGGTCGATCTCGCGCGAGGCTTTATCATGAGAGCGATTGATAGAGGGCGAAGCCTCGCCCCGGCAAGGAGGGCGGCGTCGCCGCAAGTCCATGAGCGTATCTTCGAGCGTATCTTCGCGCGCCAAAGGCTTCAAAGCGCGCTCGCTCGCGGATTACGTTGCGCGCGAACTCGACCCGCTCATCGCCGCGCGCGGCTTCGGCGAAGCCTCGCTGCTCTTGTGCTGGCGCGAGATCGTCGGGGCGCGAATCGCGCGAATCTGCGCGCCCGCCTCGCTGCAGTGGCCGCCGCAGCGGCGGGCGAAGCCGGCCGACCCCTCGCCGGGCAAGCGCCGCGAAAAGACGCCGCGAGAGCCGGCGACTCTCGTGCTGCGGGTGGACCCCGGCTTCGGGCTTGAGGCGCAGCATCTCGTCCCGACCATTATCGATAGGGTCAATGCGCATCTTGGCTGGCGCTGCGTCGCGCGGATCGCGCTGCGACAGGAAGCCATAATCCCCGCAACTGCGTCTCGGCCGAGCCTTGCCCGGGCGCCCAAGCCCGACGCGGCGGCGCGCGCGCGGGCCATCGAGGCGGCCAAGGGCGTCGCCGAGGAAGGCCTGCGCGACGCGCTCATCAGGCTCGGCGAACGCGCGCTCGCCGGCCCGAGCGGCGCGGCTGGCGACGCTTGAGGGCGCCCCTGCAAAGGCTTGCAATCGCGAACGCTTGCTTTTAGGTTCGCGCCGCTAAACGCCGCCATAGCTCAGTTGGTTAGAGCACCAGATTGTGGATCTGGGGGTCCCCCGTTCGAGCCGGGGTGGCGGTACCATGCTCTCAGCGGCCGCAAATAATGCACGCCGACTCCGCGATGGTCCTATTAACCGGAGCTTTAAGACGCGCCGCCGGAACGCGACCCGCGGCCGATCTATCTGGCGACCTTCGGTCTGCTGATGTCGGCTGCGAGCTACGCCATTCCCGATGAACGCATCGCGGGAGCCCTTTTTGGCTCCGGCCTGATTACCGCGGCCTTTTGC
Organism: Methylocystis sp. H4A; assembly: GCF_015709545.1. Lineage (NCBI taxonomy): Bacteria > Pseudomonadati > Pseudomonadota > Alphaproteobacteria > Hyphomicrobiales > Methylocystaceae > Methylocystis > Methylocystis sp. H4A. The sequence continues at coordinate 118,303 of NZ_JADNQY010000027.1, read as the reverse complement.
GCGGTCTACTGGCCCACCCGCGGCCTCGATTAAGCCGGTCCATCGAAGGCCTCTGCTCAAATCGGGCTGTCATTCCCGGCAGGCCGGAGGCCTGACCGGGAATCCAGAGCAACTTTCATGATGTTTGTCGTGACCCTGGATTCCCGATCGCGCTTCGCGCGTCGGGAATGACATCCAAGCCGTTGCGAGCCTACAGCAGAGCGCCTTCTGAGATCGCCCGAAGGCCAAAGCCGAGAGCGATGATTCCCCATCCTTTGAACAGCAAATCGATGCCCAGGAAGGTTCCGATCGCCCAAAGCCCGGTGAACGGCCAGCCGGTCACCAACAGCGCGCCAAGCAGCAGCGCGACGCCGCCTTGCAGGAGATACATCCACAGACCGTCGATCTGGGAGGTCAGCGCAAAACCGATGACGAGTATGCCTTCGGCGATGAAATAGAAGGCGATGAGAAGCGTGATCGCCTCGGCGCTGATCGCCGGGCGCGTCAGCAGCATGATTCCGACGATCGCCAGAAGAACCGCCCAGAGGACGTGGACGAAGAAGTCTGTCCACAGGCCCGCGGCCGAAAAGGCGAATATGAGAACCGACACCGCGCTGACGATGAGCAGCGCGCCAAGAAAGCCGACCGCGATGAACGTCGCCATCCTGGCTCGGATGATCGCGAGGATTCCCAGCGCCCCGATCAATATTCCCAAGGCGATGACCCAGCCCCAGTGAACGGCAAGGACGTCGGGGGCGCCTGAAACGAAAGAGTCAAACTGTCGCTGCATCTAAGGCTTCCATGGTGAGATGAGGAAAGCGGAATCTTTGCCGATTAGGCGCAAATAGCAAGCCGATAATTGTGACCGAATGATTTGACGGATGGCGGCGTTCTGGTCCGCGCCGAAATCTCGAATAGCGCGGACTTTGGCCGCTCCGTCTCGGTCGAAACCCGCCCGCCGCCGCGCGGCGCCAGCATCCAGAGCGGAATGGATGGTTGCGACGCCTTCCGCGCGATCCGACGCGCCGTGGAGGTCCGACATGCCCATGCGGTTACCTGCTTCTCACTCGCGACTATATTCTCCCGCACGGCGCTGCGCGCGCGAGCGCGCATGAGCTTTCGCTGAGCGCGCCGATGAGAGCAAAAGAGCCGTGCCGCGCCATTTCGACCCCGCGCTGATCAACGATCCGTTTGACGATCCGGGTCTTTACGTCGATCTCGTTTTCGAAAAGCGGGCGCTGCTGTTCGATCTTGGCGATCTTGGACGGCTTTCGCCCCGTAAGACGCTGCGAATCAGCGATGTCTTCGTCACGCATCTGCATATGGATCACTTCGCGGGCTTCGATCAGCTGCTGCGGCGCCTGCTCGGGCGGGAAATGACGCTCGGCGTTTACGGACCCCACGGCATAATCGATGCGGTCGAGCATAAGCTCAAGGCCTATTCCTGGAACCTCATCGACGGCTACGAGGGCAATCTGACATTCAAGGTGACCGAAATGGACGAATCCGGGCGCGCTGCTTCCGCTTCATTTTCAGGTCGAACGCAATTTGCGCGTCGCGACGAAGAGAAGCGCCAATCGAGCGAGGGACTGCTGCTGAAAGAGTCCGGAATACAGGTTCGCGCCACGACGCTCGATCATGGCCTTCCGGTGCTGGCGTTCGCTCTGGAGGAGCGCGCGCATATCAACATTTGGCGCAACCAGCTCGACGCATTGGGGCTCGCCGTGGGCCCATGGCTGCGGGCGTTCAAAGAGGCAACGCTTCGCGGCGCCGATGACGCGGACCTCATCAAGGTCGCCTGGGCTGACCCGGAAGACAGGAAACCCCAGGCCCTGCCCTTCGGAATGCTCAAGAAGGAGATCATGAAAATCTCCTCGGGCCGCAAGATCGCCTATGTCGTCGACTGCGCCTATACCGAATGCAACATCGAACGAATCGTGAAGCTCGCGAAAGGCGCGGACACGCTCTTCATCGAAGGAGGATTTTTGGAGCGCGACTCGGCCGCCGCGTCCAAGCGGCGACATCTGACGGCGCGTCAGGCGGGAACGATCGCGCGCCGCGCCAGCGTGAGGCGGCTCGTGACCTTCCATTACTCGCCTCGCTACAAAGGCGAGGGCGCGGAGCTTGCGCGGGAAGCTCAGGACGCGTTCCTTAGAGCAGGTTCCGAAAAAGTTGACAGACTTTTTCGATGAGAACCTGCTCCAACGTTTATTTTGGGCGATTCCTTATCGATCACATGATTCCATGTGATCGGGAAGCGCTTAGCGCTGAATGTTCGGGAGCGGGAAGCGGTCCATGAAGCCTATTCGAGCGTCGGCTTTTTTCCTTTTTGCAGCGCTGTTGATTTCGGACGCCGCCATTGGCGCCGAGAGGAGCCGTTCCGTCATTCCGCTGACCTTGACCCAGGATGAATATCTTGGCGGGCGCATCTATCTGCCGGTTCGCATCGGCAACGTCATGGGAAACATGCGCCTTGACACTGGCGCCTCGAGCACGCGCCTCAGGCTGGCGCCCTGGAACAAGGACCTGCCGGTTCTGGGCGCAAGCCTCTCCACCGGGGCGTCCGGCGCGACAATGCGCTGTGACGATGTCGAAGCGCAGAATGTCGAACTCGTCGCCGATCAAGGAAACAACGTCGCGCGAGCGAAATATCAACTCACCCGATGTCCGCCTGGCGACGGTGACGATCTTTTGGGGCTGGATTTTTTCAAAGGCGCGCGATTCAGCCTCGACATCGATCGGCGTGAACTCACCTTTTTCGGCGACGCGACGGCGAGCGGCCGTCCGAAGCCGTTTCGGCGGCTCGGACCCGATGAGCGTCTTGTCGGCATCGACCTGCGCTTGGGCAATACGGCGGCGGTCGGCCTGTTCGATTCGGGCGCGGAAGTCTCGGCCGTCGATCAGCGGTTCATACGCAAGCACAAGGGGCTGTTCACGGCCGTGAAGGCCAAAGCCCGGGCAAGCGGCGTCGGCGGAAAACGCATTTCCTTGAAGGTCTACAAGATCAAGTCGCTTGACCTCGGCGAAGGCGGCGTCCTGCGCGACCTCTACGCGATCTCCTATGACTTCGGCGCCTTGCGCGCCGCGCTTGGCCGCGATGTTTCTTTCCTGATCGGCTATAATCTCATCCGCAGATTTGCCTGGGACTTCGATTTTCGTGCGCCGGATTCGCCGACTTGGGACGCGAAGCTGAAATAGACGATCGCGCGGCGCCGCGCGAACGCAGCGCAGCCGATATGTGGTGCGTCGCAGCGGCGAGCGCGTCTAGAAGTTCACCTTCGACGCGAGATAGAATGTGCGGCCCGGAGAGGGATATCCGTCAGCGAGCACATAGTAGTCATCGAATGCGTTTCGCACGCCGGCGCTGAATTTGATGTTGTCGCCCGGCGTATAATCAGCGTTGAAGTTCGTCAGGCAAAAGGCGCCCGTCCGATAATACCAATTGCCATTTGTTATGGACGTCCAGCGAGCGCCGGCCACTTCAATGCTTGGCGTCAAGGTCAGCTGGGGAATGGGACGGTAGCCGGCGTAGAGAAACATCTTGAGGTCGGGCACCCCCGTCGGCTGAAAATTGACGATCGACGGCGAATTGACCCGGCGCCGAATCAGCGTGACGTTGCCGCCGAGCGAGAAATCCTCGCGCACGAAGTAATCGGCCGAGATTTCCGCGCCCCAGAATCTGCCGCCGCCGACGTTCTGAGATTGCGTGACGTTCACGCCGAACTGCGGCGCCGGCACGCTTTGGATGAGATTGTCGACGAGGCTGTAGAAGACGTCGATCGACACCCGGCCGCCGGGCGCAAAGAGGCTTGACCAGCCGAGATCGAAATTGGTTGCGCGCTCCGGCTTGAGCGTCGGATTGGACGTCGCGCCGCCAAAGCGGGTGCTGAAACGCTCGAAGAGCGTAGGATAGCGCGTCCGGCTCGAACCGTTGAAGTAAACGCGGTCTGTATCGTTGTAGCGCCAGATGGCCGCGCCCTGATAGTTCGGCGCCTGCACGTCGATGGGCCGATAGTCGATGACGCCCTGCGGAACGGCAAAGCCTTGCGCCTGGCGCAGATGCCGCCAGTCGTAGCTAAAGCCCGCAACGATATCGATGTCTTGTCTCGGGTGAAACGTGTTCTCGACGGCCGCCGAATAGGTGTCCTCGATGCTCGAAATCACCGGCTGGGTGTAGCAGGGGACGCTGGTCACACAGCCGGAGCGCGTGCCGCGAAAATTCTGCCCGAAATTCTCCTGCCACTCGGAATGATTGTCGAGGCGATAGAAGAACAGCGCCTTCAACGTGTCGATATCGCCGATCTGCGTGCCCACTTCGGCCTCGGCGCCGAGCGCATAATCGGCATAAGCGCTGTTGAACGATCGAGGCAGCGACTGCTTGATGAAAGAAGGGTCGTCGTAGCTGACGAGGGAATTGTCGAATTTGCTCCAATAGCCGCGCGTCTTCACATAGGAGGAGTCGCCAAGCTGCGTCTTCGACAGGAAATAAAGGTTCTGGACCCGCCAGTATGGCCATCGCCAGAAGCGCTGCGTGGAGATGGGATCGGTCGTATGCAGCGGCGCGCCCTTTTGGCCTTCTTGGCGGCTGAAGCTTAGGGAATATTCGTCGGTCGCATTGGGCGTCACGCCCACGCGCGCATTGATATTGTAGTCCTGTGTATGGGATTGACCGCGAAATCCCCATCCTTGAGCGAGAGTCGAGCGATAGCTCGCGGGTAGCATCCAGCCGTCGTAGTTCTGAAAAGTGCCGCTGAGCTGCGCATAATACATGTCCTTTTTCGTGCCGACGAAGCCGTAGGTCATCGGCCCCAGGAATGTGCCGTCGCGACCAAAATCGAATCGCGTGCGCCATTCGGCTTCAATCTCTCGGGTGGGTCTGCGCGTCACCAGATTGATCTGGCCGCCCATGCCGCCAGGGCCGTCGAGCACCGAGACATAGCCCTTGGCGATCTGCACTTCGGCAATGTCGGCGGTCAGAAAGCGCGCGAAATCGAGTCTGTTGTCGACCGGCAGATAAACGCGAACGCCGTCGACTGTGAGCGGCACCTGCCAGCGATCGAAACCGCGCACATAGATATTCTGCTCGTTGCGGGAATTGCCGGAAATCTGACTATTGACGCCCGGCGCGATATTGACTGCGCTGTCGAGCGACGGGCGGGCAAATGTCTCCATCTGTCTGTTGGTGATGGTGTAGCCGCCGAAGGCGTCCGTGTGCTGACTGGGCGTCGGACCATTGTCGGTTTTTTCCGACGGGACCCACGCGGGGGGCGGAGCGCCTACCCCGCCGCCGCCGGCGCCGGCGCCGGGCTGAGCGACCTTGGTCGGGACTCCAAGACGACGTTCCCCGACTTTGATCTGGCCGAGCTCGAAAGCCTTTGGCGCACGCACCTCGATCGGCGGCAGCGGCGTCTGCGCGTTCATAGGAATTGATAGCGCGAGAAGAACGCCGCCTGAAATCGCCGTCGTCGTCAGCAGCCTGGTCATCATTGCCCCCGTGAACTTCAGAGAGAGTTGAGGAAAGCGAGCAGCGCGTCGCGCTGGGGTTCGGGTAGATTGCGGAAGGCGTCGGCGGAGGATTGCGCTTCGCCGCCGTGCCAGAGGATCGCCTCGACGAGCGTTCGCGCCCTGCCATCGTGCAGAAAATCGGCGCCGTCTCCGCCTTTGCCGGCGAGGCCCAGTCCCCAGAGCGGCGGCGTGCGCCAGTCCCTTGGACCAGCCTCGAAGTCGTCGCGGCCGTCGGCGAGCCCGTCGCCCATGTCGTGCAGCAGAAGGTCGGTGTAGGGATGAATCTCGACGCCGTTGAGCGCGGGCTGCAGCGAGAAATCCGCAACATGCAGCGCGTCGCGATGGCAGTTCGAACAGCCGATCTCATGGAACAGAACGTCGCCGTCCTTGACGCGCGGGTCCCCGAGATTGCGCCTGGCCGGCGGCGCAAGCGCGCGGATGTAATTGACGACCGCGTCGAGCTGGGCGTCGGTCAATTCCGGCGTCGAAGCGCCGCGACGGCATTCACTTTGTGACGGAGGGCAGTTCTCGACAGGAAACAGCGACGAGGTGACCCCGATGTCTTCGACGAAGGCGTTGGCGATCTGCTGCTTGAGATTGGGCTGATTTGCTTTGAGTCCGAAGCGGCCGAGCGTTCTCTGGCCGGTCTCAACGCTGAAGACGAAATTCGGTCTGCCCGCGCCGGCGAGAATTTCGGCCTCAGGGACCGCCTCGAGCAGACCCAGGCCGAAAACCGGCGGCGCGTTGCGCAGCGACGTCTTCGTCTCGAGCCCGAGCGGACCATAAGCAAGATTGCGGAAGGAGAGCGTCGGCCGACGAAGCCTTACCGTCGCGCCATCAGAGAGCGCCACATCGAATTCGGCGTATTCGACGACGGCCTGGCCTTCGCCAGCGACGCCGGGAACGCCTTCGGGATTGAGCTGAGCGCCGTAATCAGGATGAACGCGCGGTCCGCCATGCGCGTCCCTTCCCTCGACGCTCAGCCTCGCCGCCATCGTGCGCGCGACGCCATTTTCGCTGTCTGGCGCGGCGCCGCGGCCATTCTTGACGTGGCAGGCGATGCAGGAAAGTCGATTATAGAGCGGACCGAGACCGATAAAGTCGGGATGGTCCTGCGACGGCCCGATGACCCAGGCTTGGCGGAAGATTCCGCTCCCCTTGAGAAAGCTTGCGGCATGTTCGCCGTCCAGTCCCTCCATCGGCTGGATGAAGGCCTCGGTGTCGGGGCCGCTCGTCTCATAGCGCGCGGCGCCCGCGAGCAGCACTGCGCATAGAAGGACGCCGAAGCGTTTCATGGCGCCGGCTCCAGGCTTTTGACGAGGTCACGCGCCTGTCGCCGCGCCGCGCCGATCTCCTCGCGCCATTGTGCGATTTGCTGCGGATCGATGGCGTCGCGACGCGTGAAGCGCTCGAGGAAGGCGGTTGCGCGCGCGTCGCTTTCGGACACCGGAATGAAGCCGGCGAGTCTCTTCGCTTCGCCCAGCGCCGCCATGGCTTTCGCATTGCCGGCGAATTTTTTCTCGGCGTCGTGAATCTTGCGCCACAGTTCGGCGCTCTCGGCATGGCCTTCGACGATCGCGAGATCGAAGAGCAGCGCGATCAGCGGCGTGCGCCAGCGGCCGACCTCCGAGCCATAATCCAGTATCGTTGACGCCGGCAGCGCAAAGGGATCCGCAAAGCCCTGCGGCGCGCTCTGATAGGCGTCGGGTCGCGCCGGATGCCGGCGGCTGTCCCGCTCCATCATCAGTCGCTGGCCGTCCGTCGACAGCAGGAAGTCGATGAAGGCCTGCGCGCCGGCGACATGCTTGGAGGCGGCGGTCATCGCGACATGGGCGGGCAGAAACGCCGTGCGCTGGGGATAGATCATCTCGACCGCAGCGCCACTGGCTTTGGCGATCTCGGCGAAGAAATCGATCGTCAGCGCGAGCGCCGCTTTGCCTTCGCGCACAGAGGCCGTCGGCGCGAATCCGGAATCGAGCAGCGTCGCCTCGCCGGCCATCTCGCTGAGGAGACGCCAACCAGCGTCCCAACCTTCGCTCTGCAAAAGGATGTCATAGAGCGCAGGCGAGAAGCCGACCTTTGAGGCGATCGGCATAGCGAGCTGGCGCGCATAGTCGGGCGACGCGAGGTCGCGCCAGCGGCGCGGCGCGGAAAGGCCGGCCGCCGCCAGCGCGCTTGGATTCGCGACGATCCCATAGCCGGCGACGTCATAGGCTTCGTAGAGGCCTGCGGGATCGGACAATTGCTGCTGGCCGAGCCGGCCGGGAAGCACGGCGCGGTCGACCGTTATCTTGCGGAAGGCGCCCCGGTCGCGAAGACGCGCGAAATTCGCCGGCGCCGGAGCCCAATAGACGTCCGCACCGCCCTGTTCGGGCTTGGCGAGTTCGGCAAGCGCGTCGCGGGACTGCTTCCAGATGAATCGAACGTGGCTTTGCGGATGGCTGCGCTCGAACTCCCGCTCGTAACGGGTCGTCAGTTCTTCGGGAAAGCTTGTGACGACGATGATCGCCTCATTGTCCGACGCGCCGGACGGCGCAGCGCATAGAATGCTGAAAAGGCTTGCGAATGCAGCGACGGCGACAGCGCGGATCATGTGATCGAGGACCGTTATGTAGTTAGCTTACATATTGCTTGACTACAAAGGAGCGGTATAAAAGTCAACATCCGAACTTTAAGCAGCGAATGATCAGTATATGTGCAAACGCCATAGGCCTATCGGTAATTGATATATTATCTGAAAACATATCGCTTTTTGATAAAATGGTGCTGTTTTTCAATAGGATAAACTGCGTCAGTCCAGCGCTGCGCGCGTCGTTGGCGGTTTTTGTCCGTTTTTGTCGACTTCAATACAAGATGTGTGAAACGAGGAGTCTCCCGTCGCTTGGCCGGCGCCGGATTCCCCTGCAACGCAAAGGGGTGCGACTTGGCGCGTCATTTGCTGAAAAGGCGCCGGAGGGCGCCCCATGCCAGGCTTTTCAGCAAAAGAATTCCTCTCCGACTGCAGTGAGCATTTCGTCATCATCCTCGGCACGAACGAGATCGCCTCCGCGGTCGCGGCGCGATTGACATGGGAGCGGCGCCGCGTGGTTCTCAGCCATGACGCGTACCCGCCGGTCATCCGACGGGGGATGGCCTTTCACGACGCGCTTTATGGAGATCGCGCGGAAGTCGACGGCGTCGTCGCCGATCTGACGCAAACGACGCTGGATGTGGTCGACGTCTTGTCCCGGCCGGGACGCGTCGCCGTTTCGCCTCTGCCCTTGACGGACCTCATCACTCTGCGCGCACCCGACGTTCTGATCGACGCCCGCATGCAAAAGCACCGCGTCACGCCGGATCTGCGCGGGATCGCAGGTCTCGTGATCGGGATGGGTCCAAACTTCAGGGCGGGCTGGAACTGCGACGTGGCGATCGAGACTCATCCGGCGCATACGGGCGAATTGCTCGAAAACGGCGCCACGCTGCCTTCAGACGGCGTCGCTCGCGTTCTCGGCGGCGTCGGCAAGGAGCGCTTCATCTATTCGGCGCGGGATGGCGTCTGGCGGACGCCGCTCGACATCGGCGCTCGGGTTTTCAGGGATTATCTGCTCGGCCGACTCGACGGCCTTCCCATCCAGGCGCCGATGGACGGCTTCCTGCGGGGGATCGCGCGCGACGGGGTGCATGCGGCGCGGGGCGTGAAGCTCGTGGAAATTGATCCGCGCGGACGCGCCTCGAACTGGACCGGAACCGACGAGCGCGGTCGCGCCATCGCCGAGGCGGTGGTCAGAGCGATCGCTCAGTCGCCGGCGCGGGGACGGAGACCATCGCGGACCAGAGTAACGCTCCACTAACCGATATTCATCCTTAGCCGCGGTTGCCTCCGGCCTTCCCACCCTGTATCCGGGCGATGAGGCGGGACGCTGACATGGCCGAAGGCAAGATCGATGCTTCACTGGCGCTGCGTAGCGAGGGCCGACTCCTTGTCGGCCGCGACCGCGTCAAGCTGTTAGAGGCCGTCGCGGCCCACGGCAGCATCACCAAGGCCGCCAAGGCCGTCGGCTTCAGCTACAAGGCCGCATGGGACGCGGTGAACGCGATCAACAATCTCTTGCCCACGCCAGCCTTCATCACCAAGGCTGGAGGTCGCAGCGGCGGCGGCGCCGAGGTGACGGAGGAAGGGCGCCGGCTGATCGCCACCTTCCACCGCCTCGAAGAGAAACTTGCGCGCATCTCCGAGACGATCGCCGAAGAGGGTCTCGCGGGCGCCGAGGATTTTCTGCTGTGGACCACGGGCATGACAATTTCCGCGCGCAATGTTTTTCGCGCCGAAGTGACTCAGGTCAAGAAATGGCCGGTCGACGTCGAAGTGACCCTGCGGGTGTCGGAAAAGGATACGATCCTGGCGATCGTCACCAACGAGTCAGCCGAGCGACTGGGCCTTTCTCAAGGGCGCAAGGCGCTGGCGCTGATAAAGGCGTCCTTCGTCAATCTGGCGCCCGCGGGCGACGCGGCGCCGCTGCAGCGCAATTGCTTCCGCGGCGTAGTCACGCAGCGGATTGACGCCGAACGCAATAGCGAAATTCTGCTCGACGTCGGTTTCGGAAAGACGATGACCGCGGTGACGCCGCGCCACCTCGTTGAAGATATGGGACTGAAAGAAGGGGACGCCGCGCTGGCGACCTTCGACGCTGCGGACGTCATTTTGGCGGTGGAATAGCGGGTCTGCGACGGCGCCAGCTCCAACTGGATACCGGCTCAATTCCGCAATAGACTCTCGCCGGCGCTTTTCGCAGAAGGCGTGGACTCGAAGGAGCATCCTATGAAGCCAGTTTATTTCATTGCCGCGGCCGCATTGTCTTTTTACGCGACGAACGCGCTCGCCGAAACGAAGAAGCCGACGTCCAAGTGGACGTGCGAGGATTTCCTGGCGGTCGACGACCAATTTCAGCCGAAGGTGATCTACTGGTCCTCTGCGCAGAGCAAGAAAGGCAAGCCGCTCGCAACGGACGTCGATATCGAAGGCACGGAGAAGGTCATTCCTATAATCATCGATGATTGCAAGAAGGCGCCGCAAGAGTCTTTCTGGAGCAAGCTCAAGGGCGCTTGGAAAAAGGTCGAGACCGACGCAAAGTCGCTTGGCAAAAAGTTGTGAACCTCCTTGCTGGCCAAATGGAAGGCTGAACAATGCTTGAAACGATCGCGGTCATCCTCATCATCATGTGGCTGCTCGGGCTGGTCTCCTCATATACGCTCGGCGGCTTCATTCACATTCTCCTTGTGATCGCAGTCATCGTGATCATTCTGCGCGTCATTCAGGGCCGCAGCATTCTTTAGCGAACGCCGCGCGAGGAACGCTCACGTTTGGCCGACGACCGAGGCGGGGAAGCGAGCGCAACGCTGTTCGCTGGCTTTCCCTCGCCCCCGCTCCATTTCGACTCGAAGCGCGCGAAACGCGTCTCGAGCTCCCATTGCCGTCTGGCTTTTTCGGAACCTGCCAAGAAACGACGGCACTCGGCGGAAGGCGAAGTCCCGCCAAGCCGAGCGTTGAGGCAAACCGAAACGGGGCGCGCGGCCGCAGGATCGCGCCACAGGCTCTCGCCGGGAAGAAAAGCGTACGTCAGGCTGTTTCGAGAGAGCTGTTTCAAGTCGCGGTAGGAAAGTTGGTAGACGCGCGCGGCGCGCTGATATTCGTGCGTGAGATCGATTCGCGATACGCCCTCGTCGTCAGTCGATAACGCCGTCGGCACGCCCGCGTTGCGATAGAGCGGGAATGGATGGTCCGCGCCTTCGACGCCGAGAATTTGCGCATTGGACGTGAGATTGATCTCGACCATTATTCCATCGCGCGCCATTCTTGCCATCAGACCTTTGGCGTCGCGCTCGAAGCCGATGTCGACGCCATGGCCGATGCGCCCCGCGCCGGCGACCTCGACCGCCTCGCGGATATGGAAGGTCAGATCCCTGGGAGGAACGAGCCCCATTGTCAGTTCCCCCGCATGGAGACTGATCCGCGCCTTCGGGTGTCGGCGCCCGATGTCGCCGACGATCCGCATCTGATCGCTATAATTTCCCAGCGTGATTTCATCGTCCTCGGCTGCGACGAGGTTCAATCCGACAACCGGCCCGTCCCGTGAGGCGAGACGAGCGGCAAGCGCCGTCTGCGCAAACAATTTCGCGCGGTCGACATTGCGATAGACCTGGGCGAGAAACCGTACCGCGACATCGCATCCGGGCCGACGATGAACCGCGTCGCTGCAGGCGAGCCGCCGGTCCTTGTCGGCGACAACGGCGACGACGCCCTCCGCCGCGCGCTGGACGAGGTCGCCGAGACCTTTGCCGTCGAGCGCCGCAAGCATTGCGTCGGGATCGTCCTTCCAGCCGATCTGCTCGCCAAAATCGCGCGCCTCGCCCATCAGCGGACTGATCATCAATTCGAGATACAAGACGTTCTGCGCGGCGGCGCGCTCGACGACCTCGGCGAGGGCGGCGCCGACATTGTTCCCCGTCACGTCTGAGAACCGAAAGAAGCTGTTGAAGAACTGATCATGACCGCTCACGCGCGCGGTGATGACGTCGCGCATCGACCAGGCGTTGATCGCGTCTCGATAGGCCTGCGTCGAGCGCAGCGCTTCCGCGAGAGGCGGCTTCGACACAGCCTCGCAAGGCGGCGGCAGCGCCGCCTTGCTCTTGACGTCGAAACACCACCCCTCGGCCCGCGCCCAAGCCAAAGCGCTCTCCGCATAGACGGCGCCCGCAAGGTGATTGTGCAAATCGGCGCCTTTCGGCATTTCGACAAGAAAACTGCGTAGAGCGGCGCCATTGCCGCGCAGGCCTTCCAGCGCCGCAGACGTGTCGCGCACGGCGGCGGCGCTTAAAACTTCGCGCGCATGGACTGCGCAGCCGCCCCATGCGACGGCGAGGGCCGCGCAGAACATCCGCAACGACGCCGAGCCCGGCAGGATTTCAGCAAGCGAACGACTGAGACGCGGGGTCATGAGCAGCTCCGAGACGCGATTCACTGCGGCTTCTTAGCGCACCGCAAAGGCCTTCCGGCATTCGACGCCGCAAAACACTTTTTTGCAAAGGAAGCTTGCTCATTTCAGTCGAACTATGACAAGAGTGATGCTCACATTCTTGGGGAAGCCAAATTTGGCGAATGTCGATGTCGTGGTCGCGCAAAAACTCAGCGTACAAGCTGTTTCGCATTCTTTTCATCAACTTTGGCCTGCTCGTCAGTCTCGTCGTCGTTGCGGAGATTGTTCTTCATCTCGTCTACACGGGCGGCAATCCATTTCTGGCGCCTGTGAAAAACGAGTTGAGGGTTCGCGATCCGCATTACACCCATGGCCTGAAGCCCAATTTTAACGGCTTCGACGCCTGGGGCTCCAATATAGTTCCCATTTTCACCAATTCACTGGGCTTTAGAGACGCCGCCGTACGCAGCGTGCCGATGACGGTGGACCGCAAGCGCGTCATCTTTATCGGCGATTCCTTCACTGAGAGTCCCGGCGTCCCCTATGAGCAGTCTTTTGTTGGGCTTTTCGCGCAGGCTTTTCCCGCACTCGATGTGTTGAATGCGGGAGTCTCAAGCTATGCGCCGTCCGTCTATTACGAGAAACTCAAATATCTCCTCGACGCCGGCCTCAAGTTCGACGAGGCTGTGGTTTACATTGATATCTCCGACATACAGGACGAAGGCGTTTTCTATTCGTATGATCAAAATGGCGTATTGCAGATGGGCGTGTTTCAGCCCACGGCAAACGTTTGTTCCCCTGTCCCGCGGCCGCCGCTGCCACAACCACCAAAGAGGTGGTGGGAGAAAGTCTCTTATATGGGGGAGTTCCTTGGCCAGATGCGCTACTCAGCGGAGTTGGGGAGAGCGCTCGGGCGAGCGACCTTCGAGGAGCTTTCAAAATCGGGCGTCGTCTACAGCCCCGATTACACGCGTGCGAGCTGGACATATAGCGAGAATTCAAGCTGCTACGGCCCATTAGGGATCGACGCGTCTATCGAAAAGGCGAAGAAGCAATTGGATCGCCTCTACGAACTCCTGTCGTCGCGCGGGATCGCGCTTTCAATTGGGGTCTATCCATGGCCGCAGCAGCTGCTCTACGACGTTGAAAATTCGCGGCAAGCGCGCGTCTGGCGCGACTGGTGCGCCGGCAAATGCAGAAAATTTTTCGATCACTTTCCCGACTTTTTCGCCTATAAAACGCAAGATCCTGATTTCATTAGATCCTTGTATTTCTGGGGAGACTTTCACTTCAACGCGAAGGGCAACGCGCTCCTGGCGAACGGTCTCATTAAGAATTACGAATGAGGACGCGGGGAGCGAAGCCATCCGGCAAGTCATGGGAAATTTGCGGTTCGCCAGCCTTGCAGATAATTTGTTGTTGAGGCGACTTGGGGGGTCTCGTCTGAATGTCGCATGAGGACTATTCGAGAGACCGTTCCGCCGCCATGGGGTCCGATCGATCGTTCGGTCTGGTGATCGCCGCGGCGATCACGGTCATCAGCATGCTGCCGCTTCGGCACGGCGAGGCGCCTCATTTCTGGGGGCTCGCTGCTGCGCTTGGTTTCGCCGCCGCGGCGTTCCTCGCGCCCGCCAAACTGCGGCCGCTGAACCGACTGTGGCACCAGCTGGGCTTGGCGCTGCACAAAATCACCAACCCGATCATCATGGGCGTTTTGTTCTTTGGAGTGATCCTCCCGATCGCGGTGATTTTCCGACTGCGCCGCGCCGATCCGCTCAAACTTGCGTTCGACAAGAACGCGACGTCCTACTGGACCATGCGCAATACGCCCGAAGGGGCGAGCGACATGAGCAAGCAGTTCTGAGGAGAGAGATAAATGAGCTTCCTGCTCGAACTTTGGGATTATCTCAAGACCAGTAAGAAATACTGGATGGCGCCGGTTCTGGTTATCATGCTGCTGATCGGCGCGCTGATCGTTCTGCAGGGCACCGCGGTCGCTCCGTTCATCTATACGCTCTTTTAAAGCGCGATGCGGATACTTGGCATCTCCGCCTTCTACCACGACAGCGCAGCCGCCGTGGTAGAGGATGGCGAAATTATCGCCGCCGCTCAGGAAGAGCGATTCTCGCGCAAAAAGCACGACTCGCGCTTTCCGCGTCACGCGATCGATTACTGTCTTGAAGCGGCCGGAGTAACGCCTCAAGACTTAGATTTCGTCGCCTTCTACGATAAGCCGTTCATCAAATTCGAGCGGCTGCTGGAAACCTATATCGCCTTTGCGCCGCGCGGATTCCAGTCGTTCAAAATGTCGCTGCCTCTCTGGCTGCGCGAAAAGCTCTTTCAAAAGTCGCTGCTGCTGAAAGAGATGAAGGCCTATTCGGCGGATGTCGACTGGGCGAAAAGGCTGCTGTTCGCCGAGCATCACTTCAGCCACGCCGCCAGCGCCTTCTACCCCTCTCCGTTCAAGGACGCGATCGTTCTGACGATGGATGGAGTCGGCGAGTGGGCGACGACGTCGGTCGCTTTCGGCAGTGACAATCAACTGACCATGCAGCGCGAATTGCGCTTCCCGCATTCGCTCGGCCTGCTGTATTCGGCTTTCACCTATTACACCGGGTTCAAGGTGAACTCCGGCGAATACAAGCTGATGGGCCTTGCCCCCTATGGCGAGCCGAAATACGCCGATGTGATCCTGGACAATTTGATCGACCTCAAGCCGGACGGCACCTTTCGGCTCGATCAATCATATTTCGACTATTGCACCGGCTTGCGGATGACCAACGCCAAGTTCGACGAACTGTTCGGCGGCCCGGCGCGCAAGCCGGAGGAACTCCTGACGCAGCGTCACATGGATCTCGCCGCCTCGATACAGGCGGTCACCGAGGAGATCGTCCTTAGGCTCACCCGCGCGCTCGCCAAGGAGACCGGCGCACGCAATCTTTGTCTCGCCGGCGGCGTCGCGCTGAATTGCGTCGCCAATGGAAAGCTGCTGCGTGACGGTAGCTTTGACCAGATCTGGATCCAGCCGGCGGCCGGCGACGCCGGCGGCGCGCTCGGCGCGGCGCTCGCCGGCTACTATCACTACAAGAAAAATTCCCGAAGCCTCAACGGCGGCGGCGACGCCATGCGCGGCTCCTATCTCGGCCCTTCTTTCCCGCAAGCCGAGATCGAGCGCCGGCTGCACGCCGTTGGCGCCAGATTCGAGGCGATGGCGGAAGGCGATCTCATCGAAGCGGCGGCGCGGGACCTCGCCGACGAGAAAGCGGTTGGCTGGTTTCAAGGCCGAATGGAATTCGGGCCACGCGCGCTTGGCGGACGGTCGATTCTAGGCGACCCACGTTCCGACACGATGCAGAAAACACTCAACCTCAAAATCAAATATCGCGAGTCGTTTCGGCCCTTCGCGCCATCGGTGTTGCGTGAGGATGTCGCGGACTGGTTCGAGCTCGAAGGCGATTCCCCGTACATGCTGCTCGTCGCCGATGTCGCCGAAAAGCATCGTCACGCAATGACGGCCGAGCAGCAGAATCTGTTTGGCATCGACAAGCTCAATGTTCCGCGCAGCTCGATTCCGGCCGTGACCCACGTCGACTATTCCGCGCGGATTCAGACCGTGCATCAGGAGACGAACCCGCGCTATCACGCGCTGCTTTCGGCGTTCAAGCGAATGACCGCCTGTCCCGTGCTCGTCAATACGAGCTTCAATGTGCGCGGCGAACCCATCGTCTGCACCCCAGAGGACGCCTTCGGCTGCTTCATGGGCACGGAAATGGACACGCTGGTGATCGGCGATTGTTATTT
The DNA here is from genome assembly GCF_015709545.1 of Methylocystis sp. H4A. Classification (NCBI taxonomy): domain Bacteria; kingdom Pseudomonadati; phylum Pseudomonadota; class Alphaproteobacteria; order Hyphomicrobiales; family Methylocystaceae; genus Methylocystis; species Methylocystis sp. H4A. Next base: position 102,062 of record NZ_JADNQY010000027.1, on the reverse strand, counting down.
GCGCAAAGACGATCAGGACGCATCACTCAAGCACGATTACAAAGAAAAGTTTGAACTGGACTGACCGCAACTTGCGTTTTTCCAGAGCGGATCGGACAGCGTTCCATGGCTGACTTCTGAACGCGCGCGCCGAATTTCCGCCAGGATCTCATCTCCAAATATCGCTAAGCGATCGCTGTTGATTTGATAGATGTCATTCGGCGCCGACGTCTTGGCGACGCCGTTCTATGCACAGGAAAGGAACGCCGCTCAGCTTGACGGATTGTTTAAAGCCGCGTCTCTTTTTCGGAGACTGCCTAAACGCCTGTGATTGCATCGATTTTTTTTCATTGATGGAGCGGCAAATGGATTTCGATCGCGTCAACCGGGAAAGTCTTATCCATAGTCTGCGCGACGCCCTGCCGCTTTCCGCTCGCCCCCGGCCGGCGCTCCTCGCATTTCTGCGCGCGCGCGGCGCGATCGGGAGAAGCGCGCCGCGGCTCGTCGTCGTCGACATCTTCGATGCGGGCGGAACGCGGGGTTTGATGTGCCGCTTCGAGATCGCCGGTGAAACCGACGCCCCAAGTTTCGTTGCGCAGTTGACGCAGCTTGCACTCGATCGGAGACACCCGCTGGCGCAACGGCTCGCCGAGCGTCGACGGCGTGCGCCGCGCACGGGGGCGCCCTGAGACGACTGCGCTTGGAGCAGGTTCCGAAAAAGTTGACAGACTTTTTCGATGAGAACCTGCTCCACCATTTTGATTTTGAGCGATTCCTTATCGATCACATGAGTCCATGTGATCGGGAAGCGCTCTAGTTGTCTCGACCCGAACGACGCCCTCGGCGAACGTCGCCGTCAACATGCCCGGAGTCGAGTGCGCCCGTCCGCATCTCCCCTCGCGATCGACAAGAATGAGGCCGCCGCGGCCGTCCACTCTGTCGACGAGATAACGTATCGCCGCGCGGGCGGCTTCTTCAGCCTGCATCGAGCGAAATTCGACGAAGCAGGCGGCGGTGCGCGCCAGTGTAGTGCGAATGAAATCCTCGCCGACGCCGGTGCAGGAAACCGCGCAACTGAGGTTATCCGCGAATGTTCCCGCGCCGATGATCGGAGAATCGCCGACGCGGCCGGCGCGCTGGTTCACAACGCCTCCGGTTGACGTCGCTGCTGCAAGATCGCCGTTGCGATCGCGCGCGACGGCGCCGACCGTGCCGAGTTTCGCATCCGTCGCGTCGGAATGATCGAGCGCGGTCTCATGCTTTCGCTTCGCCTTGGCGAGCTGCGCGACGCGTTCCTCCGTCCGGAAATAATCTTCGTTTTCGAAGGCGAACTGCTGCTCTCGCGCGAAGCGCTCAGCGCCGTCGCCGACGAGCAGCACATTGCCGCTCTTCTCCATCACCGCATATGCAAGGCGCACCGGATTTCTGACGCCGCGTATAGCGGCGACGGCGCCCGCCTTGAGGGTGCGGCCGTCCATGACCGATGCGTCGCACAATGCGGCGCCTTCGGCGTTGAGCACGGAACCCCGACCGGCGTTGAAAAGCGGATCGTCTTCGAGCAGCGCGACGCAGTGAACGACCGCTTCGAGCGCCGACGATCCCTCTGAGAGAAGGCCGGCGCCCGATTCGACGATCGCGCGCAAGGAAGCCTCATAGCGATGCGGATCGCGGATCGCGCCGGCGCCGCCATGGATCATCAAAGAAACGCTCGTCATCGCCCAACCAGCGGCTTGTCGATGCGTCTCGCGCCTGCGCTATAGTCTCGCGCCTCAAACCTCTGGAGTGAACGCCATGCGCAACACATTGGTTCTTTCCTTGATCTTCGCAGCCCTTGTGGCGCCGGCGGCGTCCGAGACGTCGATCATAGGCAAAAAGGACGGGAAGGACATCGTGACGGTGCGCGTCGGCGAAGCCTCACAATCCAAACAGGCGCTCCCGATCTTCCCTGGAATTTCCACAAAAACCGCCGGCGCAAAAGGGCTGTCTCTATTGAAGGTCGTCATTCCTCCCGGCGGCAAGGCGCAGGCCCACACGCACAAGGGGCACGAGTCCGCGATCTATCTGTTGCAGGGCCGTGTCGAGACGCGGTACGGAGAAAATCTGGAAAAGAGCGTCGTGAACGTCGCCGGTGATTTCATTTTCATTCCTGCTGACGTGCCGCATCAGCCCGTGAACTTGAGCGACAGCGAAGCAGCGATCGCAATCGTCGCCCGCAACGACGGCGACGAGCAGGAGCATGTCATTCTCCATCCGATGAAAAGATAGTCGACGCCAAACTTTTGCTCACTGCACACTGCGCCTTGGCTTTTTGAAAGCAAGCCTCGACAGGAAAGAGCCGCCGAGGCTTTTCGCACAAACCATTCATTTGCAGGAAGACAAGGCGCCAGAAAGCGCGCTTATGAAGTTCGTTATGTTGACGATCGCCTCATGTGTCGTCCGAAAGCGTCATGATGGCTCAATGACGATGCGGTTTAACGACATGAAGCTGAAGCCGAGAAATTGCAGGCGATGACGCTCGAGCGTCGCGCCTCTCAAAGCGCGCCAATTCTTTAGGCGCTCCCTTCGGACATAACGCTCAGGAGTAGCTCATGCCCCGGTTTGCGGCTTTCCGAAACGATTCCGCTCAGGAAATCGATTCGTCGGCGCAGAGCGCGTTTGTTTCTGCGTCAGAAAATTTGTCCCCAGATGCGCGCATCTTAATCGTCAGCGACACGCGCCTGTTTAGCGAAGCGCTTGGCTTACGTCTGAGCCAGCACGCGGGAATGTCCGTCGTCTCCGTCGTCGCGTGCGGCGCCGCTCTGGCGGCGGCGGCTCAATCTGAACTTGACATTGTGCTGCTTGACGTTGGCGAACTGGAAGCGCTCGCGATTGCGCAAGCTCTCGGCGCGCAACATCAAGATCTGCAGATCGTGGCCATCGGCGCGCCGGCATCGGCTGGCGCAGCATTGGCGGCCGCTTGTCCATCGATCGTCGGCGTCATTCCTCGCGAGGGCTCGATTGAAGACGTTGTCGAACTGCTGGAGCGACTGACCGCAGCGCCGGCGTTTCGATCGGTCGAGGAGCGTCGGGCTATCGGCAAGGCGCCGCATGCGAATGCAAAGGACGCGCTTACGGCGCGCGAGCGGGAAATACTCGAACTGATCGAGCGCGGGCTGTCGAATAAGGAGATCGCCCGTCGGCTACGCATCGAGCTCGGCACAGTGAAGAATCACGTGCACAATGTTCTGCAGAAGCTGCAAGTTCGCGGCCGCGGCGAAGCGGCGCACTCGATGCGAAAGCGCTCCTCCGCAAATCACGGAGGAGCGCTTCATTCGCCGATCGATCGAGAACCGCTCGTGCTTGCGACTAAATAAGGCCCGCGGCCCGTAGCTGCATTATGCGCTGGATGATCGCCGGATTGATCCTTTGCATCATGGCGGGATCAACGGCCCATGGCGCAGGCGCGCTCAGCGGAGCGAATCCATCGATCATCGCGCCCGCGGGCGCCAGACCCGCGCCAGCGGGCGCCGCTGCGCCCATCGGCTGAGTTGCGGCCAGACTGGGCACGCGCTCAAAATCCGGCGCGCCGACGCCTTCGCGCGTGGAGTCGCCGAGATAGCGGACGCCGGATGAGGCCAACAGCGAGAAGAGCTGCGCAACGCGTTGCTCATTGCGCGCCGTACGCGCCCCTGCGAGAAGCGGATGGTGCGCGAGAAGCAGCGCCGCCATGCCGGTGACGTGAGGCGTCGCCATCGAGGTGCCGTCCCAGGCCGCATATCCGCCGCCAGGCACAGTGGAGACGATCGCCACGCCCGGCGCCGCGACAGTGATCTGCGGCCCGAAGCACGTGAATTTCGGCGAGAACATCGTCCCCGCGACAAGTTGCGGGACAACCGTCTGAGCGTGATAGCTGTCGGAGGGAAACTCGTCGAGCTTGCCCATCGCGGCGACCGTCAGCACCGTCGGCAGCATGCCAGGAAATTGCACGGGTCCGCTGGAGTTTCCGGCGGCGACGATGCAGGCGACGCCGCTCTGGCGCGCTTCGGAGATTTTCTGCGCAACGAGTTCGGAAGGATCGCCGCTGCCAAGGCTCATATTGACGACGTCGAGCTGCCGTTCGATGCATTCGTCGAGCGCGTCGATGAGATCGCTGAAACGACCGCCGGGAAACACTTTCAACGCGTGAACTTCCGCCTTGGGCGCAAAGCCACGAATGCCGGCGACGCCGTCGGAGGCGGCCGTAATGATTCCGGCGCAATGCGTGCCGTGGCCGATTTGATCGTTCGACCAGCTCGTCTTGTCGCCGCCATTGGTGAGATCGGCGCCGCGCGTCACATGGCGCAGTTGCGGGTGCGCGCTGTCGCAACCGGAATCGATGATGCCGATCTTGACGCCGGCGCCAGTGAACGAAGGATCAAGCCGGTCGAGCTTCATCAGGCGCTGACCCCAGCCGACCATCCCGCTCTGAGGGAAGCCGTTGAAGCTTTCCGTCAGCGGACGCAACTGCACAGTGTTCATCGCGCCGGCCTGAAGCGCTGGCGCGCGCAGCATCCGATCCCAATGATCGGCGGAAGGTTTGACGTAAATCGCCTGGATGGTCTCGATCGGACCGCCGAAAACCGTCACGACGACTTCACCGCGCTCATTGGAGACGCCTTGGCCCGGAAAGCCCTGCCCATAGACATAGACCGTCGCCTTGGGCAGCGGCTTGCCGCCAACGCCCACGACGCGCAGCTGCACGTCGACTCCGACGCCCGCCGCGATCGGCATGACTCCGTTGAAGTCGAAGGGCCGAAAATCGTCCGAGGCGCGAAGAAAGGCGTCGCGCTCCACAATGACGTTGGGCGGCGCCGACGCCTGCAGTTTGGCGCCGCGATCAGGGTCCATCTCGGCGACGAGAATTTCCGGCGTCTGAGACGATGGCCCGCCGGCTGAAAAGGCGGTGAGCCCGCGCGGCTGAATCCGCCGCACGATCTTTACGTCGGGCAGCGCATTGGCGAGATCCATCGCCGAAGCGGGCGCGAATCCGGGCACGCGCCGCGAGGCGATCATAAAGCGCTCCGTTGGCGCAATCGCCATCGGCTCCACGCGCGTATCCGCGCCATTGGGCGAGGGCGCCGCACGCCCGGAACTCTGACCATTCGGCCCATTCGGCGCAGGATTAGCAGTATCGGGACCAGCCATTTCGACTCTCCTAATAAAATCAGGCCAGCCTGCGCATCGCTCTGAAGAATGCGGCGGCGGCGTTAAAATGCTTTCAACGGAGCGTTTGGTTCGATGATCAGGGTCGCGCCAAATTGTTCGCGCAATTGACTGGCGACCGCGGCGGGGAGAGCGACGACCAACCTCGGTTGACCGGCCTTGCCGGCGCGCTGAAGAATTGCGGCGCCGGGAACAGACTGCATCGCCTGTTCGAAAGCAGCTAAATCTCCTGCGCCCGCCGCATTCCGCGGCGCCACCAAAAATTGATCGATGCCGTTCGTTGCGCTCATGATTTCGCGATCCTGATCTCTCGAGGGCTTCCGGGCCGATGAATCGGCCCGGAAGCGGCAGCAGATCATCCTTCATGCGTCGCGTCGATTGCGTCGCTCAGACGTCAGCCGTACATCGGCGCCTGCATCTGCGGCACGTAGTAGACGGGCTGCGGGCCTGCTTCGAACGGCAGGAAGCGCTGGGCAAGTCCGCCCACCACATTGCCAACCGTCTGGCCAGCGCCGGCGTTGCCGAAGCGGCCGCCGATCCAGTTGCCAACCCGGCCCCCGACCGCGCCGAGCGCATCGCCGATGAAGCCCTGCGGAACGAAAACCGGCTCTGCTTCGAACGGCAGGAAGCGCTGAGCGAGACCGCCCACCGTGCCGCCGATCGTCTGCCCCAGTCCAGCGTTGCCGAAGCGGCCGCCGATGAAACCGCCGAGCGGCGCGCCGATCGCGCCAAGCGCATCGCCGACGATGCCCTGCGGCGCGAACACAGGCGCAGCCGTCTGGGGGACATAATAAGTTCCAGCCTGTGGGCCAGCTTCGAACGGCAGGAAGCGCTGGGCAAGTCCGCCCACCACATTGCCAACCGTCTGGCCAGCGCCGGCGTTGCCGAAGCGGCCGCCGATCCAGTTGCCAACCCGGCCCCCGACCGCGCCGAGCGCATCGCCGATGAAGCCCTGCGGAACGAAAACCGGCTCTGCTTCGAACGGCAGGAAGCGCTGAGCGAGACCGCCCACCGTGCCGCCGATCGTCTGCCCCAG
>NZ_JADNQY010000027.1:34480-95663 GCF_015709545.1 Methylocystis sp. H4A | reverse complement strand
TCTGCTTCGAACGGCAGGAAGCGCTGAGCGAGACCGCCCACCGTGCCGCCGATCGTCTGCCCCAGTCCAGCGTTGCCGAAGCGGCCGCCGATGAAACCGCCGAGCGGCGCGCCGATCGCGCCAAGCGCATCGCCGACGATGCCCTGCGGCGCGAACACAGGCGCAGCCGTCTGGGGGACATAATAAGTTCCAGCCTGTGGGCCAGCTTCGAACGGCAGGAAGCGCTGGGCAAGTCCGCCCACCACATTGCCAACCGTCTGGCCAGCGCCGGCGTTGCCGAAGCGCCCGCCGATCCAGTTGCCAACCCGGCCCCCGACCGCGCCGAGCGCATCGCCGATGAAGCCCTGCGGAACGAAAACCGGCTCTGCTTCGAACGGCAGGAAGCGCTGAGCGAGACCGCCCACCGTGCCGCCGATCGTCTGCCCCAGTCCAGCGTTGCCGAAGCGGCCGCCGATGAAACCGCCGAGCGGCGCGCCGATCGCGCCAAGCGCATCGCCGACGATGCCCTGCGGCGCGAACACAGGCGCAGCCGTCTGGGGGACATAATAAGTTCCAGCCTGTGGGCCAGCTTCGAACGGCAGGAAGCGCTGGGCAAGTCCGCCCACCACATTGCCAACCGTCTGGCCAGCGCCGGCGTTGCCGAAGCGCCCGCCGATCCAGTTGCCAACCCGGCCCCCGACCGCGCCGAGCGCATCGCCGATGAAGCCCTGCGGAACGAAAACCGGCTCCGCCTCGAACGGCAGGAAGCGCTGCGCGAGACCGCCCACCGTGCCGCCGATCGTCTGCCCCAGTCCAGCGTTGCCGAAGCGGCCGCCGATGAAGCCGCCAAGCGGCGCGCCAATTGCGCCGAGCGCATCGCCGACGATCCCCTGCGGCGCGAACCCAGGCGCGGCCGTTTGCGGGACATAATACGTTCCAGCGCAGGCCTGCTGCGGGCCGGCGTCGAACGGCAGGAAGCGCTGGGCAAGTCCGCCCACCGTGCCGCCGATCGTCTGACCGAGGCCGGCGTTGCCGAAACGGCCGCCGATGAAGCCGCCGAGCGGCGCCCCGATCGCGCCAAGCGCGTCGCCGACGATTCCTTGCGGCGCAAATCCAGGCGCGGCCGTCTGCGGGACGTAATAGGCCCCAGCGTAGGCCTGCGGGCCGGCGTCGAACGGCAGGAAGCGCTGCGCGAGACCGCCCACCGTGCCGCCGATCGTCTGCCCCAGACCGGCATTGCCGAAACGGCCGCCGATGAAGCCGCCGAGCGGCGCCCCGATCGCGCCAAGCGCATCGCCGACGATTCCTTGCGGCGCAAATCCAGGCGCGGCCGTCTGCGGGACGTAATAGGTTCCGGCGTAAGCCTGCGGGCCGGCGTCGAACGGCAGCAAGCCGCCGAGAACGCCGCCTGCCACGCTGCCGATCTGCCGACCGAGATTCTGGTTGCCCAGGGCGCGGCCAAGCGCGCCGCCGCCCAATCCGCCCAGCGCGCTGCCGAGCGCGCCGCCGATGAAGCCTTGCGGCGCAAACATCTGATCGGCGACCATGCCCATCGGCGCGACCGAAGGCGCTGTTCCATTGTAAGCGACTTGCATATCTGATCCTCCCAAAGGGTCAAAGAAATCTGCGCCGCTCAAACGCATGTCGCATCTGCTCATCGACGCAGAGTAAACGATAGGTCCTTTGGGAAACCCGATATATGGATCGTCGGGCACAGTTGAGGATACATGCGCGGCAAACGCGTCGCGCCAAAAAAATCAATGAAGCGCGGCGTCGTCGAACAAGTGCCACAGAGATTTTTGCAGCTTACGGCTCGTGATATGCGCGCCGGCGGCGCGGCGCTCAAGAACGAGTTTCTTGTCGTGAAAATCTTCCATGCCAACGCGATGGCCGACGCTGATCACCGTCGCGCCGGCGAGATCTTCATTGAACAGGCGCAACATCGAAACCTGACTCTCTTCGTCGAGCGCCGACGTCGCTTCATCCATGATGATGATCTGCGGCCTTTGCAGCAAGAGCCGAACAAAAGCCGTTCGCTGCCGCTCGCCGCCGGAAAGCGTTTGGTCCCAGCGCTGCTCTTCGTCGAGATGCTTGACGAGATAACCCAGGCCACATCGCCGCATCGCGCCTTCGATCATATCGTCGGTGATTTCCTTGTCGGAAATTGAATAGCGCATGGCCTGACGAAGCGTGCCCAGAGGGATGTACGGCTTCTGCGGCACAAAGGCGATGTGAGCGTCTGTCGGCAAGAGGATGCGCCCCGAACCCCACGGCCATAATCCGGCGAGGGCGCGAATAAGGGTGCTCTTTCCCGTGCCGCTCGGCCCCGCCACGAGAAGCTTTTCGCCAGTGGGAATGACAACGTTCGCGCCAGCAATCACGATTCGACCGTTGCGATGCGCGACCGCGAGATCCTCTATGTGAATCGTGTCGTCGTCGCTAACGCCGAAATCGATAAACTCCTTCTCCTCCATGATGACGCCGATATCCAGACTCTCGAGCGCTTCTGCGAGTTCATCGACCCGGTTGGCTGAGGCCATCCACTCCGCGACGCGCACCGAATTGTCGATGAACCAGTTGAAGGCGATCTGCACCGAGATGAAGGCGGCGGTAAGCTGCATGACCATTCCGAGCGTCAGAGCGCCCGAGAGATATTTGGGCGCGACGAGCACGAGCGGAATCAGCGGCGCCAGCGCGCCATTGGCGCTCTGCACGGTGGCGATGACCCCGTTGCGATGGATCTGGCGTATCCAGGCGGCGACGACGCGTCGATAGTTCTGCAGGACAGAACTCAATTCGTCGGCGTCGCCGCGTATGAGCGCAATGCTTTCCGCGTTCTCCTTCAGCCGTGTGAGTTCGGCAAGGAACCGCGCTTCAGCCTCGTTCTTCTGCGCAACGGCCGGAACGAGGGGACGTCCGGCGAAGTAGGCGAGGCCGCCGGCGATCGTCGCATAAACCACCGCGGCGAAGCCGAGATATCCCGGCATTACGAGGCGCGCGCCGAACAGATTAAGCTCCAGGGCGCCGCCAACGGTCCACAGAACCCCGACGAAGGCCAACGCCGTCGCCAGCGCGGTCAAAAAGCCAACGGCGAATTCGACCAGCGGATCGACGGCGAGTTGCACGTCCTTGGAAATTCGGTATTCCGGCGAAGTCTGCTCGGCTGCGGCGATCTCGAGACGGTAGTAGCGTTGGTCCTCGAGCCACCAGCCGGCGAGTTTTTCAGTAAGCCATTCTCGCCAACGCATCTGCAACGTCATGCGCGCCACGAGCGTTCCGCTGATGGCGAGGGCGCTAAATGCGACGAGGGCGGGCAACAGGGTCGTCGCCCAACTCAGCGCTTCGACATTCTTGCTTGCGAGCGCGTCGAAAAACGTCCGGTTCCATTCATTGATGCTGAGCTGCGCCCCAAGCTGCAGCGCGATGCACAGGGCGACTAACCCCGTCAGACTCCATGCCCGTCGGCTGGTCTCGCCGCCCCAGAATCCCAGAGCAAGCGCGCAGAATTCCCGCCAACGCGCTCGAGCAGGCCGAGTCACCTCTGCAGCCACATTTGGCGCTATAGCTTGACTATTCACAGTCGAAGCGCCTCTCTGCTTGAGCGCCCCGAAATCGACGAAGGCTCTTCTCGAGCGGCTCAGCGGAGCCCTAATGCGCGTATCTTATATGGCGCGCCGAAACCGCTAGACTTCAGCTTTGAAGCTGCTTTTCGGGAAACTTCGGGGCCTGACCGGGATAGCCGCCGCGAGCCGCTAGGCCGCGCGAGACGCCTTGCGCTCGAAGAACAGCGCCTGGCTGATCGTGGCCTTGACCGTATCGACCTTGTAGGGCTTGCTAATGAGAAACGCCGGCTCGGGCCGCTCGCCGGTCAGCAGGCGTTCGGGAAATGCAGTAATGAAAATTACCGGGGCGTCGAAACTTTCGAGCATTTCGTTGACGGCGTTCAGACCAGAACTGCCGTCGGCGAGCTGAATGTCCGCGAGAATTAAACCTGGCCGCTTGCGCGCGGCGAGTTCCACGGCTTCCTGATGGGTGCGGGCGACGCCAATGATGCGATGGCCCAGATCACGCGCGATGAACTCGATGTCCTGCGCAATGAGCGATTCATCCTCGATGATGAGCACGTCCGTCGCGACGCGTTCGGCGATTTCCCGTCCAGCCTCCGTTACGAGCGCGTCGACTTCTTCTTCCGTCGCGCCCAGTATTGCGGCGGCGTCAGCGACCGAAAAGCCTTCGACTGTGCGCAGCAAAAAGGCCTGTCGCGACCGCGGCGTCAGCAAGCTGATATTCCGCTGTGCCGCGGAGATCTCGTCATCGGGCGCTGCTTCGGTGTTCAGTCGGATCGACGACCACGACGTCATGAAGAGGTGGTAAAGCCCGACTTTGGGCGACATATTCGGTGGAAACGCATCCGGATCCGCCACCAGCGCCTCGAGCGTGGCGACGACGTAAGCGTCGCCGCTCTTTTGCGAGCCGCAAAGCGCCCTCGCAAAACGGCGGAGGTAAGGCAGATGCACCGCGATTTCCCTGGAGAGGTTCATGTCTTCATCCTATGGCGCCGAATGCCCAAGTCAATTCACGCGCCGGTTGATATTTCGCAATGTTCCTCGCTTGCAATTGCGGAACAATTAGTGTTCTTACGCGTTCCAACAAGGGAGGTCGTCGCTCGGCCGCCCCGGGTAGAGGCGGCCAGTCTCGGGGCGAACTCGGGGTCGAGAATGAGCCAACGCGAAAATCCTCACGACAACGATGGCCCCTCCCGCGACGCGGAACCGAACTTGAACGATAAGGCTGGAGGTCGGGAGGAGGCGGATGCTGACGGCTGCCAAGCGGACGGCGTTGCGCTAGACCCGAAGGTTCAAGCTCAGCTCGGGCGCGTATTTCGCGCCTATTGCGACGATCTGATCCACCAACCCATTCCAGACAAGTTCACTGTGCTGCTGGCCAAGCTGGAAGCCAAACAGCGCGAAAAGAAATGAGCGACGAGGCCTTCGGAGATCAGATGGTGGCGCAGATGCCCTATCTGCGCGCCTTCGCCATTTCGCTTTGCGGATCACATAGCCTCGCCGACGACCTGGTCCAGGACACTCTGGTCAAGGCCTGGTCGCACGCCGACTCCTTTCAGCCGAACACCAATCTACGCGCCTGGCTCGTGACCATTCTGCGCAATACCTATTTTTCCAGCTATCGGAAACGCTCGCGCGAAGTGCAGGACAGCGATAATCTCCTGGCCCAGCAGATCCCTGTGAAAGGCGGTCAGGAGTCGGCCCTCACGCTTACGGACGTTCAGGCGGCTCTGGATAAGCTCGCCCCCGAACACAAGGAAATTCTGTTGCTGATCGGGATCACCGAGCTTTCCTACGATGAAGCGGCAGAGATTTGCGGCGTCGCTATTGGCACGGTCAAGAGCCGGTTGAACCGCGCGCGCGCCAAGCTTGCCGAGCATCTGGGCCTGCTCACGCCAAGCGACATTGACACCGATCCCACCGTATCGGACCTCGCAGCGCGCCGACCCTCCCGCGCGCTTTGACAGGCCAAGGCTTCACATGGGATGCGCGACCGAAAATTAGCGCTATCTGACGGTTACGCCCTGCAGGGTCCGGAGGATTTGGCAGCGTAATGACGCAAGGCCGTGACGGTCATTCAGCCCGGCGCTCGCCGCCCGTGTCGGCGACCGCCAAAGCGGATGCGCTGGCGCAGGGGGTCGCCGCCCTGCGGGCTGCGCTGGCGCTCTTCCTGGCGATGACGTCTGCGGCCCGCGCCGCGGAGGGCGCGGCAAACATCGCCGAGGTCTGGCGCTTGGCCGTTAGCGCGCTCGCAGTCGCGCTGGCGACGACGCTTGCGGTGATTTTCTGGCTGGTGAGACAGCGCCGGGAGGCGCAACGGGCGCAACATGAACTCGCCGAATTGAGTCTGGCCGTAGAAGCGCGCGGCGCCTCGCATTGGAGCGACACCGGAGTTCCTGAGGTCGATGCGATCGCGCATAGCCTTCAGGACATGGACGAGCGCCTGCGCGAAAAGCGCAAGAGGGTGTCCGAGCTGAACGATTTACTGATGAAAAGCTCGACGATCGTCAGCCGCGCCGGGGCAAATCTGCAACTGCGCGCGCTGCTTGACGCCGTACCGGTCGGAATCATCATCGCCGAAGCCCCAAGCGGACGAATCGTCGAGGGCAATCACGTCATTGAAACGATTCTGCGTCGCCCTATTCGCTACTCGGAAAGCACCCAAGCCTATTCCGAATGGCACGCCATTCATCAGGACGGCCAACCGGTCGCGAATGAGCAATATCCGCTCGCGCGCGCGCTTGCTGGGGAGAACCATCCGCAGCTCGAGTGCAAGATCGAGCGCGGCGACGGCGCCTACATCTGGATTAACATCGTCGGCGCGCCGATCCGCGACGACAAGGGCTCCGTTATCGGCGCGATCGTCGCCATTACCGACATCGACGACATCAAGAACACGGAGATGCACAATCAGATGATGAATCGCGAGCTGCATCACCGGGTGAACAATTCACTGGCGATGATCCAGGGAATCGCCAATATTACGGCGCGCACGGCGCAGGACTTTTCGAGCTTTCAGCAAGGCTTTTCTCACCGCGTGCAATGTCTGAGCCGCATCTCCACTCTGCTCGTGCAGACCTCTTGGGAACGAACGCCGCTCAAAGACCTGCTCATGATCGCGCTGTCTTGTGGCAGCCACGACTACGCTGACCGCATCTCGGTGTCGGGCGAAGACGTGGAATTGCGCTCAGCGGTCGCCTCCGCCTTGGGTCTGACCATAAATGAACTGCTCGCCAACGCCGAGCAGCACGGAGCGCTGTCCGATGACGACGGCCGGATCTCGATCAGCTGGCGTATCGATCGTGAAGAAGATCGTCCGCGTCTCATCTTGAATTGGACGGAGACGGGGGGACCAAAGGTCGAAAGCCCGGAGCAAACGGGAGTCGGGCATTTCCTGATCACCAATGTGCTCGCGCGCCAGATGGGCGGCGACGTCAGGCTCTCGTATCACGCCGAAGGCCTGCAAGCCGAATTGTCCGCCGAAATTTAAAAGACATTCCTTGCTGCGTTTCGTCATACGGCTTGCTGCGGCGTCACCCGCAGGGCGGTGACGCGATTTCTGATCTTGCGCATCACCTCGAAACGGAAGCCGTGATAGGTGAACACCTGTCCGGCTTCCGGAATGGCGCCCGCCTCGTGGATCACCAGTCCCGCGATCGTTGTCGCTTCCTCATCGGGCAGATCCCACGCCATGACGCGATTGAGATCGCGCACCGGCACGGCGCCGTCGACCAGCACCGACCCGTCAGGCTGCGGACGCACGCCCTGCACCGCGAGATCATGTTCATCACGAATGTCGCCGACGATTTCCTCGAGGATATCTTCGAGCGTGACGAGTCCCATCACCTCGCCATATTCGTCGACAACCAAAGCGAAATGCGTCTTGCGCTTGAGGAAGGCTTCGAGCTGATCCTCGAGCGTCGTCGCCTCCGGCACGAACCATGGGGCGAACATCACCTCGCCGACATCGAGCTTGGAGGCGTCGCCGCCTGCGGCGTTCAGCGCCCGCAGCATGTCCTTCGAATGAAGGACGCCGACGAAATTATCCGGTCGCTCGCGCCAGAGCGGCATGCGGGTGAAGGGCGACGACAGCACCTCGCGCACGATCTGGTCTGGCGGCAGATCCGCGTCGATCGTGCGCATTTTGGTGCGGTGGATCATCACGTCCGAAACATGCAGCACCTGCAAATCGAGGACGCCGCCGAACATGTCGCGCGCGGCGCGCTCGACATTGCCCTCGTCATGCAGAATATCGACGGCGCTCTTTAGTTCGTCATAGGGCGAGCGAACCGTTCGGCCATGGCCGACCTCGACGCCCGCCAACGCGAGCACCATGCGCACGATATATTCGACGCCCGCGAGGAGCGGCCCGACGACTCGCACGAAGGGCGCGATAAACTTCGCGACGCGCAGCGACGTTTCGTCGGGATGGTTGATCGCCAGCGTTTTCGGCAGAACCTCGGCGAAGACGAGCAGCAGCACGGTCATGATGACGGTCGCATACACCGCCCCATTGTCGCCCGCGACAACGACCAGCACGCTCGTGGTGAAAGCGGAGCCGCCGATGTTGACCAGAGTGCCGCCAAGCAACAGCGCGGCGATCATGCGGTTGCGCTGGCGCAGCAGCCGATTGACGGCGGCGGCGCGCTTATCGCCCTCTTTTTCCAGCGAGTGCATCCGGGCGTGCGACGCGGCGGTGAGCGCCGTCTCCGACCCAGCAAAGACCGCGGACAGGAACACGCAGACGATGACGATGCCAACCGCAGTCCATATGTCGACCTGCGGCGCGCCGGATTCGAGCCCATGCATGGCGCTATGTCCGCTTTAGCTCGTCTTTGAGAAAGCCAAGCACCTCATTGGCGTCGACGGATTTTGCAATGAACGCCTGGCCGATGCCGCGCAAGAGAATGAACGTCAGCGCGCCGCGCTCGACCTTCTTGTCCTGATACATGGCGTCGAGAATGGCTTGGGCGTCGTCGCGCCAATCCGGAATGTCGTGGATCTTCGTCGGCAGACCGACGCCCTTCAGATGGCGTTCGACGCGCTCCGCCGCCGCCTCGGCGCACAGACCGCGGCGCACGGAGAAGCGCGCGGCGCAAGCCATGCCGATCGCAACCCCCTCGCCGTGAACCAGGCGCGCGCTGTTGTAGTCGGTGAGGCGCTCGAAGGCGTGGCCGAATGTGTGACCGAAGTTGAGCAACGCCCGTTCGCCCTGCTCCGTTTCGTCGCGCGCGACGATCGTCGCCTTGGTCTCGCAGCTCACCGCGACGGCGCAAATCTGTTCCGCCTGACTATGAAACACCGCTTCCGAGTCGGCGTCGAGCCAATCGAAGAACCGGGCGTCGCCGATCAGGCCATATTTCACGACCTCGGCGTAGCCGGCGCGAAACTCGCGCAGCGGCAATGTCCGCAGCGTGTCAACGTCGGCGAGAACCAGCGCAGGCTGGTGAAAGGCGCCGATCAGATTCTTGCCGTGACGCGAATTGATCCCGGTCTTGCCGCCAACCGAAGAATCGACTTGCGACAGCAACGTCGTCGGAATTTGCACGAAGCGCGAGCCGCGCCGCACGCTCGCGGCGACGAATCCGGCGAGGTCGCCGACGACGCCGCCGCCAAGCGCGACGATCAGATCGCGCCGTTCGATCCTCGCGGCCAGCACGTCGTCGCAGACGCGGCCATAAACCGAAAGCGATTTTGACGCCTCGCCAGGCGGAACGATGATGGTCGTCGCACGCAGGCCGGCGTCCTTCAGACTCTGCTCAACTGTCGGAAGATGCAGTCGGGCGACATTCTCGTCCGTGATGATGGCGCACGCCGCTCCGGGCGCGATCTCCGCAATATAATCGCCGGCGCGCTGCAGCAGCCCATCGCCGATGATAATATCATAGGAGCGTCCGCCCAGCGCGACCCGGACAATTTCCTGGCGGCGAGCGTCGCTTTCCGCGCGCGCGGGATACAGATGCGTCATGGCCTTGGCGAAACCTCTGCTTTGCGCCCGCTGTCGCAAGTCTTCCAACATCGGCAAGCCTGCAGCGAGAACGGCGAGCGTATCATCCACCATCGCATCCTGCGGAACTTCGCGCGACTCGACACGAAGATCGGCGAGTTCGTATAGGGGGCGTCGCGCCTCCAGTAACTGGCGCAGCGTCTCCTCCGGATCCTCCGTTTGCAGCAGGGGACGATCATTTTTGCGGCGCACGCGCTTCAGCAGGGTCTTCAGATCGGCGTCAAGCCACACCGATACGCCCCGTTCGGCGATGCGATCCCGCGTGCGAGGGTCGAGAAACGCGCCGCCGCCGGTGGCGAGCACGACCGGGCCGCCGTTCAGCAGGCGCATGATGACGCGCCTCTCGCCGTCGCGAAAATAGCGCTCGCCATATTTGGCGAAAATCTCGGGAATGGACATGCCGGCCGCCGCGGCGACGATCTCAGCGTCCGCGTCGACGAAGGGAAGGCCGAGCCGCACGGCGAGCCTCTGGCCGATGGCGCTCTTGCCGGAGCCCATCATGCCGACAAGCACGATCGCCCTGCCGTTCAGGGCGGCGCACACGGCCAAAGCACGCTCGTCATTCAGCGCTTGCGGAGCTGGAAGGACGACGCCGAAGTGTTGCGGTCGAGTCATTGGCGTAAATCTAACTCGCGCCAAGCGAAATTTCATCCACGCCGCCGAGGGCGCGCGAAAGATATGCGACCATGAAGGCGGGCAGGCGCGGGTCGGCAAGCGCCGTCAAGCTCGAAACCATATGCGCGTCCGCGAGTTCGGGCGCGCTTTCGGCCGCGATAAAGGCCCTCACCCTGGCGAGCAGGGCGTGCGACGGCGCATCGAAATCCAGCCTCTTGACGCAGGCGACATGCTGGCGATCGAATATCGCCGTCCAGCCGGCCGACGCATGCGCGTCCGAGGCGGCGAGGCCCGTCTCTTCGGCGAGCTCGCGCACGAGACTGCCGGCGAGATCGACGCGGCCGCCCGATACGACGTCGGACGGGTCGGGGGTGCCGCAGGGAAAATAGAGCTGGCCGGCGAATGAGTGGCTTGGCCCCATTTCCCCGAGGAGATAGGCGCCGTCGCGGGCGCGCGCCGCCGGCATCGAGAAGCAATTATATACGGCTTCGTCGGGCCAGCCGAATTCTCGCCAGGCAAGAAAGCTCGAGAAAGGCGTCTCGAAGAACGCCATGCGCAAGATGCGCGCGCCATCTTCGCCCTTCGTCCGCTCGACGCGACAGGCGAGCAGCACCGAGCCGTCGTAGAGCGCCGGATTGGCGCATCGACGCACCTCCCAATGGCGCTCGATGTCGGCGGCGCGCTCCTCAACGAAGCCCCAGCGATGATCGACACAGCGACACTCGAGGCGATCAATCTCCGCAATTTCGATGGTCACAGGCGGGCCGCTCCTTGGCCGCAACGGCGCGCCGAGCCGTCACATTTGTATTGGACTCGATTGCGCGCGATGAACGCCGGATGTCGATTGGACTGACTGAATCGCATCGCACACGTCACGTGCTTTGTTACGCCTGCATCTGCAAAAGCGCCGTGCTGTCGCGAAATTCGACGATCTCGACAATGCGGCCGTCCTCGAAGCGCACGAAGTCGGCAAGCTGAACTTGGCCGCAACGGCCTGTGCCGCGATGACGCCATTCGACGATCCGACGCGCAGCGGCGGCGCCGCCGTCGACGATGACCTCGGGCATGGCAAGTCCGAGTTGCTCGAACTCGACCTCGATGCTGCGCACGATGTTGATCAGCGCCTCTATGCCGCGATGTCGCCCGGCGTGCGAAACCGCCGTGCGGTCGCCAACGAATTCGCACACGACGTCAGGCGAACACAGCTCACGGAACAGGGCGATGTCGGGCGCGCACGAGAAACTGCCCATGGCGATCAACCGGCGCGCCATTTCATCGCGCGACAGTCCCGGGCTGCGGGGATTGAGAATGTCGTCGAGGCTTTGCGGCAGGAAATCGGCGCCGCGCGCGACGCAACGATGATCCCGGAACTCGTACATTTCCGAAACGAGTCCGTTCCGCCAGCGCAGAAAATGCGCCATGTCCATGCTGTGGATATGGCCGGTGGCGCGGTGGCGCCACCGGCTGATCCATCGCACCACGGTATTGTCGCCTTCGACAAGAACCGAGAGAACTTCCGCGTCGAGCGGTTCATAATCGACGTCGACGCGGCGCAAATGGGCGCGCAGCGCATCGCGCCCGCGCCATTGTCCCGGCGGAAGCACGCCAAGTCGGGAGCAGCTGTAGTTCAACTCGACGTCTTCGACGAAATGTTCGATCAATGTCGAGACGTCGTACGTCATGCGGCTCCGTACAATCTCATGTACGCGCCGACGCGTTTCGCTCTCGATAACATGACTCGACCGCCCGCCCGGCCCGTGCATTCATCCCCCGCTATGGCGATGCATTTGTCGATGCGTGATGCGTCGACTGCGCCTCGGCAACGCCCCAAACCCGAGTGCGCGCTCGCCTTTTTGGGATCATTATGCGCTAATTGCGGTCCTTGTCGACCAACTTATTCTTGCCGATCCAAGGCATCATGCCACGCAGGCGAAGGCCGACCTCTTCAATCGGATGCGCATTATTTCGCGCGCGAGTGGCCTTAAAGGAGGTCTGGCCGACTTTATTCTCGAGCATCCAGTCGCGCGTGAATTTGCCCGATTGAATATCGTCAAGCACACGCTTCATCTCGGCCTTGGTGTCCTTGGTGATGATGCGCGGACCGGTGACATATTCGCCGTACTCGGCGGTGTTCGACACCGAATAGTTCATATTGGCGATGCCGCCCTCATAGATGAGGTCGACGATCAGCTTCACTTCATGAAGACATTCAAAATACGCCATTTCCGGCGCATAGCCGGCTTCGACGAGCGTCTCGAATCCGGCGCGGATCAATTCCACGAGACCGCCGCAGAGCACGACCTGCTCGCCGAAAAGATCGGTTTCGCATTCTTCGCGAAAGGTCGTTTCGATGATGCCGGCGCGGCCGCCGCCGATCGCCGCAGCATAGGACAGCGCAATCTGCTTGGCGTTGCCGGAAGCGTCCTGATGCACCGCGATCAGGCAGGGCACGCCGCCGCCCTTGAGATATTCGCCACGCACCGTATGGCCCGGGCCTTTCGGCGCGATCATGGCGACGTCGATATCCTTGCGCGGCTCGATCAGGTTGAAATGGATGTTGAGGCCGTGGGCGAAGAGCAGCAGCGCGCCCGGCTTCAAGTTCGGCGCCATCTCATTGGCGTAGATCTCGCCCTGCAGCTCGTCGGGCGTCAACATCATGATGACGTCCGCCCATTTGGAGGCCTCGGCGACGGTCATGACCTTGAGGCCGGCGCCTTCCGCTTTGGCGGCCGAGGCGGAGCCGGGGCGCAGCGCGACCGCCACTTCCTGGACGCCGGACTCCTTGAGATTGAGCGCATGCGCGAAGCCCTGGCTGCCGTAGCCGACGATGGCGACTTTCTTGCCTTTAATCAGATTGATGTCGGCGTCCCGATCGTAATAAACGCGCATGTGCTCTGCTTCCTTGATGTGCGTGCGCTCTTGGGGGAACGGCGCGCCTCGCGCCGTCGAATTCGCTGGCGGGCTCCTTCTACGCGGGCCGCCCGGCCAGGTCAAAATTCTCGCGCCTTAGATCGGATCGGGCCCGCGCGAGATGGCGGCGACGCCCGTGCGGGAGACCTCGACGAGCCCGATCGGACGCATCAGGTCGATGAATTCATCAATCTTGTGCGGTTTGCCGGTCAATTCGAAAATGAAGCTCTCCGTGGTCGCATCGACAATGCGGGCGCGAAAGGCTTCGGCGAGCTGTAGCGCGAAGGTGCGGTGGTCGCCGCGACCTTTGACTTTGACCATGGCGAGTTCGCGTTCGAGCGAGCGCATCGACATGGTGAGGTCGGTGACCTGATGCACGGGGACGAGTCGCTCGAGCTGGTGATGGATCTGGTCGATCGTCTCCGGCGCGCCGGAGGTCAATATGGTGATGCGCGAGAGATGTTCGGCGTGGGCGACTTCGGCGACCGTGAGGCTCTCGATATTGTAGCCGCGGCCGGAAAACAGGCCGACGACGCGCGCCAATACGCCCGGCTCATTGTCGACGAGCACCGAGAGCGTATGCGACTCGACCTTGGAGTTCGTCGTCGCGGCGGCGTAGGGCGATGGCGGAGAAGCGGGAGCGTTCATCTTTTTTCCTGGGCGGTCGGCAAATCGGCGGTCGGCAGTCGATTGCAGCGCCACGACTGCCGATTGCCGAAACCCGACTGCCTAAACAAGCATCTTTCCTTTTTCGTCGATGATCGCGCCGATCTCTATCCCAGCGTCGTCGGAAAGATCGGCGAGCAGCATGTCGTTATGCGCCTTGCCGGAGGGGATCATCGGGAAGCAATTTTCGACCTTGTCGACGACGCAGTCGAAGATCACCGGCCCGTCATAATCGATCATCTCCTGGATCGCGGCGTCGAGCGACGCGGGATCAGAGCAGCGGATGCCCTTGGCGCCGAAGGCTTCAGCGAGCTTGACGAAATCGGGAAGCGCCTCGGAATAGCTATGGGAATAGCGCCCGCCATGCAGCAGCTCCTGCCACTGGCGCACCATGCCCATATATTCGTTATTGAGGATGAAGATCTTCACCGGCAGGCGATATTGGATCGCCGTCGACATTTCCTGAATGCACATCAGGATCGAGGCTTCGCCGGCGATGTCGATCACGAGTGAACCGGGGTGCGCGAGCTGCGCGCCGATCGCCGCCGGCAGGCCATAGCCCATGGTGCCGAGTCCGCCCGAGGTCATCCAGCGGTTCGGCTCTTCGAAATGATAATGCTGGGCGGCCCACATCTGATGCTGCCCGACCTCGGTGGTGACATAGACGTCGCGATCCTTGGTCAGCGCATAGAGCCGCTGCACCGCATGCTGCGGCTTGATCGCCGTTTCCGAATTGCGGAAGGCCAGCGATTTGCGCGCCCGCCACTCGTTGATCTTCGCCCACCAATCGTCGAGCGGCTGCTTGTCGGCGCTCATCGCCTCGGTGCGCCACAGGCGCACCATGGCTTCGAGCACATGGGCGCAATCGCCGACGATGGCGAGATCGACCTTGACGTTCTTGTTGATGGACGAACGATCGATGTCGATGTGGATCTTTTTCGAGCCCGGCGAAAAGGCGTCGAGACGTCCGGTGATGCGGTCGTCGAAACGCGCGCCGACCGCGATCATCAGATCGCAGTCATGCATAGCGTGATTGGCTTCCCAGGTGCCGTGCATGCCGAGCATGCCGAGCCAGTTTTCGCCCGACCCCGGATAGGCGCCGAGCCCCATCAGCGTCGAGGTGATGGGAAAGCCCGTGAGGCCGACGAGTTCGCGCAGCAGGGTCGCCGCCGCGGGTCCGGAATTGATGACGCCGCCGCCCGTGTAAAAGATCGGACGCTTCGCCGCCGCCATCATGCGCACGGCCTGCTGCATCGCCTCCATGTCGGCGTCGAGCTTGGGATGATAGGTCTTGTGCGCGGCGCTGCGCGGCGGGGCGTAGACGCCGCGCGCAAACTGCACGTCCTTGGGAATGTCGATGACCACGGGTCCGGGCCGGCCGGACGAAGCCACATAAAAGGCTTCATGCAGCACGCGCGGGAGATCGGCGATGTTCTTGACGAGATAATTGTGCTTCGTGCAGTGGCGGGTGATGCCGACCGTGTCGCATTCCTGAAAGGCGTCGGAGCCGATGAGATGCGTCGGCACCTGCCCGGTGATGCAAACGATCGGGATCGAATCCATCAGCGCGTCGGTGAGGCCCGTCACCGTATTGGTGGCGCCAGGTCCCGAGGTGACGAGCAGCACGCCGACCTTGCCCGAGGAGCGCGCATAGCCCTCCGCGGCATGGGCGGCCCCCTGCTCATGGCGCACGAGAATGTGCTGCACCTTCTCCTGCTGGAAGAGCACGTCATAGATCGGAAGGACGGCGCCGCCCGGATAGCCGAAAAGAATCTCCACGCCCTGGTCGTTCAGGGCTTCGACCACCATTTCGGCGCCGGACATTTCCTTCGACATCATCATTTTCCGTCTTGCTTCTCGCGGCGGGCGACTAGGATGTTTTTCGTCTTCGGGCAACAAAAAAGGCCCTCTTGGGGCCTTGGGTCAAGCGCCATTGGCTGGAGGCCGGGCCTAGCCCTGCTCCGTCCCCGGCGCTTCAAATACGAGAATTGCGCGCATTCCGCGTTCCGCCCTTTTTGTTCACAGCCGACGTTACGGGAGGCGCGGCGGAGAATCAAGGGCGGAGAGCGAATCTTCAGCGGGCGATCCATCCGCCGTCAATGACGAGGAGGTGGCCAACGATGAACCGCGCCTGTTCGGAGCACAGGAACAGCACGGCCTCGGTCAGCTCCTCGGCCTTGCCCATCCGCCCGATCGGAAAAAGCTTCCCCGCCTGCTCAGGGCTGATGTGCTCCTTCTCCATCCATTGATGGAAGACGTCGCCGGGGGCGTCGATGCCGCAGGCGCAAATGGCGTTGACGCTGATATTGTCCTTGGCGACCTCGAGCGCGACCGTCTTGGTCAAGCCGTCGACGCCGCCCTTGGAGGCGGCATAGGCGCCTTCCGCCGGGTTGCCGGTGAGGCTGCCGGTGATTGACGACTGGTTGACGATGGCGCCGCCGCCGTTTTGGCGCATCTGCCGGATCTCGTGCTTCATGCAGAAGAACACGCCGCGCAGATTCACATCGATGTGGAAATTGAAGCCCTCCTCCGTCTCCTCGGCGATGGGTTTGAAGCGGACGACGCCGGCGTTGTTCACCGCGCAGTCAAGGCGGCCATAGGCCTTGACCGTCGCCGCGACCATGGCTTCGACGTCCCGCTCGATCCGCATATCGGCCAGCGTGAAGAGCCCTTCGCCGCCTTCGGCGCGGATCATGTCGAGAGTCTCGCGCCCGCCGGCGTCGTCGATGTCGGCGAGCGCTACCCTCGCCCCCTCGCGGGCGAAGGCGAGCGCCGTCACCCGGCCAAGACCTCTCGCCGCGCCGGTGACGAGCGCGACTTTACCGTCAAATCGAGCCATAAGCCTCTCCCGAGCCTGAACGGAAGCTTTCACCCGCCGCCGTCGTGGTCAAGCTCGTAAGAGGCGATCATTCGAAGCGGTCACGCGCCTTCGGCGGCGAGCGCGCGCTTGACCCCTTCGTCCGCCGCCATCATATCGTGGTGTTTCTGAACATTGGGGTATTTCGACAGCCCGTCCTCCAGCAGCGACGCGCCCCAGCGCTCCATCGGAAAGATATAGGCGTCGAGATAGCTGCGCTTGTCGCCGACCAAGAAGCGGCGACCGGCAAGATGCGCTTCGACAATATCGAATTTCTTGCGCACGAGCGCCTTGGCGGCTTCGCGCACATTGTCGAACGCCTCCTTTTCCCGAGCGCGGGTATAACGATTGGGCGAGAAAAGCGGGAAAAAAGCCGGGTGGAGATCGCCGGTGATGAAGGAGGACCAGCGGTCGGCCTCGGCCTCGTCGCGCGGCGAACCGTCGGGGGCGATCCCCGCCCGCGGGAAGCGGCCGGCAAGATAGCGCAACACGGCCGCGGCCTGGGTCAGGATCCAGCCTTCGCCGGTGTCGAGCGCCGGCACTGCGCCCGCAGGATTGATCTTCAAATATTCCTTATCGCCGAACTCGACCGCCTTAGTTTCGTAAGGCTCGCCAATCCATTCGAGCGCGATATGCGGCGCAAGCGAACACGCGCCTGTATGATAGTAGAGCGTGACCATGAAGGGGCCTCCGGTTGAGAGCGTCGCTCTTAGAATAGGGCGGCGGCCCGCGGGAGCGTTGCGCCTACCCCTCGCCGCAGTCGAGAATCCAGGTCTTGTCGCAGAAGGCGACATAGAGGCGCTCCTGCCCGAGCGCCGCCCCGAGCGCGCCGGCGAGTTCGTTCAGCATCGCTTCGATCTGCGCGTCGGGAAGCCCGCCGAGATAGGCGTGCAACGCTTCGCCGGTGAAAATCGCGACCGGCTCGCGGTCCGAACCGACCGTGCCGTCGTCCCTGGGCCAGGCGTAGGTCACTTCGCCGCGGGTGAACATGCCTGAGAGCGCGGGCTGGCCCGCTTCGACGCGGCGGCGCATCCAGGCGTGCGCGCAGCGCACCGCTTCGGAAAGATCATAGACGCGGCCTTCCGCCTCCCAGCCCTCACGCAGCCCGACGGTGATGCGGAAATCCCGCCGCGGCCCGCGTGAGCCGTCAACGAGGCGATAGACGCGCTTGCTCATGAGGGGAAGGTAAGGCGCCGGGCGCCCGCGAGAAAGACTGGGAACCGAGATAGCGCCGCGCAGCCTACGGGTCTTCGAGCGCGCCCGTGGCGATGTCGAATGCGCTTTACCCCTCGTCGAGGCCGCGCGGGCGCGATGGCTTGGTCATCGCTTGCCCGTCCATGTGGAAGCGAGCTTTTGCAGAGCCTTGTCCGCTTCCTGCTCAGCCTCACGCTTGGTTGCGTAGGAATGCGGGGACCGCAGATGAATCTGTGACCCCTCGCAGACAGTCCAACGGAACCGCCCCGCGTAGAGGGGGTCAGGCTCAATTCTGGATGTAAAGAGATCTGTTTCGCGCATGGCTACACTATGCGCGCGGCCGCCGGTTTATTCCAGAGCGCTCACGAATGCGCGACGGAAGAGCTTCAGTCTCCGAGACGGCAGCTCATGAGAGCGTGTCGGCGCTCCTTGGGCCCTACTGCGCCGCCACCGGCGTGTGTCGCGTCTCGTCGCCGCGGCCGGCGAGCAGCCCTTCGATGGAGATATCCTCGTCGAGTTCGTCCCAATGCAGCCCTTTGCGGCTGATCTCGTAAGCGAGTCGCTGCGCCCGTGTCGCATGCAGAAGACGCGGGAACCAAACGAGCGGCACGCCGAGCGTGCGTCCATCCGACAGTTCGACCCACATGCTGTCGTCGTCAAAGCGCAGGGACTTAGCCGAAATGCTCATGCCAGGCCCTTTCTATGAAGGTTGCGCGATCCTGGACGATTTTCTCCAATTGGCGCAAGGTCCGCGCGTCAAAACCGTCGCTGGCGGCGAGGCTGACGGGCGAAAGCCAAAACTTCGCGTCGCCCTCGCCTTTTCGCACATGCACATGGATCGGCTCGAGCGGGCTGCCTTCGTTCGAATAGAAAAAGAACGGCATTTCGCCCGCTCCCCATTCTTGTCCGCCGCCCTTACCCCTCCAGCAGCCGCCGCGCGATCACCTGCGCCTGAATCTCCGCCGCGCCCTCGAAGATGTTGAGGATGCGGGCGTCGCAGAGCACGCGCGAGACCGGATATTCGAGCGCGAAGCCGTTGCCGCCGTGAATCTGCAGGGCGTTGTCGGCCGCCGCCCAGGCGACGCGCGCGCCGAGCAGCTTGGCCATGCCGGCCTCGAGATCGCAGCGCTTGCCCTCGTCCTTCTCGCGCGCGGCGAAATAGGTGATCTGGCGGGCGACATGGATCTCAATCGCCATGGAGACGATCTTGTTGAAGACCCGCGGGAAGGAGAACAGCGGCTTGCCGAACTGGATGCGCTCCCTGGCGTATTTCAATCCGAGGTCGAGGGCGCATTGAGCGACGCCGAGCGCGCGCGCCGCCGTCTGGATGCGCGCCGACTCGAAGGTCTCCATGAGCTGCTTGAAGCCCTTGCCCTCCTCGCCGCCGAGAAGGTTTTCGGCCGGCACTTCGAAATTGTCGAAGCCGATCTCGAACTCCTTCATGCCGCGATAGCCGAGGACTTCGATCTCGCCGCCGGTCATGCCCTTGGCAGGGAAAGGATCGCTGTCGGTGCCGCGCGGCTTTTCGGCGAGCAGCATCGAGAGGCCCTTGTAGCCCTTCTCATTCGGGTTGGTGCGCACGAGCAGCGTCATCAGATCGGCGCGCACCGGATGGGTGATCCAGGTCTTGTTGCCGAAGACCTTGTAGACGCCGCCCTCCAGCGTCGCGCGGGTGCGCAGCCCCGCGAGGTCGGAGCCGTTGTTGGGCTCGGTGAAGACAGCGGTTGGAAGGATTTCGCCAGAGGCGATCTTGGGGAGATATTTCTCCTTCTGCGCTTCCGTCCCGCCGACCAGGATCAGTTCGGCCGCAATTTCCGAACGCGTGCCGAGCGAGCCGACGCCGATATAGGCGCGCGACAATTCCTCGGAGACGACGCACATGGCGATCTTGCCCATGCCCGAGCCGCCATATTCCTCCGGAATCGTCAGGCCGAAGACGCCGAGTTCGGCGAGGCCGGAGATGACGTCGAGCGGGATGTAGTCATTTTTCGAGTGCCAGTCATGCGCATAGGGCGTGACATTGGCGGAAGCGAATTTGCGCATCTCGCTACGGATGGCCTCGAGCGTGTCGTCGAGGCCCGACGCGCCGATGGTCTCCGCCGCCGCGTGATGGTCGATGAGTTCGGCGAGGCGCGCGCGGTTCGCGGGCGTGTTGCCGGAAAGGATCAGCCGGTCGACGCAGGCGGGGCGGCGCGCGGCGATCTGCTGGCCCGTGAGCCCGAAATCGCTGAGCCGGACGATCTCGCCCTGGCTCATCGGAATGCCGCCGTAAACTTGCGCGAGGAATTCGGCGAAGCCGATCTGGTTCAAAAGCTCTTCGGTCTCGCCATAAGCGCCCTCAGCGGAGAGGCGCTCGGCGTAGTCGACGAGTTCGCGCAGCCCCTGCACATAGGTCGCGAGCCAGGCGAGCCCGTGGGCGGCGTGCTGGTCGGCCTCGATCAGTTCGCTGGAAAGCTTGCCGTCCCTGGTGACGCGGGCGCGCACGCTCGCGAGCGCATCCTTGTAAAGCGCCTCGACGGCGGCGAGCGCCTCTTTCGCGTCACTCGTCCAATCGGCGGCTTCAAGTTTCGTCGCGACGGCTGCGGTCATTCTTTACTTTCCGGAAGTCAAAGCGCGCGTAGGCGCTGGGCGAATTTGCGCCTTACATGCCGCCATTTGGCCGGAGACGCAACCGGTCTGCCCGCGCCCGCAGGGCTTCGAACTCGGGTTAATTTCAGCTCACTTTCCACCGTCATGCCCGCGCTTGTCGCGGGCATCCACGCCAGACGATCGCGAAACGCATCGCGCGGAGACGATATGTTCGTCTAATGTTCTCAGATTTGCATCGTGGCGTAGCGTGGATGGCCGCGACAAGCGCGGCCATGACGCGGTGGATGACGCGTCGTTAGCCTGGATTAGGAGCCCTACTTGCGCCCGATAGGCGCGGGCAATCAGATTTTTTCGACGATCAGCGGCAGGCCGCCTTTGGGCCGAGTCGTGAAATCGGGCGCGAGTTCGAGATGGTGGCCAGGGACTGGCGTGAAGCGAAATTCCCGAACGAGCGTCGCAAGGATCGCGATCATCTCCAGCATCGCGAACCCCATGCCGATGCAGATGCGCGGGCCGGCGCCGAACGGCATGTAAGCGCAGCGATGGCGCGCCTTGGCTTTTTCCGGCGCGAAGCGGTCGGGGTCGAAAGCGTTCGGCGCGTCCCAGAGTTTCTCGTGACGATGCAGCGCCCAGAGCGCCGCATAGACCGGTTCGTTCTTCGAGATTTTATGCGGCCCGAGCGTCATGTCTTCGCGCGGCTGTCGTCCGATCGCGGCGGCCGGCGGAAAGAGACGCATCGATTCCTGTATCACTTGCTTTGTAAATTGCAGTTTTTCGATCGTGTCGGCGCTGATGTCGGCGTCGCCGGCGATCGCGCGCGCTTCGTCGCGCAGGCGTTCCTGCGACGCCTGATCCTTGGCCAGCAGCCACAGGCTCCACCCGAGCGCGACGGCCGATGTTTCATGCCCCGCGACCAGAAAGCCGTAGAGATTGGCGATGAGTTCGGCGTCAGTCATCGACCGGCCGCTTTCGGGGAGCAGCCGATCGATAATCGCCTGCGTTTGCCCGCCCGACGCGCGCCGCGACGCCAGGAGGCGCGCGGTCTCGTCATAGAGGTAGCGCATGTCGCGATTGATTTTCGATGCCCCCGGAAACGGCAGCCATGTCGGCAGCCGAAACAGGGTGAAGATCCGCGACCAGGAGATGGCGGCGAAACTCTCTTGCAAGGCGGCGACAAACTTTCCGCGATCGAAGGCGCCGGTGACGCCCAGGACGGCGTTCTCGATGACCGCAAAAGTGACGTTCGACATGGCGTTCGTCACGTCGATTGGCGCGGCCTGAGGCGAGGCGCGCCAGGCGTCCGCCTGGGCTTTGGCGCAATCGACGAATGTCGGCGTAAGCGCCAGAAGATTTTCATGACGGAAGGCGGGCGCCAAGGCGCGCCGCTGCCATTTCCAGTCCGCGCCTTCAACAAAGAACAGCGCATCGCGGTTGATGACGGACGACAGCGCGCCGACCGTGATGAAGTCGCGCGTAAAACTGTCCGCGCGCGTGATCAGCATGTCTTCGATCAGTTCGGGATCGGCGAGATAATGCGTGCGCCCGACAAACGGCCAGACGCCCTCGAGCGTGAAATAGTGTTCGCGATAGGCGGCAGGCGGCCAGTTTTCGAGAAAATTGCGCTTGGCGGAGCGCCAAGACGGCCGCTCATTGGGCGCAAAGGGCGTGAAATCCGGATCGTGAAACATAGAGGCTCCTGACCGGGCGACAGGATTTCATCTCAACGACGAGGTCGAACCAGCGTCAACGAAATCGCCGCAGAAAAAGAACTCGGCAGCGCCGGTCAAATCCCGCAACGGCGGAAGCCGCGCCAAGCAAAAATAGCGAGAATCAGCATCGGTAGCGCGACGCCGATGAGCGGGCCGGCGAGTCCCGCCGGGGGGCGCGCCATCAGCTCTTCGTCGGCCTGCGTGAATTTCGGCATGGCCGCGTAATCCTGCGCCGTCAGCGACGCGCCCGCCCTGGCGCGGGAGAGAAAGAACTCCCGCCAGTCGACATGGAATTCGCGAACGCGGTCGAGAAAGGCGCGGTAGCGCGTTTCCCCCGAGCCGGCGATGTCGGCCATCGCCTGATAGGTCAGATAGGCGGGAGAAATGTAGCCGAGCCTCTCCGCCATGTCGCGCTGGCGCGCAAGCTGCGCGTCATGCTCGGCGACGATCGCTTCGACGCGTTGGAAGGCCGCCTCCTGCGTCGCCAGACGCCGCAGCGTCATCTCCTGCGGACCGCCGGCTGGCTTTTCCGCGTCGCCATGTTCCTGGGCGTAGCGCGCGAGCGAGGCGTCGCGGGCGCGATCGGCGTCGATCGAGGCCGCCCGCGCCGCGAGCACCATGTCGATGCGAGAGGGCGCGGGATAGGCGAAGGCGGCAAGGCTGTTGATCGCGGCGGGCAAGATCATGGTGATCGCCACCCAGGCGCCAATCAGCGTCAGCGCGTTGAAGGCCGAGCTTCGGCCCAGCCCGTCGACCGCGGCCGCCAGCGCCGCCCAGAACAGCCCATAGAGCAGAACCGCGACGGCGAGAGCGGCGAAGCCGGGCGAGGCAAGTCTCTCCCATCCCGCGAACATCCAGACGCCCGCCGCCACCGCCAGCAGCGTCACGGCGATCGGCGCGGCGACGCGCGCCGTCAGCTTTCCGGCGAGCGCGGCGCTGGGCCGGCGCGCCGAGGCCAGCGTCATCGCCAAAGTCCCCTGCTCGCGCTCGCCGGCGAGCAGATTGAAGGCCATCGCCAGAATGACGAGCGGATAGACGAAGACGACGACGAAGGCGAGATCGGTCGCGCCCGACATCAGATTGGCGGGATTGTCGATTTCGTCGGCGAAGAGGAAACTGTCTTTCGAGCCCGTCGTCACCCGGACGGCGGGCGGCAGAAGATCGCTCTGTCCGGTAGCGGCAAGCGCCAAGGGCGCCGGGGCGAGCGCGGCGACCGCCGCGGCAGGCCCGCCGCCCATGAAGGCCGCGTTGCGCGGATCTCGATAGGGCGGCGGCTCCGGCGTGGGCTTTCCCTGCGTCTCGCCCTGCTGCAATTGCGCCAGCGTCTTCTCGAGGTTCGACAGCCGCTGCGTCTCGTCGGCGCGAGCGCCCGCGATCGCCGCCTGTTGCGCCGCGACGCGCGACGCCCCCATGGCCAGCGCAAAAAGCGTCACGCCCGCCAAAGCCAGCAGCGCGAACCAGATCGCGCCGTCACGGCGCATCATGCGCGCCTCGAACCGCACGCCCGCGAGGAAAGCGGAAGACATGGGCGCGCTCATACCGGCCGCAGACGCCGCGCCGCGAAGAGCGCGAAAGCGCAAGCGAGCGCGAGCCAGGCCAATAGGCCGATCATCGGGAGGGCGCTGTAGCCCAGGGCGAAGACCGCGCCGGGCGCCTGATAGGCGAAGGAGGCGATCTTTCGCCACAGCTCCGGGCCGGCGACGTAAGCATTGTCGTGGGCGAAATGGATGAGGTTGTCGCTGACCTGATTTTGAATGTCGCGCCGATGCGCCTCGGCCGCCGTGGCGAAATCGAACTGGCTGCGGCTGTCGACGCCGGCGAAGGCCATCGAGATCGGCCGCAGCGCCAGCAGCGGAAACAAGAAACCGGGCGCGGCGCGCAGCGCGTCCTGGCGGTCGAAGGCCGACTGCAGCGCGCCGAAGTGGCGATCGAAGATCGCATAGCCGGCCTCGTCGTCCTTGCGCAGCGCCAGCCCGCGGAAGCTGACCGGCAGATCCGCGATCCGCGAGACGCCGTATTTTTTCAGCGTCTCGTCGCGGAAGGCGACGAAGGCGGGATGGCTGTCGTCGTGACCGAATGTCTTCGCCTTGTCCTGCGCGACGCCGGCCCGAAAGTCTTGCCATGTCGGCGTCGGCGCGAAGGCGCGCGCGGCGTCCGTGGCGAGGCGCGGCGCGAGAAAGGAATTGGCGAGCCAGAAGGCGAGCAGCGTGACGAGCGCGGCGCGTGAGCTTCTGGCGAGCGCCGAAACCCCGAGCGCCAGAAAGGCGAAGCCCGCGAGATAGGCCGCATAGGCGGCGCCAAGCGCGCCGAGACGAATTAATTGATCGACGAGCGACAGACGTTCGCGATCGACGAAAAGAACAAGAGCGAGCGCCGCGCCGATGAAGGCCGGCGCGAGCAGCGCGAAAATCGCGCCGATCAGCGCCATCGCCTTGCCGGCGAGAATGTCGCGCGGCCTGGCGCCGACGCTGAGCAACTGTTTCAGCGTGCCGCTTTCGCGCTCGCCCGAGAAGCTTGCGAAGCCCATCAGGATGACGATGAGCGGCGCGATCGTCTGCAGGATGAAGGCGAGCGATAGCGAGCCGAGCCGCGCGCCGACGCCGCCGTCGCGCGCCTGTTTGAACTGGGTCTCGTTCTGCTTATGCGCCTCGAGCCACACGGCCGAGCCGACATAGGCGTCGACGCCGGGATCGGCGAGCGCCAGCGGGCTCAACGGCTTGAACGCGTATTGGCCGAAATGCGCGGCGGCGTGCGGATTCTTGGCGCTCTGTCCCACCCAAAGCTCGCGATCGGCTTGCGCCGCCGCGTCGCGCTCGCGCAGAACACGGTCGTTCTCGACATAGCCAAAGGCGAGCGCGGCGAGCATCAGCGCCATAATGAAGGCGCAGAGCCAGACGAGGCGCCGGTCGCGGAAAAGCTCCAGCCATTCCTTGGCGGCGACCGCGCGCACGACGCGCCAGCGGCTCTTCGCCGGCGCAGTCGTGGCGAGCGGGGCGAGAGCGAGATCGCTCACGCCGCCGCGCTCGCGAAGAGATCGAGATAGGCGCGCTCCAGCCCCAGATGATCGACGTCGTCGGCGCCGAAGACGGAAGCGAGACGCCCCTGCGCCATGATGCCGATCTTCGTGCCGCATTGCTTGGCGAGGAAGAGGTCGTGCGTGACCATCAGCACCGCCATGCCCTCCTTGCGCAGCCGCTCGATGAGCGCGGCGAACTCATTGGCCGCGAGAGGATCAAGTCCGGAGGTCGGCTCATCAAGCACCAGCGCCTGCGCGCGCCTTGCGAGGGCGATGGCGACGCCGACCTTCTGGCGCATGCCCTTGGAATAGAAGCTCACGGGACGTTCGAAGGCGTCGCGCGGCAAGCCGGCGGCGGCGAGCAGCGAGAGCAGCGTCTCGCGCGGCGCCTCGGCCCCGGAGATTTCGGTAAAATATTGCAGATTCTCGAGACCGGTGAGCGCGCCATAGAGCATCACCTGTTCGGGGATATAGGCGAGACGCGCGCGCGCTGCGGAGGGATCAACCGCGGCGTCGATCCCGCAGACGAGCGCCTGGCCTGCGGTCGGCTGGATAAAATTCAGGAAGAGATTGACGGTTGTCGTTTTGCCGGCGCCGTTCGGGCCGAGCAGGCAAAACACCTCGCCCGCCGGCACGGTCAGATTGAGACTGTCGAGCGCCGGCGCGTCGGCACCGTCATAACGCTTGGTGAGATTACGCGCTTCGAGCATGGCCGCATCCGCCTTACGGCTCGCCGCCGGCGCGCGTGGCCCGCGCCGGCTTTGATGTTCACGCAAGACTGCCTTCTAACGCGCCGACGGTCAAGCGAACGGCGGCGCTACTTCTGCTTATAGGCGTCCGTCACATCCTCGACCGTGCGCAAGCCGGGTTTCGGCGACATCACCAGCACCGCCATATTGCCGGGCGCATGCTCGTTCTTCCACATTTTCGTGTGCGCTACCGGGATTTTCTCCCAGGCGAACACTTCCGACATGCAGGGGTCGACGCGTCGGTCCAGCACGAAGCGATTGGCGGCGGACGCCTGCTTCAGATGCGCGAAATGCGAACCCTGGATGCGCTTCTGGCGCATCCACACATAGCGGGCGTCAAAGGTGAGGTTGAAGCCGGTGGTGCCGGCGCAGAACACCACCATGCCGCCGCGCTTCACCACGAGGCAGGAGACCGGGAAGGTCGCTTCGCCGGGATGTTCGAAGACGATGTCGACGTCCTTTTTGCCGGTGATGTCCCAGATCGCCTTGCCGAAGGCGCGGGCGTTCTTGGTCCACTCGACATATTCGGGCGTGTTGACCTTCGGCAACTGCCCCCAGCACTTGAAGTCCTTGCGGTTGATGACGCCCTTGGCGCCAAGCGAGAGCACGTAGTCGCGCTTGCTCTCATCCGAGATGACGCCGATGGCGTTGGCGCCCGAGGCGGCGCAGAGCTGCACGGAGAACACGCCGAGCCCGCCGGAGGCGCCCCACACCAGCACATTGTCGCCCGGCTTCAACTGGTGCGGCGCGTGGCCAAAGAGCATGCGATAGGCGGTCGCGAGCGTTAAGGTGTAGCAAGCTGCCTCTTCCCAGGAGAGGTGCTTCGGGCGCTCCATCAGCTGGCGGTCCTGGACGCGGCAAAACTGGGCGAAGGAGCCGTCCGGCGTCTCATAGCCCCAGATGCGCTGCGAGGGCGAGAACATCGGGTCGCCGCCGTTGCACTCCTCGTCGTCCCCGTCGTCCTGATTGCAGTGGACGACCACCTCGTCGCCGACTTTCCAGCGCTTCACCTTGGAGCCGACCGCCCAGACGATGCCGGAAGCGTCGGAGCCGGCGATGTGAAAGGGATTTTTGTGCGCATCGAGCACGGAGATGGGTTCGCCCAGCGAGGCCCAGACGCCATTGTAATTGACGCCCGCCGCCATCACGAGCACCAGCACGTCGTGGCTGTCGAGCTCCCAGGTCGGCAAGACCTCGAGCTGCATGGCGGTTTCCGGCGGCCCATGCCGCTCCTTGCGGATCGCCCAGGCGTACATGTTCTTGGGAACATGCCCGAGCGGCGGAATCTCGCCCATCTCATAGAGGTCTTTCTTCTCACTCAAGGTTTCGCTCCCTCCGGCTTTGAATCTTGCGCCGATAAAGTTCCGGCGGAGCTTATAATAGGGCGACGACGCGCTTCATAGCGCGAAATTCCTATGGATCGGCAAGTGTTTCTCTATAGCTGTAGGAAGCCTTTCAGCGCCGGCGCATTATTTATCTGCGCTTGGGGGCAGAAAGAGACCCGATGGAAACCGCGCCCGAGATCGATTTCATCGACATGGAGCCGCGCCCGGAGTTGGGCGCCAAGATCGTCGCCAAGCTGGCTCAGCTGGAGAAGGTTTATGGGCGAATGACCGCCTGCCGCGTCGTCGCCAAGGGGCCGAGCGGCCATCATCGGACCGGCGGCCAGCATCATTTCACGATCTACATCGCGCTCCCCGACGGTCGGGAAGTGTCAGTAGAGCGCACGCCCGACGCCGACGAGCGCTTCATGGACGCCGAGTTCGCGCTCAACGACGCCTTCAGGCGCGCGCGGCGGCAATTACGCGATCAGTCGCGCCAGATACGCGGCAAGGTCAAGCATCACGAGACGGCGCCGACGGCCGTGGTGAAAAGCGTCTTTCGCGCCGACGGCTTCGGCTTCCTCGAAAGCGAGGACGGACGCGAGATCTATTTTCACCGCAACAGCGTGGCCGAACCCGGCTTTGACGCGCTCGAAATCGGCGAGCGGGTGGAGTTTCTGGAAGGCCAAGGCCGGGAGGGTCCGCAGGCCAGGCGCGTGCAGTCGCTGAACGAAATCGCGCCGCGCCCCGCCTCGGGATAGGTCGCGAAGTCCAAAGCCGGGTTTGTGGCCGGGGGCGGCGCAGTCAACGCCGCCACGCTGCGGCCGGGCGTCCGTCCGTCTTCCGCCTGCGCCCACCCCATGCTAAGCGCAACGGCGGAGGAGAGGCTATATGAACGACATGTCCGCCCCGCGCCGCGACAAACCCTGGATGTTTCGCACCTACGCCGGCCATTCCACCGCCAGCGAGTCCAACAAGCTTTATCGCTCCAATCTCGCCAAGGGCCAGACGGGTCTCTCCATCGCCTTCGATCTGCCGACGCAAACCGGCTACGACAGCGACCACATCCTCTCGCGCGGCGAGGTCGGCAAGGTGGGCGTGCCGGTCTCGCATCTGGGCGATATGCGCACGCTCTTCGACGGCATTCCGATCGCCGAGATGAACACGTCGATGACCATCAACGCCACCGCCGTGTGGCTGATGGCGCTCTATATCGCCGCCGCCGAGGAGCAAGGCGCGCCGCGTGGAAAACTGCAGGGCACGACGCAAAACGACATCATCAAGGAATATCTGTCGCGCGGCTCCTATGTCTTCCCGCCGACGCAGTCGCTGCGCCTCACGCAGGACCTCATTCTCTTCACCACGAAGGAATGCCCCAAGTTCAATCCGATGAACGTCTGCTCCTACCATCTGCAGGAGGCCGGCGCGACGCCGTCGCAGGAGCTCGCCTACGCGCTCGCGACCGCCGTCGCCATTCTTGACGGCGTGAAAGCCGCGGGAATGCCTGAGGAAGACTTCGCCCAGGTCGTCGGCCGCATCTCCTTCTTCGTCAACGCCGGCATGCGCTTCGTCACCGAACTGTGCAAAATGCGCGCCTTCGCGGAGCTTTGGGAGGAGATCACGCGCGAGCGCTATGGCGTGAAGGACGAGAAGCTTCGCCGCTTCCGCTACGGCGTGCAGGTCAATTCGCTGGGCCTGACCGAGCAGCAGCCGGAGAACAACGTCTATCGTATCCTGATCGAGATGCTCGCCGTGGTTCTCTCCAAGAACGCCCGCGCCCGCGCCGTGCAGCTTCCGGCCTGGAACGAGGCGCTCGGCCTGCCGCGGCCCTTCGACCAGCAATGGTCGCTGCGCATGCAGCAGATCATGGCCTATGAGACGGATCTGCTCGAATATGGCGATATTTTTGACGGCAATCCCGAGATCGCCCGCAAGGTCGCCGAACTGAAGGCCGAGGCGATGGCCGAACTCAAGAAGATTGAGGACCTCGGCGGCGCGGCCGCGGCGGTCGAGATCGGCTATATGAAGGGCAAGCTCGTCGAGGCCAACACCGCGCGTCTCGAGTCGATCGAAGCCGGCGAGCAGATCGTCGTCGGCGTCAACAAATTCACCGGCGGCGAGCCGTCGCCGCTCGCCTCGGGCGACGACCAGATCATGGTCGTGCCGGAACATGTCGAAGCCGAGCAGATTTCGCGGCTGAAGGCATGGCGCGAAGCCCGCGATCAGAAAGCCGCGCAGGCCGCGATTGAGGAACTGGCGCGCGCCGCCAAGGAAGGCCGCAACATGGTCGAACCGTCCATCGCCGCGGCGAGGGCGGGCGTCACCACCGGCGAATGGGGCAATGTCCTACGCGGCGTATTTGGGGAATACCGCGCGCCGACGGGCGTTTCTTCGACGGCGCGTCAGGTCGGCGGCGCGCTCGACGCCGTGCGCGGCGAAGTCGAACGCGTCTCGCAAAAGCTCGGCAAGCGGGCGAAGTTTTTGGTCGGCAAGCCGGGCCTCGATGGCCATTCCAACGGCGCCGAACAGATCGCGGTGCGCGCCCGCGACGCCGGCTTCGATGTGATCTACGCCGGAATTCGCTCGACGCCGGCTGAACTTGTCGAGGCGGCGAAGAAGGAAGGCGCGCATTGCATCGGCCTCTCCATTCTCTCCGGCTCGCATGTGACGCTCGCCCATGAGGTGATCAAGCTGATGAAGCAGGAGGGCGTCGATGCGCCGCTCGTCGTCGGCGGCATCATCCCGCCGGCCGACGAGAAGCTTCTGCGCGAAGCGGGCGTCGCGGCGGTCTACACGCCGAAGAACTACGACCTCAACGCCATTATGACCGACCTTGCCCACATCATCGAGAAGGCGGCGGTTTAAGGCGCCAATGGAAGGTCCCTCATCCTGAGGAGCGTGCGGAGCGCGCGTCTCGAAGGACGAGGGACCGTCTCCAGAAATCACGGCCTCCTGGCAGCGCAATCCTCGTCCTTCGAGACGCCGCCTTTGGCGGCTCCTCAGGATGAGGATTGCTTTGGGCAGCCCGGACTTGTGCCGCGCACAGCGCTTGCGCAATATCGCGCCGCAACATCGCCGCAGGAGCGTTCATGTCCGCCGCCGACGCCATCGCCCGACCCGATTTTTTCAGCCGCGAGCGAACCGTCGCATTGCCGACATTCAATCGCTGGCTCGTGCCGCCGGCGGCGCTCGCCATTCATCTGTGCATCGGCATGGCCTATGGCTTTTCCGTCTTCTGGCTGCCGCTGTCGCGGATCATTGGCGGCGCGCAGCCGAAGGAATGCGCAGAAACGCTCGGTCTTTTCGCGACGCTCGTCGCCACCGACTGCGACTGGAAGATCAGCTGGCTTGGCTGGACGTTCACGCTGTTTTTCGTCTTTCTGGGCTCCTCGGCGGCGGTCTTCGGCCATTGGCTCGAAACGGCCGGACCCCGCAAGGCCGGTCTCGCGGCGGCCTGCTGCTGGTGCGGCGGCCTGCTCATCTCGGCGCTCGGCGTCTATCTCCATCAGATCTGGATGCTCTGGATCGGCTCCGGCGTGATCGGCGGCATCGGCCTGGGGCTTGGATATATCTCGCCCGTCTCGACGCTCATCAAATGGTTTCCCGACCGGCGCGGCCTGGCGACGGGTCTCGCCATCATGGGATTTGGCGGCGGCGCCATGATCGGCGCGCCGCTCGCCGACCGGTTGATGAGCTTCTACGCCACGCCGGCTTCGCCGGGCGTCTGGCAGACCTTCGTGACGCTGGCAGCGATCTATTTCGCCTTCATGGTCGCCGGCGCGCTCAGCTACCGGGTGCCGTCCGAAGGTTGGGCGCCGGAAGGATTCACGCCGCCCGCGGCGGCCAAGAACGCCATGGTGACGCATCGTCACGTGCATCTCGACGTCGCATGGAAGACGCCGCAATTCTGGCTGCTCTGGGCCGTGCTCTGTCTCAACGTGTCGGCCGGCATCGGCGTTCTCGGCATGGCCTCGCCAATGCTGCAGGAAGTCTTCGGCGGCAGACTGATCGGCCTGGACTTGGGGTTCGATCAGCTCAATGCCGATCAGAAAAAGCAGATCGCGGCGATCGCGGCGGGCTTCACCGGCCTCTTGAGCCTGTGCAACATCGGCGGACGCATCGGCTGGGCCTCGGCGTCCGATAAGTTTGGCCGCAAGATCACTTACGCGATCTTTTTCATCGTCGGCATCGCGCTGTATTCGGCGATCCCCTTCGCCGCGAGCGGGGCGATCGTCGGCCTCTTCGTTCTGCTCTTTGCAGTCATCATCACCATGTATGGCGGCGGCTTCGCGACGATCCCCGCCTATCTCGCCGACATCTTCGGCACGCATCATGTCGGCGCCATCCACGGCCGGCTTCTGACCGCCTGGTCGACGGCGGGCGTGCTCGGGCCGGTGCTCGTCAATTACATTCGCGAATATCAGCTGAGCGTCGGCGCGCCGCGCGAGGCCGCCTATAATCAGACCATGTATGTGCTCGCAGGCCTGCTGCTCTGCGGTCTCGTCTGCAATCTGCTGGTGCGGCCCTGCGCCGAGAAATATTACATGAGCGATGAAGAGGTCGCGGCGCAAAAGCACATCACGGTCGCCGAGGTCGTCAAGGACGACGACGACGTCCACGCCGACTTCGAGGATTTTGTCGAAGAAGGGTTGGACCCCGCTGCGCCCGACGCCGATCCGCCGGCCGCCGCGCGCGCGCCGCCCGGCTCAAAGGGCGGATCGCTGCTGCTGGTTTTCGCCTGGGCCGCCGTCGGCGTCCCCCTCGCCTGGGGGGTCTGGATCACCCTGCTCAAAACCGCCACGCTGTTTCGCTGATTTTGGCGCGGAAGAGGGCCTTAAGGCGTAAGCGCCTTCAAAATCTTACCGCCACGCCGCCTGTCGCGCTAAAGATGTCCGCATTATTCGAAAACAGGCCATCGCAACGAATAAAGAGATCGGCTTGAGCCACAGGGAGGGATAGCTTGGCCCCAACTGCCGCGGCATTACGCGGCCAGCGCGCGCCCTCAACCCAAAAATTGGTACGCAGCGCGCCCTGGAAATTTTGCATGACCTTCCGGTTCACATCAGCGAAATCATGCGCCCAACCGGCTCGCCCAGAGAGAGTCAAGGGAGCGCTCCAGCCTAGCGGCAGGTCATAGGATAGCTCCGCGCCCAAAGCGCTCATTGCCGTAGCAGCCGTTCGCCCACCGACATTAAGGCTGACCGCCCCAGCTCCCTGCTCCGAAAAACGTCTCGCGAAAACCACGATGCTTTGGAATGAAGCAAAAGGCGTGGCTCTCAGCCTATCGCTCAACTGAAAATTATAGCCGACTTCCGCCGTGGAAAGCAGAGAATCGTTGTTAAAGCTCGCGGACGCCGCTCGCGCGAGCCCAGGGAAAGCAATGCTGCGGCCAACTCCTGTTTGGTTGTAGGAGTATCCCACAGCCGCGTCGATATAGACATTGCCTGAGGCATATCCCGCATAAGATCCTATGGAATAGCTATCAAGATTTCCCGAGCCGGAAACACCACTCACAGCAAATGCGCTACGTGAGTAGGCTGCGCTCAGACCAAAGAGAAGCGCCGGACTGAAAAGGTAATCCGCTCCGACCGCCGCTCCCCCGCCGGAGAAGCGCAATCCTTCAAAATCTTGGCTTCCGTAGAGCGAGGCCGCTCCTCCAAACCCGCTGATCCAGGGCCGCCAACCATTTGGTAAGCGCGGAACCGTTGGGACGCGCGCCAAATGCGTTTGATCTCGCACAACCTGAGCAAACATGCGTCCGGCCCCAATCACAACCGACGCGACGTTAGCGTAAACCTCACCGTCCAGCTGCCTCAAGGCATAACGCAAGGCGCCCGAATCGCCGTAGTTGAGGAGATCGAGCGAGTTATAAACGCCATCCATATCGGTGAACTGCGCGGGAAAAATCGCGTGGTCGAGGGCGAAGGCGACCGCCCCAGGATTGCCGCCTCCCGCACGAGGACCATAAGCCAGCGCGAAAAGTCCGATGGATTGCCGATTGACGAAAATGTCTCGGTCTAAAAACCTTGGATCGGAACCCGGCCCACATCCGCTTGGGCTTTGTCCAATTAAGTAGCCTTGAATTGCGCCGCCATTTCCCCAGAAGCCGAGTGGTTGAACTTGTTGCGAGTTCGTAATGGGACCCGCTTGCCCGAGGATCATACAAGTGTGGGCGGGCAGCAATGCGATGGTCTGCATTGTCGGAGTGGTGGGCAGAGCCAAAACGTCTTTGATTTGCTCCGCGGTCAACCCCCGCACTTGGTTGGACGGCACAACCCAGCTCCCTGCCGGACTGCTCGTAGCGTCGTAAAAGCGCACATATTGAGTTGGCGTTGAGGTCCATACCACCGCCACGGCGGCAAGCGTTGAATTGACGAAAGGCGGCGTCGTCGTCGATGGCCAAGTATAAGGCAACAGGTAAGTGTCGGCGTCGTGCCCGTTCGTAATCGACGGGTAAACCTGGCCCTGACATTTCGTCACCGTCTGACCTGGCGGGCAATCTTTGTTCCAAAGCGACTGGCCATAGGCGATCGGACCGGTAACGATTTGACCAGGGGGCAGCGTCAACGAACCCAGGCTCTGACCGTATGCCGGAGCGCTTATTGCCGCAGCGACGAGTGCGGCCGCATAAAAAATCCACCTTCCAGGAAAAAGATTTCCCATGCGGCCGCCCTGGTCCGATATTGCCGATCGGTAGGATGAATAAACATTCACATATCGCGGCTTACCGAGACTACGGCTTTTGCCAGTCGGAAGTTCTTTCGGAGCCGAGTGTGGCGCCTCAGCCACAGTCAGGGTCCGCTCTCGCACAAGGCTAAACGGACGCCGAGCCAGCCCTCGCGGATTTGGGCAGGGACGACGCGCGATGCCCGGGGGCAAACCCCCAGAGCGCTTGATGAAATGGAGAAGAGCATGGCCGGCCGAGCCGAATCCCGCGGTCCTGCGCGTCGCCTTGATCGTGGCCAGCTTGTTTGCCAGAAGTCGGAGTCGCTTGACGCCTTCGTGATTCGTCGCGGGGCCGACAAACGAGACGAGGGCCTCTATGGCGACCGCTTGCACGAATGGGCTCGACACCGGTTTTGTCGATCTCGGTTATATGAAAGTCGCCGTTCTTGGCGTGGTGCAGGGCATCACCGAGCTTCTGCCGATCTCCTCGACCGCGCATATGCGCATCGTGCCGGCGCTGCTCGGCTGGAAGGACCCTGGCTCCGCTTTCTCCGCGGCGATGCAGCTCGCGGCGCTCGCCGCCGTCGTCAGCTATTTCTGGAGCGACATCCGCGCGCTTGCCGAGGGGTCCGTGCGGGCGCTGGTGCGGCGCGATTTCAACGCCTGGACCTTTCGCTTCGTCGTCTGGATCGCGCTCGCGACCGTGCCGATCGGCATCGCCGGCCTCGCGCTGTCGCATACGCTCAACACCTGCGGCTCGCCATTGCGCACGCTGCCGGTGATCGGCATTTCCTCGATCGTGATGGCGGCGCTGCTCGCCATCGCCGAACTCTATTGCAATCATAAGCGCACGCTCGAACATGTCAGCCTGAAGGACGCGATGATCGTCGGCTTCGCGCAGGTCGGCGCGCTCATTCCGGGCGTCTCGCGCTCGGGCTCGACTCTGACGGCGGCGCTATTCCTCGACCTTAAGCGCGAGGAAGCGGCGCGCTTTTCCTTCCTGCTCGGCCTGCCGGCGATCGCCCTTGCGGGCCTCAAGGAGCTGTGGGAGCTGCATAAGGCGCAGCTCGATTTTCACGGCTGGGCGGTGCTGACGCTCGGGCTTTTCGTCGCGTCGATCTCCGCCTTTGTCGCGATCTGGGGCTTGCTGCGGATTCTCGAACGCTTCTCCGCTTGGCCCTTCGTCTTCTATCGCGCCTTCATCGGAATCGTGCTGCTTGTGGGGTTCTACGCGGGATGGCTGGCGTAAGGCCGTCATTGCGAGCGAAGCGAAGCAATCCAGAGTCGCGCCCACGGCTCTGGATTGCTTCGCTTCGCTCCGCTCCTCGCAATGACGGATATTGATTATTCCGCCGCTACTTTGAGACGTTCACGCGCCTCGGCCCGCAGATCGTCGATCGGCGCGAGTGCGCCCTTTTCTTCATAATGCCAGAAGGTCCAGCCGTTGCAGGCCGGCAGGCCCTGCGCCAGCGCCCCGGTCTTGTGGATCGAGCCGACGAAGCCGGAGAGCGACAGCGCGCCGTCGGCGCGCACCACCGCGCGATGGCGCCGCTTCGCGTCCCAGAGCGTCGCGCCGGGCGCGATGAGCCCCGCTTCGACGAGACTCGCGAAGGCGATGCGCGGCTCCGTGCGCTTAGACGGGGCCGTCGCGAGCGTTTCATGCGGCAAGGGTTCGATCGCCGCGATCCGCTCCCGCGCCGCGGCTCTGTAGTCGCCGTCGCGCTCGATGCCGAGCCAGTCGCGCCCGAGGCGCTTGGCGACGGCGCCGGTCGTTCCCGTGCCAAAGAAGGGGTCGAGCACCAGATCGCCGGGGCTCGAGGCGGCGAGAATGACGCGCGCGAGCAGCGCTTCCGGCTTTTGCGTCGGGTGGGTCTTGCGGCCGGCTCCATCCTTGAGACGCTCTGTCCCGCCGCAAATCGGCAGCAGCCAGTCGGAGCGAACCTGGCAATCCTCGTTCGCCGCCTTCAGCGCCTCGTAATTGAACGTGTAGTTTTTGGCGCTTTGGTCGCGCGCCGCCCAGATCATCGTCTCATGGGCGTTGGTGAAGCGCCGGCCACGAAAGTTCGGCATCGGATTATTTTTGCGCCAGACGATGTCATTCAGGATCCAGAAGCCCAGATCCTGCATGATCGCGCCGACGCGAAAAATATTGTGGTAGGAGCCGATCACGAAAATCGTCGCCGACGGCTTCATCACCCGGCGCGCCTGCGCGAGCCAGTCGCGCGTGAAGGCGTCATAGGCGGCGAAATTTGCGAATTTGTCCCAATCATTATCGACCGCATCGACGAGACTTTGATCCGGGCGATGCAGACGATTGGCGAGCTGCAGATTATAGGGCGGATCGGCGAAGACGAGGTCGACGCTCTCCTGCTCCAGTCGCTCCATCGATGCGACGCAGTCGCCGCAAAGGATTTCGTTGCGCGCCGTCGCGCGGAGCGGCCCTTCATTTGTGCGCCCGATACGCGTGACCTGATTTCGGGCTTTGAGGCGAGCCGCCCCGACGCGCGCGCTACGCATGAACTGAACACCATCAACGCAACCAACATGCGAGATAGTGAAGGAGGGAGGTAAAGGGGGCGTTTAGATTGGCAAAACGCCGGCGTCTCTTTTTCGAACGCAAGTCTTAAAGAAATAAAAAGGTTAGCGAATAGTTGACGAAGCCCTCACGCCTCGCGCACGGGCGCGAAGCTGACGCGGTGCGCCGGGCTCGCGCCGTGCAGCGCCAGCGCGTCAAGGTGACGCTGCACGGCGTAGCCGACATTGGTCTCAAACCCATAGTGGGGATAGTGGACGGCGAGGCGGCGCATCATGGCGTCGCGCGCGACCTTGGCGACGATCGAGGCTGCGGCGATAGACAGCGCGGTCGCGTCGCCCTTGATGATCAGCTGGCAGGGGCAGTTGACCGGCGGCCGGTCGTTGCCGTCGATGAGAAGATAGGCCGGCGTCTGGGAAAGGCCGGCGACGGCCCTCGCCATCGCCGCGAGCGTCGCCTGGCGGATATTGATGCGGTCGATTTCGGCGGGGGCGACGAAGGCGACGCTCACCGCGAGCGCGCTGGCCATGATGCGCTCAAACGCTTCTTCGCGCTGCGCCTGGTTCAGCGCCTTAGAATCATCGAGACCCCGCGGCCGTCGTTCGGGATCGAGAATCACCGCCGCCGCCGCCACCGGACCCGCAAGCGGCCCGCGTCCAACCTCGTCGACGCCGGCGATCGGCCAGACGCCTTTGCGGCGCAGCTGCGCTTCCAGCCGAAAATGGGGCCCCTTGGCCGTCACAAACGCTCCCCCGGGCGGATCGCTAAGGGTCCTGCGCGACGGTGGCGTCAGCGCAGGACCGCGCAGCGAATAAAGCGCCGAGGGTGGGCGGCTGGCAACCGGAAAGACGGCGCTTGCGGCGGCGTCCAGAGAATTCTCGGCCGCGCAGGCGCGATAAGCTTGCCGGAGACCAGCCCGAGATGGGCTCAGAAGAGGCTGAGCTGCTGCGGCGCGCGGCGCGGCGGCTCGAACAGATCCGTTCGCAATCTTGTTTTTTGCGTGAATCCTAGCCGGGCGGCGGCGAGCTCAAAACGCCGGCCGATCATCCAGGCGTAGGGCCCCTCGCCTTTCATGCGGGTTCCGAAGGACGCATCGTAAAGCTTGCCGTCTCGCGTCGAGCGCACGAGCGCGAGGGCTCTGCGGGCCCTGTCAGGAAAATGCGTCGCCAGCCATTCGGTGAAGAGATCGCGCAATTCAAGCGGCAGGCGCAGCATCACATAGCCCGCTTCCCGAGCGCCGGCGGCGTGCGCCCGCGTCAAGATTCGCTCGATCTCGTCGTCATTGATGGCGGGAATGATCGGCGCCGTCATCACCGCCGTCGGCACGCCGGCGGCGCTGAGCTTTTCGATGGTTTCGAGCCGCAGTTCCGGCGTTGCGGCGCGCGGCTCCATCAGCCGCGCGAGCTTGCGGTCGAGCGTCGTCACCGAGATCGCGACCTTCGCCAGGCCCTTGGCCGCCATTGGCGCGAGCAGATCGAGGTCGCGCAGCACCAGCGCCGACTTCGTCACGATGCCGACCGGATGATTGGCGCGCGCCAGCACTTCGAGGATCGAACGCATCACGCGATGGCTCTTCTCGGCGGGCTGATAGGGATCGGTGTTGGTGCCGATGGCGATCGTCTTGGGAACGTAGCGCGACGCCGACAATTCGCGTTCGAGAAGCTGCGCCGCGCCGTCCTTGACGAAGATCTCGGTCTCGAAATCGAGGCCGGGCGAAAAGCCCATATAGGCGTGCGTCGGCCGCG
Source organism: Methylocystis sp. H4A (assembly GCF_015709545.1). Lineage (NCBI taxonomy): Bacteria > Pseudomonadati > Pseudomonadota > Alphaproteobacteria > Hyphomicrobiales > Methylocystaceae > Methylocystis > Methylocystis sp. H4A. Next base: position 57,540 of record NZ_JADNQY010000027.1, on the reverse strand, counting down.
CGAAGCAATAGACGCAGCCATGCTCGCAGCCGCGATAGGGATTGATCGAGCGATCGAAGGAAATGTCCGGCGAATCATTCCTGGTGATGATCGTGCGCGGCTTCTCGACGTGAAAATTGGTCTTGAGCGCCGCAAGGCTCTCCAGCGAGCCCCAACCGTCGTCGGCTTCCTCGCGAGTCTCCTTTTCGAAGCGGCCGCTGCGCTTCGACAACGCGCCGCGTCCGCGCCGGCGATCGGCCTCAACGAGGGCCGCGGCGTCGATCCGCGGCGCGCCCTTTATCTCTGCCGATGCCTGAGCCGCACCCATGTTCGCAACCTCTACCCAGCGTCGCCCCGAGCATCGCCTGGCGACCGCTCAGAACTGACGCTAGACAGAACATATAGAGAACATTCTCGGCGCGCAAGGGCGAGCACATAAAAGCAGGCTGTCAGTTTGAATCAGGCCGATCGAGGCATTGAGCGGCCTCGGGGCGGGTGACCCGAGACTGAGTCTCGCTATTTCTATGCCCAAGAACAGGTCATCGACCAGAGAGCATCGCAGCGCGCGCGGCGATCAACCTCGCGAAAAGCCTTAGGGGAAATCCTCGATAGCTGGGGGCGTCGCTCGGCAATTCGGTCTCGGACCTTCGATGTTGTGTTTTGGTCCTCATCTCGATGGGCGTCAGATCGCCCTGATATCGGGATCGATAGGTGGAAACCCAAAACCCTGGATCGAACTTCAAAAACATACCTGAGTTACAGCAGGACGCGACGACCCTTCGCGTTCGGGATCGAGGTCTGAGCCTGTAACCACCAAGAGGTTCTCGCCCGACAAGACCTGGAATCGGTCGTCGCGATAGGTGAGATATGGCGTGCCGCCATCTGGGTCGCGGACGCGTGCGGCGTTCGGTAGAGCTTCGATCCGCCGGCCGCCGTCCTGACAATCGCGACAATAGCAAACGCCGCTCAAGATCGGCTCGCCAACCGCCTCACATTGAACACGCCCGCAAACGCATGACAATCTTCTTACGGTGAAGGACATTTGTAAGTCCAATTCGTCGTAAACCAGATGGGTAGCGCAGTAGCGGAATCATAGCCGGACAATCAAACTGAGACACTCCAAAAAAGCGCCGCTCTTGCGAGCGGCGGCCTTTGATGGAGCGGCTTTCACTTTTGGCGGCGGCGCGCGACGCTTCAACGCACGAGAATATTCCTGAACTGCCACGGATCGCTTTCGTCGATATCTTCCGGGAACAGCCCGGGACGCCCCTCGAGCGGCGTCCAATCCGTGTAATAGCCCTTCACCGGGCCAAGATACGGCAGCTGCACTTCGAGGCAGCGCTTGTAGTCGACCTCGTCGGCCTCGACGATTCCGGCCTGCGGATTCTCCAGCGCCCAGACCATGCCGGCGAGCGCCGCCGAACTCACCTGCAGTCCGGTGGCGTTCTGATAGGGCGCAAGATCGCGGGTCTCCTCGATCGAGAGTTGCGAACCATACCAATAGGCGTTCTTGGCGTGGCCATAGAGCAGCACGCCAAGTTCGTCGATTCCGTCGACGATCTCGTGTTCGTCGAGGATCGTCCAGCTCTCCTGCATCTTGCCGGCGGCGCCGAACATCTCGTGCAGGGAAAGCACGGCGTCGTCGGCGGGATGATAGGCGTAATGACAGGTCGGACGATAGATCGCCTGACCCTTATCGTCGCGCAGGGTGAGATAGTCCGCGATCGAGATCGACTCATTGTGAGTGACGAGGAAGCCATATTGCGGCCCCGGCGTCGGGCACCATGAGCGCACGCGCGTATTGGCGCCGGGCGACAGCAGATAGATCGCCGCGCCGCAGCCGGAGGGATGCGTGCAGCCGATGTCGGGCAAGGATTTTTCATGCGTGCCCCAGCCGAGTTCGGCGGGCTGCAGGCCCTCGGAGACAAAGCCTTCGACCGACCAGGTGTTGACGAAGACGTCGCGCGGCTTCGGATTGCGCGCGCGCTGGGTGTCGCGTTCGGCGATGTGAACGCCCTTGACCCCGAGCCTTTGGGCAAGCTCGCCCCATTCGGCGCGCGTCGCCGGCTCCTTGTCGAGCGCGCCCGTGTCGCGCGCGATATCGACGAGCGCCTGCTTCACGAACCATGAGACCATGCCGGGATTGGCGCCGACGCAGGAGACGGCCGTCGATCCGCCGGGATTTTTGCGGCGCTCCTCGAGCACCGTCTCGCGCAGCGCGTAATTGGTGCGCGCTTCATTGGACATCGTCTTGTCGAAGTAGAAGCCCGGCCATGGCTCCACCACCGTGTCGACGCACAGCGCGTTCAATTCGCGCGCGAGCTTGATGATCGCGAGCGAGGAAACGTCGACCGAGAGATTGACGATAAAGCCCTGGCCTTCGCCCTTCGTCAGCAGCGGGGTCAAGATCTCGCGGTAGTTCTCCGGCGTCAGCTTGGTTTTGAGAAACGCGATGCCGCGCTCGTCGAGCAGACGGCGATGCGTATCGACCGGGTCGATGACGGTGAAGCGCGATTTGTCGAAATCGAAATGGCGCTCGATCAGCGGCAAAATGCCTCGGCCGATGGAGCCGAAGCCGATCAGCACGATCGGACCGGTGATTTTGCCGTAGTTTGGCCAAGTCGACATGAGGCGCAGCTCCCGAGAAAGTTATTGCGCCGCGATAAAGCAAGCGCGGACGTATTAATCAAGAGCTTGAGCAGACGCGGGCGGCAGGGGCATGGCGCGGCGCTGCGCGCGCGCTTTTCGCCCGCGCTCGGCGAGGCGCAGGCCAATTGGGCGTCTTCGACGACATGGGGGTCGTGGCTCACCGAGTGATGAAGACGCGCAAGGGCCCCTTCTCCTTCGAGACGCCCTCTTCGAGGGCTCCTCAGGATGAGGGGCCTTTGGTTTCGCAAAACTGCGGTATTATGGCGCAAACGCCACAAGGCCTCTAGGCGATCATTTTTCGCCGCAGTGCTTGGGCCGCTATGTGCGGTACTCATGCTGGCTTCGGCGACACACGCCTTGGGCGAGTCAGCGCATTTTAGTTACCGCGACAATGTGATTAACGGATTCAATCCTGTATGGATGCGTTCCTACATCAAACCCGCCGTTTGTATTTGTGATCCAAGCTATTTTAAAGGAAAAAGCTTCGAAATTTGGAATAACCGTCCTGTATACGACACCAATAATAACTTTAAAGTTGAGCCTTTCAGCACCATCAAGCATGGTGGGAACTTGGCTGCTCGGCTGTATGACGCGATCTTCAATGAGATGGCGTCTTTCTCCTGGTCCGAGAGCCCCCCCATTTATGTCCCCACCACCGTTTCGCGTCTTGATTGTTTCAATAATGAAATTGGGGCCGATATTTGTGTTATTGTCAAACATGTTCAGCACGTTGGCATTAAAACACAAATCTGTTGCCGGAGTTTTTCCAGTATTTTCAAGGGTTGCGTTTATTTTAATACATGTGATGCCGTCGTCGCGTCTATAAACAGGGCCAATGCGATTGATTGTGACGATTACCCAAGCACGCAGATCGGCACGGCCGTTCATTTCAGCAATTTCATTCGACCTAGCTGCTTCAGCAGCAGCAGCAGCGGACGCCCTGGCAGCCTTGCCAGCTTCAATAGCTGCCCATCCAGTGAAGAATGCCGCAGCAACTCCGGCCAATACGCCGAAGACGGCGACCCACCATTGATCTTCAGAGGCTTGTGCCGAACGTCTCTGTTGGCACGCATCAGCATCTTCTCTAGTTGGTGGATCATAGCACTTATACTGATAAACGCTGGCTTTGGGCGTATCGTCGCTGGTAACGACTGTGGGCCTTGGGGATTGCCAGGTTATGGGCCCAGACCGAGATTGTTCGGCTTCTGGCTCTCGATATTCGGTTTTTTCTTGGCTATTGCTGGGTTGTTCCTCACCCGGGTTTTGAGCCACTGCACTTGAGTAGACAGCGATGCAGAGAAAGACGATCAATCCGCATCTAAATGCAGCGTTTTGCATCCTACCGCCTCTAAACATTGAATCAGAAACGCGGCGGTAAACCCGCCGCGGCTGATTTTATTGTTTAGATTCCGGTCTGTCTCCAGCAGCAGCGCGACTTAAATTTAAATTCTTGGAGTTTCACGCAGACGCAGCGGCGCTTCCGTCGATGCGTCCCTGCAGACCGTTGGGCAGGCGCGGATTGGGCAGAATATAGCGCCCGCGCTCGCGCACCATTTTTGTCACCGCCGCGAAATCGAGCTTGCCGGAACCAAGAAGCGGCACACTCTCGACGATCATGATCTCCGCCGGAATCATCAGGTCGGACGCGCCCTTCGATTTCGCATAGGCCTGGAAATCGGCGCGCGTCGCGTCCTTCCGCTGCGTGACGAGAATGATTCTCTCGCCCTTGCGCGGATCGATCTCGGTCGCCGCTGCCGACAGCGCGTCGGGCCAAAGTTCCGCGGCCAGCTGTTCGATCGCCGCGAGCGACACCATCTCGCCGCCGACCTTGGCGAAGCGCTTGGCGCGCCCCTTGATCGTCACATAGCCTTGCGCGTCGATCGTGACGATATCGCCCGTATCATGCCAGCCGTTCTCCGGCGGCTGCACCACGCCGGGCTTGTCGATCTTGAGATAGCCCATCATCACATTGGGACCGCGCACCAAGAGCCTTCCGCCGTCCTCCACGCCCGGAACCGGCTCGAGCCGATGTTCGACGCCCGGCATCAAACGTCCGACCGCGCCGAATTTGTTGAACGTCGGCGTGTTGAGCGCGAGTACCGGCGACGCTTCCGTCACGCCATAGCCTTCAAGGATGCGGACGCCGAACTTCTCCATCCATAGATCGCGCGTCGATTGCTTCACCGGCTCGGCGCCGGCGACGACATAACGGATCGATCGGAAGTCATAAGCGTGCGCCGGGCGCGCGTAACCGGCGAGAAAAGTGTCTGTCCCGAAAAGAATCGTGGCGTTTGAGCCGTAAACGAGCTCCGGCACGATGCGATAGTGCAAGGGCGAGGGATAAAGATAGATCGGAACGCCGGAGGAGAGCGGCAGCGTGAAACCGACCGTCAGACCGAAGGAATGGAACATCGGCAGCACGTTGAACACCTTGTCCGTGCGTCCGAAGTCGATGCGCGCCGCCGCTTGGGCGGCATTGGCGAGCATGTTTCGATGCGACAAGGCGACGCCCTTTGGCGCGCCTTCCGAACCCGAGGTGAAAAGGATCGCCGCCATCTCCTCGGCCTTGCGCGGGGCGACGGGTTTACGGAAGCGCCGAAAGGCGTCGAGCCTGTCGGCGAAGGAAATGCGCGTCCGCATGTCTTCGAGATAGACGAGCGAAACTTTCTCTTCGAGCGCAGCTGCAAGCTTTTCGAGCTTGGCTTTCTCGATGAAGCCGCGCGACGTCAAAATTGTCCTCGCCTGCGCCGCCTCGCAACCCGCCAGAATATTGGCGGCGCCGGCGGTGAAGTTGATCATCGCCGGCGTGCGGCCGGCCGAAATGACCGCGAGGAACGCTATTCCTGCGCCATTGGCGTTCGGCAGCATCAGTCCGATCGCGTCGCCCGGCCTCCCAATGCCCGCAATCTTGCCGGCGAGCGCGCGCGTCCCGATCAGCAGCCTGCGATAGCTGAGCTTGCCGGCGATCGGATCTTCGAGAGCGACGCGCGACAGCCCGTGCGTGCGGGCGGCTTCAACGACGGCGTCGAACAAAGTGCGATCGACGTTTGAGGCGCGAAAGACGAGATCCGACATGATCTGATACAGCGCCGCGCCGGCCGCCATCCGCCGCGCCTTGCCTTTCAGCGCGTCATCGACCGTCAGGCGGATAGGTTCGAGCACGGTGAGCGTGAATTTCGGAAACCAGCGCCGGCGCGCCTGTTCGCGCGTCAGCCGCGAGAACATCGTCGCCTCGGCGCCGTCGATGTGCACCGGGACAACCATCGCGCCCGACTTCTCTGCGATCAGCCCCGCGCCGTCATAGACCTTCATCAGACTGCCGGTGACCGTAAGCCGGCCTTCCGGGAAGATGACAAGCGGATTCCCGTCCTTGACCGCATTGATGAGCGCGCGCGCGCCAAGCGGATTGGCTGGATCAAGCGGGATCACGCGCATGAGTTTCAAAAACGGCTTCGCCCACCATGTCTTCGAGATCGCGCGGTCAACGGCGAAGACCGGCTGCTTTGGCATGACGGCGAAAATCGCCGCGGCGTCGAGAAAGCTCACATGGTTGAGCGCGACGATCGGATTGGGTCCCGCCTTCTCGAAATTCTCGTATCCCTTAACCTCGAGACGGTAGAAGGCGCGAAAATAGATCGAGAGCAGATCCTGCAAAGGCGACGCGACGACCGCGTTGACGATCCAGATCGAAGCGACGAATGCAACGACGGCCAAGCCAATCAGCAGCGCCGCGAAAGAGACGCCCAAGCTCTGCAATCCCGCAACCCCGACGCCGCCGAGCGCCATGAACGCGGCGTTCTGCACATTCACGGCGGCGATGGTGCGGGCGCGCTGCTGAGGTGCGCTCTGCGCCTGAATGGCGGCGAAGGACGGAACGATCATCAGTCCGCCCGCGAGCGCGAGCAGTGAAAGATCGATCGCGGCGCGCCAGGCGAGCGGCTGAGCGAAATAGGCTTGCGGCGACAGCGCCGTCGCTGCGGCTGGCGCGGCCGAAAGGAGCAGAGCGAGGCCGAGGTCCGCGGACGCAAAAGCGACGAGCGCCGCGCCGACCGCACACGGCAGCAGCACGATCTTGCCCTTGAGCAGAAAGGCGGCGAGCCCCGATCCGATGGCGATGCCGACGGCGAACAGCGCCAGATGAATGCTGACGAGGATCTCCGCGCCATGCAGCGTCTGGGTGATGAGCGAGGGAGTGAGCGACATCGCGATGGAGCCGAACAGCCAGAAGAGGCTCGTCACCACGGCAAGCCGCCGTAGCGCTATTTGACCACGCAGATGCCGCAGCAATTTGAAGGTTGAGCGGAAGACGTTGGCGTCGATCGCAAGATCGGGATCGGCGCGACCCGTCGGGGGAATGAGCCATGCCGCGCCAAGAGCCAGCGCCGCGACGCCCATGACTCCCGCGGCGAGGATCACCCCGTCGCCGACATGCAACGCCATGCCGCCGGCGACCGTGCCGCTGAGAATTGCGAAAAAGGTCGCGCTCTCGACGAGCGCATTGCCCGCCGGAAGTTCCTCGCGCGTCAGATGGTCGGGCAAGATGCCGTATTTGACAGGGCCGAACAGCGCGCCGGTGACGCCGAAGAGGATGAGCGCGCCAAAGAGCGTGGGGATATTGGCGAACAGAAAGCCGGTCGCGGACAATGCCGCGACGGCGATCTCCGCGACGCTGAGCCAGCGCACGACCCGCGCCTTGTCATATTTGTCGGCGAATTCGCCGCCGATCGCCGACAAAAGAAAGAAAGGCGCGATGAAGGCCGCGCCGGCGAGCGTAACAAGCGACGCGCCGCCTTCGGCCGCGTGCGCCAAGATCAGCAGCACCAGAGCGTTCTTCAGGAAATTGTCGTTGAACGCCGCGAAGAACTGACGCCAAAACAATGGCGCGAAACGCCGCGAAGCGAGAAGCGAATGCGTCATGTCGAAGCTTCCGGGAGGTGCGTCGTGACTTTCGCCGATGAGCCTTAAGGATCGGTCAAGTCGGGCGCGTTGCAATGGGCGTTGCGATCGGTTGAAGGTCAGCCTTTAGCCATGAACTATGTTCAATATGGAGACTGCAGCGCTTTTGCTCTGCCGTCAACAGAAAAATGAACGACGTTCATACCGAATTGGGAGACGTTCCTTGAACGAGAAGAACGCCGACGCGGGAGCCGACCGCCGGACGCACCTGCGTGACCGGCTTATCGACATCGGGCAGGAGACGGTGGCGGCGCAGGGTCTCGCCGGACTTAAGGCGCGCGATCTCGCCGCCGCGGCGGGTTGCGCGCTCGGCGCGATCTATACCGCTTTTCACGACCTCGACGAGCTGATCCTGCGGGTCAACGCGCGCACCCTGGCGCGCCTGGAGGCCGCGCTCGACGCGGCGTTCGTGGACGCAGAGGCGGAGCAGGCGCTGGAAGCCATGGCGCGGGCCTATCTGAGCTTCGCAAGGAAAGACGAGCTGAGCTGGCGCGCGCTGTTCGAGCACCGATTGCCCCCTGGCGCGCCCGTGCCGGCCTGGTATGCGGACGCGCGCAACCGCCTGTTCGGTCGGTTGGACGCGCCGCTTGCGCAACTGCTGCCGGGCAGGGACGCGATGGCGCGCGCCGCGCTGGCGCGCACGCTGTTTTCGGCCGTGCACGGAGTCGTGGCGCTGGGGCTCGAGGAGAAGATCGCTGAGACCCCGCCAAAATTGCTGGATGAGCAGCTCGGCGTGCTGATCCGGCTTCTTGCGGCCGGACTGATGATGGAGTCGGCCCGCTTGCTTTGAGCCGCGCGAGCTGACATAGGCGCGCATGACTTTCATTCTGCTGTTTGCCGTAGCGACCTGGGCGGGCGCGCAGAATGCGCTTGCCGGCGGCGGCTCCTTCCTCACGCTTCCCACCCTGATGTTTACGGGCATGGACGCGCTGGCCGCCAATATCACGTCATGCGCGGCGCTGTTTCCGGCGCAGGTCGCGACCGGCTGGACCGGCCGCAAGCTTGCGAAGGGCGCCAATGGGCTTTCTCTCCGCACGCTGTTCGTGATCAGCATCGTCGGCGGCGCCGTCGGCGCGGCGGTGTTGCTTGGCACGCCGCGGGGGCTCTTCGCGCGTCTTGTGCCTTGGCTCGTGCTGTTTGCGACCGTGGTCTTCGCCTGGGGCAGTTTCTTTCGCAAATCAGGCGACACGCATAGGCATCTCAGCGCGCCGGGAGCGGCGCTGACGCAATTTCTGATTTCGGTTTACGGCGGCTATTTCGGCGGCGGCATCGGCTTTCTCATGGTCGCCGCGCTGACCATGGCCGGACAAGGCGTGCGCGTCGCCAGCGCCACCAAGAACGTATTGGCCGGCGTCATGAACGCCTCCGCCGTCGCGATCTTCCTGTTCTCGCCGGATCTGCACTGGCCGCAGGCGCTGGTGACGAGCGCGGGCGCGACGATCGGCGGCGTCGCCGGCGCCCGCCTGATCCATCACATCGACGAAAAAATCCTGCGCATCTTCATCATCGTGGTCGGCGCGGCGCTGACCGTCGGCCTCTTCCTCAGAGCGCCGTAATCCGGGCGCCCGACGCGTTCAGCGCGTCGTGGCCGCCCCGCCCGCCATCGCCTTTTCGATCTCGGGAATGAGCGTCGTCGCAATGGCGGAAGGCGTCAGCGGCCCCACGAATTTATAGGCGATCGTACCGTCGCCCTTGATCACGAACGTCTCCGGCACGCCATAGACGCCGAAGTCGATCGCCGTGCGGCCGGCAGGATCGACGCCGATGCGCGCGAAAGGATTGCCGCCCTCCTCAAGGAAACCTAAGGCCTTTGTCGTCTCATCCTTGTAGGAAAGCCCGTAGAGCTCGACGCCTTTGGCCTTGAGCGCTTGATCGCCGGCGATCGCCATGAGCGCCGAATGCTCCTGTCGGCAGGGTCCGCACCAGCTGGCGAAGACATTGACCAGGCTCACGTGACCCTTGCGCAAATCTTGCGTCGAGAGACCGGGAACGCCGGCCAGTCCTTCAAGCGCCGGCAGATCGAAAGCCGGCGCCGGCCTGCCGATCAGCGCCGAGGGGATGCGCGAAGCGTCGCCGGAGAAGAGCCGCACAAGGAAGACAAGCGCCAGCAGCGCGAAGAGCGCCAGCGGCAGAAAGCGCAGCGCCGAGCGCGGCGCGACGGCGTCGCTCACGCGCCCTCTCCTTCATCGCGCGCGCCAGCGGCGCCAAAGCGCGCCAGCGCCGAGCGCAGTCGGCGATAGTCGAGGACGATGCGCAAGGTCACGACGCCGAGCGTCGCGGCCGTCACGCCATAAGCGGCGGCGATGTAGAATCCGTGGCCGCTCATTCCGCCGCCTCCATGCTCTCATTGCCGGCGATTTCGCCGGCGCGGACGGCCTGCATCGACAAACGCGCGAGGCGCCGGCGCAGGATTTCGTTGCGGATCGCCATGATATGCAGCGTCGAAAACAGCAGCGTCGCGGCGAGCGCCATGACGATGAGCGGCCACAGCATCGATCCGGAGATCGCCGGTCCGTCAATGCGAAACACCGAGGCCGGTTGGTGCAAGGTGTTCCACCAATCGACCGAATATTTGATGATCGGGATGTCGATGGCGCCGACGAGCGTCATGATCGCCGCGATGCGCGCGCCGCGCGGCGTGTCGTCCATCGTCTGCCTTACGGCGATGAGACCGAGATAGAGAAGAAAAAGAACCAGCATCGAGGTGAGGCGCGCGTCCCACACCCAGAACGTCCCCCACATCGGCTTGCCCCAAAGCGAGCCCGTGACGAGGCAGATGAAGGTGAAGGCGGCGCCGAGGCTGGCGGCGGTTTTCTGCGCGGCGTCGGCGAGGGGATGACGCCACACCAGAACGCCGAGCGACGCCGAGGTCATCACGACATAGGCGAAGATGGCGAGCCAGGCGGACGGAACATGGATGTACATGATCCGGACGGTTTCGCCCTGCTGATAATCGGGCGGCGCCGTGAAGGCGCCGTAGAGCCCGATCACGAGCAGAAGCGCCGTGGCGCTTGAGAGCCACGGCAACGCGCGTTCTGCGAAACGCAGAAAGCGCGTTGGATTAGCGTAAGTGGACAGAAAGCTCATCGACCGCCGGAAACTCCCGCCGACCGTCTAAGCCCCACGGCCATCACCGTCAATTGGCGGCCTTGGACGGCGGCTTGGTCGTGTCCTTGGCGACCTCCTTGGTCTGTTCGGCGAGGATTTGCGCCCTCGGCTTGCCGTGCAGAAGTTCGACCGCCGCGTTGAGCTGCTTGTCCTTCGCCTCATCCGGCGGGACATAGGCCTGCGAGCCGGTCTTTTCCTCGTCGCCAGTCTTGAGATGGCCCTTCAGCGACGCTTCGCCCTTGGTGTCGTCCTTGCCTTTGAGCTCGTCCGGCACGTCCTGCAGGATGATCATGTCGGGATCAATGCCCTTGGCCTGGATCGTGCGGCCGGACGGCGTGTAATAGCGCGCCGTCGTCAGCCGCAGCGCGCCGCTGGAGCCGCCGAGCGGGATAATCGTCTGCACACTGCCCTTGCCGAAGGAGCGCGTTCCGATCAGCGTCGCGCGCTTGTGATCCTGCAAGGCGCCGGCGACGATTTCGGACGCCGAGGCCGAACCGCCGTTGATCAGCACGACGACGGGTTTGCCCTTCGACAGATCGCCGGAACCGCGGGCGTTGTAACGCTGGGTTTCATCGGCGTTGCGGCCGCGCGTCGACACGATCTCGCCCTTATCGATGAAGGAGTTGACGACCTGGATGGACTGGTCCAGCAAGCCGCCCGGATTGTTGCGCAGATCGAGGATGTAGCCTTTGAACTTGTCAGCGGGGATGTCCTGCTGCGCCTTGGCCATAGCGGTGCGCAAGCCTTCCGCGGTCTCTTCATTGAACTGCGAAATGCGGACATAGGCGATGTCGTCGCCCTGTTTACGCGAGCGGACGGATTTGATGTGGATCTCGGCGCGGACGAGCTTGACCTCGACCTTATCCTTGTTCTTGCCGCGGAACAGCGTCAGCTTGACAGGGGTGTTGATCGCGCCGCGCATTTTGTCGACGGCCTGATTGAGAGTCATGCCCTGCACGGTCTCGTCGTCGATGGCGCCGATGAGATCGCCGGACATGATCCCGGCGCGCGACGCCGGCGTGTCGTCGATCGGCGTGACGACCTTCACGAGTCCGTCTTCCTGCGTGACCTCGATGCCGAGGCCCCCGAACTTGCCCTCGGTCTGCGTCCGCATGTCCTTGAAGGCCTTGGCGTCAAGGTAGCTCGAATGCGGATCGAGCGAGGTCAGCATGCCATTGATGGCGTTTTCGACGAGCTTCTGCTCATCGGGCTTCTCGACATAGTCGGCGCGCACCTTGTCGAACACGTCGCCAAACAGGCTGAGATTCTTATAGGTGTCGGCGGAAGCGGCTTGAGCCGGAGCGCCGATGACGGCGCGCGCCTGCTGGCCAAGCGTGGCGCATCCCGCTCCAATTGCAATTCCTGTGGCGATAAGGGCTGTTTTGCGAATCATCCGCCGACCTTCCGACTGTCTGACTTTGCCCACCATGGGCCCGAGTCGATTGACGCTCCGTCCTTGCGGAACTCAACATAAAGAATGGGTTGTTTCGCGCCGATTGCGATGGTCGCCGCGGTTTGCGCGGCTCCGTCTCCCATGCTGGCAACCGGCTCACCTGCGAGAACGAACTGTCCCACGTTCACATTGGTGCGACTCATGCCGGCCAGGACCACATAATAACCGCCGCCGGCATTAATGATCAAGAGTTGTCCATAACTTCGGTAAGGCGCTGAAAAAGCGATCCATCCGTCGCAGGGGGCGATAACGACGCCGTTTTCGCGCGCCGCGATCGACAGGCCCTTCTCCTTGCCCCCAGAACCGTCGGGCGCGCCGAAACGCCGCACGACCGGTCCCGCGGCCGGCGCCGGCAGACGGCCTTTGAGATCGACGAAGGCGACGGCGGGCGCAAGCCGCGCCGGATCCTTGAACGGCGCAGACATTGCTTTGAGCCGCTCTCGCTCGGAAAGCCTTGCTTGAGCTTTGGCGCGCTCCTCGTCGGCCTTGCGCGCCGCCTCCGCCGCGCCCCGCGCCGCCGCGCTGTCCGCCTCCATGCGCGCGATCAGATCCTTGAGGCTTGTGGCGCGCTGCGCCAGCGCGCGCGCGCGCTCCGTCTCCGCCTGCAAGGCGCTCTGCGCGGTGGAAAGCGCGTCCTGACGTTCGGCGATCATCGGGGCGAGCCTTTCGCGCTGAGCGCTGAGGCTCGCTTGCTGCTCGGCGAGGCGTTCATGTTCACGCCGAACGCCATCGCGCACCTGCTCCAGTTCCGAGAGATCGCGCTGCAGCTGGCGCGCTTCGGCGCGCATTTGCGGCAGCAGGGCGCCGAGCGCGAGCGACGCCCGGACGGCCTCGAGAATCTCGTTCGGGCGCGCGATCAGCGCCGGCGGCGGCTTCCGGCCCATCCGCTGCAGGACGGTAAGAATCTCCATGATCAATCCGCGGCGGCTCTCGAGCGAATAGACGATCTTGCGCTCATTCTCGGTGAGCGCCGAAAGCCGCTCTTCGATCTCGGCCGCGCGCCCTTCCGTCTCCTGCAGCCGCAGCGTCGATTCGATGAGCGCGCCATTCAGTCGTTCGCGCGCGGCGGCGTGATCGACAAGCTGCTCTTCAAGTCGACGCGCGCGCTCCTGGGCGGCGCCCATCGTGTCCTCGACGCCGCGCAATTCTTGTTGCTTTGACGAGATGTCCTTTGCATCCGGACCTTGTTGTTCGGCATGCGCGGAAAATGCGAAAGAAATCGCAAAGAGCGCCGCAGAGATGAGCCCGCGCTCGGTGGCTTCGTTACCCGCCATGCTCGAAACGCTCATGTCCGTCCGCGGCATCAATTTCGCCCGGAGGCCGATATGCGCCGGGAATCGCGTCCACATTGCGGCAAAGCCCGGCGAGGATCGCGCGGGCGCGGCGCGAATCAACGAGCGCGTTGACCGATTCTGGCAGTCTGCGTCGCCAGTTCAAGCGTTCGCGATCGGTGCCGGGCAAATTGATCGCAAGCCTTTCCCCTGCAAGGTCATCGAGTTGCGCCATGGCGAGCAATGACGGCGTGCGCGCGATGAACGCATGAAGCGCCAGCGCCAATGCGTCGTCGAAGGCGCCGGATGAGCGGCGCCCATCGTCGATCAGTCCCTGCGCGCGAAGCGCGTCGAGAAGCGCGTCCTTTTCCGCGCAGCGCGCGGCGCGAGCAGTTTCGGCCGTGTCGGGCGCGATCAGCCCCAAGGCTTCCTTCTCGGCGATGTCCGCCGCCGCCCACCAGCCTTCGACCGTCGGTAAGTCATGCGTTGAAACGCAGGCCATGACTTTCTTCGGATAGAGCGTCGGCGGCGCGAAGTCCTCTCCCGAACGTTCAAACCATAGAACCCGGTAGCTCAGCACGTCGGCATGGGCGATGCGCTCGCGGAAGCCCCACGGCGCCGTGCCGAGATCTTCACCGACGACCACGCATTGCGCGCGTCGGCTTTCGAGCGCCAGTTGCCCCAGCAAGGTCTCGAACGGATAGCTGAGATAGGCGCCCACGCCAGGCTTTTCGCCGTCCGGAATGACGAAAAGCCGCGCCAGTCCCATGACGTGATCAATGCGCAGCGCGCCCGCATGGCGCATATTCGCGCGCAGCAGCTCCGCGAAATCGGCGCCGCCGCTTTTCTCCATGTCGATCGGATTTGGCGGCGGCAGTCCCCAATTCTGGCCCTCCCGACTGAAGGCGTCGGGCGGCGCGCCGATCGAGAAGCCGTCCACGAAACCGCCCGCGCGGCTCCAGCTCTCGGCGCCGTCGGGCGCTGCGCCGATGGCAAGGTCGCGGCAGAAGCCGAGCGACAGACCGGCTGCGCGCGCATCCTGCGCCGCATGTGCGAATTGCGCATCGGCGAGCCATTGCAGAAATTGGTGAAATTGGACGCGCGTCGCATATTCGCTCGCGAAGGCGGTCAACGCCGAATCGCGCGCATCGCGCAGCTCTTGCGGCCACATCCGCCAGCTTTGGCCGTTGCGCGCCTCGCTGACCGCCTCGAAGACGCAGAAACGCGCGAGCGCCGTCCCGTTTTCGGCGACGAAGCGCTGCAACGATGCGGCGGGCGCGGAGTCAGGCTGGCGGCGCAAGAGATCAAGGAAGACTGCGAAGGCGCGTTCGAGCGCCGCCATCTTCAGCGCATGAACCCCGGGATAGTCGACATCCGCGGCGGCGCTGAGAGCCGCCGCGGTCTTCTCGTCGAAATCAATCGGCGCGCCGAGCATGCGCCCCAGCTCAGCCACATCGATATAGAGCGGATCGAGGAAACGCCGGTCAGACGGATAATACGGACTGACGCGCGCGCGATCATGCGCAAACAAGGCGTGCAGCGGATTGATCGCGATGAGCGCCGCGCCCGCCTTGGCGCCGGCGCGCGCGAGTTCGCCAAGAGTCGAGAAGTCGCCGATCCCCTGATCGCCCTCGCGACGTATGGAATAGAGCTGCGCGGAGAGGCCGAATTCGCGGCACGCGTCGTGAGGCAGATAGCAGCCCGGCGGCGCGACGGTGAGCGCACAGCCTTCGCCATTGTCTAGCGAAAGATCATGACGACCGGCGGGAAGCGGGGGAAGACGCGCCTCGACGCCGTCGCAGCGCCGGCCATCCAATCCGCGCCATGTGACCGGCGCGGCGTTCTCCGCGCGAAGGGCGATACGGGAACAGCTTCCGTCTTCCCGCGTGACGACAATCCAGCTCGGCGTGCGTCCGTCGCGCGCGGCGAGCCGAAGCGTGAAGGACTTGCCTTCCTGCGCCGACAGACTCGTTGGCGGCACGCGTCTGTCGCGGAAATCCGAAAGCCGCGCGAGACTCTCGCGGGCGTCATTGAGCGTGCTGGCCGGAAAGCCCAATTGCGCCAGTAGCGCGCAAACCGTCTCGCGCGGGACGTCGTGCAGCGCGCCTTCGACGTCGCGCCATTGTCTTTCGACGCCTGCCGCCTCGGCGAGACGCGACAACATTTCCTGCGAAGCAGGCGCAATAGACCGGCGCGATGCGCGCCTTTCCTCGACGAGAAGCGCGACAGATCGCGGCGTCACGCGGAGGCTTCCTTGGACGTCTTCGTCCGCGCCGTCCTTCGCCGAATTAAACGCCAATGTCCAACCGTGATTGTCGCGAGCGGGGGGCGGGCGCACGATGATCTCGTCGGCGCCGCGATGCAGAATCACGAGAACGCGATCGTCTTCGGCATAAAGCGCGACGACAAGCGTTTGCGCCTCGCCGTCGCGCCAGTCCTCTTCACGCAGCGTCGCGCCGTCGGGACGCAGCCATTCGACATCGGGGATGAGCGAAGCGTCACGCGGCGCGCCGTCGAGAAAACGGTCTTCGCGCAATGCGCGATGGCGCTTGCGCAGCGCGATGAGCTTCGCCGTCGTGTCGATCATTACTTCGTCGGCGCGCGCCCAATCAATCCAGGAAAGCGCGTTGTCCTGCGCATAGGCGTTATTATTGCCGGACTGCGTCTTGCCCAGCTCCGAACCCATGGCGAACATCGGCGTTCCGCGAGAGAAAAGCAGCGTGGCGAGCAGATTGCGCGCATCTCGCGCGCGCGCCGCATGGATCGCGGCGTCTTCGCTCGCGCCTTCAACGCCATTGTTCCAGGAAAGATTATGGTCTGCGCCGTCGCGGTTCTCTTCGCCATTCGCTTCATTGTGCTTATGCGCGTAGGAAACGAGATCGCGCAAAGTGAAGCCGTCATGCGCCGTAATGAAATTGACGCTGCGTGACGGGCGCCTGCGCGCGAACAGGTCCTGCGAGCCGGCGAATCGCGTCGCGAGTTCGGCGACGCCGCAGGAGTCGCCGCGCCAGAAGCGTCGCGCGCCATCGCGATAGCGATCGTTCCATTCGGCGCAAGGCTCGGGAAAGTCTCCGAGACGATAGCCGCCCGGGCCCATATCCCAGGGTTCGGCGATGAGCTTTAAGTCCCGCAGCAAGGGGTCTTGCAGGATCGCGGTAAGCAATGGCGCGTCGCGATCAAACCCCAAGGGGCGACGCGCGAGCGTCGTCGCCAAATCAAAGCGAAAGCCGTCGACGCCGCCATAGAGCGCCCAGGCGCGCAGCGCATCCATGATGAGCCGCACGACAGGGGCGCGCCCGCAATCGAGAACATTGCCGCAGGCCGAGTCATTCACGTAACGCGCGCGGTCGTCGGAGAGTCGATAGTAGCTGGCGTTATCCAATCCTCGAAACGAGACTGTCGGACCGAATTCGTCGCCTTCGCCGGTATGGTTGAACACGACGTCGAGAATGACTTCGAGCCCGGAAGCGTGGAGCCTGTCGACAGCTTCCCGCACTTCGCGCCAACCGCCCGGCGCGAGTCGCGGGTCGGGCGCCATCATGGCGATGGGATTGTAGCCCCAGTAATTGGAAAGCCCGAGCGGCGGCAGGTGACGCTCCTCGATCCACGCCGCGCAAGGCAAAAGCTCCAGCGTCGTGACGCCGAGCCGCGTCAGATGTGCGACCGCAGCGTCATGCGCGAGACCGGCGAAGGTGCCGCGCAGATGTTGCGGAATGTCAGGATGCGTCGCGGTGAAGCCTTTGACGTGAAGCTCATAGATGACCGTATCGCGCCAGCGATGCTTTGGCCGCAGCGACTCCGCAGGGACTGGCTTCGTGACAATTGCTTTCGGCACATGCTGGGCGCTGTCGACGTGCGCCGTCTCGCCATAAGCGAATAGCGAAGGATGCAGCGTGAAGGCGCGATCGAACGCCAGCGCATAAGGATCGACGAGCAGTTTCGCCGACTTGAAGCGATGGCCGGCGTCTGGCGCGTCGGGTCCGTAAGCCCGAAAGCCATAGCGCTGGCCTTCTTTGAGGCCCTCGACATAGCCATGAAAAACGTCCCCGCTGCGCGCGGGCAATTTTATGCGGGCGAGCTCTTCGTCGGCGTCATCGAAGAGACAAAGCTCGATCGCCTCGGCGTGAGCGGAAAACACCGCGACATTCGCGCCGCTCGCGTCCAGCGTGACGCCAAGCGGCTCTGGAGTTCCGTCGGCGAGGCCACTCATGCCAACCGACCCTCTTCAAGTCCGTCATGCCCGCGCTTGTCGCGGGCATCCACGCGATCCGATCGGGCGAAATCATTCGAGGCGTTTCGCAGACTTGCGTCATTGCGCCGGATGACGGCGTGGATGGCCGGCACAAGGCCGGCCATGACGGGGAATTTGTGGGGCGTCACCCAGCTCTCGCGGCGACCGCGTCCTCAAAGAGCTTCGCGTAACGTCGCGCCGGATTGCGCCAGGAGACGTCCGTTCTCATGCCATTGACCTGAATCTTGCGCCACGTCTCCGCGTCGCCGAACAGCCGCTCGGCTTCGCGGAGCGTGAGGGCGAGCGCCTCGGCGGTCGTCGGCGAAAATTGCAGGCCGGTCGCGACGTCGGCCTGCAGCGCCATCTCATTGGCGTCGACGATCGTATCTTTCAGCCCGCCGACGCGCGAGACGATCGGCACGGCGCCGTAGCGTAGCGCATAGAGCTGCGTCAGTCCGCATGGCTCGAAGCGCGACGGCACGAGGAAGGCGTCGGCGCCCGCCTGGATCATATGCGCAAGCTCTTCGCTATAGCCGATATGAACGCCCACACGGCCCGGATGCGCCGCTTCGGCGGCCGCAAATCCCTCTTCAAGCGTCTTATCTCCAGCGCCGAGCAACGCAAGTTGCGCGCGCCCGCGCAGGAGCTGCGGCAAGACATCAAGCAGCAGGTCGAGACCTTTCTGCCAGGAGAGCCGGCTAACGACGCCGACAAGAAACGCGTCGGGGTCGACGCGCAGTCGCAGACGTTTCTGCAAAGCCGCCTTGTTCCTGGCGCGCGACGGCAGGCTCCAATGATCATAGCGCGTTCCGACATGCGCGTCGGTCGCGGGATCCCACGTCTCTTCATCGACGCCGTTCAATATGCCGCTCACGCGATCCGCGCGTGCGCGCAACAGGCCCTCGAGGCCCATGCCGAATTCCGGCGTCTCGATCTCGCGCGCATAGCTTGGCGACACCGTGGTGATGCGGTCCGCGAGCTGCAGGCCGGCCTTCAAGAAACCGATCGCGCCGTAATATTCGACGCCGTCGATATCGAACGCGTGCGGCGGCAGTCGCAAAGGCTGCAGCAGTTCTTTGGGAAATTGCCCCTGGAAGGCGATGTTGTGGATGCTGACGATCGTCGCCGGGCGCGGCCTGTCCGCATAATGCATATAGGCCGGCGCGAGCGCCGCCTGCCAGTCATGCGCGTGCACAACGTCGGGCGCAAATCCATCAAGCGCGCCGAGCCCGATCTGCGCGCCGGCCCAGGCGAGCGCCGCAAAGCGGAAGGCGTTGTCGGGATAATCGGCGCCATCCGGTCCTGTATAGAGTCCGCCTTCGCGCGCATAAAGATGTGGCGCGATGAGCGTATAGATCGCGAGTCCGTTATGGCGCGCCGCGTGAATCCAGGCCGGGCCGCCGAAGAGATCATCGAACTCAAGAACCGTTTCGCCCGCGCCCAGCGTGGCGATCACGTCGGGATACCCCGGAATGAGCGTGCGCAGCTCGATGTTTTCGGCGGCGAGCGCATGCGGCAGCGCGCCGACGACATCGGCGAGTCCGCCGGTCTTGACCAAAGGCGCCATTTCCGAAGCGATGGCCAGCGCGCGCAGCGAACTCATGCGCCGAGCCTGTCGATCATCGGCTGCGTGATGAGACAGATCCCGCCCTCGGTACGGCGGAAACGCGCGGCGTCGAACTCCGGGTCCTCCCCGACGATAAGGCCCTGCGGGATCTGCACGCCGCGGTCAACGACGACATTGGTGAGTCGCGCCGAGCGGCCGACATCGACATAAGGCAGGACGACGGCGTTCTCGACGGTCGCGTAGGAATTCACGCGCACGCCGGTAAAGAGCAGCGTTCGGCGCAGCGTCGAACCGGAAACGATGCAGCCGCCGGAGACGAGCGAGGACAGCGCCTGCCCGCGCCGTCCGACCTGATCATGCACGAATTTCGCCGGGGGCGTGATTTCGGCGTGTGTCCAGATCGGCCAATTGCGATCATAAAGATCAAGCTGCGGCGTGAAGTCAGTGAGATCGATATTGGCCGCCCAATAGGCGTCGACCGTGCCGACGTCGCGCCAATAGGCGTTGGGCTCGCTCGCCGCGCGCACGCAGGAGCGCTCGAAATGATGCGCGACCGCCCTGCCGTGCGAGACGATGTAGGGGATCACATCCTTGCCGAAGTCATGCGTCGAGAGCGTCTCAGCGGCGTCGCGGCGCAATTGCTCGTAGAGAAACTTCGCCTCGAAAACATAGATGCCCATGCTGACGAGCGCGCGGTCGGGATGTCCCGGCATCGGAGGCGGATCGCGCGGCTTTTCGATGAAGGAGATGATGCGGTCGCTGTCGTCGACATGCATGACGCCGAAACCGGACGCCTCGGCGCGCGGAACTTCAAGACAGCCGATCGTCACATCGGCGCCGGAATCCACATGCTGCTGCAGCATGGGCTCGTAATCCATCTTGTAGACGTGATCGCCCGCGAGCAGCACGATATATTTGGGATCATAGCTCTCGACGATGTCGAGGTTCTGATAGACGGCGTCCGCCGTGCCGAGATACCAATGGTCTTCCGAGACGCGCTGGCTTGCAGGCAGAATGTCGAAGCTCTCGTTACGCTCGGTGCGAAAGAAGCTCCAGCCGCGCTGCAAATGGCGGATGAGGCTGTGCGCCTTATATTGGGTCGCGACGCAAATGCGTCTGATGCCGGAGTTGAGCGCATTGGAGAGCGCGAAGTCGATGATGCGCGACTTGCCGCCGAAATAAACCGCGGGCTTAGCGCGCCTGTCGGTCAATTCCATCAGCCGCGCGCCGCGGCCGCCGGCGAGCACATAGGCCATGGCGTGGCGCGCCAGGGGCGGATTTTCAAAGGCGGACATCGCCAGTTCCCATCAGATCGATGACGCGGTGATCGCGCGAATGGGGCGCCTTCGCCCTCATGCTGAGGAGCCTGCGCAGCAGGCGTCTCGAAGCGCGAGGGCGAAGCTTGTCGCTCCTAAGGATTTCCTCGTCCTTCGAGACGGCCCTTTCGGGCCTCCTCAGGATGAGGAAATCTTTGCCCCTATCTTTTGAAGCGGACATCTTCATCGCCCTGCTCGATTCGATCTTCATTCTAATTCATCGCTTTCGAATGCGAAGAAGAGAGTCGAAAGCGGTGGCAGAAGAATATCGGCGCTCGCGGGAAAATCGCGGAACGCTTCGGCGCGCGCTTCGATGGCGCCGAGATTGCCCAGTCCCGAGCCGCCATAGACCGCAGCGTCGGAATTGACGAGTTCACGCCAGCGTCCCGCGCGCGGCAAGCCGAGCCGATAGGCGCTGCGCGTCACCGGCGTGAAATTCGTTACGACGACGATCGCGCGGGAACGATCCGCGCCAAAACGCGCGAAGGCGAATACCGAGCTCTCCGCGTCATCCGCGACGATCCACTGAAAGCCTTCGGCCTCGCAGTCGCGCGCATAGAGCGCTTCGTGATCGCGATAGATGCGGTTGAGGTCGCGAATGAACGCCTGAAGTCCCCGATGCGGGGGAAAATCGAGCAGGCGCCAGTCGAGGCTGCTCGCGAAATTCCACTCGCCCGTCTGACCAAACTCCTGGCCCATGAACAGGAGCTTCTTGCCCGGATGGCCCCACATGAATCCGTAATAGGCGCGGGCGGTCGCGAAGCGGCGCCATTCGTCGCCGGGAATCTTGCCGACGATCGCGCCCTTGCCGTGCACGACCTCGTCGTGGGAGATCGGCAGCACGAAATTCTCGGTGAAGGCGTAGAGCAGACCGAAGGTCAGCTCGTTATGACGCCATTTGCGATGGACGGGGTCGGATGAGAGATAGCGCAACGTATCGTTCATCCACCCCATGTTCCATTTGAAGCCGAAGCCGAGTCCGCCTGCATATGTCGGCCGCGTCACGCCGGACCAGGCGGTGGATTCCTCGGCGATGGTCACGACGCCGGGATAAAGCGCGTAGACGCGTTCATTGAACCTTTGAAGAAAGGCGACGGCGTCGCGATTGTCGTTGGAGCCGTCGGGATTGGGCGACCATTCGCCCGGCTTTCGCGAGTAGTCGAGATAGAGCATGGAGGCGACGGCGTCGACGCGCAGCCCGTCGATGTGGAAGCGATCGAGCCAATAGAGCGCGCTGGCGATGAGAAAATTCGCCACCTCGCGGCGCCCATAATCATAGATCGCGGTGTTCCAGTCGGGATGAAAACCGCGCTTGGGATCAGAATGCTCATAGAGCGGCCCGCCGTCGAATTGCGCGAGGCCATGTTCATCGGTCGGAAAATGCGCCGGAACCCAGTCGAGAATGACGCTGAGGCCCGCCTGATGCGCGCGGTCGATGAAGCGGCGAAAGCCATATGAGTCGCCGTGCCGCCGCGTCGGCGCGAAGAGCCCGATCGGCTGATAGCCCCAGGAGGCGTCGAGCGGATGCTCGTTGATCGGCATCAGCTCGATATGGGTGAAGCCGAGATCGGCGACATAGGGCACGAGCTGTTCGGCGAGTTCGTCATAAGTCAGAAAGCGCCCATCCTCGCCGCGCCGCCACGACGGCAGATGCACTTCATAGACCGACATGGGCGAACGTCGCGGGTCAACTTCAGCGCGCGCGCGCATGTGAATCTCGTCGCCCCAGTGATAGGGCGCGTTCGAGGCGACGACGGACGCCGTCGAGGGGCGCAGCTCCGCCTCGAAGCCGAGCGGGTCGGCTTTGAGCGGCAAGAGCTCGCCATGCCGCCCGATGATTTCATATTTGTAATTCGCGCCCGCCCCAACGCCGGGAACGAAGATCTCCCAGACGCCGCTGTCGATCCGCTTGCGCATCTGCGCGCGTCGCCCATCCCATTGGTTGAAGTCGCCGACGACGGAGACGCGTCTGGCGTTCGGCGCCCAGACGGCGAAATGCGTTCCTTCGACGCTCTCATGCGTCAGCACATGCGCGCCGAGCTTGTCATAGAGCTTCTGATGCGCGCCTTCGACGAGCAGATGATCGTCTGTGGGACCGAGCACCGGGGACAAGGCGTAAGGGTCGGCGAATTCCCATCGCGCCGCGTCGTTCGAGGCGCGCAGGCGATACGGCGCGCGCGCCTTCAGCGGCGTCACCCCTTCGAAGAAGCCATCGGCGTGAACGCGACCCAGCGGCGCGATCCTGGCGCCGTCGGGCGCAATCGCCTCCACGCTCGTCGCGCCTGGAACGAACGCGCGGATCACGTAGCCTGCGGGCGTTTCATGCAGGCCGAGCACGGCGAACGGGTCGCCATGACGCGCGCCGAGGATGGCGTCGATGTCGTCTGCGGAAGCGCGCCAGTCGGCATTTGTCATTTTGTTCATTCAAGCGAGCCCCCCTTCTCCCGCTTGCGGGAGAAGGTGTCATGCGAAGCATGACGGATGAGGGAAATTGCAAGCGCCCTCACCCGACCCGGCTTCGCCGGGCCAC
>NZ_JADNQY010000027.1:0-34091 GCF_015709545.1 Methylocystis sp. H4A | reverse complement strand
CCTCACCCGACCCGGCTTCGCCGGGCCACCCTCTCCCACAGGGAGAGGGAACTGCGCCTCACACAGCGACATTCCAGATCTCTTGCGCATATTCGCGGATCGTGCGGTCGGAGGAAAACCATGCAACACGCGCCGTGTTGAGAATGCTCGACCGCCGCCATGCTTTCTGGTCCCGCCAGCGCGCGTCGACGCGGCGCTGCGCCTCCCAATAGGCGTCGAAGTCCTTCGCGACCAGAAAGTGATCGTAATAGGTCAGCGTATCGACAAGCTGCGCGTAGCGATGCGGATCGTCGGGCGAAAAGACCCCGGCGGCGATGGCCCGCAGCGCCTCGGCGAGACGCGGACTCGCTGCGATCGTCTCGCGCGCGTCGATGCCCTTGGCGCGGCATGCCTCCACCTCCTGCGCCGTGAGGCCGAAGATGAAAATATTGTCGTCGCCGACGCGCTCCCTTATTTCGACATTGGCGCCGTCGAGCGTGCCGATGGTGAGCGCGCCGTTGAGCGCAAATTTCATATTGCCGGTTCCCGACGCCTCCATGCCAGCGGTCGAAATCTGCTCGGAAAGATCGGCCGCCGGAATGATCGTCTCGGCGAGGCTCACATTGTAGTTCGGCAGAAACGCGATCTTCAAAAGACCGCGCGTCGCCGGATCGGCGTTCACGACCTTCGCCACATCGTTCGCGAGCTTGATGATGAGCTTCGCCTGATGATAGCTCGCCGCCGCCTTGCCGGCGAAGATCTTCACCCGCGGCGCAAATTCGCGCGCCGGCTGCGCGATGATGTCCTGATAGAGCGCGACGGCTTCAAGCACGTTCAAAAGCTGGCGCTTATATTCATGGATGCGCTTGATCTGCGCGTCGAAGAGCGCGGCAGGATCGACCCTGACGCCGACGCGCTCGAAGATCGTCGTCGCAAGGCGCGCCTTGTTCTCGCGCTTGGCCGCCGCGAACCGGTTCTGGAACTCGACGTCATCGGCGAATTTCTCAAGTTCGATCAGTCTTTCCGGCTCATCGAAAACGCCCGCGCCGATCGTGTCGGCGAGCAATCGCGACAGCGGCGGATTGGCCTCGAG
Source organism: Methylocystis sp. H4A (assembly GCF_015709545.1). NCBI lineage: Bacteria > Pseudomonadati > Pseudomonadota > Alphaproteobacteria > Hyphomicrobiales > Methylocystaceae > Methylocystis > Methylocystis sp. H4A. Next base: position 33,019 of record NZ_JADNQY010000027.1, on the reverse strand, counting down.
CAGCCAGCGGCGGAAGGTGACGCCATTGGTCTTGTTGACGATGCGGTCGGGGTAGAGCCGATGGAAATCCTTGAACACCGTCTCCTTGACCAGCGCGCTATGCAGCGCCGAGACGCCATTCACCTTGTGCGAACCCAAAAACGCCAGATGGCCCATACGGACATGCCGTCCGTTACGTTCGTCGATGAGCGACACGGAGGCGAGCGTCGCCGCGTCGCTCGCGCCCTTGGCGCGCAAGCAGTCGAGGTGCATGGCGTTGATGAGATAGATGATCTGCATGTGGCGCGGCAGCAGCCGTTCCATCAGCTGCACCGGCCAGGTTTCCAGCGCTTCCGGCAAGAGCGTGTGATTGGTGTAGGAGAATGTCGCCTGGGTGATGCGCCAGGCCTCCTTCCACTCGACTCCATGAACGTCGACGAGAAGCCGCATCAGTTCGGCGACGCCGATCGCCGGATGCGTGTCATTGAGCTGGATCGCCACCTTGTCGGCGAGCCTGTGGATGTCGCCGGTCTGCCTCATGTGACGGCGGATCAAATCCTGCAGCGAGGCCGAGGCGAAGAAATATTCCTGCCGCAGCCGCAGCTCCTGTCCCGCAGGCGTCGAGTCGCTTGGATAAAGAACCTTGGAAATCGCTTCGGCGCGCGCCTGCTCCGATTGCGCGCCGACGTGATCGCCCTGATTGAAGGCGTCGAGGCGCAGCGCGTCAGGCGCTCTCGCCGACCACAGGCGCAGCGTGTTGACATGTTTGCCGCGCCACCCGACGACGGGCGTGTCATAGGCGACGGCGACGATGGTTTCGCCCGGCCGCCACACATGCGCCAGCATGCCGTCGGCGAGGCGCGAATTTTCCACATGGCCAAAGAAGCCGACGTCATAGGTGATTTCCGGCCGCGGGAATTGCCAGGAATTGCCGAAGGAGAGCCAGTCTTCGGGATATTCATGCTGCCAGCCGTCCTTGAGCGTCTGCCGAAACAGCCCGTGGTCGTAGCGAATGCCGTATCCCATGGCGGCGATTTCGAGAGTCGCCATGCTGTCCATGAAACAGGCGGCGAGGCGCCCGAGCCCGCCATTGCCGAGCGCCGCATCGGGCTCCAGCGCGCGCAGCATATCGAGATCGACGCCAAGTTCGGCGAGCGCGTCGCGCATCGCCTCGGTCAGGCCGAGATTGGTCAGCGTGTCGATGAGCAGACGGCCAATGAGAAATTCGAGCGAGAGATAATAAACGCGACGCCGGTCTTCCCGATAATTGCGCTTCGTCGACGCGAGCCAAGAAGGCACGAGCCGGTCGCGGGTCGCAAGCGCGGTCGCGACGAACCAGTCGCGCGGACTGGCGTCGGCGTTGTCCTTGCCGACCGTATAGGTGAGACGCCGCTGCACGTCGTCGCGTAGCGCGGCGACGACGGCCTTGTGAGCGGCCTCGGGCGGGTCAAAAGCGTTCAAGTCGATCCTTTTCGCGGGTTTCCCGGCCAGACAGTCTTAGCGACCGCCGTTCTAAGTAGAATTGGAATTTGGCGCTACCGGGCTCGCCGGCGCCTGAAGTTGAGGCGCCGATTGCGACTCATCGAACCTCAAAGGTGAGGGCGCGGTTTTCCGCCTGATCCGGTTCGCCGCGGGATGCGACGAGGCGGCGCCCGCCGACGCCCTGACCCTCGAGATAGCCCGTCGCCGCCTCCGCGCGCCTCTGCGCCAGCGCGTCATTGGCCGTTTTGGCGGCGGAACCGCGAACATGCCCCCGAACCTCGATCGTCGCGTATGCCGGGCACCGGCGAATGACCGCCGCCGTCTTGTCGAGCACGCGCGCCGACGAAGACGTCAGCCGCGCGCTGCCTTTGGCAAAGGCGAGTTCGCCCGGAGTCGACGATTGTTCAAGCGCCGCTTTGCAATCGGCGAGCGTCATGCCGCCGGATACAGCCGTGGCCGGCGCGCTTGGCGCTTGCGCGTGTACGGGCAATATGGTCGCGTCGGCAGGCGGGGACGGCGCGGTCGGCATGTCGGCGCCCGCGCTTTTTGTCGGCGCGGCAAAGCGGCGACCCTCTTCGCCGTCGGACTGGCCGATCACGACCGCTCCGACCCAAAGGAGCGAGGCGGCGACCAGCCCTACGGCCCAACCCTCATGCGCCCAGATCGACCGGCGCCGCGCCAACGCGCCGAGGGCGGCGCCGATAATCAAGACTGCATAGGCCGCGAGCGCGCCCTCGACCAGAGGCGCGGCGGCGTCGAGCGCGCCGAGCCGGACAAGAAGCACGCCGACGCCGAAAGCGAGCGCGGTCCACACCAGCCAGCGCGCGACGATGCCGTTTTCAGGCGCGCGCTGGGTCAATGCCCCGGCGGCGGCGCCGATGGCGAAACAGGCGAGAAGCCATGGCCAGAGGCGAGAAAATTCAACAAGCACGCGCCGACCCTAACGGGCTGGAGGCGTCTCTCCAAGACTTAAAGGCGTCGTTCCGAGACTTAAACGCGCATCGGCATCAAGACGTAGAGAGCCGTCGCGCCGTCGCGGTCCTGAACCAGCGTCGGCGAGCCGGGGTCGGCGAGCTTGAAGAGCGCCGTGTCGCTGTCGAGCTGCTGGGTGATGTCCAAGAGGTAGCGGGCGTTGAAGCCTATATCGAGCGGCGGCCCGTCATAGTCGGCTTCGAGCTCCTCAACCGCCGAGCCCTGGTCTGGATTGGTGACAGACAGCACGAGCTTGCTGTCGGAGAGCGAGAGCTTGACGGCGCGGCCGCGCTCGGAGGAGATCGTCGAAACGCGATCGACCGCCTTGGCGAAGACGTCGCGCTCGACGGTGAGCCGCTTGTCGTTGCCGGCGGGAATGACGCGCCCGTAATCGGGGAACGTGCCGTCGATCAGTTTCGTCGTCAGCAGCGCGTCGCCGAAGGTGAAGCGCATCTTATTGATCGAAAGCTCGACTGAAACTTCGCCTTGCGCGTCCTCGATCAGACGCATCACTTCGGTGACGGCCTTGCGCGGCAGGATGACGCCCGGCATGCCCGCGCTGCCTTCAGGCGCCGGAAGCTCCAGCCGCGCCAGACGATGGCCGTCGGTCGCGACGGCCCGGAGCATCGGCCGGCCCTCGACGTCGAGCGTATGGAGATAGATGCCGTTGAGGTAATAGCGCGTTTCTTCGGAAGAGATGGCGAACTGCGTCTTTTCGATCAGCCGCTTGAGATCCGCCGGCGCGAGCGCGAACTTATGGCTGAAGTCGCCGGAGGTGACGTCGGGAAAGTCGCTCTCGGGAAGACTCGAGAGGTTGAACCGCGAGCGTCCGGAGCGCAGCGTCAGCTGCCCGGCGTCACCCGTCGCCTCCAAAGAGACCTGCGCGCCCTCCGGCAGTTTACGCACGATGTCGTAGAGCGTATGCGCCGGCAGCGTCGTCGCGCCGGGTTGGGAGACCTCCGCCGGGGTCTTCTCGGTAATTTCCAGATCGAGATCGGTGGCCTTGAGCGTCAGCGCGCCGTCCGCGGCGGACAGCAGCACATTCGCCAGGATCGGAATGGTCGTGCGTCGCTCCACCACGCGGTGAACATGGCCGAGCGCCCGCAACAGCGCCGCTCTCTCGATGGTGACCTTCATCGCCGGGAAATCCGTCCGCATATTATTATTTGCGGCGCGGCAGGTCGCCGCGTCGGGGCGGAGACTTTGGCGCGGCAGGACGCGAAGCGCAAGGGCGGGTGAGGCTTAGGACTTCTTTGTCCCATAGATTCTGCTTCGGGGCGAAACCGCCCTTAACCGGCCCTTAAACGGCCTTCGTTACGCTTCGACAGGCATTTCAGGCCGTGCGGCGGCGACAGGCGAGTATCCGATGGCGCGCAGCGATAAGCGTCGCGAACCGCGGTTCGACGACGACGAAGACGGCGAATTGCGCGCCGAGCGCCGTCCGCCGCCCCGCCCGCGCGCGCGCAAAAAAACGCGGCGCTCGCGCTCGCTCTTTGGCGCGCTCATCTATTGGAGCTTCACGCTGGCGCTCTGGGGGGCCATCGCCGGGGGCGGCCTCGCCGTCTATTACGGCGCGCGACTGCCGCCGATCGACCAGCTCGCGGTGCCCAAGCGCCCGCCCAACATCGCCATCCTTGACGTGAACGGCGAGCTCCTCGCCAACCGCGGCGACACCGGCGGCGCGGCGGTCCGGCTCGCGGACCTCCCGCCCTATGTTCCCAAAGCCTTCATCGCCATCGAGGATCGCCGCTTCTATTCGCATTGGGGCGTCGATCCGATCGGCATCGGCCGCGCCATCGTCCGCAACGTCACGGGGCGCGGCGGCATGCAGGGCGGCTCGACCCTGACGCAGCAGCTCGCCAAAAACCTGTTCCTGACCCAGGAGCGAACCATCTCGCGCAAGATCCAGGAGGCGATCCTCGCGCTTTGGCTCGAACACAAATATTCCAAGGACCAGATCCTCGAACTCTATCTCAACCGCGTCTATTTCGGCTCCGGCGCCTATGGCGTCGAGGCCGCGGCCGAGCGCTACTTCGGCCATGGCGCGAAAACCATCACTCTCTCCGAAGCCGCCGTCCTCGCCGGACTGATGAAGGCGCCGAGCAAGCTTGCGCCGGATCGCAATCCGGAAGGAGCGGCCGAGCGCGCGGCGCAGGTGATCGCCGCCATGGCGCAGGAAGGCCACATCAGCGAGTCGACGGCGACGACGGCGCTGTCGCATTCTGCACGCGCACGGAGCGACATCGGCGCGGGGTCGATCAATTACGCCGCCGACTATGTCATGGACATGCTCGACGACACGATCGGCGCGATCGACCAGGATATCGTCGTCACGACGACGATCGACGCGCGCATGGAGATGGCGGCGGAAGGCGCGCTCAAGCAAGAGCTCGACGAAAAAGGCGCCAAATTCGGCGTCGCCCAGGGCGCGCTCGTCGCCCTCGATCCCACCGGCGCGATTCGGGCGCTCGTCGGCGGACGCGACTATTCGGCCAGCCAGTTCAATCGCGCGGTCTCCGCGAAACGCCAGCCCGGCTCCGCCTTCAAACCCTTTGTCTATCTAACGGGGCTCGAACAGGGGCTCACCCCTGAGTCCGTGCGCGAGGATGGTCCGCTCGACGTCAAAGGCTGGCGGCCCGAAAACTACAGTCATCAGTATCTCGGACCCGTCACCCTCGCCAAGGCGCTGTCGCTGTCGCTCAACACCGTCGCCGTGCGCGTCGGCCTGGAAGTCGGACCCAAGGCCGTGGCCAAGACCGCGCATCGCCTCGGCGTCCAGTCCGACCTGCAGGCGAACGCGTCGATCGCGCTCGGCACGTCGGAGGTGACGCCGCTGGAGCTCGTCGCCGCCTATACGCCCTTCGCCAATGGCGGGATCGGCGTCCAGCCGCATGTCATTCTCAAGGTGAAGACCGCCGCCGGCAAGACGCTCTATCAGCGCAAGAACGCGTCGCTCGGCCGCGTCATCGCGCCGCAATATGTGGCGATGATGAACGACATGATGCGGGAGACGCTGCTCACCGGCACCGCCCGCAAGGCCGAGCTTCCGGGATGGGACGCCGCGGGCAAAACCGGCACGAGTCAGGATTTCCGCGACGCCTGGTTCGTCGGCTACACGGGCCGGCTGGTCGCCGGCGTCTGGCTCGGTAATGACGACAACTCGCCGACGAAAAAAGCTTCCGGGGGCAATCTGCCGGTCGAAATCTGGAGCCGCTTCATGAGCGTCGCTTTGAAGGGCCAGCCGGTCGCCGGACTGCCCTCGGGCGCCTGGCGGTCAGAGAACATTGCGCTCCCCGACGAGATCGCCAAGCCGATGGATGACCTCATCGGCTTGTTCACCGGAGAGTCGAGGCCCGCGCCCCGGCCGCCATCCGCCAGAACGGCGCCGGCGCCGCGCCTGCCCGCGCCAATCCCCGCCGGCTCGCCCGAACAATCGCCTGTCGCGCAGGCGCAGCCGGCGTCGCCCGCGCCGCGCGACGCTCCGCCCAGGTCGCCGCCGCCGCGCGCGATCGACGATCTTCTGCCGCCGGAAGACATCCCGACGGTCGGCTCGATCGAACGGCCGCGGCAGAGGCGCGGGGCGCCGGAAAGAAGCATTTTTGAGGATCTCTTCGGCGGCGGCTGAGACAGCGGTCGATCGCCGCGCCGGCGATCCGCCAAACGCTACTCCGCCGGAGCGCGCACCGAGGCCGAGGGCGGCCGCGCGGCGAAAAATTTGGTGGCCGCGACAATGGCGATGAGCGTCACGAGATAGACGACGACCTGCATGGCGGAAGGCTGGTCGGCGTAGCCGATCAATGTATGCAGCACCCGGCCGACGATGCTCTTATCCGACAACATCCATGACGTGTCCCAGGCGGTGTCGGAGAGCGCCGTCACAAAGCCCGCCTGCTGCAGAAAAGCGACGCATTGCGCCGCAAGGCCGGCGGCGAGCAGCGTGATGAGCCATGTCGTCACGGCGAAGAGACGTTTCGCCGGAATGGCGACGAGCCCATAGAATGTCGCGACGCTCGTCACGGCGCCGAGCGCCAGTCCGGCCAGTCCCCCGGCGAAGACGTCCCAGCCGGATTCGCCCGAGGCGAGAATGCCGTAAAGAAACAGCGCCACCTCGGCGCCTTCGCGCAGCACGGCGAGTCCCACGACGGCGGTCAGCGCGAAGAGCGTCTCGTCGCCGCGCGCGACCGCCCGCCCGACGTCGGAAAGGTTCTGCGCCAGCTCGCGCCCATGCTGCGCCATCCAGATATTGTGCCAGACGAGCATGACGACCGCGACCGCGAGGATGGCGGCGTTAAAGAGTTCCTGGCCGCTGCCGGCGAAGGCTTGCGAGAGTCGATCGGCGAAGGCGGCGACGATGATCGCGCCCAGCGCGCCTATTCCGACGCCGGCGGCGACGAAGCCGCGCGACCCGGCGACGCCGCGCGTCACAGCGAGAACGATGCCAACGATGAGGCCGGCCTCGATGGCCTCGCGAAAGACGATGATGAGCGCGCCGAGCATGGCTATTCCGCGATGACCTCGCCCTTGGCGGCGTCCTCGTGGAACTCGCCGACGAATTTGTAGCGGCCGGCTTTCAGCGGCCGAAGCGTGAAGGTCGCCTCGCTGTTGCCGGGGATCACTTTCTCGATCCGCAGGCTCTTGCTTTCAAACTCTTCGGGCGTGGCGTCGAGATTCTTCACGGTCAGCGTCGCCGGCTGATTGGCTGGAACGCGAAGTTCTGCCGGTTCGAAGCGGTGATCCTTGATCGTGAGCGTGAAGGCGTTCTCAGCCGCAGCGGCGGCGGAAATGCCCAAGACCGAGGCCACGAGGACCCCCACAAAATGGTCGCGCTTCAAAAACCGCATCTCCCGAGTTCGCTGGGCGCTGACGGTCCCGCCGCGTCCATATCGAAAGTAAGAAGGCCAAAACATGAGGTCAATCAATCTAGTCTGGAGCGCTTCCAAGCTGATGTCGCAGGGGCGCGCGCCTTACCCTGGATAGCCATGCCGAGATTTCGAGGCGCGCAGCAGCGACAGCGCGCGGCCGTCCTGGCCGTTGGAACAGGCTGACGCCGCCTCGCCGATCTCATTCGAGATCTGGGCGTGGACGCTCCTGTTGACGTGTCCCATCGCGAGATCATTGTCGATGACGGAGCGATAGCGCGCCACGGCGCCGGCGCACCCGGGGGCGTCCGGCGGAGGCGCTTCGCCCATCCGCGCTGGCGGCGGGCCCGCTGATCCGGGAGGAACGATCTGCGGTTGGCGCGCGGCGTTGCAGCCGGCGAGGCCAGCCGCGGCGCATGCGGCCAAGAAAATGAGACGTGCGCGCATTCGTTTCTCCAAGCTTCGCTGAAGTTTTTCTTTTCATAATGGCGAGCGCCCTTCCTGGCCAAATATTTTCCACTTCGCTTGCCGGGGCCGCCAAACCGCGTCAGCATCGCAAAGCGCCCTGACGCCCTTTGTCCGCAGTTACTTAAGCTGTCGGAGGAAAAAATGATTCGCAACATTGTCTTGCTCGACGGCACATGGAATACGCCGCGCGATTTCACCAGCATCTGCAAGAAGTCCTGGGACGAGAAAGTCTCCGAAAAGCTCATCCCTCCGAAAGGCGCGGACGGCGTCGAGCAGAATGTCCGCTACTTCTCGGGCGTCGGCGCCGAAGGATTCAAGATCGTCGGCGGCGCCGCCGGCCTCGGCCTGCGGACCATCGTGCAGGACGCCTACAATTGGGTCGTCGACAATTATCGGGACGATCAGGAGCTATACATCTATGGATTTTCGCGCGGCGCCTATGCCGCCCGCGCCTTGGCCGGCCTGATCGGCGACTGTGGCATCCGAAAGACCAGAGACAAAAGCATCTTCGACATCGCGCGCGCCAACAAGAGCGCGAAAAAAGCCTCGCAGTTGGGCGCGCCGCCGAACGGCGCCGACATGCAAGCGAACAATCGCATCAAGCTGCTCGGCGTGTTCGACACGGTCGGCTCCTATGGGGTGCCCGCGGGGTTTAGCGGACTGGCCCCGCTCGGCCGCTACGTCACGCTGATGGTGTTCGGCGGGTTCGAGGATACGCAGCTCGGGGCGCATGTCGACCACGCGCTGCACGCAATTGGCGTCGACGAGCGCCGCCGTCCGTTTACGCCGACCTTCTGGACGGTGAAGAAGGGGGCGCCGCATCCCTCGAACATCGAGCAGAATTGGTTTCCGGGCGTTCATTGCAACGTGGGCGGCGGCTATCCGGAATCGGGGCTTTCCGACATTGCGCTGATCTGGATGATCGCGCGCACGCAGGCGCTGACGGGGCTCTCCTTCGACGCGGCCGCAATTCGGCGCGCGCTGAAACCCAACATCGACGGCGACATTCCCGACTCCGCCGAAAAATTTCCCATCGACAGGAATTTTCCGCGCAGCCGCGAGATGTTTCCTGCCGGCGCGCCGGCGAATAGTTTTGTCAGCGCCGGCGGGGATCCCGCGGAGGAGCAGGTCAACGAAAAGGTTCATTGGAGCGTGCTCGCCAAGCTCGGCCGGAGCTGCAACATCTATGGCGCGGCGAACGCCCGTTACGACCCTCCCAATCTGAAGGAGGCGATGGCGCGGCTTGGCCCCGACCTCGCGGGAAAGATCGCCGCGATCACGCCGGAAGAGCAGGACCTGCTGCCGCCGGAGCTGGCGTCGCTCGCCCGAGTCAGCGCGTGACCCCTTCGGCTCGATCGTCGCGCCCAAGCGTTTTTCCGCTTGGCGGCGTGGCGACGAGAGGCTATAAGCGCTGGAATTCGTGGCGCGCGGCCGGCAGGTCCCGCGCCGCGATCGTTTTGCGGCGCGAGTCATTCGCGACGCGAGTCAGAGGGGCGGATCGCACGCCCACGCACAGCCCGGTAGCCGAATGGTCAATCCGTTTCAATTCCTGCAGGGAGTCCGCGCCGAAGCGGGCAAGGTCACCTGGCCTTCGCGGCGCGAGACGCTCATCACGACCGGCCTCGTCATCCTGATGGTGCTATTCGCAAGCCTGTTTTTCGTCGTCGTCGATTCGGCGCTGCGCTTCGGCGTTGGGCTGATGCTGGGCGTCGGTCAATAGACAATTGGAGCTAGTCGCGCCGCTATGAGCATGCGCTGGTACATCGTTCACGCCTATTCGAACTTCGAAAAGAAGGTCGCCGAGGCGATACGCGAGGGCGCGGCGCAGCGCGGACTCGCCGACCAATTCGAAGAGATTCTGGTCCCCACCGAACAGGTCATAGAAGTGCGGCGCGGACGCAAGGTCTCCGCCGAGCGCAAATTCTTCCCCGGCTATGTGCTGGTGAAATGCGAACTCACCGATCAGGTGTTCTCGCTCATCAAGAATACGCCGAAGGTCACGGGCTTTCTCGGCGCCGACAACAAGCCGATGCCGATCAGCGAGGAAGAGGCGCTGCGCATCAAGGGCCAGGTCGCCGATGGGGTCGAGCGGCCAAAGCCGACGATCATGTTCGAGGTGGGCGAGACGGTGCGCGTCGCCGACGGGCCTTTCGCCTCTTTCAACGGCCTCGTCGAGGAGATCGACGAGGCGCGATCGCGCCTCAAGGTCGCCGTGTCGATCTTCGGCCGGCCGACGCCGGTGGAGCTGGAGTTCGCCCAGGTCGAGAAGGTTTAAGGCCTAACGCGCGGGCGATCTATCCGGCCCGCTTTCTCCCTTGGCGCCGGGGTCCGCGGGCGCATCTTTCCGCTCAGGGGGCGCCACGGCGCAATGCTGAGCCCGGCACGCCGGGCAAACGCCGCGCCATCCGTAATAATAGAACCCGATCCCAGCGAGCAGGCCAGCCCAGCCGACCAGCGTCTCTCCCATGTATAAATTGGAGAAGATCATCGCCGCGAGTCCGGCGGCCATGAAGGCGAGGCGCTTTGCGTAATCTGACATGCAGGCTTCCTTTCCTCGATGGAGGTGGGAAGCCGGAGACAGAGGCGCAATGCGGCGCTATGTTGGTCGGCGCATTTCCGCAGTCGATGGAAGCCGCGATGAGCGACGAGCCCGAAAGTTTCACGCTGGCGCTGCTGCGCAAGATCGACGGGAAGGTGGACGGCCTTCGCGAAGAGATGGCGACGAAGAGCGACGTCGCTGACGTCCGCTCGGAGGTCCATTCGCTGCGCGCGGATGTCGGCTCAGACATCATGAATTTGGAAAAGCAGATCAAGGAGCAGGAGAAGCGCCTGAGCGACCAGATTTCCGGTCTGCGCCGCTCGGTGATGGAATATCACTCTTCAGCGATCGGCCATGGCGTGTTGCTGACCTAGTTCGAGGAGCGCCTGCGCAGGCTCGAAGAGCACGTCGGCCTCACGCCCGAGGGGCATTGAAACCCCACGGCGGTCGACGCGATCGCCTAGCGCCAACAGGGAGTCGTCGGCGAAGCGTCGAAATGGCTGGGCGCGCGTTACGTCATATACCGCCCGGCGTTGAGATGGATCGTCTGTCCCGTCAGATATTCCGTTTCGATGATCATGCGCACGGCCGGCCAGATTTCGTCGGGACGGCCCATCCGTCCCAACGGCAGATCGGATGGCGGCGGCAGGTCCATTCCGGCCAGCATGTCGGTCTCGATCAGCAGCGGCGCGATGGCGTTCGCGGTGATGCGATCATCGCGCAGATAGAGGGCGTAATAGCGCATCAGCCCCTCCATGCCCGCCTTGGACGCCGCATAGGCGGCGGAAACCCTGCCGCCTATGTGGGCCGCCCCCGATGACATGAAGATGAGCCGCCCGCCTTTTTGCTTGAGATGGGGAATGGCGGCCCGCGACACGTAGAACGCCGAAAGGAGATTGGCGTTCAATGTCTGCTGGAAGGCGGCGCCGTCCAACGCGTCGATCGTTCGAACGACGCCCGCGCCCGCATTGTTGATGACGCAGCCCAAGCGGCCGAATTGGGCGATGCACGCATCAACCAGCCGCCGCGCCTCGTGTTCGTCGCTCACATCCGCCCTGACCGCGCAGGCAGGCCCGCCCGCGCTTCGGATCTCTTTGACCACGGCCGCCGCCGCCGCCTCGTCCGATCGATAGTTGACCACCACCGCCAATCCGTATCGGGCGCAATCCAGCGCCAGCCGCCGCCCGATGCCGCGCGACGCGCCCGTGATGATCACAACAGGCTCGATGTTCATGCTCACGCGCTTCGCCCTCCCGACAGTCGTTCCGTCTTGCGGCGAGCAGACGGCGTTGGTTCGTTCGTCTTCCGCGAAAAAACGAGACTCCGCGGGTACGGGCGATTTTCGCAAAAGACGGGCGCGGGATTGGCTCTTGCCCTTCCGCCCGCGTTCCCCTAAAAACCGCCATTCCTCGGGCGGTCCCGCCGCCTGAGGAGATCATACGTGGCGGGTCTGCCCTGACGCCATCGGGGAGCTCCAGACCGGACCACGAACTGCAACCGGCGCCGACGCGTGAAATATCGCGGCGGGCGCCAATCGTTGGAGAAAGCAAATGGCGAAGAAAATCGCCGGCTATATCAAACTGCAAGTGCCGGCCGGCGCGGCCAATCCGTCGCCGCCGATCGGTCCCGCGCTCGGCCAGCGCGGCCTCAACATCATGGAGTTCTGCAAGGCGTTCAACGCCAAGACGGGACAGATCGAGAAGGGGACGCCGATCCCCGTCGTCATCACCGCCTATCAGGACCGCTCCTTCACCTTCGAGATGAGGCAGCCGCCGGTCAGCTTCTTCCTCAAGAAGGCGGTGGGCCTCAAGATCGGCAAGAAGCCGGCCTCCGGCTCCAAATTGCCGGGCCGCAACGTCGTCGGAACGATCACACAGGCGCAGATCCGCGACATCGCGGAAAAGAAGATCGTCGATCTCAACTGCGCCTCGATCGAATCCGCGATGTCGATGATCGCCGGCTCCGCCCGCGCGATGGGCCTCGAGGTGGTGGAGTAAGACCATGGCGCACATCGGAAAACGTATTGCCAAGTCCCGCGAGGGCATTGAACGCACCAAGCTCTATCCCCTCAACGACGCCGTGAAGCTGGTGCGCGAGCGCGCCAAGGCGAAATTCGACGAATCCGTCGAGATCGCCATGAATCTCGGCGTCGACCCCAAACACGCCGACCAGATGGTGCGCGGCGTCGTCAATCTGCCGAACGGCACCGGCCGCGTTCTGCGCGTCGCGGTCTTCGCGCGCGGCGCCAAGGCGGACGAAGCCAAGGCGGCGGGCGCCGACGTCATCGGCGCGGAGGATCTCGTGACGACGGTGCAGGGCGGAACGATCGACTTCGACCGCTGCATCGCGACGCCGGACATGATGCCGCTCGTCGGCCGGCTCGGCAAGGTGCTCGGCCCGCGCGGGCTGATGCCGAACCCGAAGGTCGGCACGGTGACGATGGACGTCGCCGGCGCGGTCAAGGCCTCAAAGGGCGGCGCGGTCGAGTTTCGCGTCGAGAAGGCCGGCATCGTGCAGGGGACGATCGGCAAGGCCTCTTTCGACGACGGCAAGCTCGTCGAGAACATCAAGGCCTTCGTCGACGCCGTGGCCAAGGCGAAGCCTCAGGGCGCCAAGGGCACCTATATTCAGCGCATCGCGCTCAGCTCCACCCAGGGGCCCGGCGTGAAGGTCGACGTGTCGAGCCTGGGCGCCGCCCCGCACTGAGCTGAGACGCAATTTCCGAGAAACAAAAACCGGCGGGCGACCGCCGGTTTTTTATTGAGTGGCAGTATGCCAGCGCCAGCTTCGAAATTGCTGCGTTCAATCACTCTTCCTCCGTCGGAGGGTCTTCATCTTCGGGAGGATCGTCGAAGCCATATTTCTCCAAATCCTCCAGCTTGCGCGGCTGGACGATGTCGGCGAAATAGGAAAGCACTTCCTCGACGTGATTGACGAAATCCTTCATCAAACGAAATGAGGCGTGTGACTTTGGCCCGAGCAAAGCCGCCTTGGGGATGAGCGGCTCATATTCCGCCTGCCAATAATCTGCATAGGCGACGCGGTCCTTGATGCTCCAGATTTTCGCATCGAGCGTGTAAACGCGGCACCGTTTGAGAAAGGCTGCCTCGTCTTGTCGGCTGTTGCGCCAGATTTCAAAAAGCTCAAACATGCAGAACGGCGATTTTAGATATTTGTCGCTCAGGATCACGAAGATTCGGTCGCCTTCGCCAATCTCCTTCATGAAGTTCGAAATACTGTCCCCGAAGGTCAGCACGCTCTTGTCGCGCCGTATCGGCGTGCCGCGTTTTTCGGCGCTGGCGCAGAGCCGATCGACGACGGCCTCGCGCTTCTTGCCGTCAGGCGTGGGATCATCCCAGGCATATGAGACGTAAAGGCTCGACTTCGTCATGGGTGCCTTGCCAAATTCGACAGCCAACTCCTTCTCGGCCTTTTCCCGAGCGACTTCCACTTCAACTCGTGGCGAGTGTTTCGCAAACTGAGGCGCGACCTTAGGCGTCAAGCCAAGTTTTTCCTGCTCTTTCGCGACGAGTTCGATCATTTGCTTCAGAAGTTCCGCCGCCTGCCGACCCTGCGTCGCGATGGAGATTTTGCCGGCCATATCGTCCAGCATCTGCTGTTCGATCAGCGCATGGCCGCGCGTTCGCTTTTCATAGACGCAGAGCCCGCCCTTCCAATAGGCCCCGCTGACGCCGGCCTCGGCGCCGATGCGGGTGATGATGGCGCGAATCAAACCTTGATGCAGCAAGTCATATTCGAAGGAGGCCGACTCGAAAGGCGCGTCCATGTCCCATTGCGCGTCGACTGCGTCCTGCACGCTGGCTTTGTCAGGTAGAAGGTCGGGCGCAATATATATTGTTTCGACGCCAAGCTTTTCATCGCCTTCTCGCAGGGCGAAGCAGACGCCGCAGGACAGCATCATGCTGAGGAACAGCTTCTGTTCTTGCTCATTGTTCAAAACCACTTTGAAAGAAATATGTGTTCGGCTTAGCACAGGGCTGGATGCCCGCAAAGGCGGCGGTTACGGCGAGATAGTCGCGGCCCCCTGTCGCAGGAGCTTTCGCCGCCTTGTGCGGCTGAGCTTTTGTCAATAGGTTCCGCGCGGGCGACGACGGGCGGCGGCTCCGGTTTTTCGCTTCATTCAAAGGCGCGCGCGCCGTTTTCGCTTGCTCTCGGGATTTGCGCTTCATGTCCGTGCTGATCGACAAGAACACCAAAGTCATCACCCAAGGCTTCACCGGCAAAACCGCCACCTTCCACTCCGTCCAGGCGCTCGATTACGGCACCAAAATGGTCGGCGGCGTCTCGCCCGGCAAAGGCGGCTCGATCCACCTCGATCTTCCGGTCTTCGACACGGTTCTCGAGGCGCGCGAAAAGACCGGCGCCGACGCCTCCGTGGTCTATGTGCCCCCGCCGGGCGCCGCCGACGCCATCTGCGAGGCGATCGAGGCGGAGATCCCGCTCATCGTCTGCATCACCGAGGGCGTTCCGGTTCAGGACATGATCCGCGTCAAGCGCGCGCTCTGCGGCTCAAAGTCCCGCCTCATCGGCCCCAACTGCCCCGGCGTCGTCACCGCCGGCGAGAGCAAGATCGGCATCATGCCCGGCAATATTTTCTCGCCCGGCTCGGTCGGCGTCGTGTCGCGCTCCGGCACGCTCACCTATGAGGCGGTGTTCCAGACGACGCGCGAAGGCTTAGGTCAGACGACAGCCGTCGGCATCGGCGGCGATCCCGTCAAAGGCACGGATTTTATCGAGGTGCTGGAGTTGTTTCTCGCGGACGAGGCAACTAAGTCCATCATCATGATTGGCGAAATCGGCGGGGCGGCGGAGGAAGACGCGGCCCAATTCTTGAAAGACGAAGCGAAGCGCGGCCGCAAGAAGCCGGTGGTCGGGTTCATCGCGGGCCGCACCGCGCCTCCCGGCCGCCGTATGGGTCATGCGGGCGCGATCGTCTCGGGCGGCAAAGGCGACGCCGAAAGTAAAATCGCAGCCATGGAGTCGGCGGGCATCAAAGTGTCGCCCTCGCCTGCGAGGCTGGGAAAGACCTTGGTCGAAGCGCTGAAGGGCTAGCGCTGGCCCGCTCATCGCTTCGAAAGTCGTCGGGGGCTTTGCGCGCCGGCGCTTTTGGGAAGGATTGAGATGGCGCGTTTTGAAACCAATGGCGGCGCCGGACCCGCCGCGCCGGTGGGCGCGCGCTCGCCGCAAAATGACTTTCTCGCTTCGACATCCTTTCTGCAGGGCGCGAACGCCGCCTATCTCGAGAGCCTGCTTGCGGCCTATGAGGCTGATCCCTCCTCGGTCAGCGCCGACTGGCGCAATTTCTTCGCTGAGATGGGCCTGCGACCGCAAGAGCAGGTCGCCGCCCACGGCCCGAGCTGGGCGCGGCGCGACTGGCCGCAGCCGAACGGCGAATGGGTGAGCGCGATCATCGGCGAGGCGCCGGCGCCTGTTAAATCGCCAGTTGCCGTCCCCGCGCCGACGCCCGGCGGCGAGGACGTGTTGCGGGCGACGCGCGATTCCGTCCGCGCCCTGATGATGATCCGCGCCTATCGCATGCGCGGCCATCTGCACGCCAATCTCGATCCGCTCGGATTGGAGCAGCGCTACGATCACGGCGAGCTCAATCCGCAGACCTACGGATTCACCGACGAGGACTACGAGCGCAAAATCTTCCTCGATGGCGTGTTGGGCATGCGATACGCCACGCTCTTTGAAATGGTCACGATCCTGCGCCGCACCTATTGCGGGACGATCGGCTTCGAATTCATGCATATCTCCAATCCGGAGGAGAAGGCCTGGCTGCAGGCGCGCATCGAAGGGCCGAAGAAGGAGATCGTTTTCACGCCGGAAGGCAAGCGCGCGATCCTGAACAAGCTCGTCGAGGCGGAAGGTTTCGAGAAATTCCTCGACGTCAAATACACCGGCACCAAGCGTTTCGGCCTCGACGGCGCTGAGTGCATCGTCCCGGCGCTGGAGCAGATCATCAAGCGCGGCGGCGCGCTCGGCGTGAAGCAGATCGTGCTCGGCATGGCGCACCGCGGCCGTCTCAATTTGCTTTCGCAGGTGATGGCGAAGCCGCACCGGGCTCTGTTTCACGAATTCAAGGGCGGCTCCTTCCTGCCGGACGAAGTCGAAGGCTCAGGCGACGTCAAATATCACCTCGGCGCGTCGTCGGATCGCGTGTTCGACGACAACAAGGTGCATCTCTCGCTCACAGCCAATCCGTCGCATCTCGAGATCGTCGATCCGGTCGTGCTCGGCAAAGTGCGCGCCAAGCAGGACCAATATCATTGCGCAGACGGCGACCGCCGCGCGGTGATGCCGCTCCTCATCCACGGCGACGCGGCCTTCGCCGGCCAGGGCGTCGTGGCGGAATGTTTCGGCCTTTCCGGATTGAAGGGGCATCGCACCGGCGGCTCGATCCACTTCATCATCAACAATCAGATCGGCTTCACCACCTATCCCCGCTACTCGCGGTCCTCACCCTATCCGTCCGACGTCGCGAAGATGGTCGAGGCGCCGATTCTTCACGTGAATGGCGATGACCCAGAGGCGGTCGTCTTCGCCGCGCGCGTCGCCGCGGAATTTCGCCAGCAGTTCCAAAAACCCGTCGTCATCGACATGTGGTGCTATCGCCGCTTCGGCCATAATGAGGGCGACGAGCCGGGATTCACCCAGCCGCTGATGTATAAGAAGATCCGGGCGCACCGCACGTCGCTCGATATCTATGCGGACCGTCTGATCGCGGAAGGCGTGACGACTCGCGAAGACGTCGATCGCATGAAGGAAGACTGGCGGACGCGGCTCAACGAAGAGTTCGAAGCGGGCCAGAGCTACAAGCCCAACAAGGCGGATTGGCTCGACGGCCGCTGGGCGGGAAAAAAATCCGGCTGGCAACTCTCGGAGAACGAGCGTCGCGGACAGACCGGCGTGGCGCTCGAGACGCTTCAGCACATCGGCGCCGAGATCACGTCGACGCCGCCCGATTTTCACGCCCACCGGACGATCCAGCGTTTTCTCGACAATCGGAAGGCGGCCATCGAACATGGCGGGCCGATCGACTGGGCGACGGCCGAAGCGCTGGCGATCAGTTCACTGCTCTACGAAGGCTACAATGTGCGGCTCTCCGGGCAGGACAGCGAGCGTGGCACCTTTTCGCAGCGTCACAGCGTGCTCATCGATCAGGAGAACGAAGCGCGCTATCTGCCCTTCAATCACATCGCCGAAGGCCAGGGCCGCTACGAAGTCGTCAACTCGATGCTTTCCGAAGAGGCGGTGCTCGGCTTCGAATATGGCTATTCGCTGGCCGAACCGGACGCGCTGGTGTTGTGGGAGGCGCAATTCGGCGATTTCGCCAATGGCGCGCAGGTCGTCTTCGACCAGTTCATTTCATCGGCCGAGCGCAAGTGGCTGCGCATGTCGGGACTCGTCTGCCTCTTGCCGCATGGCTACGAAGGCCAGGGTCCGGAACATTCCTCCGCGCGGCTCGAGCGCTATCTGCAGCTGTGCGCCGAAGACAATATGCAGGTGGCCAATTGCACGACGCCCGCGAACTACTTCCATATCCTTCGCCGTCAGCTGCACAGAAGCTTCCGCAAGCCGCTGGTGCTGATGACCCCGAAATCGCTGCTGCGCCATAAGCGCGCCGTCTCGCGGCTCGGCGAGATGGGCATGGCCTCGAGCTTTCAGCGGCTGCTGCTCGACGACGCCGAAACGTCGCCAACGGAGACGTTCGTCCTCAAAGCCGACGAAAACATTCGCCGGGTCATTTTGTGTTCGGGCAAGGTCTATTACGATCTCCTCGACGAACGCGAGAAACGCGGCGTCGACGACGTGTATCTGCTGCGGGTCGAGCAGCTCTATCCTTTTCCGCTCAAAGGCCTCGTCGCGGCGCTCGGGCGCTTCAAGAACGCCGACGTCGTGTGGTGCCAGGAAGAGCCCAAGAACATGGGGGCCTGGTCCTTCGTCGACTCCTATCTCGAATGGGTGCTGACGCAGATCGGCGGCAAGTCGAAGCGCGCCCGCTATATTGGACGCACCGCCTCGGCGTCGACGGCCACGGGCACCATGTCCCGGCACCTCGCACAGCTGAAATTGTTCCTGGAGGAAGCGTTCGCGCCGTAAGACGCGACGCGAGCGAAGAGAGAGCCGATGGCTGAAATACGCGTGCCGACTTTGGGCGAATCAGTGACTGAAGCGACGATCGGCCGCTGGTTCAAGAAGGCGGGCGACGCGGTGCGCGCCGATGAGGCGCTCGCCGAGCTCGAAACCGACAAAGTGACGCTCGAAGTCAACGCGCCCGCCGCCGGCGTGCTCGCCGAGATCGTCGCCAAGGAGGGCGAAACGGTCGGTCCTGGCGCGCTGCTCGGACAGATCGCCGAGGGCGCCGAGGGCGCCGCGGCGCCGGCGAAGAGCGGCGAGACCGGCGGCAAGAGCGCCGCGCCTAAACCGGCGCCGGCCCCCGCAGCGCCTGCGCCCAAATCCGCTTCGGCTCCGGCTGCGCCGGCCGCGACGACGATGCCGCCGGCGCCCTCCGCCGCCAAGATCGCCGTCGAACAGGGGATCGACATCGCTCAGGTTTCCGGCAGCGGCAAGCGCGGTCAGGCGCTGAAATCGGACGTCGTCCAATTCGCCGCGCGACAGGCGGCTGCCCCGCAGCCCGCGCAAGAAGGCCGCGTCCAGGAGCTTCCCGCCCAGGAAGTGCGAGTCGAGGCGCCGCCGCCCCGCGTCCCCATTCCGCAGGAAGACGCCCGCCGCGAAGAGCGCGTGAAGATGACCCGCTTGCGTCAGACGATCGCGCGCCGGCTGAAAGAAGCGCAAAACACCGCCGCCATGCTGACGACGTTCAACGAAGTCGACATGTCGGCGCTCATCGAATTGCGCAAACGCTACAAGGAGGCGTTTGAGAAGCGGCACGGCGTGAAGCTTGGCTTCATGGGCTTCTTCGTGAAGGCCTGTTGCCAGGCGCTGGAAGAGATCCCCGCCGTCAATGCGGAGATCGACGGGACGGACATCATCTACAAGCGCTTCAGCCACATCGGAGTCGCCGTCGGCACGGAGAAGGGACTCGTCGTCCCGGTGGTGCGCGACGCCGACCGACTGTCGCTCGCCGAGATCGAAAAAACCATCGCCGAACTCGGCCACAAGGCGCGCGAGGGCGCGCTCGACATCGCCGATCTGCAGGGCGGCACCTTCACGATTTCCAACGGCGGCGTCTATGGTTCGCTGATGTCCACGCCGATCCTGAATGCGCCGCAATCGGGCATTCTCGGCATGCACAAGATTCAGGAGCGCCCTGTGGTCGTCGACGGCAAGATTGAAGCGCGGCCGATGATGTATCTGGCGCTGTCTTACGATCACCGTGTCGTCGACGGGAAGGAGGCCGTGACTTTCCTGGTGCGCGTCAAAGAGTTGCTCGAAGATCCTGCGCGGCTGGCGCTCGGCCTGTAGCCGCGACCCCTTCAAAATCTCCAAAGGCTACACATCTAATTTCAGACGGCGCGCCGCCTAAGGGCGCCGTCGGCGGGGCGAAAGGACCGCCATGGAGGTAGAGATGGAAATGAAAACCGTCACCGAAACCAGAGAGTCTCCGCTGACGCCCGAGCAGTTCGCGCAGCTTGGCGATGGCCTCATCGCTTATGTGCGATCGATGCGCTCGGAAGACGTCAACCGGCTTTACCCGCAGGCGCCGCAGATTGCGCCGGGGCTGACGATCTTTGCGCTTTTCGGCGCGGATGGCGCGCCGATCGTGCTCGCGGATTCGGAAGAAGGCTGCATCGGCAACGCCCGTGAAAACCATCTCCAGATGGTGAGCCTGCACTAACCCTCCCACGACAGAGGCGCGCCGGCCGGCGCGCCTGCAGCCCCGGCCCAAATTAAGCGCAACTCATCCGTTAGCTTCTCTGCTGTGCGCCGTTGTGGCTCGCGGTGAGCTTCGACGCGAGCACCTTGTCGAGACGGCGTCCGTCGAGGTCGATGACTTCGAAGCGCCATCCGAGCTTCTCCACCGTTTCGCCGAGAGTCGGAAACCGAATGAGCCCGTCGAGGACAAGGCCGGCCACCGTTTCAAAGCTCCTGTTCTCGGGGAGCGCAACGTGCAGGAGCTCGGCCATTTCGTCGACCGGCATCCAGCCGGCGAGCAGCCAGCTGCCGTCTTCGCGCTGAAGCGCCTCGGGCTCCTCGTGCCCCTCGTCGGACCTGAACGCGCCGGCGATGGCGTCGAGAATATCGGCCGGCGTCACCACGCCTTCGAAATGGCCATATTCGTCGTGCACGAGCGCCATCGGCGTCTCCGCTTCGCGCAAAACATTTAGCGCGTCGAGCGCGTCGATCGAATCGGGCACGACCGGCGCCGACCGGACATGGGATTCAAGGTCGAGCGGCTCGCCGCGTAAGGCGGGCCCGAGCAGGTCTCGGATCAGCAGGACGCCGATCATGTCGTCCATATCGCCCCGGCTGACGGGCAGGCGCGCATGGGAGGTCTCGATGAGCTTCTCGCGCAGAAGGTTCTCCGGCTCGCCAAGATTGAGCCAGTCCACCTCGGTGCGCGGGGTCATCAACGCACGCGCGGCGCGGTCGCCCAGCCGCAGCACGCCAGCGATCATCTGCTGTTCGTCGGCCTCGATGGCCCCCGCCGAATGCGCCTCGGCGACGAAGGTCTTGATTTCCTCGTCGGTGACCCAGGACTGAAGCTCATTGGCCTGGCCGACGAACAGCAAGATGAGCTTCGTCGACTCATCGAGCAGCCAGACCACTGGCGTGCCCAGAGTGGAAAGCAACGTCATCGGCGCCGCCATGCGGCAGGCGATGGCTTCCGCATGGCGCAGCGCGATGTTCTTGGGCAGCAATTCGCCGATCACGACGGAAAGATAGGTGATGACGCCGATGACGCCGCCATAGCCGATCCAATCCGCCGCAGGTTCCGATAGACCAAGCGCACGCAACTCTTGCGAGAGCCGCTGACCGAGCGCGGCGCCGGAAAAGGCGCCGGCGAGGATTCCGACGAGCGTGATCCCGATCTGAACGGTGGAGAGGAAGCGTCCCGGATCTTCCGCCAGCGCCAGGGCGGCGGCGGCGCCGCGGCGACCTTCGGCGGCCAAAGTCTTCAGCCGCACTTTGCGCGACGAAACGATGGCGAGTTCGGACAACGAGAAAATCCCGTTGATGACTATCAACACAAGCGCGACGGCTAGCTCGAACATGACACCTGATAGGGCTTTCTGCGCAGGCTCTCAAGCAAATGGCGTCGGCAAGCGGTGACGGCGACGACATTTATCGCCTGGGCGTCGATCCTGCCGAGAAGGAGGGCAATCGACCGGGCTGAAAAAAGACGAAACGCCGCAGATCGTTCAGCTGTCCTGACCGCGGCGCTTGGAGCAGGTTCCGAAAAAGTTGACAGACTTTTCCGATGAGAACCTGCTCCACCATTTTGATTTCGAGCGATTCCTTATCGATCACAGGATTCCATGTGATCGGGAAGCGCTCAGTCGCGGGCCGCGATTTCGATCTTCTTGATGACCCGCTCCGGCTCGGGCCGCGCCAGATCGATGGAGAGCAGGCCGTTGACGAGATCGGCGCCGAGCACCTGCATCCCTTCGGCCAGGAGAAAGGCGCGCTGAAACTGCCGCGCGGCGATGCCGCGATGCAGGAAATGGCGCTCTCGATCCTCGGTTTGGCGCCCGCGAATGACGAGCTGATTTTCTTCGAGCGAGACATCGAGCTGGTCGCGGGTGAAGCCCGCGACGGCCAGCGTGATCCGAAGCCGCTCCGGCGCGCTCTCGACGCGCGGAATGCGCTCGATATTATAGGGCGGGTAGCCGTCGGAGGCGGTGCGGGCGACGCGGTCGAGCGCCCGTTCGATCTCGTCGAAGCCGAGCAGAAACGGCGAATTGAGCGGTGGACGCGACATGTCGTTGAAGCCCTGTTGGCGCCTCTTCGGCCAGAGCCCGTGAAGCGCTCCGGCTACAGCTATATGATCGAGCCGGCCGCGCCATTCAAGCGCGGCCGATGCGCGCGGTCGCCATTGACGCGAGAACGACAAACGCCCATGTGCGAGCAAGCTTCCCCTTAAGAGCGGCGACCATGGGCAAAGCACAGCATCTCTTCCTCGCGATCGTCCTTGCCGCGTCTTTCGGAGCGCCGGCGGTCGCCGAAACGCCGCCGCCGATCATCGCGCCGGACGGCGAACGCTTCACGCTGACCCCCGCCGAGGGCGGCTACGTTCGGCTAAACAAAGAGACCGGCGCCCTGTCCTATTGTTCGGTGAAGGACGGCGTTACGGCGTGTCGGCTCGGCGCCGAGGAGCGCGCCGCGTTTGAGGCAGAGATCGACCGGCTGCGCAAGGAGAACGCCGCGCTCAAAGCGCGCGCCGAGGCTGCGCCCGTCCCGCCCACGGCAAGGCCGAACATGGCGCCGAGCGAAGAGGAATTCGAGCGCGCGCTCTCCTTTACCGAGCGCTTTCTGCGCCGCATAATGCGCCTCTTCCGCGAAGAGACGTCGCCCGGAGGCGCTCTGTGAGGGCCAGAGGGAAGATGCATCCGCAGGAGCGCCCCAATGGCTGATCAGGGACCTTTCGCCAATTGGCCGCATCTCGACAAGCCGCCCCGGCCTGAGCCGACGGAGGCCCAGCGCGACGTGCTGCTCCTGCCGAGTTCCGACAAAATATCACAGGAAACCAACCAGATGGCGTCGAACAACACGCTTGAAAATTTCCTCGGCGGCTCGCCGCTCAACACTTTCGCGCGATTGCTCGTCATTTCGCTGGTCGTGGGCGCCCTGCTGATGTGGCTGGAACTGCGGCCGATCGACATTTTTCGCGGCGTCCAGGCTTTCTTCGACCGCATCTATCAGCTGGGCTTCGGCGCGGTGCGGGAGCTTGTCAGCTATGTGCTCGCCGGCGCCATTTTCGTCGTGCCGGCGTGGCTCGTTCTGCGGCTCGTCAATGTGGGCGCGAGCAAGCGATGAAGCCGGAAGATCTATAGTCTTCGGCGCCGGTCGATGCTCGAGGTCTGATCCGAATCTTCGATAAGCTGGCCGATGCCGTCGCGGCGCGGCGGCAGCGGCGGTGGAGGCGGCGCATAGGCCTCCGGTCCAGCGACGGCTCCAAATCCGTCCCGCGCGCCAACTCCAGGCCCCTCGAAGGCGGCGAGCGGCGGCTGGCCCGTCGTGTCATTGTCGGTCTCGTCGTCCGGCGCAGGCGGCGCGCGCCGCCCTTGAGCGATCAGCGGCGACGGGTCGGGCGGCGGCAACGTCTCTTGCGGCTCGGGCTTGCAGATGCTGCGTCCCGAGCGGCCGTGCAGCGCCAGATCGACGTGAATATGGTTGTAGTGGAAGGCGTTGGAGCCTGGCGACAGCACCGTCGAGAAATGCCCGCATGAGCCGCGATGCACGTCCATCAGGAAGGCGCGCGTCTGTTCGTCGCCGCGGCGCCAGTCGCGCACGAGCGTGATCTCGCGGCCGTCGGCGAGCACGAAGCCGCCGATGTCGAGCGCATTGCCGAAGGAATGTTCGGAAAGCTGCGCGCCGCGCTGATTGTTCATGCCGCGGCAGGCGTAAGACCCCATTGAATTGATCTGAACCACCTGCTGTCCGAAGCGCGCCTGAGCGGCGGGCTGGACGGTGTCGGCGAGCCAGGCGTCGAGCTCGGCGACCATCGAGCAGTCGAGGGTGGCGGTCGCGTTGAAGGACACCGCCCCGCCCTGCAGCGCAGTCACCTTGAACGGCCTGGTGAGGCCGCAAATGCCCGGACCGTCGACTTCGGGCGCGAGCGCGATGAATTCGGAAGGGTTGACGCGTCTTTCCGCGAGACAGGCGTTCTCAGCCTGCGTGCGCCAGGCCGGCCGCTGCGGCTTCTGCCCGATCGAGCAAGCGGAAAGCGTCGCCGCGACGAGCGCCAGCACGAGCAGCGAGTGATGGGCGCGGCGGAGCATGCCGCGAGGATGGGCGCCGGGCCGTTAATTCAGGGTCGAGAATTGTGGTTAATGCTCAAATATTTGAGGACTGTGGCGGGCGATCCACACGCCCGCGCAAGCTGCACGGATACGCTGCGCATGAGCGCGGCAGCGCGGGAGACGTGATCAGCGAGCAAATCTGCTCAAGCGCCGCTTCCATGTTTCGCCGGCCTTGAGTTCAGTCTTCAACACCCATTTCCTTCGAATCGTCCTGATAGCCCGCGACGATGTCTTGAGAATGACTTCCGGTTCCGGTTCTTTCACGCGCGGCGCCGTGAGAATCGGGGTCGCCACTGCTGGCTGCGGCTTCACCTTTTTGGGTTCCGCAGGAACAGCCTCTGCAACTTTGGCCGGCTGACGCACACGACGCGTCCGAGTTGATGCGACTCTCGCCGGAGGATCGCTAATGACGTCGTTTTCCAGCAGGTTCGGCAGCACGCGCCCCCGAGGGCCATTCGGCTCCGGCGGAATTTGGGAACGTTCAGCCGCTCTGCCGCCGAAAACCGCGTCCGCCGCGTCTAAAGCCGCCAAATATGTGGCGTCACGTTCGACCTCGACGGCCGCCGCAGCGCCCGGGTCCCGAAGACTCGGGTCCCGAAGAGATATGCTCCCAGCAGCATTTTCAGCCTCATTGATCTTCCAGGGATTGGAAATCCGAGATTTGGGAGACCGACCTTTATATGCCGTTATGAACGGACGCGTGGGCTGGCGCATTGAAGCTGAAGATCTTTCTGTTGACGTATATGGCAAGGAAGGTCCTTTGAAAGACCCACCTCGGCACAAGCGTAATTGAGTATTGAGAAAACGCTCGGGCACGACGCTCAGTCCAGGCGTCTGGGACGAAGGACGTTTGCTACACATAACGGAAAAGGCGCAACACGTCACCGTCAAGGCGAGCTGATGGCGTAAATCGGACATTGCCGATTCGCGCCTTGTTCAGCTCCTTGAACCAATTGCGCGCTCCTTTTGCTTCCCTTTGCTGGCGGCGACCCTAGCTTCGTATCGGACGGAGGCGTGCATGGCGGACAATGTAGAGTCCGAACTTAAATTCGTCTTTCGCCAAGACGTGGCGCGCTCACATCCGTTTTGAGCCGATCAGTCAGGTTGCAGACACACGCTGCGGCTGTGGGGTTGCGTCCTCCTATCTCGGAAATATTGTGCAACCCCTCTAGAAAAGCTTCAGGTCTATCCCAACTGAAAAACCATCAAGCGCTGCGGTTTGTCTTTTTCTTGTCTCCTGAACAACGAATGAGTCGGAGCGTTGCTGAAAGACCCCTCTATACGGATCTCAGTAGAACCCTCCATCCGCTCGCCTGATATGTCGGCGCAACGTGAGAAGACAGAAGTTCGTTGTCGTTCATTTGGGAGATTTCGTCATGCGAAACATGCTCGCTGCAGCGACGGTCGGCCTTGTCGCTTTCCTGGTCCAGGACATTGCCCAGGCGGCCACCGCCCAAAGTC
Organism: Methylocystis sp. H4A; assembly: GCF_015709545.1. Taxonomy (NCBI): domain Bacteria; kingdom Pseudomonadati; phylum Pseudomonadota; class Alphaproteobacteria; order Hyphomicrobiales; family Methylocystaceae; genus Methylocystis; species Methylocystis sp. H4A. The sequence continues at coordinate 7,307 of NZ_JADNQY010000027.1, read as the reverse complement.
CGGCCGTGCTACGCTCCGGACCAGGAACGTCGTGGGGTAAAATCGGTCAGATCCCGGCCGGAGCCGATGTGCAGGTGTTGAGCTGCAACCCGGGCTGGCGTCACAGCTGGTGCCAGATCCGCTTCGGTTCGAAGACGGGGTGGGTGAACGCTCCCGCGCTCGGGACGTCCGGATCGCAGGTCGTCGTTGCGCCAGTCGTGACAACCGACGCAGCCAGTCTAAAGCGGCGCGCCAGCATGTTTTCCTCCGTTATCACGGTGATTCCCGGCGGCAAAAAAGTCGACGTCCTTCGCTGCGCAAGCGGACTCGGCAGGGGCTGGTGCCGCGTCTCTTATCAGGGCAAGACCGGATTCGTCAGAGGGGGTCTTCTGACCCGCCAACGGTCCGTCATTCCCCGCTAAGAACGCGCGGGCGAGGCGAGAAAAAGCGGCCGCGAAGCCAGCGCAAAACGTTAAGGCGCAATCGGACATCGCCGATTTGCGCCTCTTACGCTCAGATCAGCGCCTGCGCAGCCCTAACCGGACTTACGCGCCTTTGCCCTCGCCGGTCTTGCGGCCGCGCATGAAGGATTCGAACTCCTCGCGATCGCGGGCGCGGCGCAGCTGGTCGATATGTTCGGCGAAGTCGCGCTCCGCTTCGGCGAGCTTGCGGCGCTCTTCCTCGAGACGCGCGAGTTCGCCTTCGCGCCATTCGTCGAAGGCGACATTGCCGGTCGAGCGCATGAAGGAGGGACCGCCCCAAGCGGCCGAACCCTCTCGAGCGACGCCGCTCACCGCTTCCTTCACCCGCGCGCCCTGCTCCTGCGCGAAGGCGAAGAAGTCGCCCTCAAAGCCCCGGCTGCGCTGCCAAAGCTTCCAGACCAGCATGGCGAGGCCGAGCGGCCAAAAGATCAAAAAGCCAAGGATCACCGCCGCGATCTCGTAGGGCCTCCAGGACATTCGTCCGCAATGCCAGGAGGGCGATCCGCCCTCTCCGGATGACGACATGCGAGAATAACGATGGCAGCTCATGATGGGCTCCAGTTTGTCAACGGCGCGCCCGCCGCCAAAGCGGGGCCGACACCAATGTAATATGCATTAACATTGGCGCAAGGGAAAGCGCCGCGCCAAGAAAATCGGCGCGGCGCCGTCAAGCGCTTGCGATCGACGCGCGCCGACGCCGCCGTCGAGCTGCGCCGCCGGAGCGGTTCGGAACTGGAAGCGTCTCGCGTCGGGAAATCAGGCCGCCTGGCCGCTCAGATCATCTTCAAGCACGGCGTCATCCACGAATGGCGCGGTCGTTTCGCGCGTCGCCCCCGGCTCGATTTCGATGTCGATTTCGAGCAGCGACATGTCTTCCTTGCGATGCATCTTCACCATGACCTTTTCAGGGTCGACGTTGATGTGCTTGGAGATCGCGATGAGGACTTCCTTGTGCAGCACGGCGATCAGATCCGAATCGCGCGCCGATTTGCGTTCATGCGCGAGAAGGATCTGCAGGCGCTCGCGCGCAACCGGCGCGGTGGCGCCGCGACGCCCGAACAATCCAAAAATATTCATGCCGCCCTCCGACCAAAGAGCCGAACGAAAAGTCCCCTCTTGTCAGCGGGAATGTTCACCGGCAGTTTTTCGCCACACAGCCTCTTCGCCGCTTCCGAATAGGCGCGCGCCGCGGGGCTCATGGCGTTGTGAAGAATGATCGGCGCGCCGACGTTCGACGCGCGCAGAACGTCTTCGCTCTCCGGCACGATTCCAAGCAGCGGTATCGAGAGAATTTCGAGCACGTCGTCGACGCTGAGCATCTCGCCGCGGCCCGCGCGCTGCGCGTCATAGCGTGTCAGCAGCAGATGCTTCTCGACGCGCTCGCCCTTTTCGGCGCGTTCGGTCTTGGCGTCGAGCAATCCGATGATGCGATCGGAATCGCGCACCGAGGAGACTTCCGGATTGGCGACGACCACCGCGACGTCGGCGAAGCGCATCGCGAGCGTCGCGCCGCGCTCGATGCCGGCGGGACTGTCGCAGACGATCCAGTCGAACTTCTCGCGCAATTCATTGATGACGCGCTGCACGCCCTCTTCGGTCAAGGCGTCCTTGTCGCGCGTCTGCGAGGCGGGCAGCAGATAGAGATTGTTCAAGCGCTTGTCGCGGATGAGCGCCTGATGCAGCTTCGCGTCGCCCTGGGCGACGTTGATGAGATCAAAGACCACGCGCCGCTCGGCGCCCATGACGAGATCGAGGTTGCGCAGGCCGACGTCGAAGTCGACGACCGCGACCTTGTGACCCTGTTGCGCCAGCGCGGCGCCGAGAGCCGCGGTCGACGTTGTCTTTCCGACGCCCCCTTTGCCGGAGGTCACCACCAAAGTCTTGGCCATTTTTCGTCCTCTCTTAATCGAGCCGCGCGATCTTGACCGTCTCGTTTTCGAGCCAGGCCTGGATGGATTGGCTCTGAACATTCGCCGAGATCTCGTCGGCGGTCAGATAAACGCCGCAAACCGAGAGCAGCTCGGCTTCGAGCTTGCGGCAGAAAATTCGCGCGCGCTTTTCGCCATAGGCGCCGGCCATCGCGCGGCCGCGCAGCGTTCCGTAAATATGCACGGAGCCGCCCGCCATGATTTCCGCGCCCGACGCGACGGAGCCGATCACGGTCACGTCGCCATCCGGGTGATAAATCGACTGCCCGGAGCGCACCGGCTCCAGCAGGATCAGCGGCGCAGCCGCCGGGGCCGGCGGCTCGGACGCTTTGGGATCGACGGCCTGCGCGCCGCCGGCGCCGAGCGCGTTGGCGATATCCTCGAAGGCTGCTTCTTCGCTTGGGGTCAGCGTTCCAGGATTTGCGTCTTTGGCGCGCGTTGCGCCGGCGTCCGGCGGCGGTTGTGGGGTGGCGCGACCGCCGGCCAGAATCGGCGGCAGATCGTCGCAGGCCCATGACGGGTCGACGCCCGACAGTCCCATGACGCGTATGCCGCGCCGAGCGAGATTTTCGAGAAGCTCGGTGAGTTGCGGCCGCTCGAGCGTCAGTTTGGCGAGGTCGATGACGATCGATTTCCGGCTGAAGAAGGCGGGCGACTGCTCAAGCAACGCGTCCAGCTGCTCGAACCAGCCTTCGATCGGCTGCTCAGGCTCCAGCGTCAGAACGGGAAAGGACCTGCCTCTGAAGCGGATGTGTCGGGATGACGCTTGCGTCACGGGAGCCTCACGCAATTAGGATTTGCGTCATTTGAGGGCGTTAACGTTAATGAAGGATTAAAGCGCGCGCGTAATTTGACGCTCGTCGCGCTTTATCAAGAGATTATGCCGGCGCGGCTTTGGCGCGCGCCGCAGCGCTTTCCATGACGCCTTGCGCGGCGCTCTCGAGCACCAGCGCCGGATCCGCGCTTTTGACAGGATCAAAATGGCCGGAGATGGTCAGCATCGCGACGCCATGCGCGAGCGACCATATTTGCAGCGCCGCGTAGCGCGCGCCTTGCGCCGGCGCGCCCGCCTGCTGCAGCCAGGCGACCACGGCGCGCCAAAGAATCTCCAGCGCATGGTCGGCGGCGCCGCTCGCTCCCGGATCGGCGAGCGTCTGCGCCTGCCCGAACATGGCTGCGTAAAGCCCCGGTTCGTCCCGCGCGAATTTGAGATAGGCGGCGCACATCGCCCGCATCGCGCTCTTGGCGTCGGGCCGGCCTTCGTCCCAGGCCGTTTCAATTCGTGCGCCAAAGGTCTCGAAACCGCGGCGCGCCAGCTCGCTCATCAGCGCGTCGCGTCCGCTGAAGTGACGGTAGGGGGCGGCGGGCGAAACGCCGGCGCGGCGCGCCGCCTCGGTGAGCGTCAGCGCCGATGGTCCGCCTTCGGCGAGAATCTCAAGAGCGGCGTCGATCAGCGCCTGTTTGAGCGACCCGTGGTGATAGCCTCGCTTATTGTGCATCTCTCACCCCGGCGCGGATCGGCGTCATCGCCCCGTCGCCCGGGCTATCCCGAGAGCTTGGCGACGAGCGCGTCGGAAACCTCGAAATTGGCGTAGACGTTCTGCACGTCGTCATTGTCCTCGAGCAAGCCGACGAGCTTGAGGATTTTCTCGCCCGAATCATCGTCGACCTTGATCGTGTTCTGCGGGCGCCAGATGAGCGCCGCCTTGCGCGGCTCGCCGAATTTCTCCTCGAGAGCCCTGGCGACGTCGCGCAGCGATTCGACGGACGTGATCACTTCATGCGTCTCGTCGGTCGTCGAGACGTCGTCGGCGCCGGCGTCGATCGCCGCCTCCATCATCGCGTCTTCCGTCGCCGCCTTCTTGTCGAACTCGACGAGGCCGACGCGATCGAACATGAAAGAGACGGCGCCGGTCTCGGCGAGCGCGCCGCCGGCCTTGGTGAAATAGGAGCGCACCTCGCCAGCCGTGCGATTGCGATTGTCGGTCAGGGCCTCGATGATCACCGCGACGCCGCCCGGCGCATAGCCCTCGTAGCGCACCTCATCATAATTTTCGGCGTCGGCGCCGGAGGCTTTCTTGATCGCGCGTTCGATATTGTCCTTCGGCATATTCTCCGCCCGGGCGGCGAGAACGGCGGCGCGCAGCCGCGCGTTCATATTCGGGTCGGGCAGGCCCATCTTGGCGGCGACGGTGACCTCTCGGGCGAGCTTTGAAAACAGCTTGGAGCGGATCGCGTCCTGCTTGCCCTTCTTGTGCATGATATTCTTGAATTGACTGTGCCCGGCCATGCGCTCTCGCCCTGCTCCTCGATCAATCTTCGCCTTTCGGCGTCCGGCGGGTCATATACGCCGGACGTATACGGAAATAAAGAAAAGCGCCAAGGAGAGCATGATTGAGCGCGAGCGATGAAGAGCGAAATTCTCGGCCTGAGCCCGATGGGCGGGCTCCGTCCGCACTCCCGGCGCCGCACATCCCTGACCTCGCCGCCGCCAAGCGGCTGCAGGCGATCCTCTCCAGTCCGTCCTATCGCAAGGCCGACGAGGACATCCATTTCCTGACGACGGCCGAAGCGCGCGGTCCCCGACTGGAGCTCGAATATCTCAAGGCCGAACTGCTGCTGCGACGCCATGGCGTCACCGATACGATCGTCGTCTTCGGCTCGACTCGCATCGTCGAGCCCGCCTTAGCGGAAAGCCGCCTCGCCGAATCGCAGGCGCGCGCGACGGCCAATCCCGAGGACGCGACCCTCGCCAGACAGCTCGCGGCGGCAAAGCGCGCCCGCGAAAATTCGCGCTATTATCAAATCGCGCGCGAGTTCGGCGGGCTCGTCGGCGCCGCCCGCGAGAGCGGAGACTGGCCGCGCCTCGCCATCGTCACCGGCGGCGGACCGGGCATCATGGAGGCGGCGAACCGCGGCGCCTTCGAAGCCGGGGCCGAGACGGTTGGGCTCAACATCACCCTGCCGCACGAGCAGTTGCCCAACAGCTATGTCACGCCGTCGCTTTGCCTGCGCTTCCGCTATTTCGCACTGCGCAAGATGCATTTCATGCTGCGCGCGCGGGCGCTGGTCGCCTTTCCTGGAGGCTTCGGCACTTTCGACGAATTGTTCGAGACGCTCACGCTTGTGCAGACCGGCAAGGTCAAGCCGATCCCAATCATTCTCGTGGGGGAAAGCTATTGGCGACGCGCCTTTGACGTCGATTTCCTGGTCGACGAGGGCGTGATCGACGCGCAAGACCGCGATATTTTCCGCTACGCCGAAACCGCCCCTGACATTTGGGCGGAAATCCGGCGCTGGGGCGAACGCAAGGAAGATCTCCTATTTGAATGAAGGCCTTAGCCTGTGTCGGCGATGGCCTGCCCGATCCCCTGCCCGATCCCCTGCCATTGTAAAGCCTATGCCCTGCCTTATCTCAGCTAACGCGGCGCAAGGCGCGCGCTTTTTTAAAAAGGGAGAATGACCATGAGTTGGCTTAAAGCCATCGCGGGCGGCGTGATCGGCGCCGAAGCCCTGAGCCTTATTAAGGATTATGTGGAGAAGCAGGGCGGCCTCGACGGCGTCGTCAAGAATTTCGAGAACTCCGGGCTGGGGAAGCAGATCCACTCCTGGGTCGGCCTCGGTCCCAATGAAAAGATCAGCGAGATGGACATCAGCAAGGTGGTCAACGCCGATAAGCTGATGGAAATCGCCAAGAACGCCGGCGTCGACATCGACAAGGCGAAAGCGCTTCTCGCCCAGTATTTGCCCGAGGCCATCGACAAGGCGACGCCGGAAGGCAAACTGCCCCCGCCCGACAAGCCGGCGTAAGCGGACCAACGCCGTTCTCGAGGCTGCCGACGGCGGCGCCTGCCGCCGTCCGGCCTGTTCCCGCCCACGCTCTTGCTTCAGGCGCCCTGATTCTGTAATTGCGTCGCGCGCGCCCTTTTGCGCCGCGCTAGGGCGAGAAACGCCCTGAGGCCGCGCGGCGGCGGGGGCTTCGCCTTCGCCACGGCCGCCGGCCAATTTGAATAGGACCATTAATGACCAAGCGCGCGCTGGTGACCGGCGTTACAGGACAGGACGGCGCCTATCTCTCCCAGTTTCTACTCGACAAGGGCTATGAGGTGCATGGCGTGGTGCGGCGCTCATCGCACCGGGGCGTCGAGGACCATCGCCTGCGTTGGCTCGGCATCAGCGGCAAGCTGAATCTGCACGACGCCGATCTGGCCGATCTCTCAAGCCTGCTGCGCACCGTGCAGGACATTCAGCCGGACGAAATCTATAATCTCGCGGCGCAATCCTATGTCGCGTCGTCTTGGCGCCAGCCCCTCCTCACCGCGAACGTCACCGGCGTCGGCGTGACCAACGTGCTTGAGGCGATGCGGCTCGGCGCGCCCAAAGCGCGCTTCTACCAGGCGTCGTCCTCGGAAATGTACGGGCTCATCCAGGAGCCGATGCAGAGCGAGAAGACGCCCTTCTATCCGCGCAGCCCCTATGCCGTGGCGAAGCTCTACGGCCATTGGATCACGGTGAACTATCGCGAGAGCTTCGGCCTTCACGCCTCCTCGGGCATTCTCTTCAATCATGAAAGCCCGCTGCGCGGCGTCGAATTCGTCACCCGCAAGGTCACGACCGGCGTCGCCGCGATCAAACTCGGCCGCGCCACGGAGTTGCGGCTCGGCAATATCGACGCCAAGCGCGACTGGGGGCACGCCAAGGATTACGTGCGCGCCATGTGGTTGATGCTGCAGCAGGAGAAGCCGGACGATTACGTCGTCGCGACCGGCGTCACCACCACGGTGCGCGATATGTGCCACATCGCTTTCGAGCACGCCGGCCTCGACATGGAAAAATTCGTCATCATCGACCCGGCGTTCTACCGTCCGGCCGAGGTGGACGTTTTGCTTGGCGATTCCAGCAAGGCGCGGCAGGTTCT
>NZ_JADNQY010000026.1:131273-309712 GCF_015709545.1 Methylocystis sp. H4A | reverse complement strand
CGTCATGGCCGGGCTTGTCCCGGCCATCCACGCCGAGAGGCTGCGCAAACGCGGCGAGGGTAGCGCAACGGCGCCGCGTGGATGCCCGCGACAAGCGCGGGCATGACGCGGAGAGGAGGCGGATCCTCTCCTCGCCGATCAGTTCGCCAGATCCTCGTACAAGTCGCGCCACTCGGGATTCATCTCGAGAATGAGCCGGGCCTTCCACGCTCGGGGCCAATGCTTCATAGTCTTCTCGCGCTGGATCGCCGTGCGGATGTCGTCATGCGGTTCGTACCAGACGAGGCGCTTGAGGCCATAGAGTTGTGTGAACCCACGAATGCGGCGCTCGCGGTGCTCGAAGGCGCGGCGCGCGAGGTGGTTGGTGACGCCGAGATAGAGCGTCCCGTTTGGCCGATTGGTCATGATGTAAACCCAACCGCCACGCATAGGCGCATGGTGCGGACGAGAGAGCGTCGCGGCAAGAGTTTCAGCGCGTCATGGCCGGGCTTGTCCCGGCCATCCACGCCGAGAGGCTGCGCAAACGCGGCGAGGGTAGCGCAACGGCGCCGCGTGGATGCCCGCGACAAGCGCGGGCATGACGCGGAGAGGATGCGATAAGGAGAGCAACAAAGAGGGCCTTTCCAACAGCGCTCACCTCACCCCAACTCACTCCACCTACCTCACACCACCTCATAAGCCTCATCAATCGGCACGCCGAGCGCGGCGACCAGCCGGTTCGTCTCCGACGCCATGCCGACGATCGCCAGCACTTCGCGATATTCCTCTTCGCTCATGCCCTTCGCGCGGGCGTTGGCTGTGTGCGAATGGATGCAATAGGGACAGGCGTGGGCGATCGAGACGGCGATGTAGATCATCTCCTTGACCTTCGGCTCTAATACGCCCGGACCCATCACCTGCTTGACGCTCTCCCAGGTGCGCTTCAGCGTCACGGGATCATGCGCGAGCGCGCGCCAAAAATTATTGACGAAGTCGCTTTTGCGCGTCGCGCGAATGTCGGCGAAGACGGCGTGCGCTTCGGGCGATAGGTCTTCGTCGGCGAGCAGTCGAACCGTGGTCATGATTTTTTCCATTTTAAGCGAAGACAGCGAGACGTCATTTGTTGGGAGGGTTGGCGGCGGCGGGCCATGTGCGTGGGCCCGGATTGAAATGATAATTCACGCCGCAGCTCGAGAGCGCAAAGGCGATCGCTACAAGCGATATCAATTTGGCAAGCATTGTTCGCATCTTTCCTCTCCAGTGGCGTTGACGTTCCCTTTTGTCGGAAAAACCCCACACAGGCCCCCTGAATCGCTGCGTTTTCGGCTTGTGAGGATGGCGCGCGTTTTGCTTCTCGCGGCCCGCAACACGCGCGCATGACAGGGAGAGAACGCAGGACGTCAGCGAGTCCCCCTCGCCGAGTTTTCTGCCTCATTTCAAGGCGGTGCGCCAATTTGACCGGGCCGCGCCCAATTGACGCGCGATATGCTGCAGCGCACAATGTTCGCCATATGGCTGCGCTACACGATTCGACGCGGGGCGTGCGCCCGTCGAATTGTCCGCGCGGCGAGGAGGTCACAATGGAATCGGTCAAACAGTGGTTTCAGGACTGGTCGGACGCGTGCGAATACGCGAAGGAATGCGCCCCCGACTTTTCCTTCCTGTCGTCTTTCGCCTTTGGCGAACCCTATACGGCGCTCATCAGCATCGCCGGCCTCTGCTGCCTGGTCTGGGCGCTCAATGAGCGCGCGATCAAGCGGAAAGCCGCTGTCCTGCAGGCGAGGGCCGTAAAGGCTGAAAGCCGCTCGGGATCGCTCGACGCCGCGCTGCGGGAGATGACGCGGGCGCCCGGCAAGGCGGATCAGGAAGAAAAGCTCGCTGCGTGACGCGGCGAAACGCGCATTGAACGCGCCCGGCGGCGCGCTATTCTTGCGTTAGAGCGCTCTTCGCAAAGGGGCGCCTAACGGCTGTCGGGCTTGTGACCCAACTCCCGCGAGGATACGACGCCCGCATGATGCGGCTGCGCGCGGCGCAGCCGAGCGGCCTCGCCTGACGTCCAGATTGATGAGAACGACGTTGGAAGGCGAGGGAGCATCATGACCGAATTTTCCGTCGGCAATGGCGCCTGGGTCCTGGTCGGAGACGGCCGCCGGGCGCTCTTTTTTCAAAACCACGGCGACGCCGAACTCCTCGACCTTCGCGTCGTCGAAACGCGCGTCGACGACAATCCGCCGACGCATGAACAGGGAACTGATCGTCCCGGCCGAAGCTTCACGTCCTTCTCGCCCGGCCGCAGCGCCGTGCAAAATGTCGACTGGCATGAGCTGGAGGAGGAGCGCTTCGCCCGCGCCATGGCGGATCGCATCAATCAGGCGGCCGAGTCGGGCGAATTGAATGCGATCGCCATTGTCGCGCCGCCAAAGGCGCTCGGCGAAATCCGCAAGGAGCTGTCCGCCAAGGCGCAAAGCAAGGTCGTCGGCGAACTCGCCAAGGACCTGACCCGCCATCCGCTCAAGGATATCGAAAAGGCGCTGACCCGCGGTTGAAAGGCAGGGGAAAGTTTTGAGGCTTTCCCCTGCGCAGTCGGAGGCGATTCGTCCCAGCCCCGCCCCCGACGCTCGACTCTCGTGCGAGCGTGGCCATAATGCCGCATTCCTCACGAAAAATCAGTGCGACTGCGCACAACGCGGGCAAACCGTCGCATTTGAGCCGCAATGATGAGGGACGGAGCGTGTTTGGCTTCGCTTAAGCCGCGACGCCGCGTATGAACACTTGAGCACGGGCGGCGTATGGGGCGCGGGCGTATCATCTTGGCGGCGCTTCTGGCGCTCGCGTTCAGCGCTTGTGCGAGCCGGCCGCATGGCACCCTTGTCGCCACCCATCAGGTCGCGCCCGGCGCCAGCGTCGTCGATCTTCTGGTCGTCACCACCCGGCAGCCGGATGACTCCGAGCCCGGCGTCATGTTTTCGGGCGAGCGCGGACATGGCGTTCATTTCGCCGATATCGCCGTCTCAATCCCGCCCGACGCCTCCCGCGTGATCGGCGAAGTGCAGTGGCCGGATGGGCCAACGCCCAACCCGGCCATCCAATTCGCCACCGTTCGCGCCGAGGTGCTGAGCAGGGAGGCGGCGCTCGCGGACTTCAACGCCCGCATCCGCAAGACGCCCAAGCGGCAGGTGCTTCTGTTCGTCCACGGCTTCAATACGCGTTTCGAGGAGGCGGTCTACCGCTTCGCGCAGATCGTTCACGACTCGCGCGCCGACGTCACGCCGGTGCTGTTCACCTGGCCGTCGCGCGGCCGGCTGCTGCAATATGGCTATGATCACGAGAGCGCCAGCTATTCGCGCGACGCCCTGGAACGCGTGCTGCAGGCGCTGCAGCGCGACCGGGACGTCGGCGAGATCTCGATCCTGGCGCATTCGATGGGCAATTGGGTGACCCTCGAAGCGTTGCGCCAGATGGCGATCCGCAACGGTCAGATCGGATCGAAAATCCAGAATATCATGCTCGCCTCGCCGGACGTCGACTTCGACGTTTTCCGGCGCCAGATCGCCGAGATCGGCATACGGCCGTCCGTCTTCACGCTGTTCGCCTCGCGCGACGATGACGCGCTTGCCGCGTCTCGCCGTTTCTGGGGCAATACGCGACTGGGCGCTGTCGATCCGCGCGCGCAGCCCTATCAGGAAGTCCTCGACCGGGATCAGGTCAGAGTCGTCGATTTAACGGGCATCGCCTCCAGCGATCCTTTGGAGCACAGCAAGTTCGCCGCCTCTCCGGAAGTCGTGCGCTCGATCGGCGCCAGGCTGGCGCAGGGTCAGCCGCTGAGAGACGGACAGGCGGGCATCGGCGATCACCTTGGAATCGCGACCGCGGGGGCGGTTTCGGCGGTCGGCGGCGTGGCCGGGGCGGCGGTCGCCGCGCCTTTCGCCATTGTCGATCCGGCGACGCGCGAGAATTTGAGCGAACATTTGGGCGCCGCCGCTCAAAAGCTTGATACACAACACTAATTTAACTCAGCTGTGAATTCGATGCGTCTGATGATTCTATTTTGGAGGGCTGTTGCCCCAATGTCACAGCCAGCGAGGCTGAAGCCCTTTAGGGTTGACCGCTCGCGACGATCACCGCACGGGACTTCAATAGCAATGTCATACAAGCGTCAGCTTCTCGCCGTTCTGGCGGTCGCCCTCGCTGCGTCTTCAGCGCGCGCCGAGAATCCGACATGGTGGAAGGCTCCGCTCTCGGAAAACCCCGGACCCAAGCGCGCCGTCGACGGCGTCAACGGCAAGCTCGAAGGTTTTGGCGGCGGCTCCGACTGGCTGGGCTTCGCGCGTTTGAACAACGCCTCGGCCGGCGGGATGGGGGCGATCACGGCCCCCGTCGGCGACCGTTTTGGCCTTCAGGTCGACGCGATCGCGGCGGCGCATCGCGGCTTCTTCGTGAGCGGCGGCGCCGGACACGCCTTCTGGCGCGATCCGAGCGTGGGTCTCCTCGGCGGCTATGGAGCGATCGCTCACGATAAGCGTCTCGACGACACGCGTTTCCGCATCGGCGCTGAAAGCGCCTATTACTATGGACCGTTCTCGCTCTCCAGCATCGCCGGCTATGAGGAGAGCGCGGGCCATTTCTTCACGCCGCTGGGCTATGGACCGGGATATCTCGCCTATCAGTGGCAGCCGCGGCGCGGGCGCTTCTTCGACATGTTCGATATCAGCGTCTATCCGACCTACAACGTCAAAATCTCGGTCGGCCATCGTTACGTCGGAGGGCGGCATGCGGCCGCGCTCAGCGGCGAGGCGCTCATCTGGAATCTCGGCCATTCCGCGATCACCGGCTTCATCGAAAGCCGCGTGGGCGAGAATGATTACAAAGCTGTCTGGGGCGGCATTCGCATCTATCTCGGCGAGAGCGACAAGACTCTCATCAGCCGCCACCGCGAAGACGACCTGCCCAATTGGCTGAAGGACGACATGTTCGCGTCGCAGAACAGCGTCCGCGTCGGCGCGACGCCGGTCTTTTTCCCAACCCTGCAGCAGCCTTGAAGCCTCCACGCTGCGCCCGATATGCGGGACGCAGCGTGAGCAGGCGCGAGGAGGCGCAATGAGCAGCTCGACGTCTCTTTGGGATCCTCCGTCGCGGCTCGTCGCCGGAGTCGTCGCCGCGGCGCCTGTGCTCGCCGCCGCGCTGCTCGGCAGTTTCGCGACGACGCCAAACATCCCGTGGTACGAGACGCTCGCCAAGCCGCCGTTGACGCCGCCGAATTGGGTGTTCGGCCCTGCTTGGACGGCTCTCTACATATTGATGGCCTACGCCTTCTATCGCGTTCTACGGCTCGAGCCGGCGACGCTGGGCCGGCGCGCCGCGATCATGACGTTTTTTGCGCAGCTCGTTCTGAACGCGTCTTGGTCCTTCGCTTTTTTCTCGGCGCGAAGCCCCCAGCTCGGACTCGTCGTCATTTTGCCGATGGCGGCGCTTCTCGTCGCCACGATCGTATTGTTCTGGCGGCTTGATCGCGTCGCGGGATACTCGCTGGCCCCCACCGCCTTCTGGGTGGCCTTCGCGACCTATCTCAACGCCGGGATATTTATCCTCAATCGCTAGAAGGCGGCTGAACGCGCGGCGGCGACATAGGCGTCGGCGTCCTGCTGCAGCAGCAGCCGCTCCTTGACGAGCTTGTCGGCGATGACGCGCATGGTCGCGACGAAATAGGCGCGCGATCCGTAGCGCTCGACGAGCGCGGAACGAGAGTCGGCGTTCTTCTCGCGATCAACCTTCGTCGCTGCGAAGGGAATCGCGGCGCCTGCGGCGCAAGCCGGGCCTTTCTTGTCCTTTTGCGCGTTGAAGCCTGTGAAGGTCGCGACAGGGAGCGCGAGGTCGGGCAGGCGCAGGCCGGCGATCTCATTGCCGTCCACATCGATCTTGGGAGCGCGGCGCGCGCCCTCAGGCGGCGCCGGCAAGCCGGGAATTTTCGGCCATTTTAAATCCTGCGAGGGCGCTAAATCGGCGTCGAGAGGCGCGCGCGAGGCGGGCGGCGCGACGCCCTTGGCCGTCCACTCGTCGAGCGCGGCGAACAGCGCGCGCAGCGCGGGGGCCGAGGGGCGCGCGTTAACGGGCGCGACGCAATTCGCCGTCGCGGTCGAAGAGGCGATTCCGGCAAGGTAAAAGCGCCGACCGTTCGGCGGCGCGGCGTTGGTGAATTCGACGCGCGGCTTCTCGCGCCAATAGGCGTCGGCGCCCCAAGTCGCGATATAGCGCGTCGGGGCGGCGGGCTCGCGGTTCGCGTCATGGAGCAACAGGCCGTCGAATGCGGACGAGGCGCCCGACATCGCATCGGCGTCCACGCCCTGCGCGCGGCCGAGCACGCGCTTTATCTTGAGCGCGCCGCGAAGATGGCCGAGGACATCGCGCAAGGCCGGCTCTCGGGCTTTGTCGGGGAGCTTGCCGACATCGAGCGTCAGCACGGCGAGTCCGCGCTCGAGCGCCAGCGGTTTTATGTCCTCGCTTGACTGCGTCTCGATCAAGATTGACGTCGCGACGCCGCTTGGCGGCTTCGCCGGCTTCGCGAGCGTTCCGGCGATGTCGTAGGACATTCCCTCGAGCTTCACTGTCGCGGACATCGCCTCGTTCGCGCCGTCGGGCCGCGTTTCGAATTTCAGCAGTTCGGCGTGGGCGCCGCAGGCAAAGGCCAGCAATCCTACGAGCGCAGCGCCTCTAACTGGCGCGCGCGTCCTTTTCGATCCAGCGGGCGATCTTGCGAAGATCGGCGAGGAAGCCTCGCCACGCCTCGCGCTTATCTGATTCATCCTTCAAGCGTAGCAGAGAGGAGGGGTGAACGGTGGCCAGGAATTGCGCGCCGTCATCAAGGTCAATGATGTCGCCGCGCAGACGCGACACCGCCTCCGAGCGGCCGAGCGCGCCGCGAATCGCCGTCGCGCCGAGCGCCACGACCAGTCCGGGACGAAGCAAAGCGCGCTCGCGATCGAGCCACCAGCGGCAGGCGTCGATCTCGCCGGCGTCGGGCTTCTTATGCAGACGGCGTTTGCCGCGCGGCTCGAATTTGAAATGTTTGACGGCATTGGTGACGAAACATCTGTCGCGGGCGACGCCGGCGCGCTCCAGCGCGATGTCGAGGAGCTTGCCGGAAGGCCCGACGAAGGGACGCCCCGACACATCTTCCACATCGCCCGGCTGTTCGCCGATCAGCAGCACGCGGGCCCGCGGCGGTCCTTCTCCGGGTACCACCTGAGTGGCGTTTTTATAAAGCGGGCAGCGCGTGCAGCCGGCTTCTTGCTCGGCCAGCGCCGAAAGCGAAGGGGCTTCGGCGAACAGGCTGACTGCAGGCGGAGGCTTCGCCCGGAGAACGAGTTCGGATTTCTCCACCTGTCCCTTCCTCCGCGTCGAGCGACGCCAAGAAGGTCGATATAGGCGACGCCGTCGCGCGGAAAAGCAGATTTAGAAAAAGGGGCGACGTCGCCAGGAAGGGTCTCGGGACATTGCGTCCCGAGACGCCCCGATCACAGCGTCTTCAGATATTCGAGCAGGGCGCGCTTATCCGCCGCGCTCAACGCCGTTCCGAAGTCGTGGCCGCAATGGCTGACGCCGGAGCCTCTGTTGCAGTCCGTCTTCATCAAGAAGGTCGACTTCGGCTGCTCAATGGCCAAGCCGACAGCGGCAATGTCATAGGCCGGCCCGACTTTGAAGTCGGTGACGCGGTCCTGAGGCGGCTTCAACAGCTCGGCGAGCGACGGAACCGAGGCGTTGTGCAGATAAGGCGCCGCCGCCCATATGCCTTCGAGGACGCGCGATTCAAATTTGAGTTTTCCCGGCGTCTCGGGTGCGCGGCGGCACGCCCATCGTCCTGCGCCCGGCGTGCCCGGAATCTTGTAGACGCCCTTTAGTTCTTCGACCAAGGGCCGCAGAAGCGCCAGCGCCACGTCGGCCCTTTGACGCTCGACCGAATTCACCGTGACGGGAAGGAAGTGCTGCAGGATTGCGCCGCGCGCCGCGGTCGCCAGCACCGAAACGGGCGCGTCGGTTCTGCCAAGGGGCTCGGATACGAAAGGAATGAAGGCGCCCGTCAGCGCGCCGGTGTCGACCTTCCACTCCGGCGCGAAATATTGATATTCGCGCGCGTCGGTGCCGACGTCCTGAACGGGCGTGCACCAGGTGTCGGGATTGAGCAGACGCGGCTGTCCTCGATCGATCCCGTGGCAATCAGCGCATCCGCCCTCTTCATAGGGACGCTCGTAGATGAGCCTTCCCTGGGCGGCGAGCATCGTGTCCACGGGCCACGGCCATTTCGGCGGACCGATCCGCTCGACGAGCCGCTCCAACTCGATCAGCCCTTTGAAGTCGACTGAATTGGCCTTCACGTAATTGAAGCCCAGGAGATGCGTGGCGTCTTTCTCAGGGAAAAATTCGCCGAAGACGCCGTAGACCTGTCCGACATTTCTGGCCATGGCCAGAATGCGGTCGCCATTGTCGGCGAAGCCCGGCCACTGCGTATGATCCTGCCGCGGCGCGTTCCACAGGAACGGCGGCCGCACCGGCGCGTCCGCCTTCCGCATATTTCCCAAAATGATATGCGTCGGGCCGGGCCCGATATCGAGGCCGGTGACGCGGTTGAGGATCATGCCGACGGCGTCGATACGTCCGGCGCCCCAGGGCCTGTCTTTGGGGAGGCCCGCCTCGGTGATGGCGTGGTGGCGCGCATACCAGAGATCGACTTCGGCGCGCAGCTTGGTCTCTTTTTGCGGATCGTAGCCGCTTCCGAGAACAGCCTTGGCGAATTCAGAGAAGGACGCCGTGTCCGCGAGAACCTTCCCGACTGCGGTATCGAGATCGGCCCAAAGCGCGCCCATGTCGGCGAGCGCCGGCCCGCCGTCAATGCGATAGGCCTTGCCCTCGACGTCGATCTGCCGCGTATGGCAGGCGGCGCAGCTGGGTCCCAGGACTCCATCCGATACAACGAAGCCGACCGGCAGCCCCGGCGTCGGACTCGCGGGGTTGGCGAGATAGCCGTAGCGGGCGAGTCCATCCGCTAGAAAGGGTTGTCCGTCAGCCTGCTTGAGCGCTCTGATCCAGTCCCAGGGGATGAGGCGGGAGCCTTGGCTCGTGCGGTAAAAGTCGTTCCAGGCCTTTTCGTCCCAAGGGCCGGCTCCGGGAATGGAGGAGGGCTGCTCGACGCGTTCCAAGGCCATGGAAGCCGGCGCGCCTGCGGCGAAAAAGACAAGTGTAAGCGCGGCGGCGAAGCGGAAGGATTTCGTGATGCTCATCTCAATTCTTCTCAGTGAAAACGGCCGTTACAAACGCGTGGACGCATGCAAAAACTCACGCGAAGCGCATGGCGGCAAGGTCGACGATCGCCAATAGCGTGTCAATACTCCGAACTGATGACGCAGGGCTCCGAATCCAGGTTAACGAGGGGTCATCTCGCCGCGTCATGGCCGCGCTTGTCGCGGCCATCCACGCGATGACGCGAGGCAAATGTGAGGATATGAGCCGAACCTACCGTCTCCGCGCGAAGCGTTTCGCGGTTGACCGGCGTGGATGCCCGGCACAAGGCCGGGCATGACGGCTGAGAGTGAGCTGAAATTAACCAGAGTTCGAAGCCCTGACCGATGACGCGCGTTAGAGTTTCGCCATGAAATTGGCGAAGGCGAGCGACCCCTCCGGCCAGGGCCCGTGGCCGCTGTCGACATTGATGTGGCCGGCGGCGCCGGCGTCGATGAAGCGCGCGCCGATATCCTGCGCGAGTTCGCGCGCAAAGAGCAGATCGGCGTAGGGATCGTCGCTGCTGCCGACCAGCGCCGCAGGGAACGGGAGCTTCGCGCGCGGTATCGGCAGAAAGGCGGAATCGACCGACGGCAATTCGCGGATCACCGTTTCTGAGGGCGGCGCGACAAGAAAGGCGCCGGCGATCTTTTCGCCGACGCGTTGCGCGGCATGCAGAGCGGCGATGACGCCGAGCGAATGCGCGACGATCACGGCAGGCCGCGCGCTCGCGAGAACCTCTCGCGCGATCGTCTCTTCCCATTCGGCGCGGATCGGCTTCTCGAAGTCGCGCTGAGTTACGCGTCGCGCTGTCGAAAGTTTCGCCTGCCAGCGCGTCTGCCAATGTTCGGGGCCGGAGTCGCTCCAGCCCGGCACGATGAGAATGTCGGCTTCGGCGACGCGCATCAGGCGGTTTCGCGCGCCACAAAGGCGCCGTTGAGCGCATCCTCGATCAGCTTGCGCGTCTCGGTGACGCCGTAGAGCGCGATGAAGGAGCCAAAGCGCGGGCCCTTCTTCTCGCCAAGCAGCACCTCATACAGCATGTTGAAGAAATCGTTGGAGACGCCGGGGCGCTTCGGCGTCGCGCCCTTGGCGTTAAAATCCTGGTAGCGCGGCGCGGCGCGGGCGACGTCGTAAAGCGCCGACTGAATCTCTTCGGCGCTGGCGTTGTCCATGCCGCGCAGCGTCTCGTCGATTTTGAGCAGCACCTCGCGTTCGACCTCGTCGGCGGCGCGATAGGTTTTCGCCGGCTTCACGAAATCGCGGAAATAGGCGACGGCGTAGCCCACGAGCTTATCGAGCCGCGGATGATTTTCGGGCGTCGCGGATCGCGCATAACGGCGCAGAAATCCCCAAAGCACGGCCGGATCTTCGGCGTTGGCGACGGCGGCGAGATTGAGCAGCATGGAGAAGGAGACGCTCACGCCCTTGGCGTCGCCCTCATGCGCCAGCGTCTCGGCGTGCGGCGGGTCACCGGCGTGGATGTGCCAGACGGGATTGCCGAGGCGGTTCTTCCAGTCCTGGCGCGGATAGGCGTCAAGGAAATTCAGATAGTCGTCGACCGCGCGCGGGATCACGTCGAAATAGAGCCGCTTCGCCGCCGTGGGCTTTTGAAACATGAATTGCGCCAGGCTCTCGGGGCTGGCGTAGGTCAGCCATTCCTCGATCGTCAGGCCATTGCCCTTCGACTTCGAAATCTTCTGGCCCTTTTCGTCGAGGAAGAGTTCGTAGTTGAAGCCTTCCGGCGCCCGCCCGCCGAGCGCCCGCACGATCGCGCCGGACAGCTTCACCGAATCGATGAGGTCCTTGCCGGCCATCTCGTAATCGACATCGAGCGCATACCAGCGCATCGCCCAGTCGGGCTTCCATTGCAGCTTGCAATGGCCGCCGGTGACGGGCGTGGTGAAAGCCTCGCCCGTATCGGGATCGGTCCAGGAGATCGTGCCGGCGTCTGCGTCATATCCTGTCAGCGCGACCTGCATGACAATGCCGGTCTTCGGATGGATCGGCAGGAAGGGCGAATAGGTCGCCGCGCGCTCCTCGCGAAAGCTCGGCAGCATGATCTTCATCACCGCGTCGTAGCGCTCGAGCATATGCTTCAAGGCGGCGTCGAAGCGGCCGCTCTTATAATATTCCGTCGACGACGCGAATTCATAGTCGAAGCCGAAGGCGTCGAGGAAGGCGCGCAGCCGCGCATTATTATGCGCCCCGAAACTGTCATGCGTGCCGAAAGGGTCCGGCACCTGCGTCAAGGGCTTGCCGAGATTGGCGGCGACGAGTTCTTTATTCGGGATGTTGTCGGGGACCTTGCGCAGCCCGTCCAAGTCGTCGGAGAAGGCGAGGAGGCGCGTCGCGATCCTGCCCTCGGTCATGACTTCGAACGCGCGGCGCACCATGCTGGTGCGCGCGACCTCGCCGAAGGTGCCGATATGCGGCAGGCCGGACGGGCCGTAGCCGGTCTCGAACAGCACGCTCTTCTGACCGCTCGCCTCGACGCGTTTGACGAGCTTTCGCGCCTCTTCGAACGGCCAGGCGGGCGAGACGCGCGCGGCTTCGACGAGTTCGGGCGACAACAGGAGCGGTGCGGACATGGGATGCGAACTGGCCAATCTGTAGCGGGAAGCGCGGCACAGTAGGGAGAGGGGCTCGGGGCGTCAACGCGTAAGCGGGCCGCTTCGCCCCGGGGACAGGCGCCGGACGTCGGCAGCGAAGCGAAAGCTCGCGGCTGTTGCGCGCCGTCAATAGACAAGCGCGGGGATGCCGCTAAGCTCGACGGCGCATGTGATTCACCGATCTGGCTTGCGGGAAGGCCGAAGCGATGTGGCGGAGGAGGGAGTGGAGCGGGCCGGCCTCCTCCAAAAGGCGACGCCCGCGCGCGCGCAGCCTAATCGCAGCGGCCGGCGTCCTCGTCGCGGCCCTCGGAGGCCCGGTCCTCGCCGAAGACGATGCCGTCTCCCTCGCCAAGCAGAAATCGCTGACGGATACGCCGGGCGGCCCCAAGGAGCAGCTGCGCAAATTCGGCGTCAACGTCGACGTTTGGGTCACGCAGTTCTACCAGGGCATTCCCGCGGGCGCGATCGACCGGACGGCGCGCTACGGCGGCAAGATGGACATGTTTCTGCGCGTCGACGGCGAAAAGCTCGGCTTTTGGAAGGGGCTCAAATTCAACGCGCAATATGAGCATTACTTCGGCCGCAATTTGAACCGGCAGGATCTCGCGCTGCTGCCGGTCAACGTCGCCCAGGCGTTCATCGAGCGCGACGGCTATCACTCGGCGCTGTCGATGACGCTGACGCAGGAGCTCAGCGAAGAGCTTTCGGTGACGATCGGCAAGTTCAACATGCTGACGCTCGCCGCGCAGACGCCGCTCGTCGGCGGCGGCGGCATCGACACTTTCATGAACCGCGCCTTCGCGCTGCCGTCGACCGGCATCGGCGTCAGCTCGCCGGAAAGCGTCGCCGACCGTCTGATTATCGCGCCGCCCTATCTCTTGGGCGGCGTCGCCGCGCTCAAGACCAAATATTTCGACCTCAAGCTGATGGTCGCCGACCCGCGCAACGCCCAGCAGCCGCGCGTCATCACGCGCCCATTCGAGCGCGGCGTCGGCGCCGGTCTGATGGCGACCGTGCCCATCGAGATCGGCGGCCTCCGCGGCTTCCATACGCTGCGCTTCGCCTACAGCAACGCCAGGGGCTTCGACCTCGACGACATCGGCGAAACCCGGCAGTCGATCGCCCGGCTCCGGGGATTGACGAAAAAGGGCTTCTGGTTCGCCTCCTACGCCGTCCAGCAATATTTCGTGCAGAGCGCCACGGACCCCAAACTCGGCTGGGGCCTGTTCACGCTTGCGACGCTGTCGGACGGCAATCCCAATCCGGTCAGATGGAGCATGCTCGTCGGTCTCGCCGGCTACAATCTGATGACGGGCCGCGAGGACGATCGCTGGGGCGTCGGCTATTACCATTACGGGCTGACCCAGCCGCTCCTCTCCGGACTGGCGGCGCGGCGAATCAATCGTCGCAGCGAAGGCGGCGTCGAGGCCTTCTATAATTTCGCCGTGACCCGATGGCTGCGGCTCTCGGGCGACGTCCAGATTATCGATCCGTGGAATCCGCTGCGGGCGCGGGCGAGCTATCTCGGCCTGCGTCTGCAGACGATATTCTAGTGGATAAAATCTGACGATTTCTTCGAAATCGCTCCGTGTCAGCTCCAGTGCTATGGAGTCCACGAGCGCCATCTCGGTTGGTTAGCATTGGCAGCCGCCTCTGGCATGTGGGGTTGACTGCAGGACCGGCGCGGCCTCGATTGTCGGCTACGTGCTCGCCCTGATCATCTTACCGGCGCGAGGTGGAGAAGATACGAGTGAGCGCAGATACCAGCCCTTCCGCCTTCTTCAAGGCCGCGTCGCATGCCTTCAGCGAAACGATAGGCTCCTGCCGGGCGCGTCCAGAGCTCGTCGCGCTGCTCTGCGCGCAAGCTTTTGACAGCTTCACGCAAAACGTCGCCCTTCAGGCGGCAGGCGCGCCAGCGCTCGCCTGTCAGGGAGAATGCGCGGCCTGTTGCCGCCTTCGCGTCGTCGCGACGGCTCCGGAAATATTCCTGCTCGCGCGCTTCATTTCCGTCAACGCCGCCGCCTTTCGGGAGCGCGGCATAATGCTCGGTAAGCGAATCGCCGACGCCGATCAGGCCGTTGGCGGCCTGTCCGAAGAACAGCGACTGACCGCCCAGCATGCCTGCCCGCTGATCGAAGGCGAATTATGCCTCGCCTATAAAATTCGTCCGCTCGCTTGCCGCGGTCATGCGGCCTTCGACAAGGCGTTATGCCTTGCGGCTGTGAGAGGCGAAGCCGTTGAAGCGGCGATCTCCACGCCGCATCTCGTTGTCCGCAGCCTCGTTCAGAACGCCCTGATGGCGGCGCTGCGGCGCGCCGGACTGGCTTGGGGACTCTATGAGGTCAACAGAGCGCTCAACTGCGCGCTCTCCGCGCCACATGCGCTCGAACAATGGATATCAGGCGAAGATCCTTTGACGAAGGCGCGAATTCCCGACTTCGACCTTATCGAAGCGGCGGCGATTTTGGACGCTGCCGCCACCGCGTAGCGCGAGGATTGCGCCCATCGACTTAAGGGAGACACTGGAGAAGGGCGCCAAGGCGCGCGACTTCAGTGCGGCGGCATCCAGATCCAGACCGGAGGCGGCCCGGGAAACCGGACATCTTTGGCGATCGTAGCGTCGTCAACATTGTCGGGTTTCAGATAGACATAATAATTATCGACCCGCTGAAATAGCTCATTCGTGGGTGTGCTCTCGGGACTGACAAGCATGTTGTTGCTGAAGCGCACATGCATGTAGTGGGGCAACAACTCGGTGAATTTCGTGAGGCGAGCCTCAAAAACGAAGCGGTAGAGCTGCCGGCCTGTGACTTTCAGCACCGCGGCGGTCGCGTCATCGATCGGCGTGAGCGGCGCTTCCTGCCACCCGACCCCCACCTGCACGAAACCCTGCACGCTCGGCGACATGACGTAAATGGGCTTTTCGGCTTTTGTGTTCTCCAGATAAATCGTCACCTCATAACGGCCGTCGCCAAGCTGCGTAATCGACGCGATGTCGCTCTGCAAAGTGGACGTTGCAAGTTCTTCGAGGGCGGCGAGTCGCTGCCGACCGGCGTCAAGTTCATACTGCTGGTAGCGCGCCACGCCGTAATTCGCCGATGACGCGAGGACGAACAACAGCGCTGCGGCGGCGAAGATGCGTCCCGCTGTCGCCCACAGCGTCTTGCCGAGTTTTTCGAAATCGCGCGCGCCGTCTGCATCGGCGCCGATCGGCGCGGGCGCTTTTAGCGCGGACGGTTCGGGGCGCCGGATCGGCGCAGCGACGAAGCCGCGCGGCGCGTCGCTTGGAAGAAGAATTCCTTGCCGCATCTCGAACATGCGATCGGCGCGTTGCGCCAGCGCATGGTTGTGCGTGACGAGCGCCATGGCAAAATTTTCTTCTCGTCGCAAATCGTCGAGCAGCGCGAATATCTCTTCTTCCGTCTCCTCGTCGAGATCGCTTGTCGGTTCGTCCCCGAGAAGCAATTGCGGTTCATTGATCAAGGCCCGAGCGATGACGACGCGACGCTGCTCGCCGCCGGACATCTGTCCTGGGAAGGCAGTCATCCGATCGCTCAGGCCGACGCGGGCGAGAAGGCCTTGCGCGCGCGCATAGGCCCATTCTGGCGACACGTCGTCACCCAGAAGGGCTGGCAAGGCGACATTGTCGATGGCGCGAAGATTCGGGAGGAGGCTGGGGAACTGAAAGACGAAACCGATGCGCTCCCGCCTGACATCGGCAAGCTGCGCCTCGGGAAGATCCCAGATCTCGTCCCCCGCCAGTTGAACCCTGCCTGCGGTCGGCGCCGTCAGCCCGCCGACCATGGCGAGCAGCGTCGATTTACCGGAGCCAGATCGTCCGACGATCGAAACGAACTCGCCTGCGCCAACGATCAAATCGGCAGAGATTACCGCGTCCACGCCAGGATCGCCGCCGTAATGCTTCCGCAAACCCTTGGCGGAAAGAATCATCGCGCGCTTTCCATTTGGATCATCGCATAGGGTTCGAGACGCCGCGTCCGCCAAGCGGCGACAAAAGCCCCTCCGACGCCGATTGCGACGCCGCAGAGCGCGGCGGCGCCCGCGGCGATCCATATGATTCCGGCAGGCGGCGCGTCGAAGGGCACGCCGAGAGACGAGAAGTAAAAGCCGAGGGAACGGGCAAAAACGAAAATCAGCGAGAAACCCGCGCCGATGCCTAACAGGCCGCCAAAGCCTGTGATGAGCCCCGCCTCGATCAGGGTGATCGATATGATCTGCGCCGGCCGCGCGCCCATGGCCCGCAGCACGCCGATTTCGCGATAGCGCTCTTGGACGATGGCGGAAAACAACAACGACACGAGAAAGAAGATCGCGAGCATCAGCAAGCCTGCAAAAATCGCCACGCCCCAGAAGAGACTTCCTAGCGATTGGCGCGCCGCGGTGAAGATCGGATTGCCCGTGACGATTTTGATTGCCGGGATCTGTCCAATGGCGAAACGCGCTTGCTCCGCCGAGGCGCCGGGCGACAGTTGCAGGAGAAATGCAGAGACACGATCCTGCGCGATTGACGGAAGGCATTCGGCCCGTCCTGCGGCGTGATCATGATGCGTCGCGTCGGCCGCTTCCGAAGGCGAAGACGCGGGCGGATGAACAGGAACCTTCGCAGGGCGCGCCCGGATCGCGGCGGCGACAAGATCGTCGAGCGCGGAAAAAGTGATGAAATAAGATTCGTCAAAGGGACCCACGCCGGTTCGGCCCAATCGGCCCGTCACGACCAGCGACCGACCGCAAATCGTCAGGGCTTCGCCAGTCTTCAGCGCTACCCGCTCGCCAACGAGCAAGCCCCCGGTCGCGGCCACGGGTTTCTCCCCCGCGGGCAGCCAAGATTCGACGGTGAAATCGGTCGCCTGATCATAGGCGATCAGATTGATCGCGCGCCCCTCGACGCTCGCGCGGACGAGATGCTGCGCGGCGACCTTCGCCACGCCGGGAACGGCGCTGAGCTTGCTGCCCAGCGCAACGTCCAGATCGAGATCCGTCGGCTGAATTGTGAGCAACGTGCTGGTGATGTTCACCAGGGCGCCATGCGGCACGACAAGGAGATCGGCGCCCATTCGCGAAAAGGTCGTCAAGATTCCTTCCCGCAGCGACCAGCCGGTGACAAAGCCGGAGAAGACAACCCCGACGGCGATCATCACCGCCAAGCCGAGCAAGAGACTGCGCAGCAGCCGACGTCCGACGTTCTGAGCGCCGAGCCGCACCAGCAGGAAGCGCGAGCGATGGCGTTTCGTCATAGGGGGAACCGTTATCTGCAGTTCGATGCGGCCAGGCTTACGGGGCGAGGCCGCGTCGTTAAGTAGCCGCGATCGTTTGAGACGCTCGTCGCCGGGCGCAAGCGAACCGTCTTTGCGGGTTCGCCGATCCCGTCAGACTGTGGTGCAGCGGCTGTGGATCAGTTCTTCGTTGTTCCGCGGAACAATGACGCAGTCGTGGTGACCGCCAAAGTTCGGAATATAACCAACGGGCTCCAGCGTATCCTGCGTGAAGATGAAGGTTCCTCCTTCGAGCCGCTGGAATCCGCTGAAGATCGCGAGCACATATTTACCGTCATAGGTGACATGCATCGTCTGCAGGTCAACGCCCACATTCTCGAAGCGCTTGATCGTCGTCCACGTATTGGTGTCGACGACGACGATGGCGCTTTTCGCCGGCTTGCGATGCAGCTCGGAGACAAACATCTTTGAGCCGTCCATCGAATAGGTGATGTGGAACGGGCTTGGCGTCGAGCCGACCCAGTGCGAATCCTTGAACTCGGTGACTCGCTTCCAGTTGCGCGGATCGCGATCCGAACAGTCGAACACGCCCATGCTGTTTTGTCGGGTGTTGTTCGTCATGGTGAACCATTTGCCGTGCGGTCCAAAACCGCATTCGTGTCCCGACGACACGACATTATCCAGCTTGATGTCCCAAATGCCGTCGGCGATCTTTTTGACCGGAATGCTTTCCTTGGTCGTGCCGTCCGGCGAAGAGATGCACGCAACCGGCTCCATCGTCGTCCGGTCGATGACGACGCCGACGGCGAACATGCGAAGCGTCACCAGCGAGAGCGGATGGATCGGATGGTGGACGCAATTATCGGCGCCGGTCAGCGTCTTCACCGAGTCGCCCGGAAGCTGTCCCGAATAGGCGAGATACTCGCCCATGGGCACCATCTCCCAATCGAGCTTGTTTCCCTTGACGCCGCGATAATCGTACAGCCCGGTGTCAGGCGCCTTTAAGAGACGGGAAACGCGAACGGTTCCTCCCTTGAACCAGTTGTCCTCGAGCACGCCGTCCGGCTCGTTTCCGCGCCAGTCGAAGCGGAATGCGTCGATCACCGTCGTCTTCTGGTTTCCAGTGGCGCGATTGAAGAAGGCGACCACATCCTTTTGCCCGTCCGCGACCGTGAAGCCAGACGCATCCGGGAAAATCACGGTGTGCACGCCAAGTCCGATCCCCGTGGTCTCGGCGACATTCTCGAGCAAATTCATCTGCTGCCCGTCAAAGCCGACGCGATAGATCTGATTGCCCTGGCCCCACAAGGGATCGAGCATTCCATGTTCCCGGATCTGCGTGGGGATGCCATAAATCAGGACGTTCTGCCCACCCTGGGTCGAGTTTACGAATTCGAAGCCTTTGCGCGGGTCAGCCGAAGGAAAGGCCGCGAGATGATGGGCGATCGGGCAGCTGTCGCCGTAATTCCAATATTCGATCCAGGCCATTGTCTTGCCGGTCGCAAGATCCTGCACCTGAGCGCCCCCGCCGAGCTTCGTCGGGGTGAGCCAGACGTAGTCGCCAAGCGTCGCAAGACGCGGCGCGTTCGCCTCCGCCGCCGACGCTGAGTCTCCCATCAGGCGTGAGAACAGCCCTGTCGCATTGGCGGATTTGGCGCCGAAGATGGTCCCGATAATTCCGGCCGTAGCGGCGCGCAGCACCTCTCTACGTTCCACCCGGCCACGCTGATTGAGAGGCCGCACAACCTGCGGCGCGGCGATCTCCGACGCCACTTTTTCCGACGGGAAGTTTTGATCGGTAGACATCGGTCTCTCCCTAAAAGCGCAGCGAGCTCGATCCAATCCAATGAATCGAGAAGTGAGAAATTGTCTGCGATATAGTTCTTCGCCCGGCAAGCACTTTTGTGGATGCTCAATATTCGCTTGAGCGAGGTTGTCGCGCTTCTGACGTGGCCCACGAGCTAAGCCCCCGGATAATAATCCGATCTTTCGCCGGCCACCCAGGCGGCGGAGACCGAAATATCCTTTGGATCGAACGCTGCCATGTCGGCCCGATATCCCGGCGCGAGGCGGCCGAGCGAGCGTCCGAGACCTAGAAATTCGGCAGGGTGGCGAGAGGCGCAGCGCAGCGCCCGCTCCAGAGGAAGTCCGAGAAGTCGCACGCAGTTGCGAACCGCGCTCGCCATCTCGATCGACGATCCTGCAAGCGCGCCCTCCTGCGTGCGGCAACTGCCGTCGCGGACCATGATCCGCGCGCCAAGGAGATCGAACTCTGTTTTTATCCCGCCGACCGGCGGCATGGCGTCGCTCACCAGCATGGGGCGTCCGACGCCGCGCATCGCCAATCCCAGCATGGCGGGCGCGACGTGCTCGCCGTCGACGATCATCCCGTAATAGGCGTCGGGCGATTCGAGCGCCGCCGCGACAGGTCCGGGCTCGCGCGCGGAAAGCGGACGCATCGCGTTGAACAAATGCGTGAAGCCCGTCAGGCCCTCGGCCATTGCGGCGCGGGTTTGCTCATAAGTCGCCATCGAATGACCGAGCGAGACCTTCGCTCCCGCAGCGACAAGTTCGGCGATGAAGCAGTTGGGCGCCTCCTCGGGCGCGAGCGTCACGAGCAAAACGCCCTCGCGAAACGCGCCGAGCATTTGGCGATGATGGGGTTGTGGGCGGCGGATAAACTCTCGCCGATGAACGCCCGGTTTTTCCGGCGACAAGAAAGGGCCTTCGAGATGAACCCCGAGAATGCCGGGCTCATGCGCCATGACTGCGCTGACGGCGCCAAGCGCCGCAGCCATCGCTTCATCGCTATCAGTGATGAGCGTCGGCAAGAGCGACGTCACGCCGAACTTGCGATGCGCCTGCGCAATCGCCGCCAAAGCGGCGGGCGTCGGATCGGCGTTGAAAAGGACGTCTCCTCCGCCGTTGACCTGAATGTCGATAAAGCCCGGCGCGAGCCATGCGCCTTGAGCGACGTTGTAAACTTCAATCGAAGTTGGGAGATCCGAGCGCCGCGTCAGCGCCGCGATTCGCGTATCTTCGATCACGACGGCAAAGTCGTCATGCTTTTTTTCGCCGTCGAAGACGACGTCCGCGGCCACCGCGCGTCGAGAGCAGCCGTTCATCGGGTGCGCGTGATCTTGCGCAGGTGGCGCGGCCGGTCGGCGTTTTTTCCGCGCATCGCCGCCAGGCGAACGACCATCGCGTAGAAGCTCTGGATCAGACAGATCGCGTCGGTTTCGGGATGTTCAGGGGGCAACGCTGGAAGCCGGTCGGGCGTCCGCGCCTCCGAGGAGGTGATGAAGACCGCCGCTCCCTTTGCCCTGAGATCCGCGGCGAGCTGCGTCATGCCCGCGGCGGCGGCGTCAGTCGGCGCAAACATGAGCACGGGATAGTCAGGCGCCACCAGAGCGACCGGGCCGTGGAGGAATTCGGCCGAAGAAAAGCATTCCGCGTGGAGATCCGAGGTTTCTTTCAGTTTCAGGGCTGCCTCGCGCGCGATGGCGAGCGTCGGACCGCGTCCGATCGTGACGAGGCTTTCCGCGCCTGCGATCCTCTCCAGGACGCCGCTCCAGTCGAGATCGCTCGCGGCGGCGAGGCGATCCGGCAACGCCCTCAACGCGTTCGCGAGCGCCGCGTCCTCGGACCAAACGGCGACCAGTCGGGCAAGCGCCGCCACCGATGCGATGAACGTTTTGGTCGCGGGGATGCTGAGCTCGGGGCCCGCCGCCATCGGCAACACGAATTCGCAAGCCTGCGCGAGCCCGCTCGCCGGGTCATTTGTGATGCAGGCGGTCACGGCCCCGCAGGCGCGCGCCGCAGCGGCCTGTTCGATGATGTCGCTGCTTTCGCCCGACTGTGAAATTGCGAGAAAGAGCTGGTCAGCCAAGCGCAGAGGCCGCTGATAGATCGTCGTGATGCTGGGCGCGGCGGGCGCCACCACAACGCCGAGGTATCGCTCGATCAGATGCTTGCCGAAGGTCGCGGCGTGCGCCGAACTGCCGCGCGCGCAGGTGACGACGACTTGAGGCGGCTTGCGCCGTAACCGATCCGCGAGAACTGGGAGAACCTCGGCGAGCCCGTCACCCTGCCGTCGCACGGCCGCCGGAGCCTCTCGCATATCGGAAATCATCTGCGCGTCGAGGACGGTCATTGGTTTAGGCTTCCGGTCAAACCCATCAGCACAGAGATTGAGCCGGACGCGCGGGAAAGCAAGTTCAAGCGCAGCTCCCGCGTTGGCGCCGGCGTCATCAGCCCGCTATAGCAAGCTTAGCTTGAACTCTCTCCGTCATTGGCCATATGCGGCTTATCACCTGGAATTGCGCCGATGTGCCCGACGGAGACCGAACGCCAAAGTCCGCGCTATGCCAAGATCGACGTCTGGGAACCGGCCGAGATCCTGGATTCAATGATCGAAGGGCAATTTTCCGCCGTCGCGGCCGTTCGAGCCGCGCGCCCCGCGATTGAGCGGGCGGCGCTTGCGATTGAGCGCCGGCTGCGCGGGCCCGGGCGGCTTGTTTACGTCGGCGCCGGCACATCCGGTCGATTGGCTGCGCAAGATGGGGCGGAGCTCATGCCGACCTTCGGCTGGCCGCAAGATCGGCTTCTGCTCCTCATGGCGGGCGGACAAACCGCTTTGCTACACGCTGTTGAAGGCGCCGAAGACCAGGACCATCAGGCGGTCGAACTCGTTCGGCGCCATGAGATCGGGGCGTCCGATGTGACCATCGCGGTGGCCGCAAGCGGCACGACGCCTTTTACGCTCGCCTGTTTGCGCGAGGCGAAAAACAGAGGCTCCTTGACAATCGGCGTCGCGAATAATCGCGGGACGCCGCTTCTCCAGGAGGCCGATCATGCGATTTTCCTCGAAACCGGCGCCGAACCGATCGCCGGCTCGACGCGGATGAAGGCGGGAACCGCCCAGCGAATCACGCTTATTCTGCTCTCGTCGCTCGTGATGATTCTGCTCGGGCGCGTCTACGACGGCCTCATGGTGGATGTGCAGGCTTCGAACAAGAAACTGGTCCGACGGAGCGAAAAAATCCTGTCGCGGCTGACCGGCCGCGCCGACGAGGAGATCCATGAGGCCTTGCAGCGCGCCGGCGGGAGCGTGAAGCTCGCCTTTCTGTTGCTGCAGGGTTACGGGCTCGCCAAGGCGGCGGCGGCGCTGGACGAGGCAGAGGGCCATTTACGTCGCGCCATGAGCTTGATGGTCGAGCGGCCAAAGGCGGCGGACCTTCGAGAGACCCAGCCGTACATTCGGGAAGATGTGACGCACGAGTAGGGCTTAATCAGTTCATCCAAATTTCAGCTTCCGTACTCGCTTGATGGAGGCCTCGGCGTGAGCCCGCATGGACGCATCCTGCGCGCAGGCCGAGAGCAGCCGACGGGCGAATTCCGCCGCCTGGTCCTGCTCGTCTTTCATGTTGTTGCCGATGAGGATCAAATCCGCGCCGGCATGAACCGCCTTCACGCAGGCCTCGCCCGTCGACATCAGCTTTTGCACGCCCTGCATTTGCAAATCGTCGGTCAGGATGCAGGCGTCCGGCGCCCAGCTGCGCATTTTATTCACCGCGACGGCGGAGAGGCAGACGGGAGTGTCTCTCTCCCATTGATTCACGATGCCATGGCTGAACAGCACCATCGGCACCCGTGCGATCAGCTCCTTGAACACGTTCACTTGCGCGTCGGTCAGGCAATCGGAAAGATCCATGACATGGTCGTGGGGATTCACCTTCGCGCCGCCGGTTCCGGGGAAGTGCTTCAAGCAAAGTTTCAAATTCACCGAACCAGCGACTTCCGCCAGCGCCTCCACGCATGCCTCGACAACCTTCGGATCGCTCGAGTAGCTGCGCTGGACGGACCCCACATCCGGGCTGTCGGGGTTGATGTCGAGGTCGACGACCGGCGACAGGTTCACGTCGATGCCGATCTGTCGCATCTGCGCATAGGACGGGCGTAAAACGTCCCGCCGTTCCGAAGCGGTCAGTCGCCCGAACTGGCGGGCGCTGGGCAGCGGAATAAAGCCGCGCTCTTCCTTCAATCGGCGGACCTTGCCGCCTTCCTGATCGATAAAGATGAGCGGACGCGAGGGGAGAGCGTGAAGGCCCTCGCAAAGCTCCTCGAGCTGAGCGGGGCCAAAGACGTTCCGCTCGTATTTCTGATCTGTACAGTCGTAGTCGAAAAGAATGACCCCGCCCAAGCCGAAGCTACGGGCAAAATCCTGCAGCCAGCCAGGGATGAGCGGGTCGCGAAAACCCAAGATGAACAGTTCGCCGATCGGGAGATCCATGAGCGTAAAATGGTAATGGTGAGTGGACTGTCAAAGCAGTCGCTCGACGCCATCCACCTCGATGTTGCGCTGATCAGCTGATGTCAGACTCAACTACATGGTCGGAGGCTCGCTAAGGCCGCCCACGCGGACCGCTAAGAACTTTGAAGCCGCGATATTAGAGTTTGCGCATAGCGCCGTCGGCTGTCTCGACCCTGATGTCGGCGAAACGGCATGCGCCGCGGCGGCGCTGGAACGGCGTAATCGCCAACAGCCAGACATGGCTGATCGCCTTGGCCGATCCGGCGATATGGGCGGCGTAGTCGGAAGCGACGTCCCGCTCCAGCTCCCGCCACGATCCCAGGTCCTTCATGCCGGAACCGACGATCATATGGGTCTCGATGGCATTCCAGCCGGCCAGCGGACAGCGGAAAACCTTACCCTCGGGCAGCGCCGCGCTCCAGATATAGGTGAGGTCCTGCCCATCGTCGAATTTCACGCCGATGGACAGATAATCGTGAACGGGCGCCTGATCTTCCGCCGCCGCAGACGGCAGCTCGTCGATCTTCCAACGCCAGCCGAGTTTCGGACCGGAGGCGAGTGGAAGAGTCAGCGGCCGCTCGATAATGGAAGCGGCTCCCGCGCTCTCGCAGACGATCTCGCCGTTCGCGTCCCAGACGAAGCTCTCCTCTCCGCCGCCGAGTAAAAAGATATTGGACCAGCCTTCCGGCAGCCTGCGGTTACGGCGCAGGCGCGCGAGTTCCGTCGCCACAAGAGCGCCGACGTCGCCACTCTTGGCGGCAAGGCTCGCGGCAAGGCTCGCGAGGCCAGTGGCGGCGTCGCCGCGCCACAAAAGCGCAAGGCCGGTCATTCTCACGTCATCCTTGCGATAAACATCCTCCGGAATCGTAAGCCGGCCGTCCTCGTCGGCGTACAGCGTCGCCAAGCGGGCCACCTCGACGGGACCGTCATGCGACGCGGTCATGGTGCTCGTGTCCGCGCCCGGACTAAAGATCGGCCGTCGATGCTGCGTGCGAGCGTGGAAGGCGAGACCGGGACGAAACCACAGGTCATGTTGACGAGACAGCCACCATCGTCCGGCGACGAGAAAGGTGATCTGCTGACCTTTCACGGCCTCAAGGCCGAGATTGGTCCACGGCAGATCGGAGCCGCTTATCTCGAAGACGCGATAGTCCGCGAGCTCGGGCGAATGCGCCCCGGCGAGGAGATCCTCGACGACGCCCTTCCTAAAATCCGCCGGCGCCGGAACGCCCTGCTCAGCGGCGAAGACGGCCTTCGACGCCTCGGCCGCGAAGGGCGCAGCGACGCCGAGAGCCATCGCGCGCCGCAATATGTCGCGCCGCGAAACGCTGCCCCACGCCGTTCCATTCGCAGCGCGAGAAAGGTTGAGACAATAAACGCACATTGGCTTTCTTTCTGATCTCTCTTTCGGATCTCTTGCCGAAACGGCGCAACTGGCGCGGGTTCGTGATCGGAAGGCGGAATGCTATGCTTTACGCCGAAGATCTGCATGCCAGGACATGCCGAAATCCGACGTTAAGTGGCGCGCGAGGGCAATGGATGCGACGAACGGGATATACGCGCGCGAGCACGCTCGGGCCGATCGCCGGCGTCGTCGCCGCGAACGGCGGCTCGATCGAGCGGGTCTTTCGCCGCGCCGAGCTTCCCATCCGTTTGCTGGAATCGCCCGATACGCTTCTGCCTCTGCGCGACCATTTCCGGCTGCTCGCGATCGCCTCGCGCGAATTGCGGGACGAGGCTTTCGCGGCCCGACTCGGCCGCCAAACGTCGATCGCGGGCTTAGGAGTCTATGGCAAGTGGGTCATACAAGCGCCCACCTTATTGGACGCGATCCATCGCGCGGGAACAAGTCTGCCGCACATGATGCAGAGCGCGACGCGGCTCACCGTCCGACGAGACGGCGACGACGTGCACTGGTCATATGAGTTAGCCGACCCTGCTACGGATGGCCGTCCGCAGAACGAGATTCTCGCACTCTGGTACATGATCGTCATGATCCGCCATTTCGTCGGCGCGGACTGGCTGCCAGATCGGATCATGGTTGGGGGTCTGCCCGCCAACGCTCTGCGTCGTATCGACGAGCAGATGGGCGTCGATACGGCAATCTGCGACACGCCCGGCACGATCGTGTTCGATCAACGGCTGCTGATGGCGGTCAATCCGCATCTCAATGCGAATCGAGGTCTCAGCGCCGACGAACTCGATCGCATCTTCGACATTCCGGATCCGGATGACATGCCGGGCAATGTCGGCGCCCTGATCGATCTTGAGCTTCTCGACGGTCGTCCTGACCTTTCCCGCATTGTTCGTCGGGCGGGTGTATCGCAGCGAACGCTGCAGCGCCGGCTCGCCGAGTTCGGACTGAGCTTCTCAGATCTATTGAAGAATAAACTGCAGCGACGGGCGATGAGTCTGCTATGCCAATCCTGGTCGATCACCGAGATCGCCTTGATGCTCGGCTATCGGGACCCCGCGCATTTCAGCCGCGCCTTCGAGAGCTGGAGCGGAGTAGCTCCCAGTCGATGGCGAGAATTGGCGAAGGCTGGCGGATGAGCGTTCGAATTCGTCTCGCCATAACAGCGCTTACGACGAATATTCCGGCCGGAGCCGTTGTTGATGATGGGGATCGGCTTGCGCCACATGTCAGATGCCCGCTGCTTGCTCGATCGCCTCGCGCTTGCATCGCTCATGCGCTGCGTCAAGCCGTCGCCACATCGCCGCGGCCGCCGTCCCGCTCCGTCGCGCCTCCCAGCGTCCCCGCCGGGCGCGGGAGCCTTTCCTTTGCCCGCGCGCCGTGCGACAAGCCGGCGGAGCCCCCGCGGTCGGCCGGCCCGCCGCAGGCCGTCCAGTTCGCCTTGCTCGTAGGGTCCGGGTCGCGCGCCCATGTCGGTCAGACATCCGATCATCTCCATCACCGGCTCGTCCGGCGCCGGCACCAGTTCGGTCAAGGCGACGTTCGAACAGATTTTCCGCCGCGAGCGCATCGAGGTCGCCTATGTCGAGGGCGACAGCTTCCATCGTTACGATCGCGTGGAGATGAAGGCCAAGCTCACCGAGGCGCATGCGGTGGGAAACCAAAATTTCAGCCATTTTGGCCCTCACGCCAATCTGCTGCCAGAGCTCGAGACGCTCTTTCGCGAATACGGCGAGACGGGCTCCGGCCGCTACCGCCATTACGCCCATGACGAAAACGAGGCGGCGAGGCTTCGCGTGCCGCCCGGGACGTTTACCGATTGGGAGGAACTGCCGGCCGATACCGACGTGCTGTTCTATGAAGGGCTGCACGGCGCGGTCGTCACCGATGACGTCAATGTCGCGCGCTACGCGGATCTCAAGATCGGCGTCGTTCCGGTGATCAATCTGGAGTGGACGCAGAAGCTGCATCGCGACCGGCATTCGCGCGGCTACACGACCGAGGCCGTCACCGAGACGATTCTGCGGCGCATGCATGATTATGTGCATTATATCTGCCCACAGTTCTCGGAAACGGACATAAATTTCCAGCGCGCGCCGACGGTCGACACCTCGAATCCCTTCGTCGCCCGGTCGATTCCGACGCCCGACGAATCGATCGTCGTCATTCGCTTTCGCGATCCGCGAGGGGTGGACTTCCCCTATCTTGTGGCGATGATCGCGGGAAGCTGGATGTCGCGCGCCAATTCCATCGTCATTCCAGGCAATAAGCTTGATCTCGCAATGCAGCTGATCCTTACTCCAAGGATCCTCGAACTGGTCAGACGCAGGAAAGGCGTGACGTGAACGACACTATATTGACGGCGGCCAAGGAGAGCTCCGCGGCGGCGGCTGGCGCAAAAACCAATCCGACGCGCTACGCCAACGCCATTCGCGCTTTGGCAATGGACGCGGTCGAAAAGGCGAAATCCGGGCATCCCGGCATGCCGATGGGCATGGCCGACGTCGCGACCGTGCTTTTCCAGCGCTTCATGAAGTTTGACGCGAGCCGGCCCGACTGGCCGGACCGCGACCGTTTCGTGCTGTCGGCCGGCCACGGGTCGATGCTGCTTTACGCGCTGCTCTATCTGCTCGGCTATCCGGGCATGGGCCGCAAAGAACTCGAAAACTTCCGCCAGCTCGGTTCTCCGACCGCAGGCCATCCCGAATATGGCCACGCCGCCGGCATCGAGACGACCACCGGTCCGCTGGGACAGGGGCTCGCGACCGCGGTCGGCATGGCGATCGCCGAACGCCTCTCGGCGACGCGCTTGGGCGACGATCTCGTCGATCATTTCACCTATGTGATCGCCGGCGACGGCTGCCTGATGGAAGGCGTCAGCCATGAGGCGATTGACCTCGCCGGACATTTGAAGCTCTCAAAGCTCATCCTCTTCTGGGATGACAACTCGATCTCGATCGACGGACCCACGAGCCTTGCGACCTCGACGGACCAGATCGCGCGTTTCGCCGCCGCCGGCTGGCACGTGGCCCATATTGACGGCCACGATCCCGAGGCGGTGGCGCAGGCGATCGCCGCGGCGCAGGCCGACCCCCGGCCTTCGCTCATCGGCTGCCGCACGCTGATCGGCTATGGCGCGCCGACCAAGCAGGGCAAGGAAAGCTGCCACGGCGCGCCGCTCGGCGCGGCGGAGATCGACGCCGCGCGTGAAGCGCTCGTCTGGCCGCACGCGCCTTTCGAGCTGCCCGACGACGTGCTGGAGGCCTGGCGCACGGCGGGGCGCCGCGGCGCCAAAGCGCGCGAAGCCTGGGAGGCGCGACGCGCCGCGTCGCCCAAAGGCGCCGCCTTCGACGCCTTCATGAAAGCCGACGTCGCGGCGGAAATCGCCAAGCCGCTCGCTGAGTTCCGCGCCACGCTCGTCGCCGAAAAGCCGAAAATCGCCACGCGCAAATCCTCGGAAATGGCGCTCGGCGTCATCAACGCCGCGACGCAGGCGACGATCGGCGGCTCGGCCGACCTGACCCATTCGAACTTCACCATCACCAAGGGCATGGGCGAGGTCGCCCCGGACGATTTTTCCGGCCGCTACATCCATTACGGCGTGCGCGAATTCGGCATGGCGGCGGCGATGAACGGGATCGCGCTGCATGGCGGCTTCGCGCCCTACGGCGGCACCTTCCTGGTGTTCTCCGATTACGCGCGCGGCGCGATCCGCCTCTCGGCGCTCATGGGCCTGCGCGTCATCTATGTGCTCACCCATGATTCGATCGGCCTTGGCGAAGACGGGCCGACGCATCAGCCGGTCGAACATCTGGCGGCGTTGCGCGCCATGCCGAATCTCCACGTCTTCCGCCCGGCCGACGCGATCGAGACCGCCGAATGCTGGGAGCTGGCGCTGGCCAGCCGCCACACGCCGTCGGTCTTGAGCCTGTCGCGACAGAACCTGCCGACGCTCGAGCGGCCCATTGGCGAAAACCTTTCCGCCAAGGGCGCCTATGTGCTGCGCGACGCGGCGGGAAAGCGCGACGTCACGCTGCTCGCCACGGGATCCGAGGTTGAAATCGCCCTCGTGGCCGCCGACATTCTGGCCAAGCAAGGACTGAAGGCCGCCGTGGTCTCCATGCCTTGCTGGGAACTCTTCGAGGCTCAGTCCGAGGCCTATCGCGCCGAAGTGCTGGGCGGCGCCCCGCGCGTTGCGGTCGAGGCGGCGGTTCGACTCGGCTGGGACCGCTGGATCGGCGAGCGCGGCGCCTTCATCGGCATGAGCGGCTTTGGCGCAAGCGGGCCGGCCGGCGAGCTGTATAAGCATTTCGGCGTCACGGCGGAGGCTGTGGCTGACGCGGCCCGTACGCTAGTTAAGACGTAAGAGATAGCGGAGGCGACAATGGCTCTCATCACCCTGCGGCAACTGCTCGATCACGCCGCCGAGCACGACTACGGCGTTCCGGCGTTCAATATCAACAATATGGAGCAGGGCCTCGCCGTCATGGAGGCGGCGGCGGCGGTCGATGCGCCGGTCATCATCCAGGCCTCGCGCGGCGCGCGCAGCTACGCCAACGACATCATGCTCGCCAAGATGATCGAGGCGCTTGCCGCGATCTGGCCGGACATTCCGCTCGTCATGCATCTTGACCACGGCAACGCCGAAGCGACCTGCGCCACCGCCATCCGCTTCGGCTTCACCTCGGTGATGATGGACGGTTCGCTCAAGGCCGACGGCAAGACCCCCGCCGATTACGACTACAATGTGCGCGTCACCCGCAATGTCGTCGACATGGCGCATTGGGTCGGCGCTTCCGTCGAAGGCGAGCTCGGCGTGCTCGGTTCGCTCGAGAGCGGCATGGGCGAAAAGGAAGACGGCCACGGCGCCGAAGGCAAGCTCTCGCATGACCAGCTTCTGACCGATCCGGCGCAGGCCGAGGATTTCGTCGCCCGCACCAAGGTCGACGCGCTGGCGATCGCCATGGGCACGTCCCACGGCGCCTATAAATTCTCGCGCAAGCCCGACGGCGCCATTCTGGCGATGAAGGTCGTCGAGGAAATTCATCGTCGCCTGCCGAGCACGCATCTCGTGATGCATGGGTCTTCGTCGGTGCCGCAGGACTTGCAGGACGCCTTCAACGCCGCCGGCGGCGAGATGCCGCAGACCTGGGGCGTGCCGGTCGCCGAGATTCAGCGCGGCATCAAATATGGCGTGCGCAAGATCAACATCGACACCGATAACCGGATCGCCATGACCGCGGCGATCCGCGACGTTCTCGGCAAGAACAAGGGCGAGTTCGATCCGCGCAAATATTTGAAGCCCGCGATGGAAGCGATGCGCGCCGTCTGCAAGCAGCGCTACGAGGAGTTCGGCACGGCCGGACAGGCCTCGAAGATCAAGCCGATCCCGCTCTCCGAAATGGCCAAGCGCTACGCCAGCGGCGCGCTCGATCCGCAGTTCGCCGGCCAGAAGGCGGCGGAGTAGGCTTGCGCCGCCGCTCTCGGCGAGGGCCAAGGGCGCACCGCAGATGCATCCTTGGCCAACATGTCGAAGCCAGGCGCGACGATTCAACATTCCCCAATTGAGGGGTTTGGAGGAACAGACTTCTCAGGCGCACGCAGAAGCGCCGACCGTCAGGCGTCCAGCAGACGTTCAGGCGCGCTCCGCGACAAGCAGCAGCGAGGCGGGCGTCCGCGCCGACGGCGCTTTGGGCTCCAGGATTCGTTTCAACGCCCACTTCCGCGAAATTGCCTCGACCCAAGAGCCGAGCGTTCGAGCAAAGTAAGGCATGGGCGACCAGCCGGCGGCGCCAAATCCGTCAAAGCGCTCGATGCGCCATCCGTCCTCATAGGGCGGCGCCAGTGCGACCGGATGAAGCGTTTGGATGAGAAGTCTGGCTTCGGCGTTGGAGATCGTCGCGAGCGCGTCGAGCAGCGCGTCGACTTATCGTCAAGCAAGGAAAAATTGCAGATGATCGTATCGAAATCATATCCGGTCATCCCGGGCGTTTCGGCAAGCTCCGCGTAGCTCAGAACGTGGTAGCTCGCCCCTCCAGCTTCGCGGGCGCACGAGATGAGTTCCCTTGAAGCGTCAACGCCGACGATCTCAACGGCTTCTCGGCTTAGTTCCCGGCAAAGCCACCCCTCGCCGCAACCAACGTCAAGCGCCTTTCCGAGCCGACCGGCGCGCGCCGCGGAAAGGATCGCCGCGTCGGTCGCCTCGCGACGGCTGGCGATCGTTTGACCGCGCACGGCCGCCGTCCACCTCTCGGCGTTCTTAGACCAACTGGCGATCTGCGACTTATTCGGATCGGTCATCGGCGCGCCCGATTGCATCTCGCATGTGACTTAGTTCTCGAATCATTGAGTCTCCATGCTCCGTTGCAAGCTCTACTTTTGCTTTGGGGGCCGCCGCCCGCCCGCATCTGACCGCCCTTTCCGGCCGGAAGCCCATCGAACCTTGAATAGGACCCTTGAGGGGCTAATATGTTAGCGAAAAAGTCAGGAGGCGCCGCATATCGGCCGATGACATCGTCCAGGCCAGGATGGACCCCGAGACCAAGCGGCGCGCCGCCGCCGTGCTGGAGCCCATGGGCCTTTCGATCTCCGACGCCATCCGTCTGCTGATGCTGCGCATCGTCGATCAGCAACGACCGCCTTTCGAAACCGGCGCGCCGAACGCCGAAAGCGTCGAAGCGATGAACGAGTTGGCCAAGGGGAAAGGCGAGCGTTTCGATAACGCCAAAGCATTGTTTGAAGACCTCGGTCTCTGATGCTGACCCCCGGCGCTTCAAAAAGGACGTGAAACTCGCCGAAAGGCGGCAAGAACATGGGAAAGCTCAAGGCGATCCTGCTGCTGTTGATGAAGGGCCGGCCGCCGCCGCCCGAATGTCGAGACCATCCGTTGAAGGGCAAGTGGAAAGGATTTCGCGATCTCCACATTGAGCCGGACTGGCTCTTGCTCTATCGCATCGAAGGCGGCGAATTGCAGCTTGCCCGCACAGGACCGCACGCGGATCTCTTCGACGAGTAGGACCAAACGACTTGCCGTCTGACATTCTCATCGCGCCCTCGATTCTCTCGGCCGATTTCGCGCGGCTGGGAGAGGAGACGCGGGCGATGGCCGAGGCCGGCGCCGACTGGATTCATCTCGACGTGATGGACGGGCATTTCGTGCCCAATATCACCTTCGGGCCGGGAGTCGTCGCGGCGCTGCGGCCGGTGACGACCCTGACGCTCGACGTGCATCTGATGATATCGCCGGCCGACCCCTATATCGCCGCTTTCGCCGACGCGGGCGCCGACGTCATCACCGTCCACGCCGAGAACGGTCCGCATCTCCACCGCTCGCTGCAGGCGATCCGCGCGCTCGGCAAGAAGGCGGGCGTGTCGCTCAATCCGGCGACGCATGAGAGCGCGCTGCAATATGTGCTCGACGATATCGATCTCATCCTGGTGATGAGCGTCAATCCGGGTTTCGGCGGGCAGAGCTTCATCCCATCGCAGCTCGATAAAATTCGCGCCATACGCGAGATGATCGGACGACGCGCAATTCATCTCGAGGTCGACGGCGGCGTGACGCCGCTGACGGCGCCGCAGATCGTCGAAGCCGGCGCCGATGTTCTCGTCGCGGGCTCGGCCGCTTTCCGCGGCGGGCAGCTCTGCTATGCCGACAATATCGCGGCGCTGAGGCGGGCCGCGGCGAGCGCCGGCGCGATCGCCGTGTGAGCGGCTTCGCCGCGCCGCCCGGCAGTTGATTGTCACGACGGGGCGCGCTATCGCCTCACCTGCGCATTGGGGCGTCGCCAAGTGGTAAGGCAGCGGATTTTGATTCCGCCATACGGAGGTTCGAATCCTCCCGCCCCAGCCAGACATTCTCGGAAGTTGAGACCGGACGCGTGGTTCGGGAAAAGGGCCGGGAATTCGGGGCATTTGCGCGAAGAGCGGCGGCTCAGAGACTTTCCTGAGTCGGAAATCCCGGTCTCAATGGCGTGATTCCGGCCAAGTCTCAGTCGGCGATTTTCCAATGTCCGGGATTTTTCGACGGACGCCACCTGAGACGGGTTCGCTTTGCGCGCAGACTGGTTCGCTTCGACGCCGCTCGGCCGGACTAACCCGGGTGTTTATTCCCTATGTCATCGGTTCCGGATCGAGACGCAACGGAGGCATGAGACGGCGCGGCGCCGGCCGCAATCGGACAAGATCGTGATTGGGGATTTTAGCTGAGGCCGAGCAGTCGCTCTTGATCCGCCCAAGCATGGGGCAGAGCCTGTGTCAGACTGGAGACTGTCACACCTGAGGGAGCGGCGCCGTCAGCGATCGCCTGAATGACTTTCGGCGACAGGAACGCCAGGACGGCCAAGCGCCGGACATGACGTTCGGCGAGAACTTCGTCGGCAGCGATGTTGTCGAACGATGCGGCCTGATCCGAAAGGATCGTCTCCATCCATCCGCGTGAACGCGCGATCGCCTTCAGCAACGTCTCCCGCGTTTCGGAATCGATCGTCTCTTGGTCCGTGGGCGCATGCGCAATTCCCTTCCGGGGCGCACGTTTTGGAACAAAGGGGATCATCAGCTCGGGCAATTCGTTCGGCGCAATTTCAGAGTCCGATAGATCCGCTCGCAGTTCCGGCTCGCGAAACGTGATCGCGATCCGATCGGATAGGAGGACGATCCGCTCGATCCGCGCCCGAATCAGATCACGATCGGAAGCGCCATCATTTGCGTTCAACGCTTTCCTCACAGCGTCGCAAACAAGTTGCTCAACGTCGGGCGCCGACATGCGGGAGACCGTTCCCGCTTCGCTTTTTCGGTTCTGCAGCAACGCGTGAGACACGTAATAACGATAGCGCACGCCCTTCTTGTTGGCGTGGCTCGGGCTCATCGGATTGCCGCGATCGTCGAAGAGAAGACCGACGAGCATGGAATAGGAACGTGCTCTCGTGAGCTTTCGCTTGACGGCGCCTTCGGCCAGTCTCGCCTGCACCGCGTCGAAGAGATCGCGATCGAGGATCGGCTCGTGCTCACCCTTGTGGATCTCGCCGCGATAGGCGATTTCGCCGACATAAAAGCGATTTTTAAGCATATGCGCGAGCGGACCGACCATGAAGCGCTCGGCGGCGATAATTTTACCGCTCGCGAGCTTCCGGGGTCTTGGTCTGACATCTTCCCGGTCGAGCGCCGCCGCCAGCTCGCCGATCGACCCAAGGCGCAGGTAATCGGCGAAAATTTTCTTCACCAGTCCCGCATCGTCAGGAACGACTTCGAGCTTCTTGCCGACGCTACGATAGCCCAGAGGAACCGGGCCGCCGACCCAGATCCCCTTGCGCTTGGAGGCGGCGATCTTGTCACGGACACGTTCTCCGATGACCTCGCGTTCAAATTGAGCGAAGGACAGCAGCACGTTCAGGGTCAACCTTCCCATGCTTGTGGTGGTGTTGAACGATTGGGTGACCGAGACGAAGGAGACGTCAAACTCATCGAAGAGTTCGACCAGCTTGGCGAAGTCGGCGAGCGAGCGCGTCAGGCGATCGACCTTGTAGACGACGATGATGTCGATCTTACGGGATCGGACCCGCTCCAAAAGGCCTTGTAACGCTGGACGCTCGAGCGACGCGCCGGACAGTCCGCCGTCGTCGAAGCGATCGGCGACGAGGCGCCAGCCTTCATGCGCCTGACTCTTGATATAGGCCTCGCAAGCTTCCCGCTGAGCGTCGAGCGAGTTGAAGGCGAGGTCGAGATTGTGCTCGGTCGACTTGCGCGTGTAGATCGCACAGCGCTGAGGCTTGGCGACGGCTGTTTTCATGCGCTGCGTCCCCGACTAACAACGGGAGAGGCGGCGGTTTGCGAGTCGCCGCCTGAGCGTTGTGTGGGAAGGGTCGGCTCGGGCGTATTCCTGCTGGGCCGAATTGAAGACCTTGTCGGCAGGGCGCGTGACTGGATTGTCTCGTCTACATCCGCTGACCGCGCAGACTCTTCGTCGCCGCGCAGACCAAAGAAGCGCGGCCCGTTCCAATTTGTGCCCGTGATCTTCAAGGCGATGGTCGACAGGCTCGGATAGATCCGTCCCTCCCAACAGAAGCCGCCGGGGACGACGAGCACCTCCTGCGCTTTGCCCTGATATTCTCGGACAATGACGGAACCGATCTTCAAGCGTCTCGAGGGCGCGGAGCCCTTCTTAGCGACTGTCGCGAGTAGCCGGCGCAGAGGGGTCTCCAATCCGCCGAGGCGCTCCTCTTGCAGCCAGTGTGCAAGCGCGCGGGCCATGAGATCCTTCGTCAATGCGGCCGGAGGTTCGCGTTTCCGCTTCTCACGCCACATCTCGCGCAGCTCTTCGATGTTCATCGCCGCGATGCGGGCGAGCTCCGCATCGAGATCTATGGCGTCCGGCAGGCCCGCCGGACGCCGCCGCGAGGGGGACCGTGTCATCAGATCAGCCCCGAGCCGGGCAGGGGCGATTCGCGATCCGATAGAGCGATGCTCCAGGCGCGTGCGAGATGCGTTCGACTGCAAAACCACGCTTGCGAAGCCCCGTCAGAGCGGCTCGTGTTGTATGCGGCAGCCAGCCGGTTGCTTCCATCAGCGCATCGATTGTCACGCCCCCTTCCTTCGACAGCATCTCGACAACGAGCGCCTGTTTGGATCCCGTGCGCGGGGCTGCGCCAATCGAATGCTCTTCCGGTTGCACAGCAACGCTAGCCTTCTGGGTCTCCACGGCGGCGCCGGCCCGCGTCGCTTGTCGAGCGGAACAATCGGATGGCGTTGCGTCTTCTTCGACCCCGATCGCGTCGCGACCGGCGCGCGTGATCACGAGACTGATGTTCTTTCCTTCTGCTTCGCGCCAGACCGGCATTCCCGGCTTCGACCGACTCTCCCGCATGAGTTTACGAGCGACGAGACTCGATCCAATATTCGCCGCCGCCGCCTTGCCCATGCCATGCGGCGCAACGGCGACGCCATCGTCCCGCGCGGCCGCCTTCGAGAGCATGATCAATTGATTGTCAGTAAGTTTCGGCATGTTCTCCTCCGTCGTGAGCACAGCATTCGCTGTCACTGACACGACCCCGCCAAGGCGCTGTGCCGGCGGGGTAAGGAGAAAGGGCTCCGAGCTATGCTTGCCCGTCCATGACCCCAAGCAACGCTCTGTTCCGCAAAGAAGTCCAGAGAATTCTCATGGCATCGCGAAAGCAAAATGTGCGAAATTACGAAGCACGGGATCATTTGTTGCCCATTCGCTGGTTCTAATCCCATTGGGCGCGCCATCGCGCATAAAACTGGACGCCTCCAATAACCCTATTTTCTGGGGTCGACAGCGCGGCATAACGCGGACCGACGTCTTCGCGTGGGGTGACATTTGGCCTTGCTGCGTCCCGTGTGTCGTTGCTTGAAGCCTTCGGCGCTGCGGCACCGAAAAGCTCCGCAAGCTGCTGGTCGATCTCCTCGCGCTTCCGGATCAGTTCTTTCGCTGCGGCGATGCGGCTTTCGATGCTCATGCCTTCCTCCTGCTGGCGTTTGCCGGAACAGCGCTGCGCAGGCGCTCGCGCGCCATCGCGACATATTCCTCATCCTGCTCGATGCCGATGTAGCGGCGGCCGAGCAACTTAGCGGCGACGGCTGTGGTGCCGGAACCCAAGAAAGGATCAAGGATGGTATCACCGGGCTTGCTGAACGACGCGATGCACCACTTCATTACTTCGAGCGCCTTCTGCGAGGGATGCCCGACGCGCGGCTCTTTGCTGTCGCGAATGAATCCGCGCCAACGGCTGTTGAAGACCTGTGCAGTCTTGTCGAAGGAGGTCCAGGCCATCTCGCAATCGGCGAAGGTATGGCATGGCAGACCGTCATTCTTCCACCAAACGAGCCAGCACCGAGAAGCCGGGAGCATATTCGCAAAGTAGTTGCCGCCCCATATGATCTGCGCTTTGCTGACGCGACGCATTTCGTCGAAGTAGGCCTTAGGGGGCACGCTGCTGTCCCACTTTTTCGGGGTGAATAGGCGGCCGGTGCCGATCTGCCCTCGTTTTGAGATGCCGATACCGTAAGGTGGATCGGTGCAAAGCAGAACGATGCTCTTGTCGGGAAGCAGGACCAATGTGTCGAGACAGTAGAATGATTCGATTCATCAATGTCCTCCGTTTCGAGAGGACACCCATTGATATCGAATTTTTGCGCCTGTCACCGTTCGGAATACTTCGCTATGCGCGCGCATGTCTCGTATGAACGCGGACGCGAAAACAAAAAAATTGCAGGTCTCAAAAAATGTGCGCGAGTGACGCCAGAATTGGACTTGACGGCGGACTCCAACCTGCCGGTTTGTCTCGAGGGCGCTGACGCCGGGCAGGTCGATATTACATTGCGGGCGCGGTTTGTTCGGGGATGAAGTGGAAGCGGCACGCGTCACCACCGCGAACCATGCATGAGCGATGTTCGACTCTACAACCGCTGCTGGCGGAAAGCAGCGCTATGTCAAAGCTACACACCTCCGGACACTTCGCCGCAAGCAAGTGGAATACGCAGTTGTGGGCTTCGATCAGTTGCTCCCCGTTCTCCGGCTTCGCGATGGCGTCATAGCCGATCTCCTGCATGATCTCCGCGATCGCTGCGACACGAGCTGTCGGGCCGCTCGC
The DNA here is from genome assembly GCF_015709545.1 of Methylocystis sp. H4A. Lineage (NCBI taxonomy): Bacteria > Pseudomonadati > Pseudomonadota > Alphaproteobacteria > Hyphomicrobiales > Methylocystaceae > Methylocystis > Methylocystis sp. H4A. The sequence goes on along the minus strand of NZ_JADNQY010000026.1, from coordinate 272,282 downwards.
ATCGGCGAGGCGCGCCTGCAACGACGCTGCAACGGTGCGGCCCATATCGGCGAGTTTTTCGGCAAGCCCGGCACTCCCAGCCTGCGCTTGCAGTATCTGTAGCAACATTTCGGAAAACCAGGAGTACTTACGAGCGAACCGCTCGTTGCCGTCATTCGACAATACGTAAAGCTGCTCCGGTCGGCCACCGGAGGGCTGAATCTTCCCTCTCTCGACGAGACCATCGCGCTCAAGGGAGTTCAGGTGTTGACGGACCGCGTTTCGGCTGATGTCGAGCGCCTGAGCGAGTGCTTGGACGGTCATTCCACCCTTGTTGTGCAACAGCGCGCGCATCAGTGACTGTCGCGTGCCTTCCGTAACGTCAGTCATCTCGTTCATGGTTTGATCCTGTTGTTGTCTTTGCTCTTTAGCAAGCGGCCGTGGCATAAGCAATAAATATCATATAAAAATGTTTTGGCATATTTATATTGACTATCTGTCAGATTCGTTCATACAGGGCTGTCGCGCTTCAGAACGGGAGATTTTCCATGCACAGGACAACATTGGTGATAGCAGCCGCGTCGATGACGTTGGCGGGAATGCTGGCGCAACCGGCTAACGCTGTTGATCCGCAAAGCACCCAAACGGACACTGCAGGCGGCCGTTCGACCGCTGCTGTCGCGGATACAAAAGCGGCCATCGAACTGAAGATGGCGATGAGAAAGCTTTGGGAAGACCACATCACTTACACACGAAATTATATTATCAGCGCGCTGGCCGATCTTCCCGATCGTGACAGCGTCGCGAAGCGGCTTCTTCAGAATCAGGACGACATCGGCAACGCCATCAAGCCGTTCTATGGTGAACAGGCGGGACAAAAGCTGGCTGCGCTGTTACGCGATCATATTGTGATTGCGACCGAAGTCGTGGACGCCGCCAAATCGAACAGCAAGCAGTTGGATGCCGCTCAGAAAAAGTGGTCGGCGAACGGCAAGGATATTGCTGCTTTCCTCAGCAGCGCCAATCCCAACTGGCCGAAGCAGACCTTGGAGAACATGCTCGAGACGCATCTCGTGCTGACGACAGGTGAAGTAGTCGGCAGGCTTAACAAGGATTGGGCGGCTGACATCAAGTCCTACGATGAGGGACACCTTCACATGCTGATGTTCGCAGACGCCCTTACGGATGGGATCACAAAGCAGTTCGCAGCGAAGTTCTGACAAAAAGCCAATTGAACTGCGACGACTCGGGTGAGAATCTCACGGACGCTGCGGGTCGATCACCAAGAAAGTTGTTGAAAATCGCTAACGGAGGATTATCCTCCGTTAGCGCAGCAAACTAGAAGCCGTCCGAAGCTAATACTGGGTCTGAAGCACCAATCCCAAGCGCTTCACATCAGCCTCAATCAAGCCATCAGGCGCGCTAAAGCAGTGCGGGACACGCGCCGATTTTGGCTCCGTCAATTCATAGAAGCCGAAGGCCGGAATGATGCAGCGGCGGGACTTGAAGGCACCGAGCCACACGCGCTCAGCGCGCGCATTAAACGTCGAGGGTACTTCCTTGAGGGATTTCTTCCACCAATAGGGAACCAGTCCCCAGCGCATGGGGACAAGTTCGCATCCCTCGCCGGCAACGCGAATGACCTCGATGGAAGTCGTTGGCGAAATATTATAGCGCGGCGAGATTGCGCGGCTCGCCGATCAGGTTGGTGAGGCGGTGAAGTTCCGCCCAACTAAGCTGCTGCGTAAAGCGTCCGCACATAAGGTGCCCCTCATCAAGCCGTGAGAATTGGGTAGCCGCGGCATGGGTTTGTTATGCTCGGCGGCTGAAATTCCGTTGAGTGGGCGAGATATTGATACGCCACCCCCCAGTTCGGACTTCATTCGCGGGCCGGCTTCATTGCGGCCTCGATGAGTGAGCGGATCGCCCAGCGCTTTACCTTCCGAGCATCTGCGTCGTTCAGCTGCAACACGTCTTTAATCACGATCATCCCTTCCGTCCCGATGATGAGCGCGAGCGCCTTGCTCAAAGTGTTCAGCGCGCCTGCCCTGAACCGATGTCGGGCGGGGGTGAGGGCCGCGTCTATTAAGGCCATGCGCCGATTCTGACGAACAGGACGTTTGTCTTGTGGATCTTGGCCGATTGCACGCTCAAGAGAATGCGCCAGCATTATGCGAAGCGAGGCTTCATTGGCGAGAATTATGTCGTGAAGCGTCGTATCGACCAGCTGAACACGCGAGACCGGATCAGCCGGGGGGGCATCGCGAAGTAGATCCTTGGGTCCCGGAATAGCGATGTCGAATGACGCCTCTGCAAGGAGCGCTTCCACGTTCGGGAAGTAGCGGTACGCCGTTGCCCGCGATACGAGCGCTTCCTCGGCGATCTCCTCCAGGTTTGGCTTGCGGCCCTGCTTCACGAGGCGCGAAGCGGCTTCGAGGAGACCTTTCCGGGTGCGTCTTTTCTGGTTTGCGCGACCCGAGACTTCGGCGTCCATCACATCAGCCCTGCGGCAACTGCGTGAGGATTGCGGCGAGATCAATCCACACATTCTCGCGCTTGATATCGCCGTTCTCGGCGAACTCGATGATATGCAGGAGTCGAAATTGGAGCGGCCGGCCCTTGCCGTCCAATCCGAAAGGCTTGCCTGGAGCTCTTCCACTCCAAATCGACTCGTCGACGAGAAAATCGTCTCCATAAAGTCTCTTTACACACACGACCTTGCTTTCCGACAAGTCGGCGAACATTGCCTCATAGAAGGCGCGCGCGGCCGCACGACCGTGGGTCGGCCCGGTCGGCCAGCCGACGATGTCGTGCTCGACATCGGGCGCAAGCGTCGCCAGCACGCCCTCCACGTCATCGGTTGCTTCAAAGCCGAAATGCTCGTCGATTTTCCGATCCATCTGTTCGCGGGTCATCGCCATTCGATCCCTCCTTCGACCTAGTCCGCACTACATAGGCCTACTAATGAGACATTTGTCGCATGTCAATATATTGGTATCATTCTATGAATTTGAATCAGGAGTTCCCATCTTTGGAGCGGGGCCTCCGCGGATGAACGGAGACCACCGCTCTCAACGCGCGGCGCGGCCGTGAGCAGATTGCGTAGCATCTGCTGCTTGTACATTCGCAGAATATCCCCGCCACAAGAGTTGCTTGCCGTCGATGGCTATGAAGCGCGAAGCGGTCATCGCTAATACTTGTCGGGTCGGCTCTTGGTATCTGCTGCTCGCGGTCTTTTCTGACGTCGGGGTCCTACTGAAAGCGCGCATTGTGCTTCGTACTTTGTGCGATGGCGCACCGCGATGCGGCTCGTTGAGAGTATGACAGACGGACGAGCAGCCGTGCCGTCTTATATCTGGAGAAAAAATGATCCGCTTTCGCCACCCCATCGCATGTGCATTCCTTGTATTGCAGACTACTGGCTGGATATCCGGCGCGTCGGCCGCCGGGTGCCAGCGCGCCGATGCGTCACTCGCCGGTCACTACTATATGGGCGGCGTGATGGAAGTCGGTTCAGAACTTCAGCTGAAAGCAACCGGTGAGTTCGAGTACATGCTCGCCTATGGCGCGCTCGACGAATACGCCACCGGCTGCTGGTCGCGCGAAGGGCAGACCGTCACGCTCGTCGTATCAAAATTCGAAGCCAACGCGGAAGATCCGATGAAGTTCGAACGTCTCGATCTGGAAATCACGTCCGGCGGCAAGCTCGTTCGCCGCTTCGATGGCAGTCATAGCGGCACCTATTCGCGCTAACACAGACCAAAAAGAAGAGAGCCCCGAGTACGACGCGGGGCTCTATGAGTTTGGGGCAGATCGCATCATTTGCCCTCGAACAGTGTCGGCTGTTGGTATCTTCCGCACGCTGTCTTCTGGCTCGGTGGCCGGCAATCTTCCTTGAGCGAAAAGAGTGCCGGCTGCTCCTTCTTGGCGGCTTTGCGCTGTTCCTGGCGCAGACGCAAGAGGTCTGCCCACAGATAGCGCTTGCCGTCCAGGACGAGATAGCGCGGCCCGCACATGATTCTTCCTCCAAATTCTCGGAGAACGAACGCAGATAGTCCGCCGCCACGCTTGCTTTCGACGCGGCTGTGAAGATCGCGCGGTCGTCGTCTTTGAGAAGCAACAGCCAACTGTCATGTAGCCGGCGTGTCGCAACTGTCCCTGCAGACCAAGGTGAGCGCAGAGGAATGCCGCGCTCAGCTCGGCCACCAATTCCTCCGCCGCGTATGCTTGTGTGCCGAAGCGGTTATTGAGGTCGCGGTTGAGGCGCGATTTGTGGCCGCTCCAATGCACTAGCTCATGCAGCTTTGTTGCGTGGTAATGCTCTGCGGTCTCGAACGTCTCGGGGCAGGGAGCGCGACGAAATCCAGGGAGGGGACGAAGCATGCCCGATCTCCTCCATGGCGGATGTCTGCGCCCGTCGCTGCGGCGAACGCATCGGCCGCGCCCGCTGGCGGCGGCGATTGTCCCAGTGAGGCGTTGGGCGCGTCGAGTCCCTCCACCTGCGCGACATTGAAGACGGTGAAGGCGCGCAGTATCGAAATCTGTCGCTCTTCATCTTCGGCGTCGTCCCTCCTCACCGTGAGCTGTTTGGTGAAGACGATCTTCGTGCCCTTTGCGGCCTTGCGCACATGCGCTCCCTTGTCGAGCGCCTGCTTGAAAGTGAGCCAGGCATGAGAGGGGAAGCCGTTCGTGTCGGTCACATGCCACAGGATCGGCACGTTGATGCCCCGATAGTGATGCCCGGTGATGGCATTGGCCGGCATAATGCCGACGCGGCCGCCGCCTTTCCATGGCTTCACCCAGGGCGCTGCGCCTTGTTCGAGTTCGGCGATTATGGATTGCGTGACGTGCTGATATACGGCGGCTATGTTCATGGCCGCCTCCGTGTGAAAGTACGCATGTACCTGCTCCTCGCTATCGACGCACGGGATGCGCCGAAGCGCTCGGAGCAGCAGAGGCAAGTGTATGAAAACGGCGGTGAGGATCTGATGTAGTCGCGGAGCCATTAGCTGGCGAGGCATCACTTTGCGGGCAGGACGGTCATGAATGAGTCGACGTCCGGCGACTTGATGCGCCAGTGGTATTCGCTCAAATGATCGATGGTCGCAAAGTTGTTCTCCGCATTGTGATTGAGGACGGTAGCGCCGCGCTCAAGCGTCACGATGAGCCGGCCATCGATCTCTGCTTCCGTACCCATCAGTTGGCAGGGGGCGGTAGCATCGGGGCGCGAACCGGCGATCATGATGGCGCGCCGTTTGGTTGCGGGCGTATGCTAAATACCGGAATCTCGCGTGAAGGGAAGTATGAGAGTTCATCGCTGGCCTGAGAACGCTGCAAGACCACCGCGTAGCGCCTCGGCCGAGATAATCGGCCTTTTCGAAGACTTCCTCGCTCAATAGTTCAGTAGCTTCTTGAGGCGTGTATCTAGGTCCGGGTCCAAGAAGCCGGCGTGGCTGGCCTGCATCAGCGTAGGCACGATAATCAGAGTGCCGTGATAGGAATAGCTATAGCTACCATTTGCGCGGATCGAGACAGTCGCATCGAATTGCTCTGGCGCAAGCGTTCGGAAGAAATTGCGCATCTCGCCCCCGTGATCACAATCATTATGTAGGTCAGTGATTTCGGGAGACGGCGATAAGCTCCGCATCTTGCGGAGCGGAAAGAACAGTCCCAAGATCGGAGGCGTCGAGAATAAAATGGCGAGGAACCTCGACCGAGGCTTATTCTCGGATGCCATCGCGGGGGCAAGGATGTCTAAGAATTTCGACGGGACTGAAAGCGGGCATGTGGGCGCTGATGGAAGCACGCCGCAAGCATGGGTGTGGAGCCAATACAAAGGCATTTTGCCGGGCGTCAAAAGCGGCGGCTCTGCCGTCGCGAAGGAGCCTGTTCCGATTGCGGGGAGCCTGGGTCAAATCAAAGTGGAGCTGCCGCAAACGGGCAGCGACCGCCAATCAGCGCCTGAGACGGAAACGCTGATCCGCACGGATAGAGCGCGGCATCCGTTTGCTGTTGCGGTCGGGCTTGCAGCGGCGGTTTTGATCCTCATCGTACTGGCTTGGTTCTTTTCTCCTGGCCCTGCTCCGTAGAGCGAAGATGGAAGGTGCGATCGTCGGCTTCAATTGTCATCGCCCTATCAGGCTTCAGCCGACCCAGTTCACCTCGCGACTATACACCTAGCGATTGCTCCTGCCCCAGCGGTCGAATATTTCGTTTTGGCGGCCTGGCAACGCACGTCTCTTAGTCTGGCCGTCCGTGCTTACCCGCGAATCAGGGCGCGCAGGGCGGAACGTCTGGCAACAGCCACCATAGTTCTTGCAGCTGGACTTGTAGGTTACTGCTGTTCCATCGTTGCAATAATAGGTAGCAGATGCCGCTGTGCTCATCATCGTGCTCGCCGCCACAGCGCTCACCGCGAGTAACAGATTGGTCTTGTAGCTCATTGGATTGTCCTTTGGATTTGGGGGCGGAATGCGGGTGCCGGCGGCCTTCGCGAACCGAACCAACTAAAAATTCTTCGAGCACTTATGTGCCTACAGCACCGAGGCTACTAATTGGATGAGGCGGAGACTTCGCCATGTCGCCGTTTTGTGAGCGCCTTTCGGAAAATACTTGTCATGTGTGAAGTTACTTGGAGTGCCCGGCACTGGAGCGCAATAGCGGGGAGCGATATTGATCGCTGACTAACGTCCAGGGTCATGGGGCCACAATGTCTGATCCACACCTCTCATGGACGAATCAGAATCTGGCTTGAGCCGGTCGCTGCGCGTGCGAGAGTGCATACGCGGGGCGCATGGACAGAAGCGGCTATTCTGCTTCACGGAAGATCGCCGGTAAGCGTGATCGCGGAATTCGCATTGTCGTTGGCGGGCTGTGAGGTGAAGGGATTGGCGTCTTCTTCCGCTGGCCCAAGCAATTCCTCGGCGGCGGAAACAGTGACGGTGAGTATGGCGCTGCCGGTGAGGCCGGTGGTGGGCGAGGTGACGGTGTAGAGAAGGGTGTGCTCGCCGGGTGCGGATGTGTCGATCGAGATGGCGGTCGTGGTTGCGCCGTCGAGCTGTATAACGATGCCGAGATTCAAATCGCTCTTTGGCGCGATGATGCGCGCGCCTCTGCGATGGCGCTCCTATGAAGAAAGCGGTGAGGGCTGATAAGGTCGACCTCTTCCGGGGTCGTCCCAGAAGAGGTCGCAGCAGGCGCGTGCGGACAAGCGTGCGCTCAACGGGCTTGTCCCTTGATGGCGCGCGGCGGCCCCGACAATGCGGCGATGACGGACGGCCCAGGGGCGTGGAAATAGACGGCGCGCGCGAAACACGTGCTTCAGAAACACTGGGCGTCGAAATGTTCCGTCGGAATGTGATTAAATTTATTTCATGACATCGTGCGAGCGACGCCACAGCGGGTTCACAATGTCTTGGTAGGAAGACTCATTCCTCGACGGCTCTCCGCTTGGCTGGCACGCAGCTCTTCTTTGCGGCGCAGTACACCGAGCAATGCGAGGTCAGCATCAAACGAAACAACGATATTTAGTCGCCATGAGCGGCCAAGGTGGAGTCATCCGATGATTACCCTTGAAGAATGCGCAAAGTTCGCGGCGCTCGAAACAAACGAACTCTTCACGGGGGCTGTCCTTTCGTCGAGGCATCAATCGCTGCTATCGAGCTACCGTTTGAATTTGAAGCGAGGGCCAAGCGCCGTACGTAAGATGATTGTCTCTGACATTCGTGCGGCGATTGACTTGGGCGCGTCGAAATATGCGGCGGATCTCGTTCTCGTGCTTCGGATGTTCCTCTCCAAACATACGGAAGGGAGAATTTCGCAGCAGACGCCTCGCATGAGCACCCGCGCGTATATGACATGCAGTGTCGCGCGCCGAATGGGGAGGGGGAGGCTGCTCAGCCACTTGTGCCGCTGAAGATGGGGCGTCAGGCGTTGTCCAGAGGTGGCGATGACACGCCAAGTCGCCGCCAGCAGATCATTGGAAAGCTCGGCCTTGTCTGAAACGCCAGATAGGCCCATATTTTTCGCAAGGTCGGCCGCCATTTGGGCAGTGTCGGCTTGGTGGAGACATGACAATGATCGAAACATTGATAGGACTCATCTTTCTCGTCATCATCATCGGGGTTTTTTGGTGGGCCGCGACAACCTTGCTCCGTGTCATTCCTCTCGCGGAGCCATTTCGGACAGTTGTTAACGTGCTCGTCGTTTTGGTCGGGGTGTTCATTGTTCTTTATGTGGCGCAGATGTTCCTGACGGCAGCCGGCATTAAAGTGCCATGGCCGAAGTTTGGCGAAGCGAAGTCAATCCACTTGGTCATTCCTACCTAAGCCATCTGTTCGTACGACATGTGCCCGCCCAGCTGCAATCGCTCGAGTGCTGGTTCACCTCCTCACCCAGGTCGTCGGGGGTTATGGCGCGCCCCTCCGGAAGGCGTGCGGCGAATCGACATCTGATACGCATCAAGGAGATTCTTCCGGGCGCCGCACTTCCGAGATCGTCTCGTCATCAACGCTTTGCTTCGTCATCTTGAGCATGGACGCGGATCGCGTCGATGACTGCATTCGTCGGGAAAGAGCTTCAGCCTGCCGCCGACATTCGCGCGAGCGCAAACGGGCTAACATGGGTAAAACTTTAGCGCGTTGAGCTAGGGTAGGCCTAAGCCTGCATAATTGGCGCGGGTTCGAGGAGAAACGATCATGTCGCCACCATTGGCGCGCGTGGCGCTCGGAGCGCTGATAGGCGCGGCGGGCGTCGCGCTATTTGGCCGGCATATCGCGCGACGCGCACGTCCCGCCGCGAAAGCCGCGCTGAAAGCAGCACTGATCGCGATGCACGAGGCGCGGATCAGGGGTGGCGAAATAGCCGAGACCGCCGAGGATCTCTACGCCGAGGCAAAGGCGGAGGCGGTGGCCGAGACCGAAGCCGCGGGGAACGCGGCGCCTCTCTCAGAGCCCACGGCCGCGGCCGTCCTCGACCGGGTCAATTCCCAGATGAGTCGTGATGGGGCTTTTTCCCCTCGACCCGAGGAAACGGTCATGACAAAGCAACCGGGACTCGACGGCCGCCATCGAGACAAGAACGGCAGAATCAGCAAGAAACATGGCAATACGCTCATATCCTCATTGCGTCAGACCTATGGGGGCGGATTCGCTCCGGGGCGATCTGGCGATGAAAGATTGGCAGATGTTCTGCACGACCTCGACGAGCCGTCTCTCAGTCATCTGATCCATGACTTACAAAGCAATCGACTTGATTCTTGACTGATGACGAATGATCTCTCGACACCCAGTAACGTATGGCCGTCGCTGGAACCATGGCCTCAAGAGGCGGTTTTTCGGTCGGTTACAGATTCACAACCCTAACTGCCCATAGATTTAGCGCTACGACGTCGCCGCCCGCGAAAAAGTGGTCGCGTAAGTCCCCAATCTAACGCCGGCCCGAACCTGACTGCGGCCCTCACCGCAGACTCTCGGCAAGGCAGGCGCGCGATCAGAAGATTCAGGTCAAGGATTTGACGTCGGCGCGAGGAAGTATTCGTCCTTCATCGTTCTACTTGGAGTTATCGTCCACATTAAGGAAGTCGCGAAAAGCGGCAATCATTGACGGGATCAGCTTTGCCCATGCGGCATAGTCCTCTTTTACACTTTCGGCTGCAACTTTAGCAGCGCCGTGCAGCCAATCGACCGAGCGCGCGTCCAGATCGCTGCGAATGGCTTGCGTTTGCTCTTCGCTAGCGGCGTGGATTGCGCCCAGGTCGAAGCCCATCGCCTCGAGCAATGGGAGGTTCAACTTGGCGCCTGCGTTGACACCGAGGTCAATCTTTCGGGAATCTGCCGCAATCCGCCGGACGATGAAGCCGTCATGGACACGAAGGAAGGGATCAGGCGATCGATATTTGCCTGTAGCAATATCGAGAAAAGAAGACGGTCGCCCGCCTGCGCCATGGGCCCATTCCCATGCTGACGGCGCTAACGCCTTTGCCTCCCGTATGACGCTCCCACCGCGCCAGTCCGCGACTACTACAAAGCGTGGTCGGCCTAATCCTCCGCCGCCTTTTCTGCGCGACGCGAACCTCTCGACGACGGCGTCCGTGGGGAGACTCGAACGAAGAGCGCTCTTGACCTCATCCGGCGGGATAGCCGCCGGATACTTCCTGACCTCGTCCCAGAATTCTTCCCGCTCTTCGTCGGTGCAGGCCACGAACGGCAGCATCCAGGCTGCGTTCTCATCGAGCAGCGTTGGCCTCGGTTGGTCCAGACCCTTCCGGTACCCAGCGGCAATGGCGCTGGCGGCGTCGTGGTTGCTGAACGCCAAACCCTGAGCGAGCCTGACGCTCGTCGCAAGTCGGACAAGGTCAAGGGGATATGGAATGACCGCCGCTTCATCGAAATCATTCACGCCCCACACCAAACGACCTTCGGCGTCGCGCCACGTCCCGAAGTTTTCGACATGAGTATCACCAACGCTAAGAACAGCTGGCGCATCACTTAGATCGGCGCAAATTTTCTCGATTGTCTTCGCCCATCGGAAGAATGTTGCGCGAAGGAAGGTGAAGGCGTCCTTCTTCATCTTCTGGTGTTTATGTTCAAGGTCTGCTTCCACCACTTGGCATTGGTTACGAAGCCACGCCTCGTATGCATCGTTGTCAGCCCGAAAGGACATATCCTGTCTCCTCGCTCGATCGTCGCCGAAATGTCTCGCAGAGCCCGGATCGAGAGAATGTGGCGTCGCCGGACCGTGGCGCCGAAGCTGGTATTGGCCCGATGCTCCCTGATGAATGCGTTTAGCGCGGACTTGATCTCCGGGTTGTAGTTGGGAATCGCCCAGGCCCCCCGCCTTCGCTAACGACAAGGTCGTTGCGTGGGAGCGCTTTGGGAAAGACTCCAGACTATATGTGGCTTTGTGATCGCCGACGACAACATAAGGTAGCAGTCTGGCATTCACCATAGACGAGGTCTTCATCCTCAGGTTCTCATCGATCGGCATGAGTGCGATCTGCTTCAAGCCTTTGGCCACCGCGAGACGGTCCGCATACTGCTTGAAAGGCGTACGTGGATCTCGCGTCCGCTGAGGTTCTCGATCGTGTCCAGCCTGGGCGAGGTGGGGCCGATGACGACAATCTCGTTGACGTTCGTCGACACACGGATCGACGAAGTCGACACCGATCGAGTTTAGAGCAGCCGTCCGCACGAAGATCGTAAGCTTGGCCGGCGCTCAAGCATCCATCCGGAGACGCCGGCAACGCTGCCTCCTGATCCGCCGCTAATGTCGGATCAGCGCCAGGAGAATGATGATCGGATTTGGAACGCCGAGCATCAAGAGCAAATGAACGTTCCCTGACTTACGCTCTTCTTTGGATGTCCTTCGCTAGGCGCTCTTCCGGTTTAGGGGCTATCAATTTTGTATCTCTTCACGTCAGCGGAGCGCGCCGCGCCAATGAGCATCACGAGTGACGCGAAGTGATTGAAGGCTCGCAACTAGCGCAAAGGGCCGGCGCGGTCTTATGTCTCACTCATTGCGCTACCGGGCTTTTCGTGATCGACTATGATTGCGCTACTGGCAAATCGCGAGAGGCAATACGCAATAACGCATTGTCAGTCGTAACTGAGGAGACCGACCATGGGCAGCACTACCGACAAGATCAAGGGTGCGGCAAATCAGGCGGCGGGGGCAGTCAAACAGGGAGTCGGCCAAGCAGTAGGCAACCCGAACCTTGAACTCAAAGGCGCCGTGCAGGAGCTCAAGGGCGAAGCTCAGGAGGCCGTCGGCAAGGCCAAAGACGCGGTGAAAAAGCTCGTCGACAAGGCCTAACCTGACTTCGTCACGAGCGCGAGAAAGGCGGCCTTAAAGGCCGCCTTTTCATATTTGCTATCATCATTGAATAGTGCGGGGCCCGAGACCCCGTGACATTCAAAAGAATATCATTCAGAGCATTGCGTCATGGCCAAGGAACCAAAAACTTCAAATAAGGATAACCCGCTGCTCCGCGCCTTATCCAGATGGGAGAACGAGGGCGGTAGAACCGAGATCGGGAAATGCGGGCTGATCTGGCCAAGGAAGAAGAAGCACTCATTTTGCAGTGCTTGGGAGCGGCGGTCATCAGCCGCTGGAATAGTCTACCCACGGAACTCCAGCGGGATCTATTCGCACGCGCCGTTTCTGTCGGCGAGCCGCTCACCACAGCGGACCTGAAAGAGCAACTCGCTCGCTTTCTTCACAGCCACAAAGATTTGTGACTGCGGTGATAGGACCTACTGCGTTTCGCGAATGACCGAGCGCTTTTTTTCTTCTACCGTCAGAATGCTCAAACAGCCGCGCCGAATATTTCCCCTATACCGGCCGTTAGGGCCATCGCCAAGGCGCCCCAGAATGTCACTCGTGCTGTGGCGCGCAAAACATTCGCCCCGCCTGCTCTTGCGCCAATGGCGCCCAGAAGAGCGAGAAAACACAAACACGCGCCGGAAACGATGGGAACAAGATCGCCAGCAGGCGATACCAGAATCATGAGTAAGGGCATGGCGGCGCCGACAGAAAATGCTGCAGCCGATGTCAGTGCGGCTTGGACAGGACGTGCCGTAGTGATTTTCGAAATCCCGGTTCATCGCGCGCGTGAGCGGTTAAGGCGTCTTTCGCCATCAACTGTTGGGCAACCTGCCGCGCAAGAGCGGTATCGACACCGCGCTGGACGTAAATTTCGGCAAGCTCGTCAAGTTCGGCCTTGGCGCTCTCGGTCAGTTCGCTGCGTTCCCGAGCGAGATCCGCCCTTTCGGTATCGGATTGCGAGCTAACGGAGACATATTCGCCAGCGGCCATCGACATGGCGCCAGCCACTAGTCCCGCGACACCAGCGATCAAGACGCCGCCCTCAGTCGTATGGGCTGCCGCAACGCCGACGATCAAGCTCGCAGTTGAAACGTGCCGTCATTGGCGCCGAGAACCGCGGCTCTCAGCCACCCGATACGCCCGACCAGATGGTTTTCCGGGTGCAGTCGCAGACGACTCAATCCGAAGTTCCAATTCTGAGATTAAATCCGCCCAAGCAGCATGAGAACGACAAGAACGATCAGGATGAGGCCGATCACGCCGACGCCGCCATGCCCGTACCCATAGCCGTAGCCGCCAAAACGTCCACTGAAACCGCCGAGCAAAACGATGATGAGGAGGATGATGAGCAATGTTGAGAGTGACATTAAGCAATCTCCGTCGCAGGGAATTTCACTTTTGAGCTTATCACGGCTGCGCTTCGGCGGTCCACAGCTTGAAGCTCCTCAAGACATCCAAAATGATAGGCGGCAACGCGTCGAATAATAACGCCCGTCGAAAATCAGCTACTCGTCGGGTTCACTATGATCTCGCGCTAAGCTGGATCTCGCGGTCGTAGAAACGCTTGTCTACATTGCGGCGTGCGGCGTGGATGATGGTCGAGCCCGGCGCTTCCTCGCAGAGCAGTTCCATCAGCCGCGTCTGGCTGAGGTCGTCGAGCGCCGAGGTGGGTTCGTCCATGATGATGATGTCTGGCGGCCTTAGCAGCACGCGCGCGAAGCCGAGCTGTTGCTGCTCGCCGCCTGATAGCACATCGGACCAGCTCTGCTCCTCGTCTAGGCGCGATACGAGATGAGCCAAGCCACAGGCAACGAGGATCCTTTCGGTGCGCGCGGGGTCGGGCGGCGCGTCGCCGCGGGGATAGTCGAGCGCGTCGCGCAACGTGCCCCGCGGCATATACGGCTGCTGCGGCATGAAAGCGATGCGCGCATCCTTCGGACGCAGAATGCGGCCGCTGCCCCACGGCCACAACCCCGCCATAGCGCGGATCAGCGTGCTTTTGCCGGTGCCGGAATCTCCCTTGACGAGAACCTTCTCGCCACGTCCGATCACCGCATCGGTGTCCGCGAGCATCAACGTGCCGTCATGCTGGGCGATGGAGAGCCCGCAAAGATGCAATGCGCTGTCGTCGCTGAAGGCGAGATCGATCATCTTCTCCTCAGCTCCGATCGCAAGCTTGTCGAGGTCCTCGAAGAAGAGGTCAAGGGCGGCGACCCGTCGCGCCGAGGCGAACCAGTCCGCAAGACGCAGCGAATTGTCGGCGAGCCAGTTGAGCGCCAATTGCACCTGTATGAAGGCGGCCGCCGCCTGCATGAGGTCGCCGAGCGACATTTCGCCGGCGAGATATTTCGGTGCGCCTAGCATGAGCGGGATGGCGGGCGCGAGCACGTTATTGCCGCTCGATAGGAAGAGCATGCGCGCCTGCCGTCCAATCACCGCAACCCAGCGCAGCGCGACCTGACTGAATCTCGCAAAATGCCGCTCCCGCTCGGCGTCGTCGGCTCCGATAAGCGCGATTGTTTCGGCGTTTTCGCGAGTGTGCGAAAGTTCAAAGCGAAAGTCCGCCTCTGCGACCGCCTTCGCTTCGACGCGCGCGACGAGCGGACGGCCCAAAAGCAGCATTCCGAAGGACGTCGAGGCGGAATAGATGACGACCGCGATTACGAGATAGCCCGGGATCGTCATGCCCCCAATCGTCAGCGAGCCGCCGATGAACCACAACACGCTGACGAACGAGACCGCCATGAGCAGAGCATTCGTGACGCCCGTCGCAAAGTCGACGAAGAGCTCGATAGCGATCCGACCATCCTCGGCGATGCGCGCTTCCGGATTGTCGACGAGCCGAAGGACGCTGAGCTGATAAAAGCGGCGGCGCTCCATCCAGCGCCGCACGAGCGTCTGAGTCAGCCATTCCCGCCAGCGCAACTGAAAGCGCATGCGCATCTGCAGCAGCGCGACGCTCGTCAACGCAGAGGCGAAGGCCAGCGCCAGCATCAGGCCGATGCTGAGAAAGATCAGCCGCTGGTCCTTGTTCTGCAGGGCGTCGAAGAAAAACTTGTTCCATCGGTTGACCGCGATGGCCGGGGCGAGATTGAGCAGCAGGCAGGCAAAGAGCCCCGCCACGAACAGCTTCGCTTTGCGGCGCGTGGGGCCGGTCCAGAAGCCAAAGGAGAGGTTCGCAAAGTGGCGCAGGAGCCGCGCATCGATCGCGGTTGGAACAATGCCGTTAGTCATATTCGTTCTCAAAGCTCAACTTGGGATGACCGGCAAGGCGGCATAGATGGCCCTGCATCTTGGCGCGATCGGCGCCTTCATGTGAGACTATCGCTGTCTGCCTGTGAACTCTTATGGGATCGTTTTTCTCGTGTCATTTTGATGGACGCCGTGTGGCTTCGCGTGAAGCGAGGCCGAGGAGCAGACTAGCGACGTTCGCCTACAAACGATCGCAGATAGGACCGAGAGTGACCTGGGACGCGAACGAAACTCCCTACTGGAGCCATAATTCTTCCGAGCTGGCCGCAGCTTTGGAGTCGGGTCCCAACGGACTATCGTCCGATCGCGCCGCTGCGCTGCTCTTAAGCGTCGGTCCCAACAGCGTCGAGGATGCCCCACGCCTGAGCGCGCTTCGCGTCCTTCTGCGCCAGTTCCAAAGCCCGCTCGTCCTCATCCTGGCGTTCGCCGCCGCAATTTCGCTGGCGCTTCAGCAATGGGTGGATGCCGCCATTATCCTGGCGATCGTCCTGGGCAGTTCGCTCCTCAGCTTCTTTCAGGAATATCGGGCGTCCACCGCGGTCGATGAACTGAAGAAGCGCCTGGCGCTGACGTGCCGCGTGGTGCGGGATGGGGTGGAGCAGACGGCGCCGGTCAGCGCGATCGTGCCCGGCGACCACATCCTCCTCTCGGCGGGCAATCTAATCCCGGCTGATGGGCTCGTGATCGACGCGCAGGACTTCCTCGTCAGCGAAGCGAGCATGACCGGCGAGTCGTTTCCGGTCGAGAAGCGGGCCGGGATAGTTCGTCCCGACGCGCCTATCACTGAACGGACCAATGCCGTCTTTCTCGGCGCTTCGGTGCGCAGCGGCACGGCGAAGGTCCTTGCCGTGAGCACCGGCTGCCGGACCGAGTTCGGCGCTATTGCGGCGCGGCTGGGGGCGCGCCAACCCGAGACCGACTTCGCCCGCGGCGTGCGGCAGTTCGGTTATCTCCTCGTCCGCGTGATGATTGTCATCGTTCTCTTCGTGCTGACTGTGAACTTGTTACTCCACCGCCCGGTGATCGAGTCCCTGCTGTTCGCCGTGGCGCTCGCGGTCGGTCTGTCGCCTGAGCTCTTGCCGGCGATAATCAGCGTGACCCTTTCGGCCGGTGCGCGGGCCATGAGCAAGCGCGGCGTCATCGTCCGCCGGCTCGACGCCATCGAGAACCTCGGCAGCATGGATATCCTATGCACCGACAAGACGGGCACATTGACCGAAGGCGCCATTGTTCTGCGCGACGTCCTCGACGCCGGAAGCCAGCCTTCGGTTGAGGTGCGACGGCTCGCCTTTCTCAACGCCGCCTTCGAGACCGGCATCGAAAACCCGCTCGATGAAGCGATTGTGACTGCGGGCGAGGACATTGGGCTAACGACCCGCGGCGCCGCCAAGATCGACGAAATCCCCTACGACTTCATGCGTCGCCGACTCACCATCGTCGTGGCGGAGGATGGAGCGCCGTCACAGCGCCTGTTCATCACCAAGGGGGCGTTTTCGAACGTGCTCGACATATGCACATCGTTGGACCGCGACGGCGTCGAGGTTCCGGCGAACGCCGAGCGGCGCGCGGAACTCGAGAATGTCTTCAAGGCCAAGAGCGCTGAAGGCTTCCGTGTTCTGGCCGTTGCAACTCGCAAGGTTCCAGTGAAGGCGGACTACGACCGCGACGACGAACGGGAGATGACTTTTCGTGGCTTTCTTGTCTTCTACGACCCGCCCAAGGCGGACGCGCGGCGCACGATCGACGATCTCAATCGGCTAGGCATCCGTATCAAGGTGATCAGCGGCGACAACCGCTATGTGACGGCGCATCTGGCGAAGGCTGTGGGACTCGATGCAACGTCGATGCTCACCGGCGAAAAGCTCGTAAAACTCAAGGACGAGGCTTTGTGGCATCTCGCGCCACGGACAGACCTCTTTGTCGAGATCGATCCCCAGCAGAAGGAGCGGATCGTCCGCGCCCTGCAGCGGACAGGTCATTCGGTCGGATATCTCGGCGACGGCGTCAATGATGCGCCGGCCCTGCATGCGGCCGATGTTGGCATCTCGGTCGAGACGGCGGTGGACGTCGCCCGCGAAAGCGCCGACATCATCCTGCTCGACCGCGACCTGGACGTGTTGCGCTCTGGTGTGGAGGATGGTCGGCGGACCTTCGTCAACACGCTGAAATACATCTCGATCACCACCAGCGCGAATTTCGGGAACATGGTCAGCATGGCGCTGGCGGCGCCGCTGCTGCCGTTCTTGCCGCTTGCCGCCAAGCAGATTCTGCTGAATAATTTCCTCTCCGACGTGCCGTCGATCGCGATATCCAGCGACAATGTCGACGCAGACCGGGTCTCCCATCCGCAGCGCTGGAGCATCAGCGAGATCCAGAAGTTCATGATTGTCTTTGGCCTGATCAGTTCGGCCTTCGATATGTTGACCTTCGCGGTGCTGCTCCTGGTTTTCCACGCCGGCGAGGCGACGTTCCAGACCGCATGGTTCATGATTTCGCTGCTGACCGAACTCGCGGTCGTTCTCGTCCTGCGAACCCACAAGCCGGCTTTTCGAAGCAGCCCGAGTCAGTTGCTGTTGTGGTCAACGCTTGCGGTAGCGGTCGCGACCTTGGCCATCCCCTTCCTCGGGGCGCTGAGCTCGGTGTTCGGCTTCGTGCCGCTCTCGGCGATTGAGATAAGCGCCGTTGTCGCTATCGTCCTCGGCTATATTGTGGCGACGGAAATGGGCAAGATATGGTTCTTCTGGTCCATCAATACTGCAGGTCTTTCGAAGCCGATCAGAGCTCGAAAGACCAAGGCGTCTGAGCCCAGACCGCATCCTCTTGGGCCTTTCATGAGCGCGCTCGTCGCTACGGCGTTAGTCGTGGCGGGAGCCCTCGTCTTAACGGGAACGCTCATCTTGATCGGAACGCTTGTCCAACTGAGCCTTCAGCCGCATGAAGCGTTAAAGTCGGTCTTCTGGCCAAGCAAATAACGTAGGTCGACCGGAAAGCGACCGCCACCATCGCCATATTTGCGGCGACGCAATCGCCCGGCTGCCTTTAACCTTCAGAAAAAGACGCCATGAGTAGCTTATCGTCTCAAATACGCGCTCCGGCTCTTACGGAACGTCTCGCTCGCTTGTTGCGCATTCTCCTTGTCGGCGTGGCGCTCGTCGTTGGCGCCGCCGCCTTGCCGTCGATCAGCGCCGCTCGGGATATGGTGGCCTTTCCATCGTCCGTCGAGCCGGGCACGATTGTCATTGACACGCGGCATCGCAAACTTTTTTTCGTCGCGGATGAAGGCGTCGCAATTCGCTACTCGATCGCCGTGCCAAAGAGCAGCGAGGAATGGTCCGGCTCCGCCACGATTATCGGTAAGTACGTCAATCCGGACTGGGCTCCGCCATGGATTGTAAAACGCGACCATCCGGAATTGCCGGACCTTATTCGCGGCGGTGCGCCGAACAATCCCATGGGCGCTCGCGCTCTTACCCTCAGCCGCTTCCAGGTGGCGATTCACGGGACGACCAAAAGGATGCGCGCATCGATCGGCTCCGCCGCCTCCTACGGCTGCATCCGCATGTTGAATGAGGATGTGATTGATCTGTTCGATCGCGTAAGCGTCGGTACGCCTGTTATCATGAGGCCATGACGGTCACGATCTTAGTTGTCCGCGGGGCGGATTTTCGACGTGTTACGCAAACCATGAGAGTTTTGGAGGCTTCGACTGTCGGCATTGGCTGCGTTTCTCGACCACCTGGCGGGGCGGCATGACTCGGAACGTTGGAATTGCTATATTTCTAGCGTAGGAAGGAAAATTTTAGAGGGGCCTCGGCCCGTGACCGCTCTATAGACCCGCGTACGTGGTGTGAGTGTAGCAGCGACGCAGTCGGATTTCGCGCCGGCCTTAGGCCAACGCGCCTGAGCCAAATTGCAACAAGGTTTTTTCGTACCAATTGCGCGTATTAAAAAGCGCCAGGAAGGATATTTCGAAATCACAATCGAGCCCTTAGACCCGCAGTACGCCCCGGTGCTCGCCCAGGCGGTCGTCGACACGGTCCGCGATCCTCTGCTCGTGCTTAATTGTCATCTAGGCGTAACCGTAGCTAGCCGGTCCTTTTTCCATAATTTTGCAGTCACCCCCGAAGAGGTCATCGGACGTTCCGTTTATGAGATTTTAGACGGCCGTTTCAAGGTCCCGCGCCTGGCTTCGCTCTTAGATAAAATCCTGCCCGAGCATGCCATTGCGGAAGATTTTGAGATAGATGCCGAGTTTCCTCGCATCGGACAGCGCGTCGTGATTGTGAACGCGCGAGAAGTCTTCTTCACGAGCAGCGCTCACAAAGCTATTTTGCTCTCCTTCGTAGATGTGACCCATCGACGTTTCATAGAGAAGGAGAAGGAGTCTCTTCTCAATGAAACCAGGACGCTGCTACGGGAGAAGGAAGTGCTGCTCCTGGAAATGCAGCACCGCATTTTCAATAGTTTGCAAATCATCGCGAACATCATCATGATTAAGACTCGGGTGACGACCTCGGAAGAGGCGCGCCGACATCTGCAGGACGCCTACTCCCGCGTTATGTCGGTGGCGACATTGCAGCGGCACATCGACACGGCAGGCCGCACCGAACTCGTCGAAGTCGATCCCTATTTGACCACGCTATGCGACGGCCTCGCGGCCTCGATGATCGGCGAGGAGAAGCAAATATCCCTGAAATACGCTTTCGACCGCGCTCTCATTCCCTCGACCGAAGCAGTGAGTCTTGGCCTGATCGTGACGGAGCTGGTTATCAATTCCGTGAAATATGCATTTCCTCAAAGCCGCCCCGACGCGGAGATTCTCGTCAAATACGAGACATCCGGCTCCAACTGGCAGCTCACGGTGTCCGATAATGGCGTGGGCAGGCCGGAAGGATACAATACAGCTGCCCCTTCTGACGGCTTGGGCAGCACGCTTGTGAAGGCGCTCGCGCAACAGATCAAGGCGCAAATTGAAATGGCGAACAGTGCCCGCGGACTCGTTGTCTCGATCGCGCATGCGACATTTAACCCACGGCCTGCATAGGCCTCGCCAATCCAGATCGGATCGGCAAGGCGTTGGCAGTAAAACGTCGCGCGCGACGGTTACGGCATCAGCAGGAGCAATCCATGAAAATTGGACGGACAGGTTAGCGCTGGATCAGAGTCCAAAGGCTGAGAACCTGCCGAGGGCATCACTGTCGCTGCGACAACATTTTGTCGATGCAACCGCAACCGAAAGGAGTAGGGCACGCTCAGCGTCCTTATCCCACCGAAGTCGCCCCCACTCGGTTCACCACGAGGCCGGTAGCTGTTGCGGCCTCGCGTCCAATTGCGGCGCAGGATAAGGCGCGCGCTTTATTGGCAGGCCCACACCCAACCAGCGACGGGGTCCCACTGCCAGCACGAACTGCCGCCATAGCCGTAGCCGGGATAGCCGTAGCCCGATGCGCCCGCGATTCCCGCGCCCAAAACGCCGGCCGCGGCGCCCGCGACGCCAGCCGCTGCGCCAATCGCGGCGCCCGGAATGCCGTAGCCTCGGCGATAATAACCGCGGCGATAGCCCCGATAGTAAGCTTGTTCGAACGACGTCGTTAGTCCAACGCTCGTTGGACTCGCGGCGCTCATGGGGCCAGCCAAAACTTCCGTCGGTAGAGCCGCCAGCGCGGTCACCCCGCATAACGCGGCCAGGACAGATTTCACACTCTTACACATTTCGACCTCCCTTTTTCATAAACACAGATTTTCAGAAACACAGAGTCGAGTCCGCCCCAACGCGGGCGTGCCGCGCTGCTTCTGCGTCCCAAGAGGATCAACTAGGCCCAAATGTTAAGTTGTCGAGGAGATTCCTCGATCACAGCTAGCTCCGAGGCGTTTGGGAGGCCTCGGTGTAAATCAGATTTCAATTGTGACCCCTTTCGAAAACTTTCGCGACAGTAAAATGAGCGCCTTGAGCATGTGACCTTACGCCGTATTACGGCCGGGGATTTTGTCGCAAATTGATTTCGACTATATGGCCGTCATGTTGATCGTCGTGGGCTTGTTGTGCCTAGTAGGGCCGGCTGCCTCATTGCGCGCGCCAACTGCGGCGTGGGAAGCGACCAATGTGGATTCATGACGTTCCTCCGATACAATTTGCCGCATCGCTTCTCGGCGTTCGACTGAAATTCGCCGAAGTGAACAATTATGTCGTTTTGATAAAGGTCCGCGGAAAATACAGTGAGGCCCTCAATGCAATGGCGCAATTCTCTGCGAGGCTACGGTGCAGCCGTCCAAATCGTTCATTGGTTTTCCGTGCTTCTTGTTGGCGTCGCATGGGTGCTCGGGACCGTGGGCGAAAGCCTGCCACGTGGGAGAGCCCGCGATCTCGGGGAATTAGTCCATGTTTCTGCGGGAGAGCTGATCGCCATCCTTTTGATCTTTCGTGTCGGCTGGCGTCTAATCAACGCGCCGCCGTCTCCAGAACCGACGCCGCTGGGGAGATTGGGCGATTTGGCCGCCAAAATCGTCCACCTTGCGCTTTACGTGCTGCTTGCGGCGGTTGTCGCCATTGGCGTCGCGACGCAATTTGCGGATGGCGACGCGCTTTCCGTGCTTGGCGTTTTCGATATCGCATCGCCGTGGACGAAGAACAAACCGTTTGCACACGACATGAAGGAAATTCATGAAACTCTAGCGAACGGACTTATCATCCTCGCCACGCTCCATGCTGGAGCGGCGTTCGTCCACCACTTCGTTTTTCGCGATCGCACTCTGAGACGTATGCTGCCAGGGGCTTCGAAGCCTCGCTAATCCTGCGCTCGCTGCTCTAAAGTGACGCTGTGATAGCTTCGGCTTCATTGCGGCCTGTCTGCGACCCGAGCGCGAATGCACTGCGGGCAATCCACCCGCTGAACAGGGCGTTTCAAGGGGAATTCCATCCAGGAAGTTGCTTAGCCCTTCGGGATTTTCGTTTACTTGATGCTGCTATAGAAATGAAGGAGACCCAAGTAGCGGAAGCACCCGGGCTATGATCGCTCCCAAACAGACTAGCACGACGAGGAGCTTGAGTAGCTGTGCTAGCCGCGCATCGGGACAGAATTTATCGATCACCCAAAACAAGATCGCCCCAAGGACGACGATAATAAGGATTCCAATTATGAGCGTGAGCACCGCAGTCTCCCATTAAATTTACGGCAATGTCCAAAACTCATTGCACTTTCGTCGATATTTGGTGACGCGCGCTTCGGTCAGCCCTCGGCTCTCGCCTAATGAAGAGCTTTCCTCAAACCTGTTTCAAAATTTCGCATTTGCGTTGAGTTTTGGCAACAGGAATTCGTGAGGCACCGATGCGCCTCGGCAAAAGGGCTCAACTCGAAAGATCGGACGCGCTCACCACTTCGTTCCGTTCGACTTAGCAGAATGGATATGCCAAACGCTTGATCTGTCCGGCGCGAGTGCGCTGGTCATTTAATTGCGTTCAACGCGCGGATCGCCTTGCGAAAAGCGCCGCTTATTATAACGAGGCGTGACGCATCGGAGACGTGGTCCCTCATCCAATCCTTGGCAGGCCACATTGTCGGTTCGCACGAATCTAGATCGCGGAAGCGACACCTGCTCGACGTGGATACACGTCGAGGCATTGACGCATCACATCGTCACACGGTCCCGTAGGAAACCGTGATGCCCCGTTCAGCCAACAGATCTTCCACGTCGCGGAAGCTCAGGGCACAGCTGAGTTTGGTCATCAAGGCGGATACGAGCGGGACATCAGCAGCGGTATGCGCCTAATGTGACAATGCCCCAGAGACTCGCCCCGACCAAGGTGATTTCTCGAGACGCCCTGGATAATGCGAAAAATGCCCATGATCAGGCGCAGGCGCAGTTTGGACTGGACGAGGCCACGATCGACCCTGCAGTAAGTCTCTCGGTCACGCCGATCGCGCGAACAGCGTCCGCGACTTGTCGTTATGAGGTCGACACATCCGCCTGTCGCAACTTGGCGACGATTCTCGGGCTTGTGACGCCTTCTCAGCATTGCGATCATCGTCCCGTCACAGTCGGCTAACGCATGCCGAGTTTGAAAATGCGGGTTAGCGCGCTCGGGAGGGTTTTAGTGCCAGATGCATCCTCAGCCCTCCACTCGGCTCCCGGCCTCAGTGAAGCAGACGCGCAGGCCAGGCTGAAGAGCGAGGGCTACAACGAGCTACCGCGGCCGGAACGGCGCACGCCGCTGCGAATCGTTCTCGAGGTCCTGCGCGAGCCGATGCTCGCGCTGCTCATCGGCGGCGGCCTGATCTACTTGCTGCTGGGGGATTTGAAGGAAGCATTAATTCTCCTCGTCTTCGCAACAATGTCGGTCGTCATCACGGCGGTGCAAGAGACCCGCACCGAGCGCGTCCTGGAAGCGCTGCGCGACCTTACGAGTCCGCGCGCGCTGGTTATTCGTGACGGCGTACGTAAGAGAATCGCTGGGCGCGAAGTCGTGCGTGGCGATGTCGTCGTGCTCAGCGAAGGCGACCGGGTTCCCGCCGACGCGGCGCTCAGCGAATGCCAGGACCTCCAGATCGACGAATCGCTGCTGACGGGAGAGTCGGCGCCCGTTCGCAAGATCTCCCGCGCCGATGCGCCTCTCGGAAGCCGCCGGCCGGGGGGCGACGACCTGCCATATGTGTTTTCCGGCTCTCTGGTGGTGCGCGGAGCCGGAATCGGCGAGGTGATCGCGACCGGCGCACAGAGCGAAATCGGCAAAATTGGCCAATCGCTCAGCACAGTCGAAACGGAGCTGCCGCGTCTGCTGGCGCAGACACGGCGTCTTGTGGGGGTGTTTGCTCTCGCAGGAGGCGCCGTGAGCGTTTTGGCGGTGTTGCTCTACGGCGTGTTGCGCGGAGGATGGCTCGATGCGGTGCTTGCGGGCATCGCGCTCGGCATGTCGATGCTGCCCGAAGAGTTTCCCGTCGTGCTCACCGTATTCATGGCGATGGGAGCATGGCGGATTTCGCGGGCGCGCGTATTGACCCGTCGCGCCGCGGCCATCGAATCTCTGGGTTCGGCGACGGTCTTGTGCACTGATAAGACCGGCACCCTGACCGAGAACCAGATGTCGATTGCCGAACTACGCCTCAAGGGCGGCGAGGCATTACGAGCCGGCCAGATATCCCGCTCAATGCCTGCGAGCTTCGATCATCTGGTCCAGTTCGGAATTCTCGCCAGCGCGCCTGATCCATTCGATCCGATGGAAAAAGCGTTTCACGATTTCGGCCGGAACCATTTGCCCAAGACCGGAACTCTGCTTGGTCCAGATTGGAAACTATTGCAGACATACGGTCTTCGTTCCGATCTCCTTGCGATGTCACAGGTCTGGCAAAGCGACGCCACGCCGGAATTCGTTGTCGCGGCCAAAGGCGCGCCGGAAGCCATCGCTATGCTCTGCCGATTGAACGAGACGGAGTTTGCTGCAGTGAAGCAGTCCGTTGAAGGCATGGCTGCCGAGGGACAGCGCGTTCTGGGAGTGGCCAGCGCATCCTTCGCGCAGAAAGCATTGCCGGACTCGCAGCGAGACTTCACGTTCGAATTTTTGGGGCTCGTCGGACTCGCCGACCCGTTACGCTCGGCCGTTCCAGCCGCCGTGAGCGAGTGTCGGTCGGCAGGCATCAGGGTGGTCATGATCACGGGCGACTACCCAGCGACGGCGAAGGCAATCGCTCGCCAGGCGGGTCTAAATACCGACGAAGTCGTGACAGGACAGACACTCGAAAGCGAGAGCGAGGCGCAGCTAACGCGGCGCATGCGGACAGCGAACATATTTGCGCGAATCCTGCCTGATCAGAAGCTCCGAATTGTGAATGCGCTCAAAGCAAATGGCGAGATCGTCGCCATGACGGGAGACGGTGTGAATGATGCGCCCTCTCTCAAGGCCGCGCACATTGGCATTGCCATGGGCGGACGCGGAACGGACGTGGCGCGGGAGGCCTCCTCAATCGTGCTTCTCGATGACGATTTCGGTTCGATCGTCAAGGCGATCCGGCTTGGCCGCAGAATCTACGACAATCTGCGCAAGGCGACGGGTTTCATCTTCGCGGTGCATGTGCCCATCGCGGGACTGGCGATATTGCCGCTGTTGTTTGGCCTGCCGCTGCTATTTGGGCCGATGCACATCGCATTTCTGGAAATGGTAATCGACCCGGTCTGTTCGCTCGTCTTCGAAGCCGAGATCGAAGAAGACGATGTGATGCATCGCCCGCCACGTCCTACTGACGAGCCCCTATTCTCGGCTCCCGTGATCGCGTGGGGCCTTCTACAAGGAGCGTTCGCATTCGCGCTTGTTGCAGTCATTTTCCTCGTTGGGCTGAAGCGGGGCATGCCAGAGACGGAAGTGCGCGCGTTAACTTTTTTCTCGTTGGTCCTCTCGATCGTCAGCCTAATTTTTGTCAACCGCACCTTCAGCGCATCGCTGCTGACAGCGCTCCGTCGACCAAACACGGCGCTTGCGTGGGTGCTCCTTGCCGTCGGGGCGATGCTGAGTCTGACGCTTCTTTCGCCCCCCATTAGCGATCTCTTCCGCTTCGGGCCCCTACACCTGGACGACCTGGCGGTCACGCTCGGCGCCGGCGTGATCGTGTTGGTGCTGCTTGAAGCGCTCAAATACGTTTGGCGCGGCGCAGGACTTAACGGAGTTCGTTGGGTCCGTCGGATATTCGTACAAAGTCGCGTGAACGCGAGGGCCTGTGTCGGATGGACGGCAGCCGCGGCGATGGCGATTTCACTTGGATGGCTTCTTATCGCTTATGCGCCAAAGCTCATCACGCCGCGAGAGACTGGGTCGGTTCGAGTAGAGAGGATTGAACCCCCGCCCGCGCAACAAGGCGCTCCCACTCCGTACAAGGAAACGAAATCCGCCGTGGAGGAAGTCCAGCCAAGAGGCCGGGAACAAGAGACCAGCACGAGAACGGCGGCTGGCGGGCCTCCTAAATTTTTAAGCAGGAAGTTGCCCAGCGGTCTCATATTGAATGTTCCGAGCTCCGGCATGGAGGCCAATCTGCTCGCGTTTCTCGAGCGTGAAGCGAAGATAGAAGGAGTGACCTGGTTCGACTTCGACCGCCTCCAATTCGAGACGGGCAAAGCAAAACCGCAAGCCGCCTTTCAGGAGCAGTTGAGAAACATCGCTGACATTCTGGCGGCCTATCCGAGCGTTATAGCCACGATTGGCGGCTATACGGACAGCGTCGGCGCCCGGAGCGCAAATAAGAGATTGTCAAAAGCGCGCGCAGACTCGGTGATGCGCGAGTTGACGAGAATGGGTGTGGACGCTTCACGCCTCAACACGAAAGGTTATGGTGAAAGCCATCCGGTCGCAACCAATGACACTGAGGAGGGACGGACAAAAAATCGACGAATCTCGCTAGGCGTAACTCGAATGTAGCGAATGCTAAGAAAAATGGCTTCAGCAAGTTTGAGGGCTATGGTGCAAATTCAAACGAGCGGTCGCAAAAGCCGCGTTTGGGCGTTCGACGGGGGTCAAGCCGCAATGACCGTGTTCCAAATCTCTGGCGCGGTTTTGCCGTCGCTCGAAGCTTCTTGTGGCTCAACGGCGGCCGCTGGACCGTGATGATCTTCCCGAACCCTCGAACCGGTAGAAGACGCGAACCTTCCCGGAAGGATGTGTCATGCAGTAGTTGGCCACTTCTGGGAAGACACGGGCCATTTCGAGCTTCGTCGTCATAGAAAGCTTCATCAGGACCGCACATGCGATGACGGAGTTGATCATTTGTCCTCTCTGCGCATCCGAGCGCACGCTCGGCCTCCTTGGTCGAGCGGCGGAAGGAAGCCATGACGATGACGTTCATGAACCCTATAAGCCCAAGGCTCTGTGAGAAATCCGGGCTAAGTCAAGTCCAATCGACGAACCACTCAATTTTCTGGGAGCGATCTCCAATCGTTCGTTGATGCGGAAGCTCATGATCCGAGACGCAGCCGGACGGGCTCGGCCCAACTCCTCGTCTTAGCTGCTCTTGCGTTCCCCGCACAGCGGGGGCGAGCTGACCAAGCCCCGGGGTGGGGCGGGAGCCAGTTTAGCGCGCTTCACATTTCCGCCTTGAACGGCGCCGAGGCAGGCGCCATTGTCATTAACGTGACGGCGCAAAATCGAGCAGCCGGGCATTGCGCCCGCGGAGGGAGCTGGCGTCCTCCCCGTCACAATTCTCAACATTTATGGTTCAGGCATACGACCTTGCAGGAGTGCGGGTGGTGCAGACGGGTCGCAGCGCATGTCTAGCCGCAATGCGCTCTGGCGCGCGCACTTCTATGATTTTTTGATCTAGGGTGATCAATTTGGCGCCATCGTTATCGCTGCGCTCCCAGTTTTTCCGCTCGCCTATCGACGCGCTGAACGAGCGCGGCTTTCGATGTCTAGGGAGCATGCTTGTCGATTTCGCAGCGCATAGGACGCGATCTCGCGATGCTCGTCCCGCATGATTGCTCAGCGGCAGGTCAGAAGGCGGAGTGTGCGAACATCCATAGGACGCCGACTGCAGCCAATGCACGCCATTTGCACGTCTTTGAGAGCATGCGGCGAACTCTAAAGGAAAGGTCTGCGGTGAGATCGAGGTCTCTCAGTTTTCATTAGCATTGGCGTCCTTGAACCCTTCGACGATCGCACGAGCGATTTCGAGCCTGGGGAATATTTTGCCATGCGGGACATGAAGGCCGGCGGCGCTCCATGCTGCGCGGGTCGATTTTAGGAGTGTGCGCTTCGGGATGTTCTGAAAATACATAAGCCTCGTTATAAAGTCGGCGTCGCTCAGTTGGAGCCGCTTTGGCAGCGTCCCGTTTAGGAGCGCCACGAATAGTGTCGCAGCCTCGGCGCATCGGAGTCCTGCCTCTGTATTTCCTGGCAAAGCGCAGCGCTCGTTGACGGCGCTCTGCATGATGAACGCGTCCATCAGTTTGATGCGTTCTTCCATATCCGTGAGTTCCGTCTCACATATGGGTCCTTTGAAGAGAGGCGGCTTCCCATATCGGATGATGATGTCGTCTGGGTGTGGAAGATGCAGCGGTGGCGCCTCGCCTTTTGATTCAGCTTCCCTGATTTCTTCCCGACATTGCTGCTGATAGGCCTCCCAAAGTTCATTCTCAGCCTTGATCTCGATCGCCTTCTCTCGTTCGATCCGCTCATGCAGAAGGAGCCAGGTTCTCTGCGCGTGAGGGTTGCCTTTTAGGGCCGCATTCTGCAACGCGCGAATAAGAGCCTGTTTCGCTGGAATGACAGAGACGCTATCGCCCTCGCGGATCGTGACGCCGCGCTCGCCCTCTTTCAGGATCAATTCCTGTATGGGATGCGGCTCAATCCGTGGATGAAACGGAGAGCTTGAGGTTTTCTTCGGCCTTCCTTTTGGATTGCCTGATAGCCCTTTTTGGAAACGCGTTGATTTTGGCGGGGTTGAAATCGGCTCGCCAAATGTAATCGCGCTCTTCAAACGATCCACCATTTGGTCGGAAAACAAGCGTTCCGACTGCTCAGAGGGATCTTCTGTCCAAGATTTGTCCGCGCGACGCTTTGTCATAAGTCATGATTCTCGGGCAAGGAGCGGTTTATCATTTGGGGACGTCGGGACGTGATTGGGCTCAGTCGACGAGCGCTCCACGTTCCCGGCCCTGTCGATCTCGCCTCGTTCGAGACGTCATGCGCGCCTTTCCTGCCGATCGAGCGGTCGGCAATCGTTCGGCTGCAATGTCTTCGAAGCGTCGGGCCGTTTCCGCGTGAACGGCGGACTTGCCCGTCAGTCGCTCCCAGCGGGAGACGATGACGTCGCAATAGAGAGGGTCATATTCGATAAGCTTTGCCCGTCGTCCGCAGGTCTCCGCTGCAATCAGGGTCGAGCCGGAGCCCCCAAAGATGTCCAGGACGGTCTCCCCGCGCCGAGAGCAATCCTTGATGGCGTCGGTCACGAGCGCCACGGGCTTGACGCTCGGATGCATCGACAATGCCTCGGAACGACCTGATCCAAGACTGCTCACGCCAGGGTAGTCCCACACATTCGTGCGATAGCGTCCCGTTTCGCCGAGCCCAAAGTTGTTTGTGTGGGGAGCGGTCCCGACTTTGTAGACGAAGATCAATTCGTGTTTGGAGCGGTAGAAGCTGCCCATACCGCCATTGGTTTTGTTCCAGATGCAGAGGTTCTTGAATTCGGTGAAGGCGGCTTCGCCTGCTTCCGTCATTTCACGGATGTGCCGCCAGTCCATGCAGGCGAAGGCGATCGCCCCGTCCTTGCATACTGAAGCGGCGTTGGAGAGGGTTATGGTCAGGAACTCGGTGAAAGCCTCGCGAGACATCTCGCCCGAGGCCATGGCGAATTCCCGGTGGCTGTGGCGTCCGAGCCCGGTGACATTGCCGTCGATCTCGACGTTGTAGGGTGGATCCGTGAAGATCAGATCGGCTTTCTCTGCGCCAAGCAGACAGGAGTAATCACGCTTCTCCCTCGCGTCGCCGCACAGCAGCCGGTGTTTTCCCAGGATCCAGAGATCGCCCAAGCGTGTTACAGCCGCGTCGGGTAAATCTGGGATGACGTCGAGCCCATCCGGCGTCTCGACCGAAGCCTCCCGCGCCTGATCGAAGGTGAGATCGATCTCCGCCAAAGAGAAGCCGGTGAACGAGAGGTCGAACTCCGAGTCGATCAGCGCCTGAAACTCGATCGCCAGCATGTCGATGTCCCAGCCGGCGTTAAGGGCGAGCTTATTGTCCGCAATGACATAGGCGCGCACTTCCTCCGGCGTGAGATGCGACAATTTCAGCGTTGGGACCGTTTCGAGACCCAACTCCTTCGCCGCCATAACCCTGCCATGGCCGGCGATAATGCCGCCGTCGTCCCTGATCAGGACCGGATTAGTGAAGCCGAAGCGGCGAATGCTCTCGGCAATTTGACGGATCTGTTTCTTTGAATGACGCCGCGCGTTGTTTGCATAAGGCTTGAGAGAGGTCACGGGTCGCAATTCGATGGCGGGGGGAGTGGCGGTCATGGTCTGCCTCAACAGCAATTTCGGTGGGACCGGCTTGCGCGCTTAGCGCAACGAGCGTCGATCGAATTACGAAGAGGCTTTCACAGACAGATTCCATTCGTCAATATTCGGAATGGGGATAAGCTTATGGAAAGCTCCTTTAAACAGCCATTCAAAGGTATTTAACGTATAGATTTACACACCAAAGGCTATTTCTGTAGCAACAAAATTCGCGGCGGGGAGGGGCCTCTTCAAAGGCTCTTCAAAGCCCCTTTAAGGGCCGTTTAACAACCAGCGCGTTTCGGAAGGCCCTTTTTACCTGTCCGAATGCTTGCAAAATACTGGCGTTGCTGTGAGCGCAATGCACCCCTCGATCCGGTTAGGGCACCCTTGCACAACAGGCGCCTCGCTCAAGAGGTCGGTAGAGGGCCATTTCAGACCCGGGGAGGGTCCAAGAACCCGAATCATTCCGTTCGATTCGCATACGCAAGGCGTTGTCGCAGGCCGACAACACCCTCCCGCCTTACGGCGCCGCCATTCCAGATAGCGACTCGCATATCCCGCCTATCGGCACGCTCATCCCGCTCAACGGCAATCGCAATTCAGATAACGGCAATCGAATCCCGGCTAACGACAATCCGATCCCGGGTAACGACAAGAAATTCACCTGATAAAAGGCCCGCGTCCCGTGTTCCTGGTTACATGCCTCCCTTTTTTGCAGCAGGGAATCGGCGTCAGGACACTGAAATCACGTGGGTTTCGTCGCAGACGATGCGGGTGAAGCCTGAATTTTTTGAAAACCTCCCTGATTTTCCGGTAGTCAGGGAGGGGAGTGACGCGAGACCGGTTCGCAGGAGACTGCGTCTTCAGCCATGCATTCCCGGAAGTTCAGATCGGACGCGGGCTTTGGGAAAAGGGCCGGGATTCCGGGGCGTTTGCGCGAGGATTGGCGTCTCAGAGACTTTCTGGAGTCGGAAATCCCGGTCTCAATGGCGTGATTCCAGGCACAGTCTCAGTCGGCGATTTTCCGATGTCCGGGATTTTTCGACGGAGCCACCTGAGACTGGTTCGCTTTGCGCGCAGACTGGTTCGCTTCGACGCGGTTCGGCCGACGAACCCGGATATTTATTCACTATGTCATCGGTCCCGGATCGAGACGCAACGGAGGCACGAGACGGTGCTCGTCGGTCGCAATCGGACAGGATCGTGATTGGGGATTTTAGCCGAGGCCGAGCAGTCGCTATTGATCCGCCCAAGCATGGGGCAGAGCCAGTGTCAGGCTGGAGACTGTCACGCCCGAGGGAGCAGCGCCGTCGGCGATCGCCTGAATGACTTTCGGCGACAGAAAAGTAAGGACGGCCAAACGCCGAACATAGCGTTCCGCGAGACCTTCGCTAAAGGCGATGTCGTTTAATGATGCGGCCTTGCCCGACAGGATCGTCTCCATCCATCCGCGTGAACGCGCTATCGCCTTCAGCAGCGCCTCCCGCGCAAAGGTGCCGAGATAGAGATGAACCACAAGGGACGCCGTCCCGGTGTCGGCCAGACCGTCTGACTCACTGCGCCTCGAGCGCGCAAAATTGATTAGAGTCGCCGATATCGCGGAACTCATCGTGGCCAGCGGTCAAATGCCCGCACACAAAGGCCGGACATATGACTGCACCGTCTCGCGGAGTTCGGTTCTCACAAAGCGCCTTGCCAATCGGTCCTTCCACATATGAGTCAGAGCCAAATTGTGGATTCTTGGAATATGAAAAAATCACGTCTCCTGATCGTCACCGACGACGCCAATGTTGGTGGCACCTACCGTGTGTCGGAGCAGCTTGTAGCGGGACTGACCAGATTTTTCGATGTGCAGTTCGCTTGCGCATTCAACTCGAAGAACGCGGCATCGCGCATCGCTATCGCAACCGCTGGCGTTCGGATGCATGATTACCAAGTCTCTGAAGGAAATTTGGAGAGGTCGACATTTGCATTTTCTGAAGCGGAAGAGCTTCTCGAAAATGCTGATCCGGAAATATTGCTTTTGGTCGAAGCTGCGGAGATCTGGTCGCTCCTGGCTCTTAAAGAGGCGGCCAAGCGCCGGGCGATCCCTTACGTGACCGCAATCAATCTCTTGTCCGCCGATTGTTTGGAGCGCTTTACGCAGTTGCGCGAGCAGGCGATCGAAGCGATGCAACGGGCTCATGCGATCATCTTCGTTTCGAATGCGAGCAAGCTCAGGTTTGAAGCGTTGCTTCCTCAGATAGGCAGCCACCGATATGCGATTGCCAATAGTTGCCCAGACCAGTTTTTTCTCGGGGCTGGAGACGAAGTTAGACGGGCCGTGCGGAAAGAGCTGGCGGTCGGAGACCACGAACTCGTCTTTTTGATGGCCGCACGGGTCGAACCGCGCAAGGGGCAAATTCTATGTCTTGAGGCTCTCGAGCGAATTCGAAAGAGTGGCGGCATTTCCGGGATCCGTCTTCTTCTGGCCGGAGGCGGTGCGACAGGTCATGTTTGCGATCTTCGAAAGGCTATCGAGACAAAGGCGTTGTCCGACCATGTTATTTTTCTGGGACCTCGCGACGATATCCCAAAATTGCTAGAAGCCAGCGACGTCTTTGTTTTGACCTCCCACGCCGAGGGCATGCCGTTGTCAATCATTGAGGCCATGGCGAAAGGCTGTCCGGTGATCGCGACGAATGTCGATGGCATCCCCGAGCAGATCGACCAGTCGTCGGGAATTTTGGTTCCATCGCCTTCTTGGTCAGAAGCAGCTTGCGTCGCCGCTATCGCGGACGCGATGACGTTCATGCAGCGAAATTTGGAAGCCCGTTTCGGCATGGGAAAATGCGCCAAGGAGCGTGCTATGCGCTTGTTTGGCGAGGATCGTATGATACGCGAATATGCGGACGTTCTTTTTACAGCGGCGCCGTCCGGACAAGACTTGGAACGCGAGCGCAATGGCTCTTGGTTCAGACGCTTCTCAGGACCGGAAAAGACCTCCGCAATCTCGTCGATCTCCGATCTGCTGAGTGATTTTAGACAAACCCTGACCTCGATGGTGAATGGGAAGCCCGGTCGTCTCGCGGGCGCGGAACAATATGCGCGGTGGGAGTTGAAGAAGGGATCCGTCATCGACTTTTCCGACCCAGTTCAATGTTGGAGCCATGCCCGGAGCGGATGGCATCAAACCGAGCCGGACGGAGTCTGGAGCGACGGCACGGTTTCCGTGATCCAATTAAAAATGCGACGAAGAACGAAAAATTTGAGGATAATGTTTGATTTGACGCCGTTTGTTCCGCCAGGACACCGTCAAAAGACGGATGTCGTAATCAACGGCCGAGAAGTCGCCTCCTGGGATTTCGATGTCCACGCCCGCGAGCTCCGCACGGTAGATGTTTCGATGAGGGGTGAGGGGAGGCTAGCCGAGATCCAGCTAATTCACCGAGCGCCGACGGCGCCGCAAGCAGTCGGCTTCGGAGATGACTCTAGAGAAATAGCTGTCTTTCTTCATGAGATCAGACTCGAATTGGACACGCACTGGATTAGCCGTCTTCTGGGCAGATTCCTACGCTGAGCAAGGGTGACATGTCGTCCTCGACAACCTCGGTAGCCACAAGGGCAAACCCGTACGCGACGCCATTCGGGCTGCCGGAGCCAAGCTCTTCTTCCTGCCGCCCTACAGCCCGGACTTAAATCCCATCGAGCCGGTTTTCGCAAAACTCAAACACTTGATGCGAAAAGCCGCTGAACGCTCCGTCGACGCCACATGGAGACGCGCCGGCGTCCGGATGGACAACCTATAGAAACCTCACAGCTAGAGCGTTTTGCAATTATGTTGACTCGGAAGAGAAAGGCGAAGCTCGCTTCGGCGGAACAAGGTCGCACGGCTCGCATCATCATTGGCTGCGCCCGCTGGTCAGCAGGTTGATATTGCACTAACATTTCAACTTGGCCGTCCCTGGGAAAGACCGATCGATGATAACTATCAAAAGATTACGACGGACAAGGCTGCAATGACGCAGCTGGGGCGGAAAGCGAATTTCGGACTTAAGGCCGCCCATGAGGAACGGGCGCGACGCAATGAACTTGCGCTGCGCCTAGCGCTGCGCGCGGTTCCCATGATCAGCTTTGAGTGGGACATCGTGCGGGATATCGTGCGGCGGTTTGATCCGTTTGACTCCGACATGTCCTCGAGCACAGGCATGTTCAGCCGTTTTGCCGCAGTCCGGGATGCTGTCCATCCAGAAGATCGAGCGCGATTTTGCGCAGATATCGAAGCAGCGCTGCTCGGCGAGACTGAACGGTTTGAGACCGAAATCCGAATCCTTGGTCCGGATGGAATAGTAACATGGTTCCGCGAACGCGGGGTCGTCGAGCGAGACCAGCGAGGGCGTCCGCTTCGCATGATCGGGGTCGCCCATGATGTCACCGCGCAGCGCGGTAAGCCCTCATTGGAAGCGGCGTCCGCCGGCGCGGCCGCGAACGCACCCCCGTCGCTCAGGGCTCTGGTGATTGATGATAATCGTGAGGCCGCTGACGCGCTTGCGCTGCTGCTTGGAACAGTCGGGGCCCTTGTCCGGCTTGCTTACAGCGGCGCGGGCGGCCTTGCCGCGCTGAATGAATTTAAGCCGCCGCTGGTGTTTCTTGATATAGCCATGCCCTATTTGGATGTCGTTGATCTGATCCGTCGCATTCATGTCCCCGAAGGCGATAGAATCTCTCTCGTCGCCCTCAGCGCTTCGCGCGCCGAGCGCACGGTTCAGCTCGTTAAGGATGTCGGCTTCGACGGTCTACTGATTAAGCCGGTCCGATTTGAAGCGCTTCTCGATCTGCTGGAGGAGTTGTCTTGCCATGAGGCGAAGCGAGCCTAAGGCGCGACGGCAACATAGAGATCAGCGGCATTGCTGGCGTTCCTCCCTAAGCCTTGACCCGACCAGACGTCTTCAAAGCGATCGGTCCCGCTCAGCTCGCGGAGCCGAGCCACGCCGGGCAAATTGGTTAACGGCGCGGATTTAGCTATATTGATGGAAGCAGCCGAGGACGGTGATCGCCTATGCCTTCCAAAATCCGTCATATCCTGATCATATTCGCCTCAGCAGCGGCTGGGGCGGGCCTTGCCGGATGCGTCAGCACGCAGAGGCCCCCGACACTGAGCGCCGCCGCCGTCGCGCCGACGCCTCGCAGCGATCCCGCCGGGCCGGCGGGACGGATCGACGCCGTCGCCGTCCAGGGCGGCAATCTCTACGGCGAGATGAAAGACGCCGGCTTCATCGTTCCAGCGGTCAGACCGGGCCTCGTCGATGCAGCATTCCATCGCGCCAACGTCGCCTACTCGACCAGAGAAACTCCAGGGACGATCGTGGTCGATCCCGCCGGGCACTATCTCTATTACGTCGAGGCGGGCGGCCGGGCGACCCGCTATGGCATCGGCGTCGGACGTGACGGGTTCGCCTGGTCAGGGGAAGCGACGATCAAGAGTAAGCAGGAATGGCCGGACTGGTATCCGCCAAAGGAAATGATCGAACGCAGGCCCGACCTTAAGCGGCAGTTGGTTGAGCTGCAAAGCGGTCTGGGCATGCATGGCGGTCCCGGCAATCCGTTGGGAGCCCGCGCGATGTATCTCTGGCAAGGGGATCGAGATACGCTCTTTCGCATCCACGGCACGAATGAGCCATGGACCATTGGGAAGAGCCAATCGTCTGGCTGCATCCGGATGATCAACCAGGACGCGATGGATCTCTACCAAAAAACCGCCCCTGGAACCCGCGTCGTCGTTCTTCCCGCCAAAGTGGCGCGCCGGTGAGCCTCTCCGGCTAAGGCCATGCCAGGCAGCCGAATGCGGATGGGATGCGCCTGGTGATCGCGCACGTTAGCTCGCTATCGTCTGGCGCTCACGCTCGCAACAGAATTTCCTTGGGCGGGGCGAACCCCGCTCATCCCAGCAAGGCCGGATAATCCGTGTAACCGTCCGAACCCTTCGTATAGAAGGTCGCCGGTTGGGGTTCATTCAACGCCGCATGCCTGCGAAAGCGCTCGGGCAGGTCCGGGTTGGCGATGTAGAGCTTGCCGAACGCCGCCGCGTCGGCGTCGCCCGCGGCGATCACGGCTTCAGCTGTCTCTGCGGTATAGCCCTCATTGACGATATAGGGGCCGCCGAATTGCTCCTTGAGAACGCGTCCGAGCGCGTCGGGTCCCGCATGTTCGCGGGCGCAGATGAAGGCGACGCCGCGCTTGCCGAGTTCCCGCGCGACATATCCGAAGGTCGCCTTTGGGTCGGAATCGCCCATTGAGTGGGAATCGCCGCGCGGCGCCAGATGCATGCCAACGCGGCCTGCTCCCCAGACGGCGATAGCGGCGTCCGTCGCTTCAAGCATGAGGCGCGCGCGGTTTTCGACCGGGCCGCCATAGCGATCTGTTCGCGTGTTCGCGCTGTCCTGGAGAAACTGGTCGAGCAGATAGCCATTGGCGCCGTGCAACTCCACGCCGTCGAAACCGGCCGCCTTGGCGTTTTCCGCGGCGCGCCGATAAGCCTCAACGATTTCCGCGATCTCGGAAAGCGGCAGGGCGCGGGGGATCGGATAGGGCTGGTAGGGGCGCAACAGGCTCACATGGCCGGCGGGCGCGATCGCGCTGGGCCCGACAGGAGGCGCGCCGTTGAGATAGATCGGATGCGACACCCGGCCGACATGCCAGAGCTGCAGCATGATCCGTCCGCCAGAATCGTGAACCGCCTCCGTGATCCGTCTCCATCCGTCGGTCTGCGCCTCCGACCAAATCCCCGGCGTGTCGGGATAGCCGACGCCCATCGGCATGATGGATGTCGCTTCAGTGAGGATGAGGCCCGCGGAAGCGCGCTGCACATAATAGTCCCTCATGAGCGCGTTGGGGACGCGCCCTTCGCTGGCGCGGCAGCGGGTGAGAGGCGCCATGATGATGCGGTTTGGCAATTCCATCTCGCCGAGACGCACGGGCTGAAACAAGATCGACATTCGGATGCTCTGCCTATGGAAGGACGTAATTTGATCGGAAGGGGTTCACTTGCTCGGCACCGCGCGCCGATCTTTACAAATGTCTAACATCGTCCCAGCCTTATGTTTTGAACCGTTGAGACAAGCCTGAAAGTTTCTACGGGATTTTCCGATACTGACAATGCCACGCGAGGTGTTTGGTCTGGCGAACACCGAGAGACTGGAGTGAAAGATGAGCAAGACCCTTCTCAGCGACTGGACTCTCGCCGCATTCAAACAAAGGGAGGAAGAGCGTCGTAGAGAAGAAAATCGTCGTGGAAGAGAGCA
This sequence comes from Methylocystis sp. H4A, assembly GCF_015709545.1. Lineage (NCBI taxonomy): Bacteria > Pseudomonadati > Pseudomonadota > Alphaproteobacteria > Hyphomicrobiales > Methylocystaceae > Methylocystis > Methylocystis sp. H4A. The sequence goes on along the minus strand of NZ_JADNQY010000026.1, from coordinate 234,975 downwards.
GGTTGATACTGTTCCGTTCGCGCCAGCCGAGGCGGCGCCGCGTGACAACGAGACGCTGCGCAGCGAGTGGACGATCGCTGCTCTGCAAAAACGATTTGCCGCTTTGGAGCAAAGACTCGCCGCTGTGGAACAAAGAGAAGAAGAGCATCGGCGATCTGAACGCGTCGAGGCTGCAGCGCGCGCCCGGCGAGAGGAAGAGCCGGAACAGGTCGTTTTGGGCGCCTCCAACAATGTAGCTCCGGATCAGAGTCATGCGCGCCGGCAAGAGATCGAACAAGCGCAATTTGCCCAGGCAGCGTTTGAACCGCCAGAGGCAGGAACGATCTTGCACGCCCACGAGCAAGTATTTGAGCAAAATGCTCCCGAGATTGTGAGAGATACTCAAGGATACGAAAGCCGTTTGGAAGTCCGTCCTGCTCGCAGTCGCGGGACGATCGTGTACAGATTCGTTTCTGTCGTCATCACGGCTTTGATCGCCGCAGCGATAGGTTTCGGGGTCGCCATCTTCACGGTGCCGATCGAGAAAGCGACGCAATTCCATACCTACGTAAACCGCGCGCTTGACGGTTTGCACTCATTACAGAAAAAACGCTGAGCTACAGGCGGATGCCTCTCCGACTTTGCCCGCGCGCTCGTCGCTCGGGCTCAAATGTTCGATGATCGCGCATCGAGCTCCGGCAGCGCAGCTTCGAGCTATTTTCACGAACCTGCGTAAGCGGTCCGCTGCATAAGTTCGAAAGGATGCATGCGGCCATTCGCCCTGCCAAACTCGGAGCAGAGCCAATGCCTAAGACCTACGACGACATCGTCATCGGCGCAGGACAGAACGGCCTCACCTGCGCCTGCTATCTCGCTAGAGCATAGCGTTCGGCGCCGCAGTCCCGACTGGGATTGTCTGGAGCGGCTAGTTCGTGCAGCGTTCGGACAGAAACTTCGCGTCGATCGTGAAGCCTGAGCGACGGGAACTCGCCGTCGTTTTCGACTGCGCGCGATACCAGCTCTGGAAATCGCCGGTGAACAGCAGACTCGTGACGTCGCGCGCGTCCTTCGGGCCGCATTCGATGGTGACGATGATCTGATCATTCGCGCGCGTAACAGAAGGCTTCGCGCAACTTTCATCCTGGGCGCCGATGATGCTATCGCCGTCTTCGATACAGACGTCATTGGTCTGCAGCCCGATCTCCGGCGAGATCGTCGAAATGCGCCATAGGCCCGGCCGGCGCTTTGGCGGTTCAGCGTCGCTCGCGAATGCAGGCGAATTCGCGCCCGCAAACAGCGAAAGAGCGACGACGAGTCCGGAGGGAAAAAGTTGCGTGCGTTGCATCTTCACTCCTTATCGCGAAAGCGCATGGCGATCTACGTCCTACCGCGCCGTGGCTGATGGCTGCCGCTGTTTCCCTACATCCACGGGAGATTGTCCTGTTGCATCTCTTAGCCTGACGAACATAGGCTTTGAGAGCCTATATGCGACGGGGTTCGACTGATGAGATTACCCAATCGAAGACGGATCGGTCGCTGCGTTGCGCTTGTCGCCGGAGCAATGCTTTTCGTCTTTCCGCCAGTGACCCCAGTCTTCGCAGCTGAATTGTCGCGCGCGCAGGTCGAGCAAAAGGTCGCCGCAGCGCATGGTGAGCCGATCGATCTTTCAAATCTCGATCTCTCAGGCGTCGATCTGTCCGGCCTCAACATGCATGGCGCAGACTTCTTCTCCACCAAGCTCGCGGGCGCAAAGCTTGCGAAGGCCGATCTGTCAGCGGCGAATTTCACGCGCGCCGATTTGCAGAACGCGGACTTTTCGGGCGCTCAGATGAAAGCCGCGACGCTCTATGCCGCGCTTCTCGACGGCGCGACATTTGCCGATGCCGACCTCTCGAATGCGCGCATCATTGGCGGCGGCAAGGGCGTGAACTTCCACAATGCGAAGCTGATCGGCGCGGATCTCGGCGCCGATCCCGCCAATCAGGGTATGGTTCCCGTGCGCGCCGAACTCCCCGACGCCAATTTCGACGGGGCGGACCTTACGCGAGCCAATCTTACGCATGCGGTTCTTACTGGCGCCAATTTCACCGCGGCGATCGTCACCGGCGCACGTTTCGACTACGCCGTCCTCGATGGCTCGAATCTTTCTCTCGGGCGCTGACACCTGCGGCGTCGTGCCGAACGTTCCTGCTTCGTCCGGGAATAGTTCCTCGAGACGCAAAGAGAAGGTTGCATTAAGTGCGCCGTATCCGACAACACCGCGCCTGCATCATGAGCGCCAAAGGTTCGCCATCGTGTCTGGCTATGCCAGTCGCTCTGCTCGCATTCTGCCTGATCGGTCCTACCGCCGATGCAGGCGAAGTCGAACGCGGCCGCTACCTCGTCGACGCGCTGGCCGCCTGCGATAACTGCCATACGCCGCGCGGCGCAGCAGGCTACGATCTCTCCAATCGTTTTTCCGGCGGCGCGCAGACATTCTCCGACAAATTCTATGTCGTGCGGGGTCCAAACATCTCGCCGGATAAGGACACCGGCGTCGGCGCATGGACCGACGAAGAATTGCGCGCCGCGATCGTCGACGGCATTGGCCGGAATGGTCGCCTTGCGCCCGTCATGCCGTCGGACTCGTATAAGCCGCTAACGCCGAGCGATCTTGACGCGATCATCGCTTTTCTGCGCTCGGCGACGCCGATCCGCGCGCCGCTTCTGGCGCCGCAGCAGCGCAGCGGCGAATGGGCGCCCCACCCGATGCCCGGAGCGGCGGCCCCCTTCGATGAAGCGTCTCTTGCCGAAAAAAACACGCGCGGCCTCTATGTCGCGTCGCTCGCCCGCTGCATGTCGTGCCACAGCGAGGAAATCGACGGCGCGCCTGATTATCAAAATCGGCTCGGCGCGGGCGGAAAGACCTTCCGCAACGCCGCCGGCGTCGTCGTCGCGTCCAACATCACCTCGCATCCGGCAAAGGGCGTCGGCGCCTGGTCGGAAGATGAGTTGAAGCGCGCGATCACACAAGGCGTGGCGCGTGATGGCGCGCCGTTGAGGCCGCCGATGTCGACGCTCTCCAAGGCGCATTTTTCGAAAATGTCGCCCGATGATCTCGACGCGCTCGTCGCCTGGATACGGACGATTCCACCAAAGGAATGAGCTAACGCGGCTTCGACGCGGCGTCACGGATCGCCTCGGCGAGTTCGCCTTCGAAAAGCATCGCCGAACCGTAATGCGTCTCGATATCGAAAGGCCGCTTCTGATTCATGTCGAGCGAAGCGCTATGCATGGCGATCAGACGGCCGTCTTCGGTGAACAGGCCGGAACCCGAGCCGCCATAGCCGTCGTTGCAGTCGTGACGCACGCGACGAGTGTGACCTTCGGTGGGTTCGTCGATGCGATAAACATCGCATGACTCGGTGGTGGCCACGAGGCGGGAATTGGCATGTCCGGCCGGCGAGACCATCACGACCTTGAACCGCGCGCCGGTGGCGATATCGCTCGCGTCCGGCGCGGGCTGCGGTTTCACGGTTTGGGGCGTTGGCTGAAGCAGGCGCAGCAAGGCCCAGTCGTCTGTGATGTGCAGGGCTTTCGATTCGACGGACGCGCCGATGCGCAGGCTGTCCTCATCGAAATAGTAATCGCCGCCGGCGATCCTAAAAAAGCAGTTCGTCACCGGATGCGTAGGGGCGAGACGCCGGTCGACGAAATTATGCGCGTTCATCACGACGAGGTCATGCGAACCGATGAGCCAGGCGGCCGCCGCACGCTCCAGCGTTCCGAAATCGGAGTAACACATGAGCACGCCGGCGCCGGCAAAGCGACTGGCGTCAGCCTCGGTCATCGCTTGCCGCCTGTCGTCGGGGTAAAGCGCGGCATGGGCTGTTTGCGCGCCGATGCGCGCAAGCGTCGCGCCGAGCAGCATGAGCATGATCAGGGCCGCCGGGAGAGCGGACGAGCGCAGATTCGCCGGAGTGAGCAGGCGATGGCGGCGCGCAGGCGAATACATTGGCTCAAGAGTTTTTGACATTCGATGCTTCTGATGAGGAGGGGATGATCGCCCTTCAACAAAATCTGTGCGCGATTCTGCGTCAAGCGCCACGACGGCAGGAAGTATGGGTAATCGACATGCCAATCATTCCCGAGACACATTACCGATAAATCGTGAAGACTCGGCCTTGCGCTTAAACTTATATGCCGGCGGATCGTCTCTCGAATTTGCGCGCGAACGCGCAGCGAGAATAAGCGACCGTCAATGAACCATGGCGGCTTGCATTTTGCCGTCTATTTGCGGGGCGACGTCGCCGTCGAAGACGCCGTGAAGGCGTTCGGGCGAGGTTGCAGGAGGACTCGTCGATGAGGAAATTGCTGAATTCCGTGTCCCTGTTGTCCGTGCTGATCGCGGCGCCGATCGTGACGATGTCCGCTGCGACTGCCGAGGATAAGCTCGAGGCTCTGACGAAGAGCGAAGACAACTGGGCCATGCAGGGCAAGAACTACAGCTCCAACCACTACAGCACGCTGACCCAGGTCAACGCCGATAACGTCAAGAACCTAAAGGTCGCCTGGTCGTTCTCGACCGGTCTGCTCAGCGGTCACGAAGGTTCGCCGATCGTCATCGACGGCAAAATGTATGTTCACACGTCTTTCCCCAATAATACGTTCGCGCTCAACCTCGACGACCCGACCCGCATTCTCTGGCAGCATAAGCCCAAGCAGAACGCTGCGGCGCGCGCCGTCGCCTGTTGCGACATCGTCAATCGTGGTCTCGCCTACTGGCCCGGCGACGGCAAGGCGCCCGCGCTGATCGTGAAGACGCTGCTCGACGGCCACGTCGTCGCGCTGAACGCCAATACCGGCGAGGAATACTGGAAAATCGAAAATTCCGATTTCAAGGTCGGCTCCACGCTGACTGTCGCGCCGCACATCTATAAGGACATTGTGCTCATCGGCAGCTCGGGCGCGGAACTGGGCGTGCGCGGCTATATGACCGCCTATGACGTGCGCACCGGCGAGCAGAAGTGGCGCGCCTATGCGACCGGTCCGGATTCGGATGTGCTGATCGGCGACGACTTCAACAAGGCCAATCCGCACTACGGCCAGAAGGGCCTCGGCACAGCAACCTGGGAAGGCGACGCCTGGAAGATCGGCGGCGGCACCAATTGGGGCTGGTTCGCTTACGATTCGGGCACCAACCTCGTCTACTACGGCAGCGGCAATCCGGCGCCGTGGAACGAGACCATGCGTCCTGGCGACAACAAGTGGACGATGACCATTTGGGGCCGCGATCTCAACACGGGCGAGGCGAAGTTCGGCTATCAGAAGACGCCGCACGATGAATGGGACTACGCCGGCATCAACTTCATGATGCTCAGCGAGCAGAAGGACAAGGACGGCAAGCTGCGCAAGCTGCTGACCCATCCCGACCGCAACGGCATCGTCTATACGCTGGACCGTACCGACGGCACGCTGGTCTCCGCCGACAAGATCGATGACACGGTCAATGTGTTCAAGAAGGTGGATCTGAAGAGCGGCCTGCCGGTGCGCGATCCGGAATATGGCACGCGGATGGACCATCTCGCTAAGGACATCTGTCCCTCGGCGATGGGCTATCACAACCAGGGCCTCGACTCCTATGATCCCAACAAAGAGCTGTTCTTCCTCGGCGTGAACCACATCTGCATGGACTGGGAGCCCTTCATGCTTCCCTATCGGGCGGGTCAGTTCTTCGTCGGCGCGACGCTCAATATGTTTCCGGGTCCGAAGGGCGATCGTCAGAAGGCTGAAGGCCTCGGCCAGATCAAGGCCTACAACGCCATCACCGGCAAGTTCAAATGGGAGAAGATGGAGCGCTTCGCTGTTTGGGGCGGCACCGCCGCCACTGCCGGCAATGTCGTCTTCTACGGAACGCTCGACGGCTTCATCAAGGCCCGTCACAGCGACACCGGCGAACTGCTGTGGAAGTTCAAGCTTCCGTCCGGCGTCATCGGACATCCGATCGTCTATCAGCACAAGGGCGTCGAATATCTCGCGATCTTGTATGGCGTCGGCGGTTGGCCGGGCGTTGGCCTCGTGTTCGATCTCCAGGATCCGACGGCCGGTCTCGGCGCGGTTGGCGCCTTCAAGCAGCTCGCTAACTACACGCAGATGGGCGGCGGCGTGATGGTGTTCTCGCTCGACGGCAAAGGCCCCTACGACGATCTGAGCGTGGGCGAATACAAGGCGAACTAATCGCCGTTCGTTCCATCGATCTCATCCGCCTGAGGCGGTTACGAGACGCCTGTTCGGACGCGCCCCCATGCGTCCGAACAGGCGATCGAAATGATCACGGAAAGAAAGCCATGTCGCGATTCACTCGCTTGCCCGTCGGCGCATGCTGCGCGCTCGTCATCGCTTTTGCGGCCATGAGCGCAGAAGGCGCTTCGCTCGGCGTTACTGGCGACGCCGTCTTGAACGCCGCGACCGCTTCGACGGCAGAGCCGTCCGATCCCAATACGCTTCGCATCTGCGCGGCGAAGAATCAGCCGCCGCTCTCGTTGGAAGACGGCTCGGGACTTGAGAACAAGATCGGCGTTGCGCTCGCCGACGCCATGAAACGTAAGCCGCAATTCGTCTGGTCGCAGCAGCCGGCGATCTATCTCGTGCGCGATTCTCTCGACAAGAAGCTCTGCGACGTCGTCATCGGCCTTGATACCGGTGATCCGCGCGTCGCGACGTCGAAGCCGTACTATCGCACCGGCTATGTCTTCGTCAGCCGGGCCGATCGCGACCTCGACATCAAATCCTGGTCCGACGCACGTCTGAAGAAGCTCGGCCACATCGCCGTCGCCTTCGGCTCTCCGGGCGAAACGCTGCTCAAGGATATGGGCAAGTACGAAGACAACATGGCCTATCTCTATTCGCTGGTAAATTTCAAATCGGCGCGCAATCAATACACGCAGATTGATCCCGCCCGCATGGTCGGGGAGGTGGTCAGCGGCGCCGCCGATGTGGCGGTCGGCTTTGCCCCGGACGTCGCGCGTTACGTCAAAGCGTCATCGGCGCCGCTGCGGATGACGCTGATCGAAGACGATGCGGCGAAGAGCAGTGGCGAAAAAGTGCCGCAGCGCTTCGATCAATCGGTCGCGGTGCGGCGCGACGACAAAGCCTTGCTGGCTGAAATCGATCAGGCGCTCGTCGCCGCTCGGCCAAAGATCGACGAAATCCTCAAAGCGGAAGGCGTTCCTCTTCTTCCCGTCACCCAATGATGCGCCGCGCGCAAACGAAAAGCAGGACGAAATACGTGTCGAATAGCAAAAGAAGCGTTTCCCTGTCCCTCATCGGCGCTGCGGCCTGTTTGGTTGCGCTCGGCGCCATCGCGCAGACCGCAGGGATCACATTCCGCAACACGATCACGGGCGAGGTGCTGAACTTTGATGACGCGCTGCCGGAGGGAAAGGACACCGCGGGCGTCAAGGAATTCATGACGTCGGGCAAGAATCCCTATAACGAGGATGCAAGCTGTCTGAAGCTGGGCGAACAGCTCTTTCTTTCCGCCTGCTCCGGCTGTCACGGCCACCTCGCCGAAGGAAAGATCGGCCCCGGCCTCAACGACGCCTATTGGACCTATCCGCAGAACGAAACCGACGAAGGCCTGTTCTCGACGATCTATGGCGGAGGGCAAGCGTCGATGGGGCCGCAGTACCAGAACCTCACGCTCGATGAGATGCTGAAGGTCATGGCCTGGATCCGACATCTCTTCAAGGAAGCGCCGGAAAAGGCGACCTGGCTGACGGACGTTCAGCGCAAGTCTTTCAAACCCTACGCGGGTCACGAAACCCTGCCCGACAGCCCGCCTGGAAAGTGCCAGGAGAAGGCGAAGTAAGTTCTACGCCGCCGTCCGCCGGAGGCGCAAACACCGAGGCGCTAGCCTCGCAAAAAGGAGGAAACAGGGATGCGTAAGATGCATTTCGCCGCGGCGCTCACCGTCGGCATTCTATTTAGCGCCGGGAGCGCGCTCGCCTATGACGGCACCAAGTGCAAGGCGCCCGGAAATTGCTGGGAACCCAAGCCCGGCTTCCCGGACAAGGTCGAGGGGTCGAAATACGATCCCAAGCACGACCCCAAGGAAATCGCCAAACAGCAAGCGTCAGTTCAGGCTATGGAAGAACGCAACAAGAAGCGGGTCGAGAACTTCAAGAAGACCGGCAAGTGGGAATATGACGTGAGCAAGATTGCTCAATAAGTTTCATCGCGACAAAAGCGCGATGATCTAGCGGCCACGATCTGGAGCCGGCGTATTCGACAACAGCGCATCGGCTCTATTCCCGAGATCGTGGCCGCCTATTTTATGTTTGGCGCGCTAAGGTCAAGCCTTGAACGAAACTCTGCACGTCGTCCAGAAGCTCTCCGATTGGCGCGCGCGCGCCCTTGAGTTTGAACAGGAAATTCAAAAGGCGGTCATCGGGCAAGCGCGCGTCGTCAGGCTCGTGACGATCTGCATTTTCGCGCGCGGCCATGTGCTGATCGAGGGCGATGTCGGGGTCGGCAAGACGACGCTGCTGCGTTCCGTATCGCGCGCGCTCGGCGGCGATTTCGCTCGCGTCGAAGGCACGGTCGACATGATGCCGAGCGACATTCTCTATCATACCTATCTGGGCGAAGACGGTCGCCCGCGCGTCGATCCATCCGAGCTTCTCCGCCATGCGGAGACGCTGCCCGTCTTCTTCTTCAATGAGATCAACCGCGCGCGCCCGCAGGTTCATTCGCTGTTGCTGCGGCTGATGGCCGAGCGCAGCGTGTCGGCGTTCAACCGCGTGCATCACTTCCCCTATCTCAATGTGTTCGCTGATCGAAACATGGTGGAGCGGGAAGAAACCTTCGAACTGCCGGCGGCTGCTCGCGACAGATTTCTCATGGAAATTCTTATGGCCGCGCCGGACGATGAGGACGCGCGCCGCAGGCTGGTTTTCGATCCAGCGTTCCATGATACGGAAACGCTGCTCGAGAGGGTGAGCCCCGGAACGCTGGACTATCGCGAGACGCCTGCCATCGCGCGCGCGATCCAGACACATGTGAGATCGAGCGACGCGCTTGAACGCTACGTGCTGAACCTCTGGCAGGCGCTTGTCGAGCCAAGTTCGGCCGGCGTGTCGCTGCCGGACGTCGACCTCGACAGTCTCGTCAAGGGCGGCGCGAGTCCACGCGGACTGGCGGCGCTTGTGCGCGCCGCGCGGGTGCGCGCCTGGCTCGAAGGGCGCGATTATCTTGTTCCGGAAGATGTGCGCGATGTCTTCATTGAAGTCATGGCGCACCGCATCTTTGTCGATCCGATCCACGCTCTGCGCGGCGACGATATCGTCAAGCGGCTGTGCCGCGCGGCTTTCGACGCGACGCCCGTTCCATGAATACGATCGTCGATATCCTATATCGACCGCGCGGTCGCTTTGCCGCCAACCACGTCGGCGCCCACACGTCGAGCGAGGTAGGCGGCTTTGGAGTCTTTCGCGACCAGGCGCCTTTCATGCGCTATCCGGACGCCCGCCGCATCGACCTTCGCGCGACGCTGCGCGATCCGTTCGGCGCGACCTATGTGCGCAGCTTCGAGCAAAGGGCGGCGATCGACGTTTACGCGCTCGTGGACCTTTCCGCGTCGATGGGGTTCGCCGGAGCCGTCAACCGATTTCAGGTCGCCGTCGATCTTTGCGGCGCGCTGGCGTATTCGGCGACGCGCAACGGCGATCGCTTTGGCGCGTTCGCTTTCAAGGAATCGCTGATCGGTCGCGCGACGTTGCCGGCGACCCGTTCGAGTAGGGCGGCGCTCGCCGGCGTCGAAAGGATCGGCGTCGAAACGCCCAGCGGATCGAGCGCCAAAGGCGTGCTCGACGCCGCGGTGGCTCTCGGCGCCACGCGCAAGCTCGTGCTTCTCATTTCCGATTTTCGCTGGCCCGCGCATTTGATTGAGCAGGCGTTCGAGGCGCTTGCACTACATGATGTCGCGCCGCTCGTTCTGATCGACTCTCTCGAAACCGCGCCGCCAAAATGGGGCGTGTTGGAGCTTTGCGACAGCGAGAGCGGCCGCCGTCAGCTCCTAGTGATGAGGCCCGCGCTCCAGCGGCGCTGGGTCGAAGCCGAGCAGTCCCGTCGCCGAAATCTCGCCCGCGCGTCTTCAAGACGCAGCCGTGCGCCGATTTTCATTCAGGACGGTTTCGACGCCAGCGATCTCAGCATGCGGCTGACGGCGGCGTGAGGCCTGCGATGCGCATGGCATGTGTCGCCCTCATGCTCGCCGCGGCGCTTCCTGCATGTGCGCAGGAAACGACGGTGCGCATCCACTCGACGCGCCCGTTCGGCTATTTCGTGGGCGATCTCATCCATGCGCGCATTGACGTCTCCGCGCCCGCGGACGCCGTGCTGTCGCGCGCCTCCTTGCCCAATCCAGGCCCGCTCACCGGTTCGCTCGATCTCCGGGACGTCAAACTCAGCGAGACGTCAGGAAACGGCGCGCGCCTATGGCGTCTCGACCTCACATATCAGAATTTCTATGTCGCGCTCGATGCGCGCGACATCGAGATTCCTGGGTTCGAGCTCTCCATTTCGACGGCGACAGGCGCGCAGACTATCGCCGTTCCCGCATGGAGGATTGGCGTTTCTCCTTTGCGGGAGATTGCGCCACAGAAGCGAGAGCAGGCGTCGGATTATCTGCGTCCCGACGGTTCGTCGGCATTCGTTGACGAAGCCACGCCGCTCAATCTGGCGTTCGGCGCCGGCGTCGCCGCCCTGCTGGCGCTCGCTCTTGTGGCGCGCGATCGCGCCTGGCCGCCATTCCAGCTACGGCAGGCGCGAGTCTTCTCAGCGCTCGCGCGTGAAATCTCGACGCGGCGCGGCGCTGGTGACGCCCATTTAGCCGCGACGATTCAATCGGTGCATCGGGCGCTCGATCGGGCCAATGGCGCAATTCTGCTGTCAGCCGACCTTCCGGAGTTTCTCCGCAGACGTCCGGAATTCAAACCGCTGCGGGTCGACTTCGAGCAATTCTTCGAAACCTCGAAGCGGCTTTTTTTTGGCGGCGAAAGCTCGAAGGACGACTATGCCGCCGAGCAGCTCGCGCAATTTGTCAGCAGGCTCGCGAGGCAGGAGCGCGCAGGATGAGCGGCTTCGGCTTTGAGCACATCGAGCCGCTGTTCCTAGCGCCTCTGGCGCTGCTTCCGCTGCTGCGGTCCGTCTTGCGCGGCGCGACGATCCCCTCGCTCCTCGCAGCGCCGGTCGATGGCCTTTCCATCGTCGCCGGCATTCTTCTGAAGTTCTGCGGCGTCGTGGCCATCGGCGCCAGCCTACTCGGCGCGGCTGGCCCCTATGTCGCGGGCGCGGACGTCGAGCGCTTTTCCGAGGGCGCGCAGATTGTCATGCTGATCGACCGCAGCGGCAGCATGAACGAAACCTTCGCGGGGCGAACGCCGTCTGGGGGGGAAGAGTCGAAGGCCGCGGCGGCAAGGCGCATTCTCAAGCGCTTTGTCGAAGCGCGCCGTCACGATCTCGTGGGCGTCGCGGCGTTTTCGACGGCGCCGATGCTGGTGACGCCGATTTCGGATCATATCGGCGCCACCGAAGCCGCCATCGACGCGATCGACCGTCCGGGCCTCGACTATACGAACATTGCGCGTGGGCTCGCCATGGCGCTCTCGATGTTCAAGACGAGCCAGGCTGATCTGTCGCGCGCGGTCCTGCTGATATCCGACGGCGCCGGCGTCATCGATCCAAAGCTGCGCGACGATTTAAAGGCGGAATTCCGCAAGACGAACGTCAGCCTTTACTGGCTGTTCTTGCGCACCCAAGGCAGCCGAGGCATCTCCGATCAGCCGGCGGGCGACGATGAGTCGCCCCAGGCTGCGCCGGAACGCCATCTCGACCTCTTCTTCAAATCGCTCGGCGTTCCTTACCAAGCCTTCGAGGCTGAAGGCGCCGAGGCGACGGAGGAGGCTTTAAAGCAGATCGACAGGCTCGAACGCCATCCCGTCCGATATGTCGAAAAATTGCCGCGCACGGATCTGAGCGCGTGGGGCTTCGGGCTGGCGCTCGCCGTGACGCTGCTTCTCCTTGCCGCGAAGCTCGCAGAGGTCAGGCTGAGCGTCGGGGACAACGCGCGATGACGGCCTTCGAGATGAGGGTCACGATCGTGCGCAACAAGGCGCGCGCGCTTTGGCGAGAAGCAAAATCGTCGATTCTGGTCGCGCTCTTTCTCGCGCTGATCCTCGCGACGGCTGCATTGCTTACCCAATGGCGCGGCGCCGTCGACGCCAATGACGCGATCGAGGCGATGCGCGCGGGCCGCGACGTCGCCGTCGACGCGAACGACAGTCCGGAAACGATTCTCGCGCGCGTCGCCTATCTTGCGGCGCGAAGCGAAGTCGATCGCGCCCGAGCCTTGGTGGAGGCGCTCGATCGCAGCGGGGGCATCGAGGCGCGCGCGCGGGGTCATTATCTCTTGGCGAACGCGCTGCTGCGCAAGGCGTTCGATCATATCGAACGCTCGGAACTCGAAGCGGCCAACCCGTTCGTCAATCTCGCCAAGCGCGAATATCGACGTGCGCTGCAGCTCGCGCCCAACTATTGGGACGCGAAGTTTAATTTCGACGTCGCGGCGCGGCTCGTCCGGGATTTTCCGGATTTCGAGAGAAAGAGCGGCGACGAATTGAGCGCCGATCCCAAGAAGCTCTGGACCGATATTCCCGGCAAACCGAAAGGACTGCCGTGATGCGCCCGGATGTGCGCGATCCCCGCGTCGCTCTTCTCGCGCTGGCGACGCTGTCGCTCGCAGCCACTTTCTTCGCGCCAAAGATTATGATCCGGCGGCCGTCATTCGATTTTCTCGCCATCGTCGACATCACCGGCAGCATGAATGTTCGCGATTACGCCGTCGCTGGCCGGCCGGTCAGCCGTCTCGACGCCGTGAAAGCCGCGCTTCGCGCGATGCTCGCGGAATTGCCCTGTCCATCGCATGTCGCGCTCGGCGTTTTTACCGAACGCAGGCCATTCCTGCTGTTCGAACCGATCGACGTCTGCGCAGATTTCACGCCTCTGCAAGCTTCGATTGAGGCGCTCGACTGGCGCATGGCATGGGAAGGCGACAGCCGAATTTCGGCAGGCTTTTTCCGCGCGATCGATATGGCGAGAGAATTGAAAAGCGACCTGCTGTTTTTCAGCGATGGCCAGGAGGCCCCGCCGCTTCCGGCGCGCGGCGCGCCGACGTTCGAAGGGCGTGCGGGCGAGGTGCGCGGCCTTGTCGTTGGCGTTGGCGGCTATGAACTTTCGCCCATCCCGAAATTTAACGACAGGGGCCGAGAGGTCGGATTCCACGGGGCCGACGACGTTCCGCACGAGAGCCGCTTCGGCTTGCCGCCTGAAGGCGCGGAGCGGCGCGAGGGCTACAACGCCCGCAACGCCCCCTTCGGCGCGTCAGCGGCGGTCGGCGTCGAGCATCTGTCTTCCGTAAAGGAAGACTATCTTCGTTCGCTCGCCGAAAAGACCGGGCTTTCCTACGCCCATCTCGAAGACGGCAAGCGACTGTGGAAGGACTATGCCGCGGTCGCCTCCGTCCGACCGCGTCAAGCAGCGCTCGACCTGCGTCCGTTCTTTGGGGCCGCGGCTGCGGTTCTCACGTTCATGGCCGCCGCCGCAACGTTTTTCGCGCAGGCTTTCATTCAGATGCGCCGCGCCGGGCCGTTCTATCGCTTTACACAACCAAGGAGATCCAAATGAGGAAGCTGCTAGGGCTCTTCGCCCTTCTGATTTGCGCGCCTGCGCTCGCGCATGGACCGACCCCGATCAAGGTCGACGAGACGATCGTCATCGCCGCCGATCCCAAGGCCGTATGGGCTGTGGCCGGTAAATTCGATGGGCTCGCGAACTGGCACCCTGACGTTCAGAGCGTGACGGCCAAGGGTGGAGACGCCGCCGGCGCGGAGCGCGAAATCACCCTCAAGAAGGGCGGCGTTCTGAAGGAAGGGCTCGATGAATATGACGCTTCGGCGTTCAAACTGTCCTGGCGCATGTCTGATCCAAATCTCGATGCGCTGCCCGTGAGTTCCTACACCGTCACCTTCACGATCGAACCTGCGTCGGCGGGAGGGAGTTTGGTGAAATGGTATGGTCGTCTCTATCGCGGCGACACGAGCAATGAGCCGCCGGAAAACCTCAGCGATGACGCCGCGCGCACGGCGATGGCGAGCTACTTGCGCGACGGTCTTCAGGGCCTGAAGAAGAAAGTGGAAGGGAAGTAGCTCCGCGATGCGCTTTCGCGAAGCGATCATTCTTGCAGCGCCTGCGCGCTCTTCGCCTCATGCGGCGAAGAGAGGCGCGCCGCCGAGCAGGATGATCTGATCGAGTCCGAGGCCCGTAACGGCGCTGACGTCTGGTTGCGCGCCACCGATCGCACGGAACCCGCGCTCTGGCTCGCGCAACGCGAAGCCGGCGGCGCTGTCGGCGTGCGCGAACCTGCGGTCGAGCGCATACGCGCGGCTCTGCTCTCGGCGCAGCCGCATTTCCTAGAGTCCGATCGGATGCTCGCCAACCGCACCGCTCAGGTCGGGCAGATGCTCGCGGTCGACGGCCATGCCGAGGACTTTGCGCAGCTGATCAACTCGCTTGTAGAGGTTGCCGCGACCACCGGCCAAAAGCAGACCTATGGCCAAGTCTGCCAGCACTATTACAATCTACGCCACAGCGGGGTTGGACGGGAGGAGGCGCTGCGGATGCTCGCCGCCCGTTATCGAACGCAGAAGCAATTCAGATAGCGGCGCCTAAACAAGTTTCATGGCAACCTTGTTTTCAACCGCGATACGCAGAAGGTCCGCTTTCGAACGCGCGCCGAGCTTGCGCTTCAGCAGAATGCAATTATTCGCGACGGTCTTGTAGGAGACCTTCAGAATATGCGCGATCTCGGTCATATCCTTGCCGTCGGCAAGATTGCGCAGGATCTCGATTTCCCGGCCGTTCAGCGCGTCGAGGGGGTTGCTGGCGCGGCTCTGGTCGGCGAACGCGAGCTTGAGCGCGAGAGTGTTCGACAGATAGCGCTCGCCCGCCGCGACGGCGCGGATCGCCTTGATAAAGACGCGTGGGTCCTCGTTCTTCGCGACATAGCCGCGCGCGCCGCCCTCGATCGCCCGCGCCGCAAATACCGGATCGTCGTTCATGGTGAAAATGATGATTTGAGCGTTCGCGTCCCGCTTCAAGATGCGGCGCAGCAGTTCGAAGCCGGAGACGCCGGGTAGATTAATGTCGAGCACCACGACGTCGGGCGCTGCGGACGCGTAGGAGTCAAGCGCCTCGTTGGCGTCATGCGCCTCGAGCACTTCGATGTCTTTTTGTCCCGAAAGCATGCCGCGGCAGCCCTCGATCACCATGGGGTGGTCGTCGACGATGAGAATGCGCATCCTTATTCGCTTGTTTGAGAGCCTGAACCTATGTTGTGAAAACCGCTAGTCTTGTCAATCGACTGTAAATGGACGTCAACGGTTAAGCATGGAGACGGGGGCGTTCATCATGCGCGGGGTTTCGCTTAAAGCCAGACTGGGCGGGTTGATCGGCTTCGTGCTCGTCGCGACCTTGCTGATCAATCTTGCAATCCAGCTTCTTCACGCCGGCCCGCGCGTGCGCGCGGAAGCGGGAAGCAATCTCAGATTGATGCGGGAAGTTGTCCTAACAACGATAGCAAATCTTCCCGAAAACGAAGATCCGCTCCCCGCATTGCGGCGTCTCTACGCGTCGCTGGGGAACCTTCGCCATGCTGATGTTGAGATCCTCGCCGCCAACGAGACCGCTCCGCGCGATTGGCTGGAGAAGATCCGCCATTCCGGTCAGGACGTGCCGGAATGGTTTGTGAAGCTCGTTGGCGCCTCGCCGCGCGTCTTGACGATTCCCGTGACGGTCGGCGGGCGCGCCTACAGCAATATTGTGGTGATTTCGAACCCCTTCGACGAACTCGAAGAGATCTGGTCCGACATGCTATGGCTTGCGGCGATCAGCCTCGCCGTCACGATCATCTTCCTGACGCTCGTGCTCCTGTTCCTGCGCTCCTCGCTTGCACCTTTCGATGCGCTGAAGTCCGGCCTGGCGCAATTGGAGGCTGGCAAGAGCGGCGTGCGCCTATCGGCCAGCGGCGCGACGGAATTCCGATCGATCGCCGCCGCCCTGAATTCGCTCGGCGCGACGCTTGATCGCGTCAGGCAGGAGAATCGCGAACTCGTCGATAGGCTTTTTCAGGTGCAGGAAGGCGAGCGCAAGGATATCGCGCGCGATCTGCATGATGAAGCCGGTCCTTGTCTGTTTTCGATACGCGCAACGTCGGCCGCGCTACAGGAGCTTCTCTCGCATCCCGCTCCCGATCTGGGCCGACTGAGACAGATGAGCGTAACGATCGACAAGGCGAGCGAGTCGCTTCAATCGCTGTTCAGAGGCCTGCTCGGCCGGCTGCGGCCAAAAGGCCTCGAGGAACTTGGTCTGGAACCGGCGCTGAAGGCGCTTTTCGCCTCATGGGCGCTTACCCATCCCGAGGTCGATCTGCGGCTCGTCGCTCGCCACGATCTCTCATCCCTCGACGAGGAGACGGCGCTGGCGGCCTACCGTGTGGTGCAGGAGGGCGTAACCAATATCTTCCGCCACGCGGGCGCGGATCAGGGCGAGGTCACTCTGGAATTCGGCTTGGACGCGTCAGCGGACTCCTCCGGGCTCGACGCGGAAGCGCCGCCCCAACTGAAAATCACGATCGAGGACAATGGCGTCGGCATTTCGGAGCGCTTTGCTCCAGGCATGGGTCTGCTTGGCATGAACGAGCGCGTGCGCGCGCTGGGCGGCGCGCAGCGAATCGAAAGGCGGGAGTCTGGCGGCACGCGGATTACGGTGTCGCTTCCGCTGCGGGACGACGGCGAGTGATTTGAGGCAAGGAGCATATGCGCCCGACGCCCGTCCGGAGCGGGAAATATTGGAAGCGTGGATGACGAAATTTTGAAGGTGTAACGATACGCGCCCTTCATTATTCTCTACCGGAGCCGTCGTATCGGGCGGACTACGTAAATTGGAGGAGCAACGCCATGGCTTGGTCGCAGCCGATCATCGTCGAAATCTGCGTCGGTATGGAAATCACCAGCTACGAATCGGCTGAGATCTGATCAGCCTGTCGCGGCGGTTCGATATTGGGCTCGCCTAAGTTGAAGCAACAGGCCGCGCCTGGTCGACCGAGTAAACTGAGCTGGCGCCGTCGCTTGCGACGGCGCAGCTGTTTTCTGCCTGCGTTCCGAACGCAGAGTTCCTCTGAGCTGCGCCGGCATTGAGCCCTGCATTTTTGGCACTCATGCACGGCTGCTGATAGCATATTGTATTTTCAGGCCTTTGCCTTTCCCGGCGCTTGCGCTCCGAGGATTTGCTCCTAATCTGAAAGGAATCAGATCGTCAAGGAGCAGGCCATGGCGTCCAGCGGCTTCCGTTTGCAGCTTCAAGGTTACGGCCTGACGACGGCGAATATACTCTATCGTCTGCCGGACTATCCGAAGATCATCCAATCCTACATCTGGCAGGAATATGATCTTCATCCCGAGTTTCCAGAGCTGCGCAAATTTCTCGATTTCTGGATGCGCAGCCTCGATGGCCCGCTGCATTCCGTCACCGTCGCGCATTCGAACCTCATCAAACCGGCTGAGTTGAAGCTCCTCGACAAGGAATTCAAGGTGCACTGAAAAACTAATATGGCCGCCGTCTTGCGCAACGAGCTGGGTCGAGACAAGATCGACGCGGGTTGGAGCGAGGGCGCCGTGAGGGACGAGAGCGATACGAAATCATGGATGGGAGTCTGGGAAGCGGCCGCGCTGATCGTCATCGTGGCGACGGCTTTCCTTCTCGCGCGACAATACCGGGAAAGCCTTTATGTCGATGAGCCGCTGGAGCCTCTTTCGCTGGCTTTGGAGCGCGAAGCCGCAGAGGTGAACGCGACGCTTCCAGAAATGGTCAGCGAGGGCGTTCGTCTCGATAAGGCGACCGCGGGTCCGGGCAACGCCTTCAATTACAGCTATACGATCGTTGACGATGAAGCGGCGAGAACTCTGATCGGCAACGCCAAGAAGCTCGCCGATTTGAAGACCCAGCTGCAGGAGCGCGTGTGTCTGACGATGCCGAATCACCGCTCAAGCGGCGCCATCATCCGATATTCGCTGAAGGACAATAAGGGCGAGATGATCGCCGACGTCTCAATTGATGCAGGCGACTGCTGAAAGGGCGAGGCGCGCCGGCTTTGGCGCGCGACCGCGCCGGTCTCGCCCGCCATCGAAGCCTGATCTGGGGATCCTACGTCGTCTCGATCGCATGCGTGTAGCATTCGAGGCCCCCGCGTTCGGCTTCGAGCGCGATCTTTAAGGCCGGCTCGCGTCTAATGAACGGGTCGGCGGCGCCACGATTGTCGCCTTTCAGGCAAATTGCGGAGGTCCTGGCAGCGCCGAGGCGCTCAGAACTTCTTTACTTCGACGCCATGTTTTTGCAGCGCGTAGCCGATCTGACGAGGGGTGAGTCCAAGCAGCCGCGCCGCCTTCGCCTTGACCCATCCCGCGCGCTCCATGGCGTCGACCAATCGTTCGCGATCGGAAGGCCCGTCACGCTCCACGGCGGTGCAATTTTCGGCGCCGGGACAGGTCTCGGGCGAAGAGTCGGCGTGGGGGCGCTCACTCGTCGTCATCGGCGGCGGCGGTGGCGCAGGCTGACGGTCGCGCGGCGGCGCCAGGGTCGGCAAGATTGCGACGGGCGCATGAGGCGCTGAACGCTCCAGCGAGCCGCTCCAAAGCACCGAAGAGAGACAGCCGTCGTTGCGACAGGAGAAGTCCTTGTCGGTGATGACATTCCCTTGCGCCAAAGTCGCCGTCCGAAACACGCAGTTTTCCAGCTCTCGGATGTTGCCGGGAAAGGCGCAGGCGGTGAGCACATGCAGGGCCGACTCCGAAAAGCTTAGCCGTCCGCCTTGCTCCGCATTGAAGCGACGCAGAAATTCATTGGCGAGAGGTTCGAGATCGCCCTTGCGGTCGCGCAGCGGCGGCACGAAGATGGGCACGACGCTGATGCGATAGTACAAATCAGCGCGAAATTCATTGCGCTTGACCGCCTCTTCGAGATTTTTGTTCGTCGCGCACACGAGTCGAACATCGACCTTCTGCGTGCGCGTGCCGCCCACCCGTTCGAATTCGCCTTCCTGTAAAACGCGCAGCAGCTTAGCCTGAAACGCCGGCGTGATTTCGCCGATCTCGTCCAGAAACAATGTGCCGCCGTCGGCCAGTTCGAAACGGCCCTTGCGCATGTTCACTGCGCCGGTGAAAGCGCCGCGCTCATGGCCGAAGAGCTCCGACTCCAGCACGCTCTCGGGGAGCGCCGCGCAATTCAGCTTGATGAAGGGTTTTGAGCGGCGCGGCGAGAGATTGTGTATCGCCGCGGCAAACAGCTCCTTGCCGGTGCCCGACTCGCCGCGCAGAAGAACGGTGGACTTGGCCTTGGCGACGACGCGAATCTTATCGATCACCGCGCGCAGCGCCGGGCTGTTGCCGACAACGCCGTTGATGCCGCTGATCTTGGCTTCAATCTGCGGAAGGCGGTCGCCTTTTTCGAGCCAGGCCTTTTCCTGCATCAAACGTTCGCGGTCGCGTGCGATGAGCTTGTGCAGCCGAAGGGTCTGGCCGACGAGATTGGCGATCATCGTCAGGAAGCGAACGTCATGGTCGAACAGCGTCACCGAACGATCGTCGTAGACGCGATCCACCGTCAGCGTCCCGACAACGGCGTCGCCCTCCTTGATAGGGACGCCGATCAGCGAGAAAGGCCGGCCGTCGGTCGGTCCCCATTCGGAAAAGTCGGAGCCTTGGAAGAGCGGTGAGGCTGCGACGTTCTCGACGACGAGCGGCATTTTCGTCGCGACGATCTGCCCCACGGCGCGTTCGGGCAGCCGGTCGAAGAAACGCTTGGCGGAATCTTCGCTCCAGCCCGACCCAACCACAACCTCGGGCCCGCCCGCCGCGTCAAGCAGCGCGACCAAGCCATGGCGCATATCAAGAAAGCTCGAAAGCAGCGCCAGCACGCCCGCAAGCGTGGTTTCCAGACGGTTTGGCGACGCCAGGAGCTTCGATATTTCGTAGATGCCGACGAGAGCAGTGTCTCTCACATCGAATTCGCGCGCCTTCGGCGCGCACGCGCCGCCTGCCAGCTGCAAACCCATACTTTTTAGCCTCACGACATGCGTGGGTGTTTTCAAAGGTTTTGACGCAAACATCGTGCCATGCCGCCCTTATGCCCTTAGCATCATGAAAACAACGGCCTGCAATTGCGTGGAAATCGGCTAGGGCGCGCATGCTTGATCAACTCTTGCGCCTTCTGCCGTCTCCTCTGGCGCCGCCGCCCGATTGATCGGCGACCGGCTCCATCCAAACCGCACTCTCGCCGCAACCGACATTGATGTCGCCTTGCCGACGCCGGCGCGAAGATTTGCGATGCGCTGAGCGTCACGCGCATCGTAACAAGCCGTTAGCGGAATTGCAGGCGCTTCCGTGCCTTATGCGGCATTTCGCCGCCACGGCGTTAACGCGTTCGATGCTTTCAACACTCCCGATCCACCGCGCAGCGGCGCAACCTATTGAGCGCAATCTTCGATGATTTGGCCAAGGAAGGCCGGGAATGCCGAGCGATCTGTACGAGTTGCGACACGGGGGCGCCAAGCCGCCGTGGTTCAATGCAGTCGAAGCTGGCGCCGCGAACGGCGGATCCGACGCGAAGGACATGATCGCGCTGCTGCCTAGATTTGTAACAGGCTGGGTAGTTATTGGTCGTTTATACAGAAGGCGTTTGGTATGCGCCGCGCGTTGCCGATGTTATAGACGCGATCGTGCAGTCCCATTTCATCGAAGGAAACCCGGTAGAGCGGCTGTTTATTGTGCCGCAGCCGTAGCGACGTCGGGCGCCGTCGAGGGAGGCCATAGCGATAACCGCTTTTCTTAGGAGCCGACGACATGAAGATTTCCGCGCGTAACAGCCTTCCCGGGACCGTCAAGCACATCCAGAAGGGCGCAACCACGGCGCATGTGACGATCGACGTCAACGGATTGACGGTCACAGCTTCAATCACCAACGAATCCGTCGAGGAACTTGGACTCCGCGAAGGGTCCAAGGTCAAAGCGGTCATTAAGTCGTCGGATGTGATGATCGCGGTCGACTAACGCTCGTGGGCGGCCGATGGGACGCTATTGCGCCGGAACGCGCGACGGCTTTCCATCGGCGTCGACGAAGGGAAACAGCCCCGACTGGAAACATTGCGTCATGTGGGCGGCTTTGGCGATCGCCTGCTCGGCCTGCGTCTTCGGCAGCGCTTCATTGGCGCTTTCGCTAAAGAGTTCGAGCCAGCGCGTAAAATGCTGAGGCTCAATCGGCAAATTGATATGCGCGGCGAAAGGCTGGCCCTGATAGCGCTCCGTGCCGAGCAAGGTCCTGGACCAGAAATTCGCGACGATGCCCATATGCTGGTCAAGACCGTCGATCGTCGCAAAGATCGGAGCCAACAGCGGATCTTCGGCGCCCTTCGCGTAGAATCGACGCACGCAATCGTCGATCGCGATCTCTAACTTGTCACGTTCGGCGCCGTCCTCTATCGGCGGAATGGCGGGCTCCATGGCGACCTCCCTGCAATAAACCTCGAATGCGGGCTGTTTCGGCGCTAACGCATGTTCAGAACGGCCCGCGGCATTGTGACGGCCTTTTTCCTGGCGTTCAGCAGAGCGTCGACCTTATCGCGCAGCAGCTCAACCCGCAGCGGCTTCGCCAGAAAGCCGTGCGCGCCCTCAGCGACGCACTCCTGGCCGAATCCGCTGGAAATCTGATCGACGATGACGATGATTTTGGTTTCGGGAACGCGCGCCAGAAACTCCTGAATGAGATCCAAGCCGTTGACGCGAATGACGCCTTCGGCAAGCACCAGTACGTCCGGCCTTATTTGCTCCGCTTTTGCGAGCGTTTCGGACGCGCTCGCGAGTTCATGCGCCTCATATTCGTCGTGGAGCATGAACTCGATCGCCGCGCGAAAGGTTTCATTGTCGTCCACGACAAAAACGCGCCTGCGTTCGATGGCTTTCGCCACCTTTACGCCGATCTGCATGGCAGCCTCGCGCGGTGATTGACTCACGATTCTGAAAGCAAGTTGCGTGCCGCATGCGGAGCGCTGCGAAGCGGCGCGATCGCCATGGCTTCCCAACGGGATGGCGGCCGTCGCACCGCTGTCTGCGGCATGGGCCGCTTAAATTTGGCGGGCTCACGCCAACGGCCAGATCAGCCAAACCGACGAACCCTACCGCCGCACTTCACAGCGCGACCCTCTGCGCCTTTCGGCGCAACGAACATAATATTCTCCGTCAAAGTAGCGCCACCTAGTTTGGAATTAAAGCGGTTCCAAACTAGACGTGTGGCGGAAAGACAACAATCGCCAAAAAAATTGTTGTATGTGTCTGAAACTATACAGATTACAATACTTCCATTCAAACGTTTCGACTGTTGACCGCGATCACCGCCAAATTTAGCTTCGATCAACTTCTTCGCACCACGCGAAAGTAGACAACGCATAACCCCCCTTGGCGGTTCCCCGATGAGCGACGTGAAATCTCCACTTTCTCTACGAATGCTGACTCAGTCGCTTCCGCGGACTCGTGCTGGAGATCTGACGTCGGTGAAGGCGCTCAGCGTTGCTGCGGCGCTTGCGTCGAGCGTCAGCGCATCGGCTTTAGCGCAGTCCGCTTCGACGACGCTGCCGCCCGTTAAAGTCGATGCGCCGCAGGAGAAGCCGCGCGCGGCGGCGCCGGCGAAACCCAAGCCCATCGCCGCCGCTCAGCCGCAACCGGCGCGTCATGCGGCCGCCAATCAGGCCTCAGGGCAGCGGCGCGGCGCGCCGGGCGCTTCAAGCGCCGGCGGCCAAGGCGCGGGGGGCGGAGGCCTTCCGGTCTTCGCTACGGCGCCCAACGCCAATCCTTACGCCGATCCGGTTGCGCCCTATAAGGTCGATCGCCTGTCTTCGCCGAAATTCACCGAGCCGGTGCTCAACACACCGCGCACGATCACGGTGCTCACCAAGGAAGTGCTCGACGACAAGAACGCCTTCACGCTGCGTGAAATCGGTCGCAGCACGGCGGGCGTGACGCTGGGGACGGGCGAAGGCGGCAACGCCTTCGGCGATCGCTTCTTCATTCGCGGCTTCGACGTTCGCAACGACATCTTCGTCGACGGCGTGCGCGATCCTGGCGTCAGCATTCGTGAGAACTTCTATACCGAGCAGGTCGAAATTCTGCGCGGACCGGGATCGACATTCGCCGGTCGCGGCACTGCGGGCGGCGCGATCAACATCGTAACGAAACAAGCGACCGACCGTGATTTCGTCGAACTCAAAGCGATTGGCGGCTTTTCCGACCACATGAAGCGGGTGACAGCTGACGTCAACAAAGTGATCAGCCCGATCCTCGCGGTGCGCGTCAACGCGCTTTATCACGACTCGAATGTCGCCGGCCGCAGCTTTGTCACCGACTATCGCGACGGCGTCGCCGGCTCAGTGGTGTTCAAGCCGCTCGAGGACCTGACGCTGACCGCTCAATACACGCATGTCTATCAGAATGGCTTGCCGGACTTCGGCGTGCCGTACAACCGGGTCTGGAACCGGCCGTTCTCCGAAGGCGTTACGCCGCGCTCCAACTGGTATGGCTTTGTCGATCGCGACTTCCAGGTTGCGATGCAGAATTTCGGCACCTTCACAGCCCACTATCGCTACAACGACAACCTCGTATTCGACAATCGGTTCCGGCAGAGCCGCTCCGTTCTGGACTATATCGGATCGCTGACGGGGAGCGCGGATCTATTCGCTTCGACGGTGAGAATCGGCGCGCAAAGCCGCTACCAGGTGGTGAACACGCTCGACAACCAGACGGAGGCGACGCTTAAAGTCGAAACTGGCCCGGTTAAGCACGCGCTAGTCGCCGGCGTCGAATTCGCCCGCGAAGGCGTAACGCGCACCAATTATCAGGGCCTCGCTTCCGAGTTGAATGGGATTCCCACCGGTAATACGGTGACCTGTAACCTCTATCTTCCGTGCACCTATCTGCCGTTCCTGAACACGCCCTACCGCAATACCAATCCGACGCGGATCGCGGTCGATACGAAATCGGGCTATCTGATCGAAACCGCGAACTATCAGGACGTCGTGATCGTGAACGGGGGCGCGCGCTTCGACGATTACAACATCACGAGCCGCACGGAGACCCTTTCGACATTCGCCAAGAGCCATTCAGGTCTTTTCAATTGGAACGCCGGCGTCGTCTTCAAGCCGCTGCCGAACGTCAGCGCCTACGCCGCCTACGCGACCTCGGCGACGCCCGTCGGAGCCGAGCTCGACGGCGGCGCGGCGAATTACGGCGGCTTGAACACGGCGTCGCAAATCTTTGCGCCGCAACTCAACAAGGCGGCGGAGGTCGGTCTGAAATGGGAGCTGTTCGACAGGCATCTGCTCGCGACAGCCGCCTTCTTCAAGACGGATGTAAGCGGCGCGAGAGAAGTGAACTCCGGCGTCACCACCGGCGACGCGTCCTATTACGTCCAGGGCGTCGATCTTGAGGTTGCGGGCAATATCACCGACAAGTGGATGATGCTTGGCGGCATCGTGCTGATGGACTCGCGGGTGACCAGCTCCTACGCGCGAACGAATATCGGTCTTCAACTCGCCAATATCGCGCATGAGTCCTTCAGCCTGCTGTCGAAGTACAAATTCGGCGACCTTATCGGCCTCGCTCCGAACGCGCTCGAATTCGGCGGCCAGGCCATCTATCGTTCTAGGATCTATGGCGGCAACAATATTGTCGCCAATGGCGGCACGGCGTTCAACAGATATGGACTGCCGGCGCCGACCGCCGCCAATCCTTTTTTGAACGTTCCGACGATCCTGCCTTCTTACTGGCGCTTCGATATTTTTGCGGAGGCGAAGATCGGCCCTAACATCACGATGAAGTTCTCGGTCAACAATCTCTTCGACCGCACGATCTATGACGCCTTCTATCAGACGGCGACGCCCTTCGCGCAGATGTCGCCCGGCCGCTCCGTCTATCTCGAAACGCGCGTCATGTTCTAGGAGCCATATCGATGCTTGCTCACATACAAGGCGCGCTCGACAGACAGGAGGTCGACGTCCTTCGCGAGGCGATGGCGCAGGCGACGTGGGAGGACGGCGCCTCCACCGCCGGGGCGAACGCCGGCGAGGCGAAGCGCAATGAGCAACTTCCGCCTGACTCTGAAATCTCGCGCGGGCTCGGCAGGCGGCTACTCTCGTCGCTCCTCGCCAATCCCGCTTTCGTTTCAACGGCTGTCCCGCTGCGCATCTATCCGCCATTGTTCAACCGCTACGGCGTCGGCGACCACTTCGATCCGCATGTCGACAATGCGATACGCGGCGACGCCCTGACCGGCGCGCGTATCCGCGTTGACCTCGCCGCGACTGTGCTTCTTTCTGATCCCGACGAATATGAGGGCGGCGAACTGATCGTCGAAGACATCTACGGATCAAGGCGCTTCAAGCCGCCGGCGGGCGACCTCATTCTATATTCGGCCGGCAGTCTGCATATGGTGACGCCTGTCACGAGCGGCCTACGTCTTGCCTCATTTTTGTGGCTGCAAAGCATGATCCGCGCCGACGAGGCGCGCAGCCTCGTTTGCGATCTCGACGAATCGATACAAGAGCTCGCGCCGCGCGTGGGCGCAGACGATCCGGATCTGCGCAAGCTGGCGACCGTCTACCACAATCTCATCCGCTACTGGGGAGAAGCATAGCGCTGATGCTTATTTGCATATCCGAAGTTCTTTCCAAGCAGCAGGTGGCCTTTTTCCGCGCGGCCATGGACCGGGCGGCGTGGGAGGACGGTCGCGCGACCGCCGGTTCGCAATCCTCTCTGGTGAAGAACAATCTCCAACTGCCGCAAGCCGGCGACGTCGCGCGCGAACTTGGCGAGCATGTGCTCGAGGCGCTTGCGCAGTCGTCGACGTTCGTCTCCGCGGCGCTGCCGTACAAGATTTTTCCGCCGCTCTTCAATCGCTATGGCGTTGGGCACGATTTCGGATTGCACGTCGACAATGCGATCCGCGGCATTCCCGGAACGCCAATTCGCATTCGCACGGATCTTTCTTGCACGCTGTTCCTCTCGGAGGCGGACGAGTATGACGGCGGCGAGCTTGTGATCGAAGATCGGGTCGGGCAGCAGGAAGTGAAACTTCCCGCAGGCGATCTCGTGCTTTATCCTTCGACGAGTCTTCATCTTGTCAAAGGCGTCACACGCGGCGAGCGCATCGCCTCGTTTTTTTGGATGCAGAGCATGATTCGTGACAATGTGGCGCGCGCTTTGCTCTTCGATCTCGACCAGGCCATCCAATCCCTGACGACTCGGCTGGGCGCCGGCGATCCTGCCTGCGTCAAATTGTCGGGCGTTTATCACAATCTGATCCGAACATGGGCTGAAGCATGAAACGTTCTTTGCAGTTTCTCGTGATCTCAATCATCGCGCTTCTCGCTGCGCAGAGCGTCGCAGCCGCACCGGGGTCGCCAGCGCTCGACGCAGCGATTGCGGCCACCAAGCCTCATGATCTTTCGGTGTGGACGATGTTCGTCAACGCCGACATCGTCGTGAAGTTCGTAATGGTCGGCTTGTTGCTGGCGTCCGTCGCGACATGGACGATTCTCATCGCCAAAACGATCGAACTGAAACGGTCGCGCGAGCGCGTGATGACGGCGATACGCCGCCTCTCCGAAGCGCGCGGCCTCTCCGAGGCGCGGTTGGCGCTTGGCGGCGGCGACCGTTTGACGCAGGCGCTGCTTGGCGAGGCGACGCGGGAAATGAAGCTTTCGTCCGATATTCTTGCCGCGCCGGGCGTGAAGGAGCGCATTGCGGCGTGCTTCGCAGAAATCGAACGCGCCGAAGCGCTTTCGATCAAACGGGGCACCGGACTGCTCGCCTCCGTCGGATCGACGGGGCCCTTCATCGGACTGTTCGGCACCGTCTGGGGCATCATGAACAGCTTCATCGGCATTTCCAAAGCGCAGACGACCAATCTGGCCGTCGTCGCGCCCGGCATCGCCGAAGCGCTGCTGGCGACGGCGATCGGGCTCTTCGCCGCCATTCCGGCGGTGCTCATCTACAATCATCTTGCGCGCCAGGCGTCGGCCTATCTCGAGCTCGTTTCTAATCTCTCCGGTGAATTGCTTCGCATCGTCTCGCGCGATCTCGACCGCGCCGGACATGCCGCTGCCACAAACAAGATTCACGCGGCGGAGTAGATCATGGCCGTTCATCTCAAAAGCGATCTTCAGGAAACGCACGAAATCAACGTCACGCCGTTTATCGACGTGATGCTCGTGCTGCTCATCATCTTCATGGTGGCGGCGCCTCTCGCCACCGTCGATCTTCCGGTCGATCTTCCGGCTTCCAACGCCGCGCCGCATGAAAAGCCTGATAAGCCCATTTACGTGACGATTCAGGGCGACCTCGCGCTCGCCCTGGGCGAGACGCCCGTCAAACGCAACGATCTTGTTTCAGCGCTCGACGGGCTCCTCGGCGACAAGTCGAAGCGCATCTATTTGCGGGCCGACTCCAGCGTGCCCTATGGCGAGATGATGGCGATCTTGGAGCGTCTGCGCGCCGGCGGCTATCTGCGCGTGGCGCTCGTCGCGCTCGACGCCGGCGGCAAGGAGCAGGCAACGCAATGAGCGCCGCCGCCGCTCTCCAGAAGCCGCAATCGAACGGCAAGCTTTGGGGCGCCGCAGTCGCCCTCGCGCTGTTTCTGCACGTCGGCGGCGCCGTCGCCGCGCTGGTGACCTTGCGGGGCGATCTCGACGAGGACGCGTCCGGCGCGCCGGCGATCGAATTGTCGCTCGAGCCCGCCGCGCCGCGCGACGCGGAGGCCGCGGATCTACCGCCCGGACCCCTCTCGGACGAAGCGGCCGCCGCTGCGCCTTCCGTCGCCGCATCGGAGGCGAAGGAGGCGAATGAAGAGCGGATCACTCACGCCGAATCCGAAGACGCCGAGCTCACGCACAACGTCCGGCCGGAGAAGCCGATCGAGGAGGAGAAGACGCATCAGGCGCAGCCGGTCGTCTCGGCTGAGTCTGCCGCTTCGGAGGCGACCGCGCCGCCCAAGTCCGACGCCGACCGACAATCCGACAGGCCCGTAGCGCCTGTTCAAGGGGCTGACGCCGTCGCCAACGCTGTCAAGCTGACGTGGCAAAAGGCTTTGCTCTCGCACCTCAACCGACACAAGCGCTATCCGGGCGCCGCCGGTCGTCGATCCGCCGAAGCGAGTGTTTCTTTTACGCTCGACAGGCGCGGCCATGTCGTCAGCTACAGCATCAAACGTTCTGCGGGACATCCACTCTTCGACGACGCTGCGCTCGCGATGATGAAGCGGGCCGACCCCGTTCCGCCGCCGCCGCCGGTGATCGCGGACGAGGGGCTGACCTTCGAAGTGCCCGTGCAATTTCGCGTCGGCAAAAAATAGATGCGGCTTGATCGAACGCGGCGCTTCGATCGTCGGAGGCTTTCGATCCGCCGCTAAGAAGAACGCAGCTGCGACTGAACCTTGTGGAGGCAAATTTTGGGTTCTCCACAACGCTTCTTTGCGGTTAAGCTTTTCTATTCCTTAAAAAATTTGGAGCATGGTCGGAACAGATTTTCGAATCGGCGCTTCATTCCCCGTGCGGAGAGCTGCTCATGCCGCCACTTGAAAACCGAGCGAGACTGACAGAGACGACAATGAGACGAAATCGATACACACGCGATGCGGTTGATGTGGAGCCGAGCGTGAGGCGGCTCGGTGAGCAGCTTAGACGCCAATTTTCCGATATTGCTTCGGAGCCGCTGCCTGACGACATGCTGGCCCTGCTGGAAGAGCTTAGCCAGATAAGCGCGGTCGAGTGACGCGCAGAAAGATTTCTCGAATCTCAGCGCATCTTGTTCGGACGAACCGCGAAGTCCAATTTGA
The DNA here is from genome assembly GCF_015709545.1 of Methylocystis sp. H4A. NCBI lineage: Bacteria > Pseudomonadati > Pseudomonadota > Alphaproteobacteria > Hyphomicrobiales > Methylocystaceae > Methylocystis > Methylocystis sp. H4A. The sequence goes on along the minus strand of NZ_JADNQY010000026.1, from coordinate 205,971 downwards.
TCAGGAGACCTTTGAGGTCCTCGGGCGCCGGGTTCATGATCAAGTCGAGATATAAAAGTGAGAAGCGCTTTGCGAGCGCCTCGCTCATCGAGCGCCGAAGCAGCGCTCTCTTGCCCTGTCTAAGGGTGAGTTTTGGAGAAGCGGCAGTCATAGCGAACGCGCCTCCTGCTTGAACAGCGACTGCAACGCGGAGAGTTCATCGCGCATGTCTTTGCCCGCGGACATCCGTTCGGCTGATCGATCCGTAAAGCGGAATGCGCCGCCGCCTCGGACTGTGCGCGATCTGCCGCGCTTCGATCGATACTCGACGGTGAACGGGCGAACGGTTTTCTTCATCGATAGACCTTCGTCTTGAGGACGCGTCTATAAAACCTCGGCGTCAAGCCAGATGTTCCGGCGCTCCGAATGCTGGACGCGAATTGCTGGACACATTGCTCGCGTCGCATTTGAAAATGAAAACGCCGGCGAAGCTATCTCGCCGGCGTCCTGCAATGATGGGCTGGAGTTAGTGGCGCGACATCCAGCTGTCGACCTGCTCCTTCGCCTTGTCCTTGGCGACGCCGTAGCGCTCCTGGATCATGCCTTCGAGCTGCTCGCGGTTCCCGTTGATGCGCGTAATGTCATCATCGGTGAGCTTGCCCCATTGCTCCTTCACGTTTCCGGTGAACTTCTTCCAGTTGCCTTCGATCGTGTCCCAGTTCATGAATTCCTCCTAGTCGGGAGGCGCCCGCAATCGCGGAGGACGCCTTGGAAAGCCGACCCCGGGCCTAGCTCTCACGAGCATTAGAACTTTTCGCTGGCTTAGATGTTCCCTGTCGACTTGTGCTCTCGCTATAAATTGGCAGTCTAGCCCATGTCTGGAACGATCACTTCTCGCTCGCCAAGCTTAAGAATTCTGGCCTGTTCCCACGCGCGTCTCGATCTCAGATTGGCGGCCGGGTCTTCGCCAAAGTCGGTCATCAATTACGTCAAACCGTTACGTGAGGTTCCTGAGCAGCGCGTCGCGCGCCTCGACGATACGACGGTAATCTTCGTCGCTGCCGCCGGCGTCGGGATGCGCGGTCTTGGCCAACTGCCGGAAGGCGGCGTTGATCTCGGACAGATTGAGCAGGCCCTCGAACGGCAGCCCTAAAATTTCGCGATGTTCATGGTCATCGTCGATATCCGCCCGAAACAATAGCGTCCGGCGCTTTTCTCGCGCCTCGAGACGCAGATTGAGCTGATCTTCCTGCCATCGCTGGCGCGACATAACGAGACATTCGCCAAAGGCGATCCGGCCCAGCGTTTCAAGTTCGTCAAGGCTGAACGGTCCCACGACGCCATAGGGCGGCGCCAGAGACGCCTTCCTGCCGCTCTCGTCATGTTGGATATCGCCGATGGTCGCCATATCCAATATTCCCATCGAGCCGTTCCAGACGACCCATTCCTCTTTGTCCGTCATACGGAGCGCTCATGCGTGACCCGACCCCGCGCTTCGCCTTTTTGTACAAAAGCGTTCGCGAGAGCTGTGCCGTGAGCCATGCATGTTCGGAGCCAAAGGCGCACGCTACGCGTGAACCTGAGCCGCGGGATCGCGCTTAGAATGAGACAATCGCTTGATGTCGAATTCCGCGCCGCGGCGTCTTGGCGTGAGCCTTGCTTGCTAGGCGGTAACGGGAGCAGGACTCGGTGCTTGACGCTACACAGACACGCAGTCTCACGACGGAGAAGGACCTCGAACATCCGATCGAGGCCGTTTGGCGCGCGATGACAGATTCCGAATGGCTCGCCGTTTGGTTCTTTCCAAATGACGTTGAGCCGGTGGTCGGCCACAAGTTTACGATCTGGAGCCGCCCGATCGAGCGTTGGGACGGCGAGTTCAAATGTCAGGTTCTCGCTGTGGAGCCCGGCCGTATGTTGCGTTTCAGCTGGTCGGGCGGTGATGACGAGCTGAAGGGTTTTGGCCGATACATCGACACGACAGTTACATGGACGATCTCGCAGCTGCCGAATGGCGGCACGCATTTTGTTTTTATGCAGGACGGAATCGACGCTGCCCCTACGGCGGACGCGGTCTACGACGTCATGCTCAAAGGCTCGCAGAGCGTGTTGAACTCTCTCGCCAAAAGACTCCCTGACCTCATTGAACACGGCGCCTGAAACGCCACGCTTGCCCGAGCTCATCGGAGCGGCGACCAATGGCGAGCTCAGAGCAACATGTCAGCCACATTCTCAGATTCAACGAGCGAGCCTAACGGACCAATCCAACCGGCCGTCGTCGGCGACACATGCGTCGGGGGCGCGCCGCTCGACTTTTCCGGCGCATTGCTCTTCTTTCCGGAGAATTTTGCAGGATCAACGCGCCGCACGGATGCGCCGATAGGTTCGCCGCAATCAGCGGCGGAAGCAGCGGCGCTTTCGGATGCTTTATGCGCGAAGATTTCGCCCGTTTCTTTTGGCGACCGCGTGTTTTTGCTTCCCTCCGAGCGCGACGCCTGGCGTTCCGCCGTCGAAATGGCTCGGCGTTACCATCGCCTCGTCGGTCGCCCCAAGCGCCGACGGTTCATTGTCTGCGTCGGGCCTGCTGATGCAACGGCCAGCCTTCCGCCTGGCCTTGAGGGCGACGACGAGATCGTCACTCTCCGAACCGACGATCACGCTGCAGTGCAGACGGAAGTCGACGTGAGGACCGCGGGAATACTGATCGCGCCGGTCAGGACGCAAGCCGGTTTTGAGGTCGTTTCAGGAAGCGTCCTCGCTAGACTGCGCGAGACCGCAGACGAATATGGGCTCATACTCGGCTTCGACGAAACTTTTTGCGGCTTCGGCCGCTCAGGCATGCTTTGGGCGCACGAATGGACCGGCGTCACCCCGGACCTGATGGTCGCCAGTCACTCGCCTGCAGACGCCCCGCCGCTGGCTGCGCTCGTCGTCACGCAAAGACTGGCGCGAGGGGCGCTCGGCGGCTCGACGCTTGCTGACGAGGCCGCGCTTCTGGCCGGGCACGCCCTAATCGACGCTCTCTCGACGCCAGGCTTTCAGGACCGCGTGCAGAACCGAAGCTGGTATCTCGAAGACCGGCTGTCCGCCTTGTTTTATCGGCGTCGTGCAGCCTTTACGGCGCTGGATGGCCTTGGACTGATGCAGGCGCTAACGCTCGCGGGAGACGCGGAGCCCATGCGCGCGAAGCTGGCCACGCACGGGCTCCTCACGCGCGCGATGGGGTCGGTCCTGGGTTTATTTCCTCCGCTCACAGTCGAGGAACGCGACATCGACGTGGCGATATCCGCCATCGAAATGGTTTGTGCGCAGGAGGAACGATGAGCGCGCGAGGCAATTTCTTCCGCTGACTGCGGCGTTAGATGACGCGTTGAACGATCGCGTGGCGCGACGCTTGCTTTCAAATGGCCTGGCATTGAAAACCGCTGACCAAGCCCGCGCGGCGGCAAAGTCATTTCACGATCGGCGGGCGGACAAGTTCGACATCATGATCGCGATGAATACAGACGATGCCAATTTTCGGGTCGTCGGGCGAGACCCTGTTCCTCCCTCGCTGAGGCGATTCATCTGGGACATTCAGTCGATGGTCGAACTCGCCGAAAGCGAGCGGGAGATTTTGCTGATCGGCCGCGATCTCATGGCTCGGCTCTTCACGACGGACGATTGGCTGCCAACGGTCTTCGCCGTTCCAAATCCCGCCGGAGGCCAGCAATTCCAGATCTATCGCGACGGGCTCGAGCGGTTCTCCGTCGTGAGCACAATCTTGTCAGGCGGCGCCTGCGTGACAATCTCTCAGCCTTCCGTTTGGGAGATTGCGGGCGTGCTGCGCGGCGCCGTCAACCGCCAGCAACTCGATGCTTCTTCGACGAACAGCGCGCAGGCCGGCGTGTCCCGTCTATTGCAAGCGAGCATCGTGGAGGCCCGCTCGTCCGGGAGCGGAGAGGTCTTCGAGCTTCGCAACACGCTGGATGATCAAACATCCATCATCTTCCATGTTTATGGGGGCGACATCGGCCGGATCAGTCGCCGATCCGGCGCATCAGGCGGAAGCGGCGACGCGCCGCCATTGGGCTACGCCAATTCGGACATCGATCCTCCCTACGATATCTTTTCAATTCAGAACGAGATCCGAGATTGAGGAGACTGACCCCATAGGAGAGAATGTCTTTGCTATGAGGGATCGAAATATTCGATCTTTTGGCCCGGGTCTCTGTTCGGGCAGGGAATTTCCTTGAACAGCACTTCGGCGAAGGCCTTCAGGCCCGTGTTCGTGCGCAGAGACAAGCGATTGGGGTCGGAGGTCCAGCTTTGATAAGTGACGATCCCACGGGTGATGCTGATCACCGTGTATTTTTCCGAGTTGATTTCGCCGCCCTTCGTCCGATAGCACTTCCCGGGCAGAACGCTTTCTTCCTTCATTGGCATGGATGCTCACCCTGCATCTTGGCGCTGCGTGCATGGCGAATGAGCAAGTTCCAGACCATATAGAGGTTTCCCGGGAGCGTTTGCTGCAACGCCATCGACGTTCGAAACCGTGCGGGTCGAACTAAATGCCAGTCGCATCCTCCGGTGCGATGCGGATCGCCATTCCGTCGAACGTCTCGTCGAACCTGATTTGACAGGCGAGACGCGAATTGAATTTGCGATGGCTGGCTGTCGCAAGCATCCGGTTTTCCGCCGGTCCGGACTCGGCCATTTCAATCCCCTGAGGCAAGGTGAGATAGACATGGCATGTCGCGCAGGCGCAACTGCCGCCGCATTGCGCGACCAGCTCTTCGACGCCGGCGCGCCGGATCAATTTCATCAGCGAGACGCCATTCTTGCCGGTGATTTCCTGTCTGGCGCCGTCTCTGGTTTCAAGAGTGAACTTGGCCATCTTTCACCATCTGCCCGAACTCCTCAGCAATGTTTGGCGGAGGCAGCGCGGGAGCGCGTCACGACCCAAAATTCAATGACGCAAAATCAGGGCAAACCGCATGGCGACTGTCTGCGGAACCCTCTCGCGCGATAAGCGTCGTCGCAAGGCCCGCCGACTGCGCGGCGTCTAATTCCTCCCCATCGCCCGACAGCGCCAGCACCGATCCCGAAGGCAAATCGAGACGCTCACAGATCGCGCGGTAGGAGGCGGGTTCGATTTTCTGACCGATGGATGTGTCGAAGAATTCCTCGAACAGGCTTGTGAGATCGCCCGAGGCGCTGTGGCTCAGCAAGAGTTGCTGCGCCAATCTCGAATAGGATGAGTAAACAAACAGGCGACGGCCCGATGCCGCCCATGATCTCAGCGATTCTGCGACGTCCGGATAAAGCTCACTTTTGAGCGCACCTGCCTCATAGCTCTCTCGCCAGATCAGGCCCTGTATCGTCTTCAGCGGGGTCGCCTTGCGATTCTGCTTCATCCAGCGCAGCAAGAGCGCTTCGGCTTCCTCGAGCTTCAAGTCGAATCCGCCGAGGAGACGCCCCGTTTCCTCCAAGGCGTCTTCCACATCCGGGTCCGAGGCATGTTCCGCGATGAAGGCGCCAAGCCGCGCCTGCGCGAGCGGCACGAGAGTCCCGGTCGCGAAAGCCATCGGAACGGCGGCGCCTTCGAGCTCGATCAGGACGGCGCGCACCGGTTCACTCATCGCGGATCCGTTTGGTGTAGAATTGTCGCAGTCGCGGCGCCGGCCGCCTGTGCTTCAGCCGTTCCCAAAGTTGGCTCTGGCAAGCATCATATGTGCCGTGTCCTCCCGCGCGAGGCTCCAAGGCGATCGTGTCGCTCCCTGCGCCACATCGACGGGTAGGCAGCGCGACGTGTTCGCGGCGTCGGTCGATAGCGAGACGATTGTTCGGAGGCCCCACAATGGCTGCAAGCTTGGAAGATTTGAAAGCGGTCACGGGCGGTACGCTGCAGCATTACAATCATCGCGCCGAGTCGTTCTGGGAGGGAACGCGCAGCCACGACGTCACACAAAATATTGCGGCGATGCTCGGCCACATTCGCGGCGAGCCTCCTTTCACCTTGCTCGATTTCGGTTGCGGGCCGGGACGCGATTTGAAGGCGCTCGCCGAACTTGGCCATGTCGCGGTCGGGCTTGATGGAGCGCAGCGTTTCGTCGAAATGGCGCGCATCCACAGCGGTTGCGAGGTGTGGCTGCAGGATTTTCTCGCGCTCGATTTGCCTGAACGCCACTTTGACGGAGTCTTCGCCAATGCGTCGCTGTTTCATGTGCCGCGCAGTGAATTGCCACGTGTCCTGCGCGCGCTCCACGCCACTCTGAAGCCGGGGGGCATCCTGTTCAGCTCCATTCCGCATGGGGCGGATCAGGAGGGATGGAGCAATGGACGCTATGGCGTGTTTCACGCCCCCGAAAGCTGGCGTGCGTTCGGCTCGGCGGCGGGCTTCGTCGAGGTCGAGCGCTATTACAGGCCCAGCGGCGCGCCGCCGGGCGAACAGCCCTGGCTGGCGAGCGTATGGCGGCGCGAATAGGCGGCGTCGTTAAGTGCGTCAGGTCTCGCGCAGAGCCGCCGCGAGCGCGTCCGGCTCGACGATCGGCAGCGAGCAGACCATTCCTCGGCAGACATAAGCCGTGGCGCGATCGCTGAGCAAGGTTTTGCCGAAAGCCGGATGCGCGCGAGGCAGCGCGGCCCCGGGTGCGATGACGTTCAAAACCCGGCCGGGCCGACTGACGCCGTAAACCACTCTCTTCAGCGCCGCCGTATCCGCGGCGTCCGTTTCGCCAATCACGACGATCTGCAACGCCTCTCGCAGCATGTCCATGCCGTTCAACAAAGACGAAAAACCAAGAACGCGCTGGCGAATCGTTCCGGCAAAGTCGTTCGCGCTTGCCTCGGCGCGTTCGCGGTAGACGCTCTCGCCCATCAAATAATAGAGCGGCGCCAGCACCTGCAGCATCATGCCGTTGCCGGAGGGAAGGGCGGAGTCCTCGGCGATTTTCACGCGCGCGATCAGCGTATCAGCGTCGTCGGCGGCATAGAAATAGCCGCCATGTCGATCGCGATAATGATGCTCCACATGCTCGACCCAGCGTCGCCCGCATTCGAGATAGGACGGCGCGCCGGTGGCTTCGTAGAGCGCCAGCGCCGCTCGGCACATTGCGCCGTAGTCATCGAGGACCGCCATATGACGAGCGCGTCCGCATCGCCAGGAATGGAGCAGACGACCATCGTCCGTGGTCATCGCGCTCTTGACGAACTCGAAGGCCTCGATGGCGATGTCGAGCCAGTCCCCACGTTCGAACACGCAAGCCGCCTTCGCGATGGCGGCGATCGTCAATCCATTCCAGTCCGCCAGAACCTTATCGTCGCATCCTGGCCTCACGCGGCGCTCACGCGCCAAGAACAATTCGGCGCGGTCTCGCGCCAATGCCGCCTCGGCCTCCTCGTCCAGCAACTCGATTGATCCAAGGCGATTGAGGACGGACTTGCCGTGCTCCCAATTGCCTTCGCGGCTGACGCCATAGGCGCGTTCGAAGACCGGCGCGCGTGCGCCCAGCGCGTCTCGTATTTCGGTTTGGCTCCAACTGTAGAACTTGCCTTCTTCGCCGTCGCTGTCGGCGTCGAGACTGCTGGCGAACCCGCCGCCTGGCGCGCGCATCTCGCGCGTCATCCACTCGATCGTTTCTGTCACGCGCAAGCGATACAGTTCACGCCGTTCGTCTTGCCAGACCTCCGTCAGCAGTTCGATCAGCTGCGCGTTGTCGTAGAGCATTTTTTCAAAATGCGGCACGAGCCATCGATTGTCGGTCGAGTAGCGCGCGAAGCCGCCGCCCAAATGATCGTAGACGCCGCCTTGCGAAATATGATCGAGCGTCAAAACGACGGCTTGTCGCAACGAGTCGCGGCCCGTCCGCTTCCAGGCCCTCCAGAGAAAGTCGAGGCTGGTCGCCTGCGGGAATTTTGGCGCCGCCCCGAAGCCGCCGTCGACGTGGTCGAGCCGTTGCTCCAACTGCGCGCAAATGCTCTCGACGAGGTCGGGAGAGACCGGCTCTCCGGGAGTCGTTTCGGACAGGCTGGCCAGTCCCGCGCTGAGCTCGGCGACATTATGTTCGATGGCGTTCGCGCGCGTGCGCCACAGCTCCGCGATGGTTTTTAAAACCTCGGCGAAGCCGGGTCTCCCGCCCTGCGCAAAGGGCGGAAAATATGTGCCGCCCCAGAAGGGCTTGCCCTCCGGCGTCAGAAACATCGTTAAAGGCCAACCGCCGCGCTGACCCATCATCATCAGGGCTTGTTGGTACAGATAGTCGACGTCCGGCCGCTCTTCGCGATCCACCTTCACATTGATGAAAGATTCGTTCATCAACGCCGCTATGTCGGGGTCCTCGAATGATTCATGGGCCATCACATGGCACCAATGACAGGCGGCGTAGCCAGAAGAGAGCAATATCGGTTTGCCCGTCTGTTTGGCGAGCGCGAGCGTTTCCGCGGTCCAAGCCTGCCAATGCACCGGGTTGTGCTGGTGCTGCAACAAATAGGGGCTGGTCTCCTGACCGAGCCGGTTGCTCTCGACGCTCATGGAGCCGTCCTCCCTGTGCGGATTACATACGGCTGCCGAACGTCAAGCGCCATTCGCTGCTGGCGGATTTCGCCGATGCGCCGCAGGCGAGAAAACTCGTCGGGCGCAAAGAGCAGAGGGGCGGCTGGGAAGAGGCGTTTCCGGGGAGAGAGAGTCGCGCGCGGCGCTTGGTTCCGCCTTGATGGTTCGCTGGCGCCGCGCGGTGGTTAATGTGGGGCGGCTTCGTTGCTCGGGAGCACGTCGCGGATACGCTTGCCTTCCACCCAGACGAAAGCCCCCTCGGGTTCGGCGCAGGCGATGTCCTGTTCGGCGATCAGCTTGTCGCAGAGCATGATGCAAATGGCGTCGATCGGCGCGTCTCTGTCGTTTTCCTCGGTCATGCGGTCGATGGAGATTTCACCCATCTCCTCGTCGTCGACCAAATGGATGATAAACACTTCCTCATGGCCCGGAGAGCCGTGCGCGTTCACCCGGAAGGTTTCCCCCTTGTAGCGGAATTCGCGTATCATTCCTGGCCCTTTGTTCATTTGCTTGGTTGTGTCCGCGATTGCGCGCCTTGGCGTTCCGCGGCTCTCGCGTGCCCGGCGCGCACGCAAACTGCGTGCCATTTGTGCGTCATGGACCTTCGTTTTGTACGAAGAGGCGCCAAAATTGCTCTTCAAGCAGGCAAGAGGCGCTTGGGAGATCAATAAAGCGCCATGCCAATTCCGACGGTCTTCTCGCTCGTGATCGTACCGCCGTCGGCGTCGGAGCGGGCGCGAAAATCGCCGATGCGTTTGCAAACCGCCGTCTGCGATGCCCTCTCCCTATGTGGCTCAGCGATTGCTTTGAGCCGGCCATGAACACTCCGCGCGTCGACGCTGACGTTGTGAACTTCGGCGAACTCGACCCAAAGACCAACGAACTCCTGCAGCAGGGCGTCGTCGCCTATCGGACCGACCGTGAGAAGGCCGACAACCTGTTCAAGCAGGCGTTGGCGCTGACGCCGCAGGAACTCGCGCCCTATTACTGCCTCTACAAAATCCACACCTACATGGGCAGTCTCGACTACGCCGCTGACGTCGCTGCTCAAGGCATGAAGGAGGCCACGCGTCAGGCGGGTTGGCCGAGCGATCCTACGGCTTGGCCGGCGACGGCCGAGGCGCATGACGGGCCGGCGCGCTTCGCTCTCTATACGCTGAAGGCGCTAAGCTTCATCGAATTGAAGCGCGGTCGCAACGAAACCGCAAAGGAATATCTCGATATCCTCTCCCGCGCCGATCCGCAGGGCAGCGTCGGTTGGAAAGTGATCGAGGAATTGGCGCAGGGCAGCGTGTAATCGATGCGCATGACACGGCCATGTCGCAACCTCAACAAATCGTCGCGCGAATGTCACGCTTCGGCCGTGGCAGCGCCGCCGTTGTCGCAAACCCGACATTGGGCGCTGCGCTGGGGCGACACGACGCTGCTTTGCGTGGTTCTTGCATAAAACAAACTATGAACCGCGTGAGACGATCGGAATCGATCCTCGCATGTGCGAACGGAAACCTTGGCTTCGCGCTAACGGCGGCTGTTCGAGGAAGGCGGCCATGGACGACGTAGCCACTTCACGCTCTCTGCTCACAGAAGGCATGGCGGCAAAGCCGCCGCGCGCGAGACCCCCGTCCGCCGATACGGCGCTGCTCGGCATCTATGAAATCTCAAAAATTCTGACCGCGCCAGCCCGCCTCGAGCAGACGCTGGGCAACGTCGTCGCCGTGCTCAGCTCCTTCCTCGACATGAAATTGGGGATGATCACGATCCTCGATCAGCATGGCAATCCGGAGATCGTCGCGACCTCGGGTTGGACCAGCCGTGACGGCAGCAAGCCGATTGACACGCTGCCGGCCAAGGTGATCGACCGGCTTGTCGCCACCGCCATGCCTGTCATTGTCGAGGACGTGTCCCGCGACGCCTTGTTCGCGACGGCCGCGGAGACGATCACCCGGGCGGTCGGCGCGAAAGTCTCCTTCCTCGCCGTTGCGATCAAGAGTGATAGCCGCGTCGTCGGGACGTTGTCGATCAATCGCACGTCAGAAGATTGGATCTCCTACGCTTTCGACGCCGATCTGCGCTTATTGACGATGATCGCCAATCTGATCGGCCAAACGGTGAAGCTGCACCGCATGTTTTCGGCCGACCGGCAGCGGCTGCTAAACGAATGCAGCACGCTGGAAAAGGCGCTGGTCTCGTGCCTGCCGAAGGAGATTCGAGGAGAGCGGCCCGACGTCGCCGGCATCATCGGCGAGAGCCCGGCGATCATGGAAGTGCTCGACACCATCGCCATCGTCGCGAAGTCCAATTCGACCGTGCTGCTGCGCGGCGAGAGCGGCACAGGCAAGGAGCTTTTTGCACGCGCGGTGCACGACCTGTCGCGCCGCAGCGCCAAGCCCTTCGTCAAGCTGAACTGCGCCGCGCTGCCGGAAAGCGTTCTTGAATCGGAGCTGTTCGGTCATGAACGCGGCGCGTTCACGGGCGCCGTCGCACAGCGTGCGGGTCGTTTCGAACTGGCCAACGGCGGCACGCTGCTGCTCGACGAAATCGGCGAAATCTCTCCCGCCTTCCAGGCGAAGCTGCTGCGCGTGCTGCAGGAAGGCGAATTCGAGCGGGTCGGCGGGGCCAAGACCTTAAAAGTCAACGTCCGCTTCGTTTTCGCCACCAACAAAAATCTCGAAGAGGCCGTCGAGAAGGGCGAGTTCCGCGCCGACCTCTATTACCGCATCAGCGTCGTGCCGGTGTTCCTGCCGCCGCTGCGCGAACGGCCCGGCGACGTTTCGCTGCTGGCGCGCAATTTCATCGAGACGTTCAACAGCGAAAACGATCAAAAGCACGAACTCTCGGCGAGCGCCATCGAGACGCTGCAACGCTGCTACTTCCCGGGCAACGTGCGCGAACTGGAAAATTGCGTGCGCCGCACGGCGACTTTGGCGCGCGACGAAACCATCGTCGATCATGACTTCGCCTGCGCCTCCGGCAAATGCCTCTCGGCCTTGCTGTGGACCAGCAGCGCCAGCGGCGCCTATCCGCATGCGCATCCCGAACCGGCCGGGATGCGCGCCCCCGCTCCGCCTGAGGAGATCGCGTCCGTAAGCCACGGCGCAGCTGCGTCGATTCCGACCTTCGTCAAGGAGAACTCGTCGCCGCTGGACGCCGCCGGGGCGGAGGAGAGCGACGGTTTCGCATCCTCCCGCAAGATGATCGATCGCGAGCGCCTCATCGAAGGCATGGAGAAGGCCGCCTGGGTCCAGGCCAAGGCTGCGCGTCTGCTCGGCCTGTCGCTGCGCCAGGTCAACTATGCGCTGAAGAAATACAACATCGAAATAAAGCGCATCTGACCGCGTCAGGCGATTGTCGCATTTAGAACATTTGTTCAGTTCATGCGGCCCAACGACCCCTGGAGGGGGACAAATCAGACCGGCCTTGGCAGGCGAGCTTGCAGGCGCCGATGCGAGCATCTGCTTTCGTTCCGCGGCTTGCCGCTGGAGGCAAACAGGCGTGGTTCGCGACTGGCATGCGATTTGAAGGGAGTGGAAAAGCTTGCAGTGAATCCATGAGGAATCGCGACATGGCGTACAAAATTATCGCCTCACAATGCACGGTGTGCGGGGCTTGCGAATTCGAATGTCCGAATGCGGCGATCCGCCTCAAGAACGACATGTACATCATCGACCCGAAGAAATGCACCGAGTGCGAGGGGCATTTCGACAAGCCGCAATGTGCGGTCGTCTGCCCTGTCGAAAACACATGCGTGCCGGCATAGCGCTCTAAGCGCGGCTGAGCGGGGCGATGCATCGCATGGATCGCATGGACGCCGTCGACTGGCTAGGAAACTTCCTGTCCTGCCGCGATTGTCCGCATGTCGAGATTCGCGAGAAAGGCCTTTGCGATCTCGGCCAGATTTGCGTGCGCGACCGAAGGGCCCGCCGCATAGACAGGTTCTTCGCCGCGAGTCCGCAGGAATCTGCGAAATATCTCGATCATCCCTATTTTGAACTGCGCGTCGGCGCGGTGAAATATGCGAGCGTCTTTCAGTTGCGCGCGCTGATCGATGACGAGGAGCCAGACGTCAGAGCCATGGTGGCGCAACGTCTGCCGTTGCGACTCGCAGAAAAACTGATCGGCGACAGCGACCGCAAGGTGCGCATGGCCATGGCCCAGCGCGTCGAGGGCGCAGGCCTCGTGAAGCTGCTCTTCGATGAAGACAGCGGCGTGCGCCTGATTGCCGCGCGTCGCGCGCCGCCCGATATCCTCGCCGGCGCGACGAACGATGACGACCCGCAGGTGCGATGCGAAGCGGCGCGCCGGATCGCCCTCGACAAGCTCCCGGCCATGGCGCGCGATCCCGAAGCCCGCGTGCGCATGATTATTGCAGAGCGATTGGCGTCGGCGCAGCTGGGGCTGCTCGTCGCCGACGACGATTTACGAGTCCGCTTCCTGGTGGCGGAGCGATGCGGGACGGAATTGCTGGCGCGTCTGCGCGACGATCCTGATCCGGAAGTGAGGCGCCTCGTCCAGGCGCGCCTGGACGAAGCGCAACAGTGAACGGAGAGCGAAATGGCGGCGGTGCAAGAGACAGTTGAACAGGTTCGCCGTGTCGGCGCTGATCAATATAAATACGGCTTCGTCACCGACATCGAGTCCGACCTCGCCCCAAAAGGTCTTTCCGAAGAGGTGATCCGCTTCATTTCAGCGAAGAAGGACGAGCCGGAATGGATGCTGGAATGGCGGCTCGAAGCCTATCGTCGCTGGCTGACGATGACCGAGCCGAAATGGGCGCGCGTTGACTACCCGGCGATCGACTATCAGGATCTCTATTATTATGCGGCGCCGAAATCGACGGCGGGTCCGAAATCGCTCGACGAAGTCGACCCGGAGCTGCTGCGCACATACGAAAAACTCGGCATTCCGCTGCATGAGCGCGAAATCCTCGCCGGCGTCGAACGGCCGGAGGGCGAAGAGCGCCCGCGCGTCGCCGTCGATGCGGTATTCGACTCGGTCTCGGTCGCAACGACATTCAAGGAGGAGCTGAAGAAGGTCGGGGTGATCTTCTGCCCGATCTCGGAGGCGCTGCGCGAGCATCCCGAGCTGGTGCGCAAATATCTCGGCACCGTGGTGCCGACCTCTGATAACTATTTTGCGACGCTGAACAGCGCGGTGTTTTCGGACGGCTCTTTCGTCTATATCCCGCCCGGCGTGCGCTGCCCGATGGAATTATCGACCTATTTCCGGATCAACGAAAAGAACACCGGGCAGTTCGAGCGGACGCTCATCATCGCTGACAAAGGGTCCTATGTCAGCTATCTCGAAGGCTGCACGGCGCCCAAGCGTGATGAGAACCAGTTGCATGCGGCGGTGGTCGAACTCGTGACGCTCGACGACGCCGAAATCAAATATTCGACCGTGCAGAATTGGTATCCTGGCGACGAGAACGGCAAGGGCGGAATCTATAATTTCGTGACGAAGCGCGGCGATTGTCGCGGCGCCAATTCGAAGATCAGCTGGACGCAGGTCGAGACCGGCTCGGCGATCACCTGGAAATATCCGAGCTGCGTGTTGCGTGGCGATAATTCGCGCGGCGAATTCTACTCGATCGCGATCTCCAACGGTCGCCAGCAGGTCGACTCCGGCACCAAGATGATTCATCTCGGCAAGGGCACGACGAGCCGCATCATCTCCAAGGGCATTTCGGCCGGCCGCTCGTCGAACGCTTATCGGGGGCTCGTCTCGGCGCATCGTAAGGCGGAGGGCGCCCGCAATTTCACCAATTGCGACTCGCTGCTCATCGGCGACGCCTGCAGCGCGCACACGATCCCCTACATCGAAGCGAAGAATCCGTCCTGCGTGTTCGAGCATGAGGCGACGACTTCAAAGATCTCGGAGGACGTTTTGTTCTACTGCATGCAGCGTGGCCTATCGCAGGAAGATGCGACCGCGCTGGTGGTCAATGGGTTCGTGCGCGACGTGTTGCAGCAACTGCCGATGGAATTCGCGGTCGAAGCGCAAAAGCTGATCTCGGTCAGTCTCGAAGGCAGCGTCGGCTGACGCCTCTATAAGAGTGGGAGTGGTGGAATGACGGCGCTACTGGAAATTCGCGACCTCAAGGCCGAGATTGCCGGCAAGCAGATCCTGAATGGCTATGACCTCACCGTGAAGGCGGGCGAGGTGCATGCGATCATGGGGCCGAACGGCTCGGGCAAATCGACGCTGTCCTATGTGCTTTCCGGCCGGCCCGGCTATAAAATCACCGAGGGACAGGCGCTGCTCGCCGGCGCCGATCTGTCGCAGATGAGCGTCGACGAACGCGCCGCCGCCGGACTGTTCCTCGCCTTTCAATATCCGCTCGAGGTGCCGGGCGTCGCAACGATGACCTTTCTGCGCGCCGCGCTCAACGCGCAGCGCAAGAAGCGCGGTGAGGAGGAAATGTCTTCGCCCGATCTGATCAAGCGCGTCAAGGAGCTCGCCAAGATCCTCGACATGGACATGGAGATGCTGCGGCGTCCGGTGAACGTCGGCTTTTCGGGCGGAGAGAAAAAGCGCGCCGAGACGCTGCAGATGATGCTGCTCGAACCAAAGCTGTGCATCCTCGACGAGACCGACTCGGGACTCGACATCGACGCGCTGAAAGTCGTCTCCAACGGCGTCAATCAATTGCGCTCGAAGGACCGCGGCATCGTTGTGATCACCCATTATCAGCGGCTGCTCGATTACATCACGCCGGACGTCGTTCATGTGCAGTCTGCCGGCCGCATCGTGCGGACCGGCGGGAAGGAGCTTGCTCTGGAGCTCGAGGAAACGGGCTACGCGCGCTACCAAAGCGAGGCGGCATAAGTCATGGGCAACGCACCGACCACTCGCAAACTCACCGACGCCGAGGCTCGGCTGGCGGAAATCTTCGCCATGCAGCAAAGCGCCGGCGCGCCGCAGCTTGCGAAGCTGCGCACCGCCGCCTTCGACGCGTTTTCGAAGACCGGCCTCCCCAACCGACGCGACGAGGCGTGGAAATACACGGATTTGCGCGCCCTGCTGCGCGACGTGAAGCCCCTGGCCGCGCCGCCGGAAGATAGCGCGAAGCAAAGCGCCCGGAGTGCGGCGGTTCTTGAGGGCGTCTCGGCGCGGCGGCTCGTCTTCGTCGGCGGCTATTTCGTTCCGGAGCTTTCCGATCTTGGCGATTTGGAAGCAGGGTTGAGCGTCGTGTCGCTGTCGGAGGCCTTAGCCAAGGGCGACGCCGGGACGACGGCACAGATCGGGAATGTGGGCGAGGTCGACGATCCGGCCTTTGCGCTCAACACCGCCTTCATGGGCGAAGGCGTCGTTATTCGGGTCGGCGCCGGCGTATGCGTGGACAGGCCGATACAATTGGTTTTCGTGGCGGGCGCGCAGCCGGCGACCTATTTCCTGCGCTCGCTTGTCATTGTGGAAAAAGGCGCGCGGGCGACTCTGATCGAGAGCTTTGAGGGCGAAACGGCGCAGGAATACCATGTGAACGCCGCGACCGAAATTGTGCTGGAAGAGGGCGCGTCCCTCGAGCGACTCAAGATCAGTCGCGAAGGCGCCGCCGCCATGCATGTCTCGACATTCGTCGCCTCACTCGCCGCCGATGCCCAGCTGAGCGATTTCGGGTTCAATCTCGGCGGAGCCGTGTTGCGCAATCAGTCCTTCATCAACATTAACGGGCAGGGCGCCCATGCCGGCCTGCGCGGGGCCAACATATTGAAGGGCAAGGAGCACGCCGACGCGACCTTGTTCCTCGATCATGCGGCGGAACGTTCGGAAAGCAAGGCGCTGTTCAAATCCGTGCTGGATGATTCGTCGCAGGCGGTGTTTCAGGGGAAGATCCTGGTTCGGCCCGGCGCGCAAAAGACCGACGCGCGCATGATGGCCCGTACCCTGTTGTTGTCCGAAGGGGCGCAGGCCAACTGCAAGCCGGAGCTGGAAATCTTCGCCGATGACGTGCAATGCGCGCATGGTTCGACCGTCGGCGCGCTGGACGAGAACTTGATTTTTTACCTGATGGCGCGGGGGATTCCCCAAGCGGAAGCCCAATCGCTGCTGACGGAAGCCTTCATTGGGGAAGTGATCGACGCCGTGGCGAATCGCAGCGTTCGAGATGCTCTATCGGCGCTCGTTTCCGAGCGGCTGAGAATGCGACCATAATCCAACAACCTGTGAGCGACGCATCCATGACGTCGCTCGGTTGCGTCGTGACGTTCCGATTTGGACGTAAAATCCACGGTAGCCGCTCGTCTATCTGGACAATGCGGCGTCGGCGCAAATGCCTCGACATGGATAATGCGGCAGATGCTCGTCTGAGCGAATGAGCAGCCCAGCGCCACCGAACCTGTCCACGATGTTGAATCTGTAACAAGTGTCGCCACACAGAATGTAGGGACGTGTTTGAATATTTACATTGTTGGTTCACGATATATCTCTGATTAATAAAGGGAATTGTTAGTTGAGGCGCTGGCATGGTTGTTGCGATCCCTCCGACAAACTGATGCAACGGTGCGTCTCAGCCGAGAGTCGGCATAGGCGACTTTGCAGCGATAGAAGGAAGCAAAGCCATGACGTCTCTGGATGTTGGAACGGCGGAGGCAGCTGAAGGGGTGAACGCGGCGGTCGCCATGGGCGACGTGATGCAGAAGATCGCCGAGCACAAGGGTTGCGGCACGTCGGGCGGCAGCGGCAAGGCGAGCTGCGGTTCTGGGGCCGGAGAGGGCGACCTGCCGACGGAGATTTGGGAGAAGGTCAAGAACCACCCCTGCTACAGCGAAGAGGCGCACCATCATTATGCGCGCATGCACGTCGCCGTCGCGCCCGCTTGCAACATCCAGTGCAATTATTGCAACCGCAAATATGATTGCGCCAATGAATCGCGCCCCGGCGTCGTCAGCGAGAAGCTGACCCCGGAGCAGGCCGCGAAGAAAGTTTTGGCCGTCGCCTCCACCATTCCGCAAATGACGGTTTTGGGCATCGCCGGCCCGGGCGATCCGCTCGCCAATCCGGAAAAAACCTTCAAGACATTCGATCTGATCTCGCGCACCGCGCCAGATATCAAGCTTTGCCTGTCGACCAATGGCCTCGCCTTGCCGGATCACGTCGACACGATCGCCGGCTACAACGTCGATCACGTCACGATCACCATCAACATGGTCGATCCGGAAATCGGCGCGAAGATCTATCCCTGGGTGTTCTGGAAGCATAAGCGCTACACCGGCGTCGAAGCGGCGAAGCTTCTCACCGACCGACAGCTGCAGGGCCTGGAAATGCTCACCGAGCGCGGCATTCTGTGCAAGGTGAATTCGGTGATGATCCCCGGGATCAACGACAAGCACCTCGTCGAAGTGAACAAGGCCGTCAAATCTCGCGGCGCGTTCCTGCACAACATCATGCCGCTGATCTCGGCTCCGGAGCACGGCACGGTGTTCGGCCTCAACGGCCAGCGCGGTCCGTCGGCGCAAGAGCTGAAGGCGCTGCAGGACAGCTGCGAAGGCGAGATGAATATGATGCGCCACTGTCGCCAGTGCCGCGCCGACGCGGTCGGCCTGCTCGGCGAAGATCGCAGCGCTGAGTTCACCACCGAAAAGATCATGGCGATGGAGGTCGATTACGATCTCGAGTCGCGCAAGGCCTATCAGGAGAAGGTCGAAGAAGAGCGCGTCGCCAAAGTGGCCGCGAAACAGGAAGAGCTGGCGACGCTGGCCGGCGCGGCGAGCGACATCAAACTGCTGATCGCCGTGGCGACGAAGGGTTCGGGCCTCATCAACGAACATTTCGGTCACGCCAAAGAGTTCCAGGTCTACGAACTCTCGACCTCGGGCGCGAAATTCGTCGGACATCGCCGAGTCGATCTCTACTGCCAGGGCGGATATGGCGACGAGGACAGTCTGGAGACGGTTATCCGCGCTATCAACGACTGCCATGCGGTGTTCGTCGCGAAGATCGGCGGTTGCCCGAAGAACGACCTGATCAAGGCCGGAATCGAGCCCGTCGATCAATTCGCCCATGAGTTCATCGAGAAGTCGGCGATCGCCTGGTTCAAGGCCTACCTCGACAAGGTGAACAGCGGCGAAATCGAACATCAGGAGCGCGGCGACGCCGAAATTCGACAGGGCGCGCTGATCAACGCGGCCTGAGAATGCGTCAAGGAACCAAGCTAAGGAGCAAGACATGACGCTTAAGATCATCGCGTCGCAGTGCACGAGCTGTTCGGCCTGCGAGCCGGAATGCCCGAATGTGGCGATCACCGAGAAGAACGGCACATTCGTCATCGATCCGAAGAAATGCACGGAGTGCATCGGCCATTTCGACGCGCCGCAGTGTGCGGCGGTCTGCCCGGTCGACAATACCTGCGTGATCGACAACGCCTATCCCCGTTACCAAGCACCGGCTTGAGGAGGCCGCAATGAAATTTACGCTTACGCCGGCAGCACAAAAATTCATCCGGCGAATGATCCAGTTCAGCGTCAACCCAGGCGGAGGCTTTCGCTTGATGGTGTCGCCGGGCGGGTGCTCTGGGCTCAGCGCGCTGTTTGACGTCGAAGCCGCGCCGCGCGCCGGCGATCAGGAATTCGTCGTCGAAGGCGTGAAGTTCTTCCTGCCGGCGGAAAGCCGCCTGCTGCTCGATGGCGTCACGATTGACTTCGCGGATTCCTCTTCGAGCGGCGGGCTGGTCTTTCACGATCCAAAAAACACGGGATCGTGCAAGAGCTCCAGCGGGCCTGTCGTGGAGCATGTGCATTAAAGGCGCGCGTCATGGTGAATGGCGAGCAAGCCGCTCTAAGCCCCGACGAGAAGGAACTTCTCGCCGGGGCGCTGCTTGGCGAGGGCCTGCCGCTGGAGGCCGAAGAATTTCTCCATCTCGCCAGCGAAACCTACGCCGACTCTGAAACGGCGGAGCGTTACTTACGTCAGGCCCAGCAATGGGCCCCGGATCATGCCGCGGTGTTGATCGGCTTCTATCGCTTTTACTTTTACAAAGGCAGATTGCGAGAAGCTTTGGAGATCGCCAATCGCTGTCTGGAAAAAGCGGCGCGCGAAAACAACATGCCGCGAGATTGGCGACGCGCCTCGGCGCAGGACGCGGTTTTCGATCGTTATGACGAAATGCTGCCGCGCTTCTTCCTCTTTACCTTGAAGGGCTACGCCTATTTGCAGATGCGTCTGGGCGAGCTCGAGGAAAGCCGGGTCGCCATCGCAAAACTTCTCGAACTCGACCCAACTGACAAGATTGGCGCCAAGGTGCTTCTCGGCATTCTCGATAGAATCGGCCTCGAAGATGACGCGTGAGATCGACGAAGCGCGCGACTGGCGCGGTCTGGATATCGATTGTGCGAACTGCACGCATCGAGACCTGCTGGCCGCGGGGCGGTGCGAATTGCGCAAAGCCTGTGTGCACGACCGATATGCTCGGCGCATCGATCGCTTCTTCAATTGGAATCCCGAACTCGCCGACGGCTATCTCTCGCATCCACATTTCGAAGTGCGCGCCATAGCGGCGAAATTCGCCAATCCGTTTCTCTTGCCGCGCTTATTGTCGGATCCCGATGAAACCGTGCGCTGGGAAGCCGTGCGGCGATTGCCTGCGCGCTATCAATGCGAATTGCGCAACGATCCGCATCGCGAGGTGCGCATCCGCGTCGCAACTCTGCTTGATGATCCAGACCTTCTGCCGATGATGCAGGATGAGGATTATTACGTGCGGATCGTCATCGCGCGGAAGGTCGCGCCGGCGCTGCTGGTGATGATGTTCGATGACCCGGAAGTGGAAGTGCGCCGGATTGTCGCGCAACGGATCGACGCCCAGTGGCTCGGGCGAATGTGTCGAGATTCGAACGCTGAAGTGCGCCTTGAAGCGGCGCAAAGGATGACGCCCGAACAATTGTTGGATTTGAGAGACGACGCCGACTGGCGCGTGCGCCATTACATCGCGACCAGACTGAACGTGGAAGAAATCGGACATTTGATCAATGACAGCGATCCGCTCGTCGCGGAAGCGGCCCGCGAGCGTCTCGCGGGCGAGGCATTGAAGGGATGACTGCCTGCCGTCGACGTCGCGCCATTGGCGCCGCCGCATCCGTTTTAAGCCGGCTTCAACTCGCAGCCCGCCCCACGACGAATTCCAGGGACGCGCCGCCGGCTGTCAGGACCGTTCCGGCCGCCATTGCGTCGGCGAGCCTGTCCAGGCGGATCAACGCGAGGCCCCTATCGCCGCTGTGTGAGCCCGCCACGCCGATTTCGATCTCGCCCGCCATGACTTTAGTTCCGGGCGCCGGAGCCTCGCCTTCCACATGGTAAGGCGTGACGCGCTTGCGCGCGAGGTTGCGATGCTTCGTGCGTGAGACCACTTCCTGGCCGATATAGCATCCCTTGGTGAAATCGACGCCGGCGAGCAGGTCCATGTTCGCTTCGTGAGGAAATGCGGCGCCATAGGCGAAATCGACCCCGCCTTGCGGAACCCCCGCGGCGATCCGCGCCGCTTCATAGTCTTCGCGGGCGTCTTCCGCCTTCGTGCCGCGCGGCGCGATCAGTCGCCAGCCCAGCATCTCGGAGCGCGGGTCCCGCGCTATCGCCAGCGCGGGAATATCCGGTCGCGCTTCCCCGAGAACGGCGAAGGCTGCGAATTCACTGCTCTTGGATGTGACGCTCACCGTCGCGCGCAGCTTGTACATGCCGAGGCGGCGCAGGAGATCCGGCTCCAAGCTGCTCGGACAATCGAGAAAATATCGGCGCGTCTCGCCCTCGCCTTCGACGAAGACCAGGAAGTCGACCAATATCTTTCCCTGCGGCGCCAGGAGCGCGCTGAAGCGGGCGTCGCCCGGGGCGAGTTTGGCGATGTCGTTGGTGACGAGATTATGCAAGAATTTCGTCGCGTCGGCCCCGGCAATTTCGACAACGCCGCGATCCTGCAGGCTGATGACTGCTGACATTGTGTCTTATGCTCCAACCGCGTCTGTAAGCCGCCGCGGTTTGTCCTAAGCGCGCGACTCGCCGGATTGATTCTGGAAGCAACGATCTTGCCATGGCTGCACCCCCCAAACCGGAAGGCGCGCGGCGCGCTTCAGTTCGGGTTCGACATTGCGCCGCCTTTCTCAAGACAGCGGGCCTTTCAGAACCACACTTCAACGGAGAAAAAGCGCCCGAAAACTTTCGACCGCCGTTGGCAATAACTTTGTCGCCCACATCACATCGTTGTTAGCTTTTTGACATCGAACGACCCGCTGCAGGTCATCCACAAATAATTGATTCTAATATGTGTTTGTTTGGCGGCCGCTCTCCGCAAGTGCTGGCATGGACATTGCGAAAGAGGGACCGGCTCGAAAGAATCGAGGGCCGTCGCAGAGAACCTCTTACTGGGAGTTCTTCTCTAACTCGGCAGCGAAGCAAGGCGCCGCGAGAGAGCTGCGGCAGTGAGTAGGGGCCCAAGAGGAGATAGACATGTCGTCACTACGGCAAATCGCATTTTACGGCAAAGGGGGCATCGGCAAGTCGACGACGTCCCAGAACACGCTCGCCGCTCTGGCCGAGATGGGTCATCGCATTTTGATCGTCGGCTGCGATCCGAAGGCGGACTCGACGCGCCTCATCCTGCACGCCAAGGCGCAGGACACCATCCTGAGCCTCGCCGCCAATGCGGGCAGCGTCGAGGATCTGGAAATTGAAGAAGTGATGAAGGTTGGCTATCTCAACATTCGTTGCGTCGAGTCGGGCGGACCGGAGCCTGGAGTTGGCTGCGCGGGCCGCGGCGTCATCACCTCGATCAACTTCCTCGAGGAAAACGGCGCTTACGAGGACATCGACTATGTGTCCTACGATGTGCTCGGCGACGTGGTCTGCGGCGGTTTCGCCATGCCGATCCGCGAGAACAAGGCGCAGGAAATCTACATCGTCATGTCTGGCGAGATGATGGCGATGTATGCCGGCAACAACATCTCCAAGGGCATTTTGAAATACGCCAATTCCGGCGGCGTGCGCCTGGGCGGTCTGGTCTGCAACGAGCGTCAGACCGACAAGGAGCTGGAGCTTGCGGAAGCTCTGGCGAAGAAGCTTGGCACGACGCTGATCTACTTCGTGCCGCGCGACAATATCGTGCAGCACGCGGAGCTGCGCCGCATGACGGTGCTGGAATATGCGCCGGAGTCGCAGCAGGCGAATCATTACCGCAGTCTTGCGGTGAAGATCCACGCCAACCAGGGCAAGGGCATCATTCCGACGCCGATCACGATGGACGAGCTCGAAGATATGCTGATGGAGCACGGCATCATGAAGGCGGTCGATGAGAGCCAGATTGGCAAGACCGCGTCCGAACTCCAGGCGATCGCCTAACCCGTCAGCGCATGAGCGTCGACCTCCCGCCAAGCGGGAGGTCGAGCTGAAATCCAGAAAGCATTAAAGGAGACATCAAATGAGTGTTTCGCCCACATTGAGCGTTGCGGAGATCAAGGACCGCAACAAAGCGCTCATCGAAGAAGTTCTGAAGGTTTACCCCGAGAAGACCGCCAAGCGCCGCGCCAAGCACCTCAACGTGCATCAGGAAGGCAAGCCGGACTGCGGCGTGAAGTCGAACATCAAGTCCATCCCTGGCGTCATGACCATTCGCGGCTGCGCTTACGCCGGCTCGAAGGGCGTCGTCTGGGGTCCGATCAAGGACATGATCCACATCAGCCATGGCCCGGTGGGCTGCGGCCAATATTCCTGGGCGGCGCGCCGTAACTATTACATCGGCACGACTGGCATCGACACTTTCGTCACGATGCAGTTCACGTCCGACTTCCAAGAGAAGGACATCGTCTTCGGCGGCGACAAGAAGCTCGCGAAGATCATGGACGAGATCCAGGAGCTGTTCCCGCTGAACAACGGCATCACCGTTCAGTCGGAATGCCCGATTGGCCTCATTGGCGACGATATCGAGGCCGTGTCGAAGGCAAAGTCGAAGGAATACGATGGCAAGACCATCGTCCCGGTGCGTTGCGAGGGCTTCCGCGGCGTTTCTCAGTCGCTCGGCCATCACATCGCCAACGACGCGATCCGCGATTGGGTGTTCGACAAGATTGCTCCCGACGCCGCGCCGCGCTTCGAGCCGACGCCTTATGACGTCGCCATCATCGGCGACTACAACATTGGCGGCGACGCCTGGTCGTCGCGCATTCTGCTCGAAGAGATGGGCCTGCGCGTGATCGCGCAATGGTCGGGCGACGGCAGCCTGGCCGAACTGGAAGCGACGCCGAAGGCGAAGCTGAATGTTCTGCATTGCTACCGCTCGATGAACTATATTTCGCGCCACATGGAAGAAAAGTATGGCATTCCGTGGTGCGAATATAACTTCTTCGGCCCGAGCAAGATCGCCGAGTCGCTGCGCAAGATCGCCAGCTATTTCGACGACAAGATCAAGGAAGGGGCCGAGCAGGTCATCGCCAAATATCAGCCCTTGATGGACGCGGTGATCGCCAAATACCGTCCGCGTCTGGAAGGCAAGACGGTCATGCTGTTCGTCGGCGGCCTCCGCCCGCGTCACGTGATCGGCGCTTACGAAGACCTCGGCATGGAAGTCGTCGGCACGGGCTATGAATTCGGCCATAACGACGACTATCAGCGCACCGCCCAGCATTACGTTAAGGATGGAACGCTGATCTACGACGACGTGACCGGCTACGAATTTGAAAAATTCGTCGAGAAGATCCAGCCCGATCTCGTCGGCTCCGGCATCAAGGAAAAATACGTCTTCCAAAAGATGGGCGTGCCCTTCCGTCAGATGCACAGCTGGGACTACTCGGGCCCCTACCATGGCTATGACGGTTTCGCGATCTTCGCGCGGGACATGGACATGGCGATCAACTCGCCGGTCTGGAAAATGACCAAGGCGCCTTGGAAGACCGAGGAACTGCCGCTGCTCCAGGCCGCGGAATAAATCAGCGCCGGCGCGTCGCGAAGGCGCGCGCCGGCTCCCCGAAATGCATGACGCGAGGGTTCGACCATGCCGCAGAGCGCAGAACACGTCCTAGACCATTTCGACCTCTTCAGAGGTCCCGAGTACCAGCAGATGCTGGCGAATAAAAAGAAGATGTTCGAAAACCCGCGCGATCCGGCCGAAGTGGAACGCGTTCGGGAATGGGCCAAGACCCCCGAATATCGCGAGAAGAACTTCGCGCGCGAGGCGTTGACGGTCAATCCGGCCAAGGCCTGCCAGCCGCTCGGCGCGGTCTTCGCCGCCGTCGGTTTCGAGCAAACGATTCCCTTCGTTCATGGCTCGCAGGGCTGCGTCGCCTATTATCGCAGCCATCTGTCGAGACACTTCAAGGAGCCGAGCTCCTGCGTGTCCTCGTCGATGACGGAGGACGCGGCGGTGTTCGGCGGCCTCAACAACATGATCGACGGCCTAGCCAACACCTACAACATGTACAAGCCGAAGATGATCGCCGTCTCGACCACCTGCATGGCGGAAGTCATCGGCGACGATCTGAACGCCTTCATCAAGACCTCGAAGGAAAAGGGTTCGGTTCCGGCGGAATACGACGTTCCCTTCGCTCACACCCCGGCCTTCGTCGGCAGCCACGTCACCGGCTACGACAATGCGCTGAAGGGCATCATCGAGCACTTCTGGGACGGCAAGGCGGGCACGACGGCGAAGCTTGAGCGCTCGGCGAATGATAAGATCAACTTCATCGGCGGCTTCGACGGCTACACGGTCGGCAACATGCGCGAAGTCAAGCGCATCTTCGGCTTGATGGGCATCGACTACACAATCCTCGCCGACAACAGCGAAGTCTTCGACACGCCGACTGACGGCGAGTTCCGCATGTATGACGGCGGCACGACGCTGGAAGAGGCTGCGAGCGCGATCAACGCGAAGGCGACGATCTCGATGCAGGAATATTGCACCGAGAAGACGCTGCCGCTGATCGCCGCGCATGGGCAGGAAGTCGCCGCCTTCAATCACCCGATTGGCGTCTCGGCGACTGACAAACTCCTCATGACGCTGTCGCGCATCACCGGCAAGCCGATCCCCGAAGAGCTGGCGCGCGAGCGTGGTCGTCTCGTTGACGCGGTGGCCGATTCGAGCGCCCATATTCACGGCAAGAAATTCGCGATCTACGGCGATCCGGATCTGTGCCTCGGCCTCGCCGGCTTCCTGCTGGAGCTTGGCGCCGAACCGACGCATGTGCTCGCCACGAATGGCAGCAAGGCTTGGGCGGCAAAAGTTCAGGCGCTGTTCGACTCCTCGCCGTTCGGGCAGAATTGCCACGTCTATCCGGGCAAGGATCTCTGGCACATGCGCTCGCTGCTGTTCACCGAGCCGGTGGATTTCCTGATCGGCAACACCTATGGCAAATATCTCGAGCGCGACACCGGCACGCCGCTGATCCGCATCGGCTTCCCGATCTTCGATCGCCATCATCACCACCGCTATCCGGTGTGGGGCTATCAGGGCGGCTTGAATGTTCTGGTGTGGATCCTCGATCGTATTTTCGAATCGATCGACGCCACCACCAACGTGCCCGCGAAGAGCGACTATAGCTTCGACATCATCCGTTAAGACGATTTGGCTCCCGCTTTGCAGCGGGAGCCACAACTTGCTTGCAGTGACGCTGTCGCAACGTGAAGGAGAAGAGGCATGAGTTCGCTTTCGGCCACGATCCAGGACGTTTTCAACGAGCCGGGCTGCGGTAAGAACGCGAACAAATCGGAAGCCGAACGCAAGAAGGGATGCACCAAGCAATTGCAACCCGGCGGCGCGGCCGGCGGTTGCGCCTTTGACGGCGCCAAGATCGCTCTTCAACCACTCACCGACGTCGCCCATCTCGTGCACGGCCCCATCGCTTGCGAGGGCAATAGCTGGGACAATCGCGGCGCGAAGTCCTCCGGCTCGAATCTGTGGCGCACCGGCTTCACCACCGACATTAACGAGACCGACGTGGTCTTCGGCGGCGAGAAGCGGCTGTTCAAATCGATCCGCGAGATCATCGAAAAATACGATCCGCCGGCGATCTTCGTCTATCAGACCTGCGTGCCCGCAATGATCGGCGACGATATCGACGCCGTGTGCAAAGCGGCGCGCGAGAAATTCAATAAGCCGGTCATTCCGATCAACTCCCCGGGCTTCGTCGGGCCGAAAAATCTCGGCAACAAGCTTGCGGGCGAGGCGCTTCTGCAACATGTGATCGGCACGGAAGAGCCGGAATATACGACGCCCTACGACCTCAATATCATCGGCGAATACAATCTTTCCGGCGAATTGTGGCAGGTGAAGCCGCTGCTCGACGAGCTCGGCATTCGCATTATGGCCTGCATCTCCGGCGACGGAAAATATAAGGAGGTCGCCTCCTCGCATCGCGCCAAGGCGGCGATGATGGTGTGCTCCAAGGCGATGATCAACGTGGCGCGCAAGATGGAGGAGCGCTACGGCATCCCCTTCTTCGAAGGGTCCTTCTACGGCATAGAAGATAGCAGCGACTCATTGCGCGAGATCGCGCGCATGCTGATCGAGCGCGGCGCGCCCGCTGAATTGATGGATCGAACCGAGGCGCTGATTGCGCGGGAAGAGGCCAAGGCCTGGGCGGCGATCGCCAAATACAAACCGCGCTTCGAGGGGAAGAAAGTGCTGCTGATCACCGGCGGCGTCAAATCCTGGTCGGTCGTCGCCGCGCTGCAAGAGGCGGGTCTCGAACTTGTCGGCACGTCGGTCAAGAAGTCGACCAAGGAAGACAAGGAGCGCATCAAGGAGCTGATGGGTCAGGACGCCCATATGATCGAGGATATGACGCCGCGCGAAATGTACAAGATGCTCAAGGATGCGCGCGCCGACATCATGCTTTCGGGCGGCCGCTCGCAGTTCATCGCGCTGAAAGCCTCGATGCCCTGGCTCGACATCAACCAGGAGCGGCATCATGCCTATATGGGCTATGTCGGCATGGTGAAGCTCGTCGAAGAAATCGACAAGGCGCTTTACAATCCCGTTTGGGCGCAGGTGCGCAAGCCGGCGCCTTGGGAGAAATCCGGCGAGAATTGGCAAAGCCGCGCGATGGCGCAGGCGGAAGCCGAGGCGGCGGCGCTCGCCGCCGATCCGGTGAAGGCGGAAGAGGTTCGCCGCGCGAAAAAGATCTGCAATTGCAAGAGCGTCGAGCTCGGGGTGATCGAAGATGCGATCCTCGCGAACCACCTCTCGACTGTCGAGGGCGTGCGCGACGCGACGAACGCCTCGGGCGGCTGCGGCGCCTGCGCCGTGCGCATCGAGGAAATTCTCGAGCGGATGGTCTCGGCCTCTCACGCGATCGCGGCGGAGTAACGCAATGGCGAACGTCTCCGTCAGCAAGAAGGCCTGTTCGGTCAATCCGCTCAAGATGAGCCAGCCCATCGGCGGCGCCCTCGCGTTCATGGGCCTGCGGGGCGCCATGCCGCTTCTGCATGGCTCGCAGGGCTGCACGTCTTTTGGCCTGGTGCTGTTCACGCGGCACTTTAAGGAAGCCATCCCGATGCAGACGACCGCGATGAGCGAAGTCGCGACGGTCCTCGGCGGCTATGAAAATGTCGAGCAAGCGGTGCTCAACATCTACAACCGCACGAAGCCGGAGATCATCGGCATTTGCTCGACGGGGGTCACCGAGACGAAGGGCGACGACGTCGACGGCTACATCAAAACTATTCGCGAGAAGAACGCGGCGGTCGCGCATCTGCCAATCGTCTATGTCTCGACGCCCGACTTTAAGGACGCGTTCCAGGACGGCTGGGAGAAGACCGTGATGCGCATCGTCGAGACGATGGTCGAGGCGCCGAAGAGCGCCGCACGGCGCGATCCGACAAAAATCAACGTGCTGCCTGGTTGTCACCTGACGCCCGGCGATCTCGATGAATTGCGCACGATCATCGAGGATTTCGGCTTGGAGCCGACTTTTCTGCCCGATCTCGCCGGTTCGCTTGACGGCCACATACCGGATGATTTCACCCCGACGACGATCGGCGGCGTCGGCGTCGAAGAAATATCGATGATGGGTCAGGCCGGCTGGACGATCGCGATTGGCGCGCACATGCGGCGCGCCGCCGAAGCCATGCAACGCAAGACCGGCGTTCCGTTCCGGTTATTCGAGCGGCTGTGCGGGCTTGAGGCCAATGATGCGCTGATGACGTTCTTGACGGACATCAGCGGCCGACCGGCGCCGATGAAATATCGTCGCCAGCGCGGCCAGCTCGTCGACGCGATGCTGGACGGTCATTTCCACATCGGCGGGCGCAAACTCGCGGTCGGCGCCGAGCCGGACCTGCTCAACGAGATCGGCGGGCTGCTGACCGAAGTCGGCGCGCAACTTCTTGTCGCGGTGACCACCACGCAATCGCCGGTGCTCGAACGACTGCCGACCGAAGAGGTGCTGATCGGCGATCTCGAAGACCTCGAGAATTTGGCGAAGGCCAAGGACTGCGATCTGATGGTCACCCATTCACACGGAAGGCAAGCGGCCTCACGCTTGAAGATACCCTTCTTTCGCATGGGCATTCCGATGTTCGACCGCCTCGGCGGCGGGCATCAGTTGATGGTCGGCTATCGCGGCGGTCGCGATCTGATCTTTGACATCTGCAATCTGTTGATGGCCGATCACGAAGACAACCACGAACCGACACCCGACAGCTGGCGCGATGGCGTCGGCCCGTCACACGCCGCAACCTCGCACTAGGGGCGAAAACGGAGGCGCTATGAAAGTCGCATTCGCAACCCAGGATTTGAAACGCGTTGACGCGCATTTCGGCTGGGCCAAGAACATCGCGATCTACGAGATCGGTCCGGAAGGTCACGAATTCGTCGAGGCGATCCAATTTGACGGCGATCTCAAGGAAGACGGCAATGAGGACAAGCTCGCGCCGAAGATCGACGCGATCAAGGACTGCGCCATTCTTTACATCGCCGCGATCGGCGGCTCTGGCGCGGCGCGAGTCGTCGCCAACAACATTCATCCGATGAAGGTCAATCAGCCGGAAGCCATCTCGGACCTCCTGGACAAGCTCCAGGAAGTGTTGAGAGGCGTGCCGCCGCCATGGCTGCGCAAAGCATTGACCAAGGGAAAAGAGCGCGTGCTCGATTTCGAAGAGTGAGGAACGCCCATGTCTGAACCTACCGCCGTGCTCGAAAAAACTCCGGTCGCCGAGCTTCCGTTCATGAAGGAGCTCATCAAGGTCTGGCGCGCCCAGGACACACATGGGACCTGGGAGACGAAAGGCGACCTCGATCTCTTGGCTCCCTATGTCCTCGATAAAGAGGCGCGCCGTGCGCTGCCGATCATCGGCGATCCCGACCCCGAGACGATCTGGCGCATGGAGCTCTTCTTCAACGCCATCTCGCTCTCGATCGAACGCGCCACGGGCGTCATGATCTCGCCCATGCTGAAGATGAGCCACGAGGGTTTCGGCCGCATGGTGCTGATCGGCGGACGGTTGATCGTCGTGAACAAGCAGCTGCGCGACGTGCATCGCTTCGGATTCGACAGTTTCGAAAAGCTCGCGGCGGAAGGCGACAAATATATTCAGTCCGGCGTCGAGATGATCGAAAAATTTCCAGACGTCGCAAAATACTGAGGTCAGTGATGAGCGAGATCGACGATCTGAAGCAGGAAATCAAAAAACTTTCGGCAAAGGCCATGCAGGCCAAAATGGATCTGCATGATCTTTCGGAAGAGCTGCCGATCAATTGGCCCACCATCCCCGAGATTGCGCAAAGGGCGCATGAAGCTTTCGCCGAGCTGGAGAAGAAGCGCGCGAAGTTGAAGTCCCTGGAGACGGTCTAACTCGAGAAAAGAAAGTATACGGCCATGTCACAAGCGACGCGCGATGGGCGCGATTGGTGTCCAGAATACCTTGTTGCGATCGATCCGGGTAAATGCATCGGTTGTGGACGCTGTTTCAAGGTGTGCGGTCGCGACGTGATGACGCTGAAAGGTTTGAACGAGGACGGCGAACTCGTTGCGTTGGACGACGATGAGGACGAAGAAGTCGAAAAGAAAATTATGGTGATGAATGATATCGGCGCCTGCATTGGCTGCGGCGCCTGCGCGCGCGTGTGTCCGACCAATTGTCAAACGCATGCGGCGGAAGACGTCGCGCTGGTTTGAGTAGAAAAAATGCGAGCCTCCGTCGAGGAGGCTCGCAACGCCAAGCCTGAATTAGCTACTCGATGCCCTGTTCGCGCGCCTTCCACATGGCGGCGATGCGAAAGCGCTCAGCGATCGCGATTGGATCGGCCAGCATCATCGCCTGAGCGTCGGCGAGCGCCTTCCTGACGGTTGCGGTCTCTTCCGCGTTCAGCGCCACGCGGCCGGCGACATGGGTCGCGTCCGGCATGATCGACCAGATTTTTCGCTTCGCGGGGTGCATCTTCACCTCGGTGAGATCGACCGCTTCGAGAGCGCCGTCAAGATAGAGCGCAAAGCCTTTCACTTCGAGTTTTCGTCCATCTTCAGTGATCTTCACGAGAGTCGTCATCGTCACTCTTCCTGTTGCGCGAGCCAGCCATAGCCGCCCTGATCCCAAAGTTGGGCGAGCAGCTTATCTGCATTCCAATCGGGAAACTGGAGCTTCAATTCGTCGTAATCCTTGAGAAAGCGCGCGGCGTCGTCGCCGTGCAATTCAGCGATCATTCCGTCGGCTTTGTTGTGGAGCGTGAAGCGCGTCCGATCGGCCGCGGTGGAGAGAGCATATTCGTCTCCCGTTTCGAGCTCATGGTCATCGCGAACGCTCACGCGCTGCACTCCTTCTTAAGCCGCTACCGCCGCTTGTTCGGCGCGCTCCCACTCCGCCCACGATCCGTCGTAGACGGCGACATCGCCCCGTCCGAGGAGATAGAGCGCCAGGGCGTCCATGCAGGACGTCATGCCCGAAGCACAAGTGGCCACGATCGGCTTGCTGAGATCGACGCCGGCTGCTTCGAACCGCGCGCGCAGCCCCTTGGAATCGAGGAGCACGCCTGTCTGCGGATCGACCAGATCGGCCCAAGGCACGTTCACAGCGCCCGGAATATGTCCGAGTTTCTTGAAGGGAAAGACGTCGGCTTGCGAGCCGTCGAATTTGCCCGGCCCGCGCCCGTCGACAATCTGCTCGCCGCCGTTCGCGACAGCGCCTTTCATTTGATCGAAATTGCGGACGAGTTCCGGCCTGAAGTTCGGCGTGAAGGTCCTGGGCTGCGGACGCACCGGCGACATTTCGGTCGGATGTTTGGCGGCGACCCATTGGTTGAATCCGCCGTCGAGCATCGCGACGTTGTCGTGGCCGAAGACGCGGAACATCCACCACACGCGCGCCGCCGCCGAACCGCCGAAGAGTCGGTCGTAGACGATCACGCGGTCGCCGTCTCCGATGCCGAGCAGTCCGACCTTTTTGGCGAAGTCCGCCGCATCCGGCAACATGTGCGGCAGATCGGAACTCGAATCGGCGATGTGATCGATGTCGAAATGTACGGAGCCCGGCAAATGCCGGCCGCGATATTGATTGCGGCCGTCGAGATTGGTGCTCGGATGATGCCAGGTGCAGTCGAGAATGCGAATGTCGCCGTCGCTCAGATGCTCGGCTAGCCATGCCGCGCTGACGAGCGCGCCGGTCAGGGGTTCAGCCATCGGTCGGACCTCTTGTCTGCAAGTTCACAATAGTCGCGCGTCGCCATGCGTCACGGGGCGACGGGAAGCGGATAGCCGGAGCGCGGACGCGTGCCGTAATAGTCGGGCCGCTCCGGCCAGTCGCCCTGCTTGATGGTGAATTTGACCACCTTCACCGGGGCGCCGGGCGAGCAGGAGACCTCGGCGAATTTGATTTCACGATCGCCGCTGCCGGCGGAAAAATCCGCGACCACCGTGCCATCGGCCTTGCGTGCGCGCGCAAATCCGGGCGTGCCGGTTGTGGACGCCGGAACGGAATCGGCGACGAACAAGGGTGTCTCAGCGCCGTCGGTGGTGGGACCAAACGCCGGCGAGGCGAACGTAAAGGCCGCCAGCACGCCACTGCGGTCGACCGCCATGTTCGCCGTCGCGGGGCGCGCGACGGAGTAGACGGTCAACGTGCCGCCGCTCAGCAATTCCTTCAACTCGTCCGGCGAGCAGTTGGCGAATTCGTTGGCCAGATTCATCTTCGACTCCTTAGCTGTGCAACTCCGGCCGGGAGGTTCAAGTTTCGTGCCATGACGTCCGATCGCGCAGCCGTTCGCGCGTCGCCGAGAATCTTGCACAGTAATTGCTATCCCCTGCATCGAACAGGGAGCGGACGACGCAACATGTTGGACGTGGCGATTATCGGCGGCGGTTTATGCGGGTTGGCGCTGGCGCGAAAGCTCCACCTGCGCGGACAAGACGTTGCGATCTTTGAGGCGCGCGATCGCCTTGGCGGGCGCATTCTCACGGCGCCGCGCGGCGACGGCGGCGGCTTGGACCTTGGCCCAACCTGGTTTTGGCCGAAGACGCAGCCGCTGATCGCGCAACTCGTCAAAGAACTGGCGCTGCCTGACTTCGCGCAGCATGACGAAGGCGCCGTGCTGCATTTGCGCGAGGCCGAAAAAAGCGCCGAGCGCATCGAAGATAAGCGACTTTACGACGACGCGCGGCGTCTGCATGGCGGGATGGCGATCCTGGTGGAGGCTTTGGCCAGCGCACTGCCCGCGGCCAGCGTACATCTCGGTCACGAGCTGGCGAGCCTGCGCGATTGCGGCGACCATGTCATGCTCGCTTTCAAGACCGGCGAAGAACCCATGGAGATTGCGGCGCGCCGCGTCGTGCTCGCTCTGCCGCCGCGCTTGCTGTGCGAGGCCGTTCGCTTCACGCCGCCTTTGGACGAGGCGACGGACCAAGCCATGCTTGGCGCCGAGACCTGGATGGCGGCGCAGGCGAAGGTTGCAATGGAATATCGCGACGCCTTTTGGCGCGAGCAGAATCTCTCCGGCTCAG
This sequence comes from Methylocystis sp. H4A, assembly GCF_015709545.1. NCBI lineage: Bacteria > Pseudomonadati > Pseudomonadota > Alphaproteobacteria > Hyphomicrobiales > Methylocystaceae > Methylocystis > Methylocystis sp. H4A. The sequence continues at coordinate 172,560 of NZ_JADNQY010000026.1, read as the reverse complement.
CCTTCGTCACGCATGAGCAAGCCGTGATCGGCGAAATCTTCGACGCCTGCGACATGGCGGCGGGCCTTCATGCGCTCGGCGGCTTTCTTGCCCTCAACGCCGACTTGCGCGAGTCCTTCGGCGTGGGTCTGCCGGTGTTGCTTGAGAGCCAAATCTGCAATGTGTTCGGCCTTAATGTCGAACCACTGCACATTCACTATCAGGATTGGGCGAAAGAGCGACTGACGTGCAGCGCGGCCGACCGCGCGCAGCAGGGCGGCGACGGTTCGCACGACGTGGCGAATCCTCTGTTGCGCCAAGCGTTGTGGGATAAGAAGCTGTTTCTCGGCGGCTCGGAAACCGCGGCGCGCAACGCCGGCTACCTGGAAGGCGCTTTGGACGCCGCGAGACGCATCGAGCGCGTCTTGGCTGTGCTCGAGGCAAAAAAGGCGACCTCCGGCGACGCCCTCTTTGACGATATGCCGGTGAACGAGGCGAGTCTGGCGCGTTTCTCCGCTTGGGTGGACGCGCGCGCCGACGAGGTTTTCGAAAATTATCGCCGTCGGCTCAATCGCGCCCTGGCGTCGCAAGAGCGCGACAATCTTACGCAGGTGGCTGTGCTCGGGGCGATGGAGGAGGTGTTCCAACAGGCGCTGAGCCAGTTGGCGACGCTGCCCTTCGACATGGACGACGTCGCGATCGAACGCGGCCGCACGGCGCTGACGCCGCGCATCCAAAAACCTTTTGGCGACTTGCTGCAGTCGATCATGGACGACGTGGTCGCCTTCAACCAGACTTCCTGCGCCCTTTCCAACTTCCCGGACGAACATAAATTGTCTCAAGAATACACCCGGGTCATCATGCAGGACATCGCCGCGGCCTGGCGGGAATTTTCGCTTGCGGCGAATGGACTGTTGTTGGCGAAGCGGCGCGAAGCGCAGAGGCAGGAGGTGTCGTGATGAGCGAGCAGGGAACGACGATCGAGCAGGACGACGCGGCGCCGGAAGCGGTCGTCTACGCCTTTTGCGCAATGAGCGACATTCCAAGCCAGAAGGCGCGCGGCTTCAACCTCGTGCGGCTGGACGACAACGGCGAAGAGAAGCCGTTCCCGATCGTCGTCGTGCGCTGGGGCAAACAAGTGTTCGGCTATCTCAACAAATGCCCGCACGACGGCGTCAATCTGGACTGGGAACGAAATACGTTCCTCGAGCCTAATTACGGACTGCGCTTGATGTGCGGCAAGCACGGCGCGCTGTTTGAGCTTGGCACTGGCATGTGCATCGAGGGTCCGTGCAAGGGACGCGGCCTCGTTCCGGTCGATCTCGTCGTCGTCGACAACGACATCTGCGTCGTCGGCGTCAAACTAGCTGAGGATGTCGACGAAGACGCCGAGGAAGGGGAATGCGCCGGCGAATGAAGCGGGCGTGATCCGCCCCCACCTTTCCACTCAGCGGAAAGGTCGCGTCGATGCGCGGAGCTGCGCAGGGTAAAGGCCGCGATTCCCGCGGCGTCCTCTCAACCGCATCACGATTGATAGATCCCTAGCGCGCGCCTTTCGCGAAAACCGGCTTCACGTCTTCGCGACGCGCTCTAGCGTAGTTGACAGGAGAGGCGGGCGCCCGGGGCCGGCTTCAACCGCCGACCCCCGGGTCCATGGTGCGCGCGCGTCAAACCGGCCGGTTTTCGTTGCGGTTTTTGACCGGCTCCATACGCTCGACGCCCTGCTGATATGCGATGATTTCGTAAGCGTCGTTGAACTTCAGCGCGGTGTCGAGAAGAACGTCGAGCTTGCCGCCGGTGTCGAGCTTCTTGATGTCATTCTTGTCGACCATGGCGAGATCCATCATCTCTTTCCAAACCGTCGACTCGTCGCAGGGCAGCACGTTGTAGGTGATCTCGCCGAGCTTGACGCGGAACTTCGCGAGCAGATCGATATTGTTGCAGAACATGAAGTAAGCGCCAGTGGGCGAGAGAAGGTCGCCGATCACTTCATGGGCCGTTTCGAGATAAGCGAAATTGTGCAGATAGCCGGCGAGGATCTGGATCGTCGCTTCGCCTTCGTTCGCGTAGGTGAGCACCTGCTCGATGCTAAAGTCCGGCGGGCGCTTCTCGTCGGCGAGCTGCGCCTGGAATTTGAGCGCGATGTCGCCCCGAAAACCGAAACGTCCCGGCTTGCCGGTCGGCCCCTTAAGCACTGCGTTGAGCAGGCGGCCCTCCCGATCCAACCGAGCAAGGGCAGTCTTCTCAATTTGAGTCATCGACAGTTCTCCGCTTTGCATCCGTACGCAGCATCCGCGCGGGGGATCCTTCGTTACGCCGCGCCTCATGCAAAAACTTCGCCGGAGTTTCGAAGCGTCCATGACGCGATCGGCGCGACGGAAGCGACACGGAGCGGTGGGCAATGTGCGAAACATGACAAAACCGCCCGAAATTCCGGGGCTCGCGGGCCGTTTAGCGCGCGATTGTCGCGGCACATGAATTGCTTTGAGTGAGGCAGCCGCATTTGGATACTGGAAGAGCGACATGATCAACCTGACCGACAGCGCCCTAAATGCAGTGCAGACGGCTATTTCCAGCGCCGCCGATCCCGTCGATGGGCTGAGGATCATGGTGGAGGCCGGCGGCTGCGCTGGCTATCAGTACAAAATGGGTCTCGTGCGCGAAGCCAGTCCTGACGACACGGTGATTGAGCGCAGCGGGGTCAAGGTGTTCATTGACAACACCAGCCACGAACTCCTGACGGGCACGACCATCGACTATGTCGTCGCGGTGCAGGGCTCGGGGTTCACCTTCGACAATCCGAACGCGCAATCGAGCTGCTCCTGCGGCAAGTCGTTCGGATAATTTCGGCCCGACGTCACAATTCATGAGAGCGCGTCCGCGGGACTGCGTTGCGGAGGACGAAGCTATGTTGCGCGACAACCAGAAGAACGAAGAAGCTGGCCAGCTCGAAACCGCTCCGTCGCCGGAGCGCGAGCAGGTCATTCGCGCCGTCATCGACGAGATTCGCCCCAATCTGCGCCGCGACGGCGGCGATTGTGAGCTCATCGAGATCTGCGGCAACAAAATCATGGTGCGACTCACAGGCGCCTGCGTGCTCTGCAAGTTGAGCAGCGCCACGCTCGAGGGCATCCAGGCCAAGCTGATCGAAGAGCTCGGCGAATTCGTGCGGCTCGTGCCTGTGCCGGGTGCTGCGGCGCGTCTTTGAGCGAGAGTGTCGATGCGGCGCGTCTATCTCGACAATAACGCGACGACGCGCGCCGACCCTGAGGTCGTGGCGAAGATGCTGCCGTTTTTCAGCGAGGAATTCGGCAACGCTTCGTCATCGCACGGCTTCGGCGTCGAGGTCTCGGGCGCGGTCCGGGAGGCGCGGCGCAGCGTACAGGCGCTGCTCGGCGCGGCGCATGATCACGAAATCGTGTTCACCTCAGGCGGTACGGAATCGGACAATGCGGCGATCTTGGCCGGGCTCGCGGCGCGCGAGGGTCGCGACGAGATCGTGACCACCGCCGTCGAGCATCCGGCGATCCTGTCGCTCGTCGAACATCTGCAAAAGACTCGCGGCGTCACCGTGCATCTCATTCGCGTCGATGCGCGCGGGCGCATCGATCTCGACGCCTTTCGCGCAGCGCTGGGGCCGAAGACCGCGATCGTCTCGGCGATGTGGGCGAACAACGAAACCGGCACGCTGTTTCCCGTCGAAGAGCTGGCGCGTCTCGCGCATGAGGCAGGCGCTTTGTTTCATACCGACGCTGTGCAGGCGGTCGGCAAGATTCCGATCGATCTGAAAACGACGCAGATCGATTTCCTTTCGCTGTCCGGGCATAAGCTGCATGGCCCGAAGGGAATTGGCGCGCTTTATGTGCGTAAGGGAACGAAATTCGCTCCGTTCCTTCGCGGCGGCCATCAGGAACGGGCGCGCCGCGGCGGGACGGAGAACACACCGGGGATCGTCGGACTGGGCGCCGCCGCCGAATTGGCGCGATTGCGCCTGCAAGAAGACGCCGTCCATATCGCGGCCTTGCGTGACAGGCTCGAAGCCGGCGTGACGCAGCGGATCGGCCAGTGTCAGGTTTCCGGCGACGTCGACAATCGGCTCGTCAACACGTCCAATATCGCCTTTTCCGACATCGAGGGCGAAGCGATATTGACCCATTTGGATCGCGCCGGCATCGCCGCCTCAACTGGCTCGGCCTGCACAGCGGGATCGACCGAGCCTTCGCATGTGCTGCGCGCGATGAACGTGCCGGATGAGGCCTTGCATGGCGCGATACGCTTCTCCCTGTCGCGAGAAAACACGATTGAAGAGATCGACGATGTGCTGGAGACGCTGCCCGGCATCGTCGCCAAGTTAAGGGAAATCGCGCGGGCCTCGCGCCATACGGAAGCGCAGCTGCTCACGAACTAGCGCGGGCGCGATGACCGCGCCAAAGGAGTCGATGTAATGAAGATCATGATCCGCCGTTCGCCAGAGACCGGCTTGTCGATCTACGTCCCCAAAAAGGACCTGGAAGAGCCGATCGTCGAAACCGAGCACGAGAGTTTGTGGGGCGGCTGGATCAAGATCGCCAACGGCTGGGTTCTCGATCTTCCCGAAATGGCGGCCGGCACTTCGCTTCCGATAACGGTCAATGCGCGCAAGCGCGGCGAAGGGGAGTGAAGCGATGAACGCGCCATTTGACAGCTATGTCCTCCTTGAAGGCGAGAAGGCTGAGGAAGCGCTCGGCAAAATCGCCGCTGAGCTGAAGACGGGGACCGTTATTCCCTATATCGGTCCTGGGTTGACGCAGCTCACGCCCACCGAGGTGCCGATGACGCCCGAGACGCTCGCCGCGTTTTTCGGGACAAAGGTTGCGCTGCCAAAACGCGCCAAGGGCAACTGCTGGGCAAGCGCGCAGCACATCGAGAACATGAAGCATCGTTCGACCGTCTCGACATTGATGTCGCAGGCCTTTAACGACGGCATCGCGCCGACGCCGCTGCACGTCTACCTTGCGTCGCTGCAGCTGCCGATGATCGTTGACAGCTGGTACGACGCGACGATGCGTTCGGCGCTCGAAGGCCGTAGCGACTGGGGCGAGATCCAGGGCATCACCCGCGCCGGCATCGGAGAGGACCGTTGGTACCGGTTCTACGAAGCCGACGGAACGGAATCCACCAAGGAAAAAGCCGACGCCTGGAAGACCGTCCTCTATAAGCCGCATGGCAGCATTGCGCCCGCCAAGAATTTTCTGATCTCCGACGCGGATTACGTCGAGGTGCTGACAGAGATCGACATTCAGACGCCCTTGCCCGAAGCGGTAAAGAATCGCCGCTCCGAGCGCAGCTTCCTGTTTGTTGGCTGTCGCTTCCACGATCAATTGTTGCGCACGTACGCCCGGCAGATCATGAAGCGCTCGACGACGACGCATCACGCCATCGTCGACCCGGCCGTGCTGACGAAAAACGAGCTGAAGTTCCTCACCATCCAGGGCATCATACCGATCGCGCTGCCGATCGATCGCGCTTGCGAGATCCTGATCCGCTAAGGGATCGTTGCCTTACTCTTACGCCTGGCGCGGCGGCGGGCGAGCCTGCCAAAGCGCTAGGTGATTTTGTGCGCGTTCGGCGGAACATGCATGGCCGAAACTGCCGTCGCGCCTTCAACGCAGAAGCGTAGCCAAACAAATTTCGACCGATGTTGCATTTTTTACATTCATTCTTGACTGCCATGTCTCGCTTGTCGGCAAAGGTACAGGCCTGCAGCCCCTTTTCGGTTGGCCTCTTCACACTACAGCGTGGCACGCATGTTGCCTCTTGTCCGGCGAAGCGACAAATGTGACTTTGCGGTTCCGTCACGCAGTTCGACGGCGCCGACTCAGGTCGATGACGAGACGATTCCCGGCGGCTTGAGCAGCGTGCAACTGCAGGCCGACACCACGGAAGAAGACAGCGATGAGCAACATCGTTCGCGACAGTGAAGTTTGTGAACTGACTGCGCCGCCCGTCTTTTCCTTCGGCGAGAAAGTGAAGGCGAAGCGCACGATCCGCAACGACGGGACATACGCCGGTAAGGAGATCGGCGAGGTTCTCGCCAAGAAAGGCGAGGAAGGCTACGTCGTGAGCATCGGCACCTTTCTCCAACAATTCTATATCTACGGGATTGAGTTCACCGAAAGCGGCAATCGCGTCGGCATGAAGCGCAAGGAACTCGAGTCGGCTAATCCGCGCGATGACGTCGATCTCCCGCTGCCTTGAGGAGTGTGAACGTGTTCGAACCACGAATGCCGAAATATCAATGGGGTCAGCGAGTGAAGACGCTCGTCGATCTGGTCAATGATGGGAGTTATCCGGACGAGAAACCGGAGGCGCTGCTCGTCGCCAACGGCGGTTTGGGCGAAATCGTGCAGGTCGGATCGCATACTGATACGAATACGCCGATCTATCTCGTTGAATTTCCCGACGGCCGTGTCGTCGGTTGTCTCGAGGAAGAGATCGCGCCCTTGTAAGAGGAGCGATGGCGAGCATGCGATCGACGGTCACGACACTCGGTGGCGCCGCATCGGCTCAGCCGAATGAATTCGACTACAAGCGCATCGTGCGCGCCTTGGAACAACGGCGTCGCTACCGCTATGTCACGCCAGTCGTGACGAAAACTGCGAACGGCTATCGCATTCAAAGCCCGTGTTGTTCTCGGAACGTCGATCCGGATGGCGGCGTCATCGACATCGCCTTGGTGCTCTTCGACGAACGCAAAGGCAATTGGCGCCTTCTTCGCAAGGACCATGCAATCGGCGTGTGGGAGCTGGACAGCGAGTTTCTACGACTTGCGGAGTTGCTCGACCATCTCAAAGAAGACGCCGAGCGGCGCTTCTGGCAGTGAGTTCGATCTCGACAGAGGATAGATGATGGCGATCAGCGACGTGGAACTGACAGAGATCGAAAGATTGCTTGGGGCCGAGGCAACGCCGGCGCTGTCGGAGTTGCGCGCCAAATTCTCCCATCTCTCCTGGACGCGCTGCGACGTGTCGGACGTGATCGAAACGCCCTTTCGCAGCTTCACGACCTGCGACGTGCATCTGCTGGACGGCGCCGATCATTGCGTGACGGTTACCGACGATCCGGCGCGCGCCACCGGCGTTATCGTCGCCTTTCGGGGGAGTTTGCGATGAATGCGCGGGCCCAAGTGGACGATAAACTCGAAGCGAAGCCGCCGGTTCCCGCTGAGGCCTTGGGCGGCGATCTCATCCCCCTTTCCGACCCCGACATCACGCTCGACGACATCGCCGCGGTCGAGGCGGTGCTGCGCTCCAGCCGCTTGTCCAGCGGACCCGTGATGGAGGCTTTCGAAGCCGCCTTCGCCGCCTATCTCGGGCGCAAATACGCGGTGGCTGCGCCAAGCGGCACGATGGGGCTGCTGCTCGCGCTCGCCGCCTACGAGATCGGTCCGGGCGATGAAGTGATCGCCTCTCCGCATTCCTTCCGCGAAACCGTGCATGCGATCGCGCTTGCTGGCGCCAAGCCGGTGTTCGCCGACATCGACTATTGGTCCGGCGTCATCGCGAGCGGAAAAATCGAGGCGCTGATCACCGACAAAACGCGCGCGATCGTGGCGAGCAACACCAACGGCCATCCGGCGCAATGGGCGGAGCTGCGCGACATCGCAACCAAGCATCGGCTCGTGCTGCTCGAAGACTCCACCGAAGCAATCGGCTCCAAATACAAGGGCGCGCTGGTCGGCACGTTCGGGGACGCCTCGGTGTTCGATTTCTCGCAGCCGGGGCCGTTGGTCTGCGGCGAAGGCGGCATGGTGGTCACCGACGACATCGACGTCGCGGTGGCGATGCGGCGCTTCCGCGCGCATAGACCGAGCGAGCGAGCGTCGGTCGTGGTGGGCTCCAGCGCGCCCTATCAGGCGGCGATGAGCGACATGAGCGCGGCGCTGGGCTTGGCGCAGCTGCGAAGGCTCGAAGAAATCCTCGAGAAGCGTAAGCTCATCGAGCACTACTACTTCAAGCACGTCAAATCCTTCGAAGGCATCAAGGATCCCTTCATCGGGCCAGAGGTCGATGAAGTGCACTGGTTCCTTTACGTCGTTCACCTCGGCACGCGCTTCAGCAAATCCAGCCGGGACTCGATCGTCGAGGATTTGCTCGTCGAAAAGGTGGAAGCCGCCGCCTACAGCAATCCCTTGCATACGCAACGGCGCTATTTCGACTACGGCTATCGTCGCGGCAGCTTTCTCGTCACCGAAAAGGTTTCGGACCGCGCCGTCGCGATGCCTTTCCACGTCCATCTGCAAGAGCGCCAAATCGCATTCATCGTGCAGACGATGAAGGAAGCGTCGATCAATGTCGGCGCGGGCGCCGCCATTTACTAATCGTCTAAATGCCAACCAGGAGTATCGAAATGCCGACCGTAACCATCATGCCCTCCGGAAAGACGGTGGACGCCGCCGAGGGCGCGACCTTGCTGCAGATCATCATGTCGAGCGGCGAGGAGATCAATCACAAGTGCGAAGGAAAAGCGCAATGCGGCTCTTGCCACATCTACGTGCATGAAGGCCGCAAGGGCATTTCGAAGATCGCGCGCGAAGAGAACGAAAGGCTCGACACCATCGTTGGCATCGGCTCGAAGTCCCGCCTGGCGTGCCAGGCGAAGATTCTCGGCACGGAAAACGTCAAGGTTGAACTGCTCGGCTTCGCGTCGGGCTTATAAGGGAGGAGGGAGAAATGTCTTCCGACATCGTCATGCTTCATGTCCGCTTTGCGCCTGACGGCGGCGTCGTTGAAATCAGCGAGCGGCCGACGCCGAATTCCGCACAGGCTTGGTTCGACTGGGTCAGTCTGAACGCGCCCGACGGCTATCAGGCGCTTTCTGGCGGTCGTGGCGTGTTCCGCATTACGCGCGACAAGCTCGAAGAACTGCGCGCGAGCATCGCCGCCAACACTGCGGCGGCCTGATCCGGCCGATCGCATCGCGTAAAAGGATCCCTTCCGCGAAGGACGCATTGCGGAAGGGAAGCTTGGTTTCAGGTCAGGAAGGTTTCGGCGAAACGGGCGCGCTTTTCGGCCGTATCGAGTCCCTTCGCAAGGGGCCATTTGTTGTCGTAAAAAAGCGAATTGACGGCGCGGCTGACTTCCTTGCCGCGCAAATACCAACGCACCACGCCATCGGGAAAAATCACCGCGGGGCCGTCTTCGCGATGCACGATGCCGTCTTCGATGCTGATCTGCGTCCCGGCGTAGAGGTAGCACCCGGCAAGGCGCGAAAGATCGTCTTGATTGCGTTCGTCAACCTGGAGCATGACCACTTTTCGCCTCCGCTGAAAGCCATCGATTCCTACGACGAAGCAATAATCGCGCTTGGCGGACGGTTCGGCAAGAATAATGCTTGTTCGCGCCTTGAACGCTGCGCGAGGAAGGATGTTCTCTTTCAGACATTGTCGCGCGCCGAAATTTCCGCTCTGGAGCACGATGTGCGTGCGACGGAGCGGATAGACGACGACGGAGATTTTGGCATGCAGGGCGATGTGAATCTCTACGTCATTTGCGCGCTTGACAGTCTGGAGCGCGGCCAGGCGGCGCCCTTCAGCCTGTCACGTGTCACGGATGAAGGAGAAACGCGCCCCTTTTCGATTTTCGTCGTTCGGACGGAAAACGATCAATGCGTGGGCTATGTGAACATCTGCCCGCACCAGGGCTCCTGGCTCAACATCGGCGACGGCAGATTCTTTAGCGAGGACGGTCAAAGATTACGTTGCGGCAGGCATAAGGCCGAATTCGACGTAGAAACGGGTGTGTGCGTCACGGGGCCATGCGTGGATAAAATGATTGAGCCCGTCGCGCTCGTCGTCATGGATGGCGATGTGTGCCTGTGTGGCGTCAAACTCGCCGAAGAAGAGATTTCCGACGACGACGATCTGGACGAAACGATGGAGATCATGATCCATCCAGGCTGAGTGGCGCAGCGGATGGCAAGTATGAAAGGCACCTGATGACCGTGGCTGAATTGATCGTGAAATTGGCGGAGTTGCCGCAGGAGGCCGTTGTGCTGATCGACAGCGACGGCGGGCTTTCTCGCGTCAGCGGATTGGACTTCGTCGAGGGCCAGGGGCCAGGCGCTCCGGCGGAAGTCATCCTCGCGCCGAGTCTCGACGAGTGAAGGTTAGCCTCCCGGCTGTCGCCTGAGCTTTCAATCGGGGTTTGCTGAAGTTTCTTCGTGCAGCGGTATTCCGAAGAAAGCCTCGTCGTCGCCGCCCCATGCCTTATGCAGCGCGAAAGCTTCGCGCCACCGGATCTGCTCGGCTTCCGTCGCAGCGCGATGCGTCACTTTCCCGGCCGGCTTTTCGGCGAGTAGAAACGCCTTACCGTTGCGCAAGAATCGATTGAGGTCCTTCGTGTCGATCGGGCGGACTACGCAGCGCGGGTCTTCATCGATCAGAATGGTCGTCGGCAGCATGAGCGCAGCTCCCGTTGCGATGGATCAAAAACCTTCCGCCTTGCTTCCCCAGGGATGCGATCCGGGGACGAGCGACGCCTTGATGCCAGCCTTTTCAATGTCGGCGAGGGTTTTGTAATAGGTGCCTTCATGCATGAGCGCGCCGCTCTTGGTCATGATCGCCACATAGCGCGCCACTGTATCGGCTTCGCATAAATAGCCGCCGCCTGGATCGCTCGTGCTACGCGCGTTGCCGTCCCAGTCGATGAAAAAGCCTTCGGCAGCCATGTTCCCTCTCGCGTTGATGTTTGAATCCCTCTCGCCGGAGGGCAGCAAGTTTCTTGCCAATGCCTTCGGCGCTGCAGCGGGAACGAGACTTGCTTGCAAAAGGCATGTTCGCGCGCAATGCACCCAAGCGCGCAATCGAAGGAGAAGCAGGTGGCTGACCTCGCGCATAGAAATGCATCGCTTGACGACATGAAAGACCTTTGGGCCTTGATGCGGCAAACGGCTGCCGACATTCCGTGTTCGATTGAAAGCGAAAGCGATCAGGAGCGGGCGCTGACGGAAATCATGAAGTGCTGCACGGCCGAATTCTCGCCGGTTATTCTCGATGCGAAGCGTAATGTCGTCGGGGCCTTATTGGCGCGTCGCGATGAACTCGATTGGGGTCTGCGCAACACTGAAACAATCAACGTCTCGCTGGCGGCGGTGTCCGCCGACCATCGCGAGAACGGCGCATTTAAAGTGCTGATCGACGCGATATTGAAGCGCAATGCGCCGGTCTATGTCGAAGTGAAAGCCGGCGACGCGCAGGGGTTAGCTGCGGAACTCAAAGGCTGCGGCTTCTCCGTGACAAAGAAGGAAGACGGCGCGGAGCTCTACAAATGGGAGCCGGCGGCGGAAGCCAAAGCCGCCTGAGATCGCTTTCAAAGCGTGGTGCGGGCGCGTCTCGCGCCGCGCTCTAGGCGCTCTCGTCTTGCGCTCCATAATCGGCGTAGGCTTTTTCCAGCAAGGCGACACAGGTTTTCAGACGCTGATACTCCGCCTTGTCGACCAGGACATTCTCCGCATCCGACGCCGGGCAGCCGGGCGTTGGCGGCTTGGCGGCCTGGATCGCCTCGAACATAGCGGCTTGCAGGCGGAAGATGCGCTCGCTGGCGCGTTCGAGATAGGGCAGCGGATTGGCGCGAATATTCGCCTCATGCAGCGCGTCGAGTTCCAGCAATTTTCCGAAGCGCCGCTCGGTGAGGCGGTTCGACAAGCCGAAATCATGTTCGATGACGCTCATGATCGTCACTCCTTGTTGGCCGGATCTTTTGGCCAGAAGTTCTGATGGGCTTCAATCCTTGCATCACAGCGCGCAACGCATGGCTCGTCAATTGCACGGGTAGGGCGCGTCGCTGAGACAGTGTTGTTTTGCAAGGTGCGCGCCAAACGAGGAGCCGGCGGATGAACGAACTCTATGCGATTTGTCAGACGGGCGAGATCGAGGATGGCGACGCCACGGGCTTCATTCTGATGCGGATCGAGGAGACCGGCGCGCCAAAGCCCTGGTCGATCCTGATCACGCGCAAAGGCAATAATTTCTACGGTTTCGAGAACGCCTGTCCGCATAAGGGCGAGCGTCTCGACTCGGAGCCAGGGCATTTTCTCGACGAAGAAGGGAATTTCCTCACCTGCGGCCATCACCAGGCGCAGTTCGATCTCGACACGGGACATTGCTTCATCGGTCCCTGCCAGGGCAAGAAGTTGCAATCCATTCAAATCGTGATTGACGACGGCGACGTTTGCCTCACCGGCGTGGAGCTCGCAGAGGAGGATGGGCTGGGTCTCGAAGAGCCGGACGAGGCTCCCGAAGTCATGATCACGTCTGACTGAGGCGACACCGCCAGCGTCGATCATGCTTATGGGCGGAGCGTTCGAGAAGGCGCCGCCTTCCTGCATCACATTGACGGCCGTGCGCCGGTGTTGCGCGAGGATTCAAACCAACCGCGAAACGACGAACCCTTCGTCGTAACCTCGTAATCAAAAGTTTGTCGGGCGCGTTCGTTGGACGACGGCGCCGCATGCGCCAAGACGCTTGCGGCGAAGCGCGTCCTCACGCGTCCGGCGGACCCATGTCATCGCCGCTCTTCTTCTTTTTCTTGTCGACCTTGGCCTGCGCATAGGAGCCGGAGTTCTTCAGCGCGATCGGCTTCTGACCCTCGACATATTGCGAGATCCAAAACAAAGTGCGCTCGCGCGCCGATTGCGCGGCGGCTTCGTTGAAACTCTCCGCGGCGTCGAAATTGAAGCCGTTGCGGGCCTCGGGATAGGAGAAGGCGCTTACGTCGGGTCGCTGCGCGCGAAATTGGACGATTTCTTCCATCGGCAACGACGGATCATTCTCGGGCAGGTGCAGCAGCGTCGGAATTTTGCGCTTCACCCAGCGTTCCTCTGAAATTCCGGCCGGATAATAGCTGATCGCACAGGCGACGTCGCTGAGACTATTGGCCGAAACATAGGCGAGATAGCCGCCCCAATCATAGCCGACGATCGCCACCTTGCCGACGCCCTTCACGGCGTCGATAGTGGCTTGAATATCTTGTAAGGCGGTCGTGACGGAAGCGCCGTCGCTCTCGCCCTCCTGAGGCGCAAGCGCTGGCGCGATCGCGACATAGCCCTCTGCTGCGAAGCCTTCGACTTCCTTTTGCAGATGTGGCGTGACGCCGTAGACGTCCGGCAGCACCACGACGGCGCCCTTGGGAGCATCAGTGGGTTCGGCTCGATAGGCGGAAAAACTGCGCCCATCTCCGGAAGTGAGTTCGATCATGACGGCCTCGATGTGCAGCAAAGTGACGGAAGCTCTCGAACGAGAGACGGCGGAATCATGTCACGCCTGCACATCCCATTGCGAATATCATGCCTGCATGACGAGACGCATCGTTTGACGTTTCGCCAAGTGGCTCTCGACTCAGGAGTCGAAAAATCCCAATTCCAGCTTCGCTTCGTCGCTCATCATGCTCTGATGCCACGGCGGATCGAACACGAGATTGATTTTTACGCTCGCCACTCCATCGACCGCATCGACAGCCTTCTTCGTCATCCCGACCATTTCGCCGGCGACGGGGCAGCCCGGCGCCGTCAACGTCATGTCGATGTCGATGTCGCGTCGATCGATAACGTCGATGCGATAGATCAGTCCCAGATCGTATATGTTCACCGGAATTTCCGGGTCGAACACGGTCCGCAGCGCAAGGACGACTTCTTCATAAAGCGCCTGCGCCTCGGGCGAAGAATCGCTGCGGCCGACGCGACTGTTCGGCTCGGAAAGCTGTGTCATGTCGCTTCGTGGTTCCATCTGAGTATCCTGCGTGGCGCGAGCCGCGTTCGCGACTGCTCAGTTCAAACGAGCAAGTAAGGCGCCAGTCAGCTTTGCTGAGGCTGGACTGAAATTTGCAATCATTCCACGTCCACGGTCCGCGGCGTCATGGTTGAGCGCCTTCGTTTACGAAGCGCATTTCTCACAGAGCGCCGTGTTACAATCCTCACAAAGGCTCGGTGCAGTATGTCGGATACGCCTGAAGAAGAATTTGAGCTGCCTCAACTTTACAAGCGACATGTCTTTGCTTGTTTCACGCAGCGGCCGCCGAACCATCCGCGCGGCAGCTGCGGCTCGCTCGGCGCGCAGCCGCTTTGGGAGCGGCTCGGCAAGCGCGTCGAAGCGGACGGCGGCGGCGAAATTGGCTTCACCTCCGCGGGGTGCATGGGCTTTTGCTCAGCGGGGCCCCTGATGGTGGTGTATCCCGAAGGCGTCTGGTATCGGCCGACGACGGCCGAAGACATTGACGAGATTTACGACTCGCATCTCAAGGGCGGCAAGCGCGTCGACCGCTTGGTGATGATCTTGTCGCGCTGAGCGCTCCCGAGCGTTCAAGACACCGCGCTGGAGGCCGCGAGCAACTCGCGCGCCTCCGCGTGGATGCGCCCGACCATCGACTTGAAGCCGTTGGAGCGCTGCGGCGTCAGATGTTCGCGTAGGCCGAGACGCTCGAATAACGCGACAGGATCCGCCTTCAGGATTTCCGCGCCAGTCTTGCCGGAGCAGAGCGCCAGCAAGATTGCAACAAGGCCGCGCACGATATGCGCGTCGCTGTCGCCGCGGATCATCAACGCCGGTTCGCCGCCGTTTGCGTCGGAAATCGTCGTCGCCAGCCAGACTTGGCTGGCGCAGCCGGAGACTTTATTTTGATCGCTCTTCAACGCATCAGGAAGCGGCTCGAGCATTTTGCCAAGTTCGATGACATAGCGGTAGCGGTCTTCCCAATCGTCGAGCAGCGAGAAGTTTTCGATGATGTCGTCGATCGTCGTCATGTTTCGACCATTCCTTCAGCTTTGAGCCGATCACGGCGCTGGCGCGACGCAACGCGCAGTATTTTCAGGCATTCGATGTTCGCCGCGAGATCAAGCGCCGAAAATCCATCGACGTTCTCTTCCAGGGGATCTGCGCCAAGCGCCAGCAAAAGCGTCACGACTGCCGTCTTGCCTGCGGAAGCCGCATAGATCAGCGCCGTCGAGCCGTCGGGATTGCGATGGTGGACATTGGTCCCGGCGGCGGAGAGCAACTCGATGGCCGCGACGCTGTCCTGCTTGCACGCCAACCAAACCGCGTTGTTGCCGTCGCGCGTCATGGCGTCGAGATCCCCGCCCTCTGCAATGATTTCGCGCAACGCCTCGACGTTCGCCTCTGCCGCCGCTCGAAGAAGCGGCGTGAGGCCGTCGGCGCCGACGGCGTTCACGCCTTCCGTTCGAAAGCCTTGCGTCGTCAACCATTGCGTCAACTGCGGGGTAATGCCGTCACTCCATCGCAGCGCCGACGAGACGTCGGCGTATTGACTAAAGCAGTCCTAATTGCACGAGCGGCTTGGCGCCGCCGCGCCCGAGCACCGTGTCAACCTTCTGCCGCACATTCTCGATCTTCAGCGGTTTCACCAATATGCCATGCGCGCCATGTTTCATGGCGTCCACCGCAACCGCCTCGTCGGCTTTATCGCAGACGATCAATATGCGCACGCCGGCGAAACGCTCCGTCAATTCCGTAAGGATCGACACGCCGTTGGTCTTTAGAAAGGAAGCGCCGAGCAGAACGACATCCGGCTTCAGCCAACCGACGCCCTTATCATAGGCTTCCTGGATGCTGGCGATTTCATGGGTTTCGATCTCGTCGTGCAGCATGAACTGAAGCGCGGCGCGCACGATCTCGTCTTCGTCGAGGACGAACACCCGCCGTTGATCGACCGCCTTCGCGGTTTCGACGCCAATCTGCATCCTTGCTCCTTTCGAAGATACGCCGCCAAATGCCGTGCAAAACTAATGAAGCAAGCTCTGTTCCAGATATCGCGGACCAACGAGCGGGGTGCGATGTTCTGTTCACAACAAATGTCGTGACTGTCGGCTTCCTTCACATAAACAGCCGATGTGGGATACGCTCATCGATTGATCAAATCACAATAAATCAAAGAACTAGCCACTAATGCCGCACTGGCACGGCCGTTGCTACCTGTCGAATGCGAGTGAGGGCTGAACGCACGCCTACGTTACGCCGAGCGATGTGTTCCTTCCCATAACCCGCGACCAGTTTCTGATGCATAGGAACTGCCCAGTAACTCTGGGTAGCTGTCGAAGGGCTCAAGAGGAGACAGACATGTCGTCACTACGGCAAATCGCATTTTATGGCAAAGGGGGCATCGGCAAGTCGACGACGTCCCAGAACACGCTCGCCGCTCTGGCCGAGATGGGTCATCGCATTTTGATCGTCGGCTGCGATCCGAAGGCTGACTCGACGCGCCTCATCCTGCACGCCAAGGCGCAGGACACCATCCTGAGCCTCGCCGCCAATGCGGGCAGCGTCGAGGATCTGGAAATTGAAGAAGTGATGAAGGTTGGCTATCTCAACATTCGTTGCGTCGAGTCGGGCGGACCGGAGCCTGGAGTTGGCTGCGCTGGCCGCGGCGTCATCACCTCGATCAACTTCCTCGAGGAAAACGGCGCTTACGAGGACATCGACTATGTGTCCTACGATGTGCTCGGCGACGTGGTCTGCGGCGGTTTCGCGATGCCGATCCGCGAGAACAAGGCGCAGGAAATCTACATCGTCATGTCCGGCGAGATGATGGCGATGTATGCCGGTAACAACATCTCCAAGGGCATTTTGAAATACGCCAATTCCGGCGGCGTGCGCCTGGGCGGTCTGGTCTGCAACGAGCGTCAGACCGACAAGGAGCTGGAGCTTGCGGAAGCTCTGGCGAAGAAGCTCGGCACGACGCTGATCTACTTCGTGCCGCGCGACAATATCGTGCAGCACGCCGAGCTGCGCCGCATGACGGTGCTGGAATATGCGCCGGAGTCGCAGCAGGCGAATCATTACCGCAATCTTGCGGTGAAGATCCACGCCAACCAGGGCAAGGGCATCATCCCCACGCCGATCACGATGGACGAGCTCGAAGATATGCTGATGGAGCACGGCATCATGAAGGCGGTCGATGAGAGCCAGATCGGCAAGACCGCGTCCGAACTCCAGGCGATCGCCTAACCCGTCAATGCATGAGCGTCGACCTCCCGCACGCGGGAGGTCGACGTTATGTTGTCAGCGGAGCGTGACGTGATGGTGCACGCCTTCCCCAATATCGAGAGCGACGGCGCCGCATCCACGGCGACGGATAGCGGGCCAGGCGTCCGTGACGCCGAGAGCGCCTATCGCGATCTGACTGGCGTTTTGCCCGAAGCGGCGAATATCGATGGCGATGCGCATTTCGACCGCCACGTTCTGGCGTCAATCCTCGCCTTAGCGTCGGGCGAGGGCGGAAGTCTCGCGGCGCAAGCCGGTCTGACGGACGCTGAACTCGGCGATCTCTTTTCTCACTGGTTTTCTGCGCGAGGAATCGAATCTTCCGGCGACCGCGAGACGAGTGTCGTCGACGCGGACGAAATAGAAATGGTGCGGAATCTCCTTCTTGAGAATCGCTCCAGCGAGGGCGACTATGGTCGCTGGCTCGCCGCCATGATCGCGCGCCGCGCCATGGAGCCCAACCATCTTTGGGAGGACCTCGGGCTTCGCGACAGATCTGAATTGACGCGGCTGATGGCGCGCCATTTCGCGCCGCTCGCCCGACGCAACGACAAGAATATGCGCTGGAAGCGATTCATCTACCGCATGATGTGCGAGAACGACGGTTTCGTCATGTGCAGCACGCCCGTGTGCTCGAACTGCGCCGATTACGCGCTCTGCTATGGCGCGGAAACCGGGACGAGCCGCGTCGCGTCGGCAGCGCAATCGCCCGCGACGCCTGCCGGACAGACAGTGTAAGTTCATTCGAACAACTTTTGTCGAGTTTTCGACAATCTCCTAATTTGCTGGTCGGACTGGCGGTTTTTACCCGCGTTGGGGATGGCATGTCGATTGCTTGAAACAGGCACAGGCAAGTTCATCTCGGAGGCTCCAGTATGATCACGGTCTCGCAGGCAGCCGTCGCCGCGGTAAAGGATGCGATGGTGCGGGCCTCTCAACGAGAGGGTGGTCTGCGCATCCTGGTCAAGGAAGGCGGCTGCGCCGGCTACGAGTATGTCGTCGATCTTGATCCGCAGCAGAGAAACGACGACATCGTCGTCGAGGCGGACGGCATACGCGTGCTGATCGATCCGGCCTCGCGTCCGCGGCTCGAAGGCATGACGCTCGGCTTTCGTCAGGATCTCGCCGGATCCGGCTTCACCTTTGAGAATCCCAACGCAAGCTCCACCTGCGGCTGTCAAAAATCCTTCAACTGAAGGAGCGCCCGAATGCGTGGAGCGGTAGTGCGGTTGTTCCTTGGTTGCATGGAAGCGGGCGCCTCGAGCGTTCGTATGAGTCGATGACGACACATATGCCCCGAAAGAGTTCGCTCCCTCCCGTCGCTTCGCCGACGCCGAGAGCGCTGGATGTGGTGTTGAACGACACCACGCTTCGGGACGGCGAACAGGCCCCGGGCGTCGCCTTCACCTGCGAAGAAAAGCTCGAAATCGCACGCGCCTTGGCGCGCGCCGGCGTTACCGAACTCGAAGCCGGAACGCCAGCGATGGGCGGCGTCGAGATCGCGATGATCCGAGCGATCGTCGACGCCCAATTGCCGCTGCGAGCGATCGCCTGGTGCCGGATGCGCGTCGAGGACGTCGATGCGGCGCTGGCGTCGGGCGTCTCCATGGTCAATCTCTCCGTGCCCGTCTCCGAGACTCAAATCAGAGCGAAATTGCGCGGCGGGCGCGCCCAGGCGCTGGAGATGACGCGGCGCGTTGTCGCCTACGCGCGGGACAAGGGTCTCGACGTCGCGGTCGGCGGCGAGGATTCTTCGCGCGCCGAGCCCGAATTCCTGATGGAGACGATGGCCGTCGCGCAAGCCGCCGGCGCCCGCCGATTCCGGGTCGCCGACACGTTGAGCGTGCTCGATCCTTTCGCCGCTTTCGATCTGATCGCTAAACTGCGCGCGCAGAGCTCCCTCGAGATCGAAATCCACTGTCATGACGATCTCGGCCTCGCCACCGCCAATACCCTCGCGGGCATCAAGGCGGGCGCGACGCATGCTTCGGTCACCGTGATGGGGCTCGGAGAGCGCGCCGGCAACGCGCCGCTCGAGGAAGTCGCGGTGGCGGCGCGTCAGTTGCACAAATATGAAACCGGCATTGTGCTCACCGAATTGCGGAACGTCGCGGCGCTCGTCTCCGCCGCGGCGCGACGGCCGATCCCGCTCAACAAATCCATCGTCGGCGAGCACGTCTTCACACATGAATCCGGCATTCATGTCGACGGACTGCTCAAGGACCCGCGCACCTATGAAGCCTTCGATCCAAGCATGCTCGGCCGCGCGCATGAGATCGTGATCGGCAAACATTCCGGCTCGGCGGCCGTCACCGCGATACTGCGGCAATTGGATTTAGCGGTCAGCGTTGAGGAACTCGGCGAGATCGTCTCCTGCGTGCGCGCCCATGCGCTTGATCACAAGGGGCCGGTCAGCGGCGAGGCCTTGACCTCGATCTGGCGCAGCGTCTGCGCGAGCACTCACGCGAGAGGCATGTGAGCGTCATGCTCGAACGAGTCGCCACGATGACGAACCAGGCAGCGCAAACCGAGGCGGCGGCCGCGGCGCCCGAGCCGACGCGTTTGCAGCTGATCCGCGAGGACCTGGCGTGCGTCGCGACGCGCGATCCCGCCGCCCGCGGACGCTTTGAGACGCTGCTCACCTATCCCGGGCTGCACGCCGTCATTTGGCATCGCCTCGCCAATTGGCTGTGGATCAACGATCATCGCTTCTGGGCGCGTCTCCTCTCCTGGTTCGCGCGCTTTCTGACCAATGTGGACATTCATCCCGGCGCGACGATTGGCCGACGCTTTTTTATCGACCATGGCGCCGGCGTCGTCATCGGCGAGACGGCGGTCGTCGGCGATGACGTGACGCTCTATCACGGCGTGACGCTCGGCGGCGTCTCCTGGTCGCCGGGCAAGCGCCATCCGACGCTCGAGGACGAAGTGATCATCGGCGCCGGCGCGAAAATTCTCGGTCCCATCACGATCGGCCGCAATGCGCGCGTCGGCGCCAATTCCGTCGTGATCGAAAGTGTGATGCGCGACGCGACTGTGGTGGGAATTCCGGCGAAGATCGTGCATCGCGACATCGGCCGCTGCACGTTCGATGGCCGCATCAACCTCAATCACCATCTGATGCCGGATCCAGTCGGCGAGGCATTCGCGGTCCTGCTCGATCGCGTCGAGTTCTTGGAGACGCGGGTGTCGCATCTGCAAAGGCGTCTGCGGGAACGCGAACGGACCGTCAAGGCGCCCGATGGCGCCGCGCCAAAGGCGGAGCCCGCGGAAATCATATGAAGGAGACCAAAATGTCGGAGCCCGCCGTTCTGGAGCAATTGAAAAAGGCGTCCTGCGCCGAAGAGTTCTTCTCGCTGCTTGGCGTTGAATATGATCCGAAAGTGGTCAATGTCGCGCGCCTCCATATTCTGCGGCGCATGGGACAATATCTCTTCAGCGAGGATCTAGCCGAGCTGGACGACGCGACGGTGACCCTGCGCTGCAAGGACTTTTTGGAGCGCGCCTATCAGGACTTCCTGACATCGACGCCGATCGACGAGCGTCTGTTCAAAGTTCACAAAGACGCCGTCAAGCCGGCGGCGCCGCCGTCATTGGTGCAGCTCAACGTTCTGAAGTGAACGCTTAAGGATCAACGGGGACAACTCTAATGCATATCGTCGTCTGCATGAAGCAAGTGCCCGACTCGGCGCAGATCCGCGTTCACCCGGTGACCAACACGATCATGCGCCAGGGCGTTCCGACGATCATCAATCCATATGATCTGTTCGCGATCGAAGAAGCGTTGCGGCTGCGCCAAAAATTCGGCGGCGCGGTCACCATCCTCACCATGGGTCCGCCTTCCGCCGAGGACAGTCTGCGCAAGGCGCTGACCTTTGGCGCCGATCGCGCGGTGCTGTTGACCGACCGCTTCTTCGCCGGCGCCGACACGCTGGCGACGACATACGCGCTGGCGACGGCGATCCGCAAGATCGGCGTGGAGTTTGGCCCGCCTCACGTCGTCTTCACCGGCAAGCAGACCATCGACGGCGACACCGCGCAGGTCGGCCCCGGCGTCGCCAAGCGGCTCGGCCTGATGCAGCTCACTTATGTCTCGCATATCGACAACGTCGACCTTGAGGCGGGAACGATCGACGTCGAGCGGCGCAGCGAAGGCGGCGTTCAGAAACTGCGCAGTAAAATGCCCTGCCTGATCTCCGTCCTCGAAGGCGTCAACGAGATGCGCATTGGTTCGCTGAGCGATGCGTTGACGGCGGCGCGCGCGACGATCATCAAATGGAGCGCGCAGGACGCCGGCGTCGAGGACATCACCAAATGCGGACTGCGCGGCTCGCCGACGATCGTCAAGCGCGTCTTCGCGCCGAAGCCGCGTGCGGAAAAGGCCCAGTTCATCGAACTCGGCGACAAGCCGGGGGACGCCTTCGTCGATGAATTGTTCAAGCGCCGGCCGAAACTCGAATCCGAGCTCGGACAATTGACGCGCGGCTATTGATCTCGAAACAGGAGCGCGACACATGAATGACAAGGCAAAGGCTCCTGCTCCGGCGGGGCGCGCGGCGGCGAAAAAAGAGCTGCCCGAACATCTCAAAGCCTACAAGCACGTCTGGGTCTTCATCGAGCAGGAGCGGGGACAAGCGCACCCTGTGTCTTGGGAGCTGATGGGCGCGGGTCGGATTCTCGCCGATAAGCTCGGCGTCAATCTCGCCGCGGTCGTCGTCGGCGCGCGCAACGAGGCGACGCAGGCGGTCGTGCGCGAAAGCTTCAACTATGGCGCAGACCTCGCCTATCTTGTCGCGGACGACATCCTCACGGATTACCGCAATGAGAGCTACACCAAGGCGATGACCGATCTCGTCAACGCCTATCAGCCGGAAATCCTGCTGCTGGGCGCGACGATTCTAGGACGCGATCTTGCCGGCTCGGTGGCGACGACGCTGCTGACCGGCCTCACCGCCGATTGTACGGAACTCGACGTCGATGCGGAAGGTTCGCTCGCCGCGACGCGTCCGACGTTCGGCGGCTCGCTGCTCTGCACGATCTTCACGCTCAACTATCGCCCGCAGATGGCGACCGTGCGCCCGCGCGTGATGCCGATGCCGGAGCGCGTCGAAAAGCCGATCGGCCGCGTGATCGAACATCCACTCGGTCTGGTGGAAGACGACATTGTCACCAAAGTGTTGTCGTTTCTGCCGGACCGCGATTCGACAAAATCCAACCTGGCGTTCGCCGACGTGGTCGTCGCGGGCGGCCTCGGCCTCGGCTCTCCGGAAAATTTCCAACTCATCCGTCAGCTGGCGAGCGCGATCGGCGCGGAATTCGGCTGTTCGCGCCCGCTGGTGCAAAAGGGATGGGTCAGCTCTGACCGGCAGATCGGCCAGACCGGTAAGACGATCCGACCCAAGCTTTATATCGCCGCGGGCATTTCCGGTGCGATCCAGCATCGCGTCGGCGTCGAGGGCGCGGATTACATCGTCGCGATCAACACCGACAAGAATGCGCCAATCTTCGATTTCGCCCATGTTGGAATCGTCACCGACGCGGTACGGCTTTTGCCTGCACTCACGGAAGCGTTCTCGAAACGATTGTCTCCGCATCAGCGCGACCGTCTAGCGAGCTAGGGGAGATAGGCATGATCGAAGAAAGATTCGACGCGATCGTAGTTGGTGCCGGTATGGCCGGTAACGCCGCCGCCCTGACGCTGGCGCGCAAGGGTCTCAAAGTCCTGCAGTTGGAGCGCGGCGAATATTCCGGCTCCAAGAATGTGCAGGGCGCGATCCTCTATTCCGACATGCTCGAGAAGCTTGTCCCGGATTTCCGTGAGGACGCGCCGCTGGAGCGCCATCTCGTCGAGCAGCGCTTTTGGATGATGGACGACAACTCCCATACGGGGCTCCATTACCGCTCGGACGAATTTAACGAGGAGCGTCCTAACCGCTACACGATCATCCGCGCGCAATTTGATAAATGGTTCTCCAAGAAGGTTCAGGAGGCCGGCGCGGTCGTGCTGTGCGAAACCACGGTCCTGGAACTGTTGCAGGACGCCTATGGAAAAGTCATCGGCGTGCGCACGGACCGCAAGAACGGACAAGTCGGCGCCGACGTCGTCGTGCTGGCGGAAGGCGTGAGCGGGCTGCTCGGCACAAGAGCCGGTCTGCGCAAGACGCCTGACAAGAGCAATGTCGCTCTAGCGGTGAAGGAAATGCACTTCCTCCCGCAGGAAACCCTGGAAGCCCGCTTCAATCTACGCGGCGACGAAGGCGCCGTCATCGAGGCGGTCGGCACCATCTCGCAAGGCATGACTGGGATGGGTTTCATATACACAAATAAGGAATCCATCTCGCTCGGCATCGGCTGTCTCGTCGCGGACTTCGAGAAGACTGGACAGACGCCGTACGGACTGCTGGAAAAGTTCAAGCAGCATCCGTCGGTGGCGGCGCTCATCGCAGGCTCCGAAGTCAAGGAATACGCCGCGCATCTGATCCCCGAAGGCGGCTTCAAGGCGATCCCGCAGCTCTATGGCGATGGCTGGGTCGTGGTTGGCGACGCCGCGCAGTTGAACAACGCCATACATCGCGAAGGCTCAAATCTAGCGATGACCTCCGGACGGATCGCCGCGGAAGCGATCTTCCAGATCAAATCGCGCCGCGATCCGATGACCAAGGAGAATCTTGCGCTCTACAAGAAGATGCTCGACGAATCCTTCGTCATGAAGGATTTGAAGAAGTATCGCGACATGCCGGACCTGCTTCACATCCAGGCGCAGAACTTCTTCCTGACCTATCCGCAACTCGTCTCCAAGGCGATGACGAATTTCCTGCGCGTCGACGGCACGACAAAGCGGGAAAAAGAGAAGACCACGTTCCGCTCCTTCCTCGCGGCGCGTTCGCTGACCGGACTGGTCGGCGACGCGTTTCGGCTGGCGCGCGCGTGGAGGTAGTTGGGATACGCTCGAGCAACGGAGAAGGACAATGAGCGCAGAAGCAGCTGTCCGAGTAGAGGACAAGCTTTACCTCAATCGCTATCTCGTCGACGCCGGCCGCGCCCACATCAAGGTGCGTCCGCACACCACGCCCTCGCCGCAACTGCTCAGCCTGCTGAACGTCTGTCCGGCGCACTGCTATGAAATGAACTCGACGGGGCAAGTCGAGATCACGACGGACGGTTGCGTCGAATGCGGCACGTGCAGGATCATCGCCGAGCCGAGCGGCGACATCGAATGGAACTATCCGCGCGGCGGCTACGGCGTGCTGTTCAAATTCGGCTGAGATGATCGACCCTGATCGGACGCGCAAGGCGAGCCGGGAATGAAATTCTACATGACGCCCGGATCCTGCTCCACGGGCATACACATCCTGCTCGAAGAGATCGGGCTGGTCTTCGAGGCCTATATCGTCAATCTGGTCAAGGGCGATCACCTCAAGCCGGACTATTTGGCGATCAACCCGAATGGGACGATCCCCACTCTGTTGCGTGACGACGGCGTCGCGCTGACGGATTTTCACTCCATAGCCCTATGGCTTGCGCAGACCTATCCGCGCCGCAAGCTCCTGCCCGAGAGCGCGGATGCGCGCGAGGCGGCGTTGGCCGCCATGCATTTTTGCGTTCAGCATATCCACGGCGAAGGCTTTCGACGCGTGTTCACGCCGGAGCGCTACGCTGGGCGTCAGGCCGACGTCGAAGCGATCAAGTCCGAAGGACGCGAGATCGTCGCGTCGGCGCTGATCGCGATCGATACGGAACTCGCGGGCAAGGACTATGTCGCTGGCGGCTTTTCGATCGCCGACGCGGCGCTGTTCTATGTGGAGTTTTGGGCCGACAAGACGGGCATGACGCTGCCGCGCAATTGCCAGGCGCATTACGCGCTTATGAAAACGCGCCCGGCCGTCCGGCAGGTGCTCGCTGAAGAGGGCTATCGCAGCTGATCCGAGGCGCGCTTCAGCCGATCGGCCGTGTGAGAGGCACGTAGTTTTCCACGCCATGCGACATCGCGGCCGGCGCCGCCGACATAGAGCGCATCAACGTTGACGGATACGCCGCTGCGCGCTCAATGGCGCTTGTCATGCGCATTATCCGGATCGTTGCGCATCCAATCGGCCAGCTTTGCGAGATTTTCGCGCAACCCTTCGCGTATGCCGACGTCTTCGATCGTCGCATCCAGCGCACCGTTCATGCACAGCATCCAGGCGTCGCGCTCGGCCGGACCGATGCGCAAATGGCTATGCCGCATGCGCAGGCGCGGATGTCCCTTCTTGGCGGAATAGTCCTTGGGGCCGCCGAGCCATTCGGCCAGATAGACCTTCAAAATGGCGCGTGTCGGTCCAAGATCGTCGGCGTGAACGGCGCGTATGCCGCGCGCTTCCGGTAATTCGTCCATGTTGCGGTAGAAGGTTTCGACAAGCCGCTCGACCGTGTCAAAGCCGCCGATCCGATCGTATATGGATACGGTATTGTCGATAGTGGTCGTCGTCACGGCCTCAAGCCTCAGTGATAACTTACGGTGATGGGCCGCGCCCAATGGCGTGCGTGGGCCGCCCTGGCGATCACGCGATAGGCGGCGTCCGCTATGGCGCGCCCATATTCGTCGGTGCCTGTCCAAGTCGAGGCGCGCCCGCGCGGATCGACCTCGACGAGTTTCACATTTTGCGGCACGACGACCCCGTCGCGGGCGATCCCGCGCAGGAAGCCGTCCATCGGCGAAAGGACGCGGTGACCGTCGAGGAGGCCGAGGAGGTAATCCTTGAAGATTCGCGCGCCAACGTCGAGCGGCGTGCGCCAAACGCCGTCTCGGGCGGAATAAACGAAGCGGCCGCGGCCGACGCCGCCAAGGTAGCGTGGAACATGATCGTTGGGCCGAGTTTCGCCGGTGTCGACGAGTTCGCCGGCGTGGTCGGGATGCGTCTCGATGGCGACGTCGCAGTTCAATCCGGCAGCGAAATGCGGGCCGAGCCCGATGGCGAGATTGGCGATCTTGCGCAGATTGGTCGTCATGCGGTTCTTTTGCATTCGCGCGTCGATCAACACGTCAGGCGTGCGGAGCGCGAGGAGATCGGTCAGTTGCAGCGAGGTCACGGCGACGACGCCCGTCACGGTCAACACCCGTACGATTTCCAGCGCGGTCTCGCCGCGGTAGCCTTGAATGCCGTCGACCTCGGCGCGATCCTGGAACAGAGCGTCGTGGAACGACATGCCACGCCGAATGACCGGCGGGTAAGGGTCGTGACTGAGCACGACGCGGTAGCCCTCCCGCGTCAGACGCGCCGCAACTGCCGAAGCAATCTCATTCGCGCCCAGAACGATCACGAAGGGCGCGCTTCGATTGGACAGAAATTCGCAGAATCGCACCTGTGTCATCGTCCCCCCGCGACTCGGCGAAAGCAAGACGCACGCCAACGACTAAAGCGGCGCGCGTCTTCGCGGCGTCGCCGAATGCGCTACAAAGCCACGTAAACGAATTTGCCCGCCTTCAGTCCGGGGTAATTTTCGCGCAAGGCGTTTGCGATCTTTCCGACGAGCGTCTTGTCGGCGGCGGCCGAGACGCCGACGAAATCAGTTCCCTGCATCCAGGTTTCGAAGAAACAGTGCAGCGTCTCGTCGTAGTCGGAGCCGGTGGGATTGGCGGTCTTGTCGCTAAGATCGGCGACTCCCGCGGCGCTGACCTCGAGACGCCAGTCCCGGTCGTCTTCGACTGACGCCATCAGCCTGGCGAGATCGTCATTCGTCCAATCGGTCTTCAGATCAACCGCCATGCTCGCCACCTTCCTTGCGTGATCGCGGTCTCGCAATATGCGGACCAGCGTTGTTCAGGGTTCCGCGAAGATCGGCGCGACGCCTTCGGCGTCGATATAGACGACGCCGTCTTCGATCCGCACCGGATATTCAGCGAGCGGCGTCGCATGCTCGTGGGTGGGCTGACCGCTGTTCATGTCCCACGACCAGAAATGCAGCGGACAGGTCAGCGTCGTCCCATCGAAATCGGCGTCGGCCAAGGGAACATTGGTGTGCGGACAGACTCCCTGAAACGCTTTTACGACGCCGTCTTCCGGCCAAGCGAGAACGATGAGTTGCGCGTCGGCGATGACAACGCGCATTCCGCCCTCCATGAGCGTGTCTTCCTTGCAGACGCGAACAAACATGAGGGCGCTCCGTAAGGCTGGCTGCGAATTTGCATCGACGGCGAGCAAGATTCGAGCCGAAACCGACGGGAGGCGACGCCGTGCATAACAAGCGTTTGGAGGCGTTTCGCAATGATCCCGGCGGCGCCTGGACGCCCGCCGATTTTGAAATCACCGCCTCGCAATATGCGATCAAGTTCCGCAAGGTGACGGGAACGCATGTCGTGTTCACCCATCCTTCGGTGCCGAATTGCGTCGCCATTCCCATGAAGGCGAAGGTAAGAAGCGTTCACGTGAAGGCCTTCGTCGCGATGGTGGACCTCATGGATGAGTTGGACAGATGAGCGAGGCGCCCGTCTATCGAACCGAGCTGGGCCGCGGACCACCAGAGGAGGGCGGCTATTTCGTCGTGTCTTACCCGGAGATTCCCGGCTGCTTTGGCGTCGGCGGCACCGAGGCCGAGGCGGTGGAGGACGGGCGCCGGGCGCTGATCGCCGTGCTCGACGCGCTGAAGGCCGTCGACCGGCCGCCGCCAGAGGCGCGGGGAGAGAGCGTGTGAGGACGGAAAATTATGGCTCCGCCACGGCGGCGTTGCAGGAGTCTGCAGGCTGCGTCAACGCTGTGCCGGCGCTTCCCGTCCCCATGGGATTCCGTCTGTTGGCGCTGCGTTGCTTTCACAATGATCCTGATCCGCCTGCCTTCGCCTGGCTCAATCAGCGTATCTTTCGCACTCCCGACCGCATGGGTCGGCACGGACTGTTTTTTGGCGCCGCCTTTCGGCCGGAAATCATGGATTGGCTGATTGCCCGCGTCGGCCGGCCGTCGTCGCGCGAGAGCGGCAAGCCGCAGCGCAATCCCGACTGGCCAAACATCTTCTGGCGTAGCGCGGAACGGGCGTGGCCCGACGATACGCGCACCACGGAATGGTCGATCGAGGTCGCCTTTGCGAGCGAGGATATGGCGAACGCCTTTCGCGAACGCTGGCGCGAGCGACTGTCCGGCGGATTCGATGGCTGAAACGGGCTTGGAGCGCGCTGCGAAAAAGTGGGAACCGGGTTTTCGCATAGAGCGCGCTCAAACTTTGGATATCGATCAATTTATCTGCATTTAGGCGATTCCGCTCAAATGCAGCGTGATCTATGCGCGGCGGAAGATTACGCTGAGATTGTTGGCCGGCATTTCAATGACAGCAGGGTCCCAGAATCCGTTGCGCGAGGCGCAGTCGGCGACAGCCTCCAAGTCGCGCAGTCCGAAGGCCGGATCTTTCGTCTTCAGCCAAGCCTCGAATTCAATATTGCTCGGCGCCGTCTCGACGCCCTGGCGCCGATAGGGACCATAAAGATAGAGCGGCGCATTGCTCGGGAGGATTCTCGCTGCGCCTTTGAACAAGCCTTCCGTCGCCGACCAGGGCGAGATGTGGAGCATGTTGATGCAGAGGATCGCGTCGGCTGTGTGGAGGGGCCAATCGTCCTCGCGCGCATCGAGCGTCAATGGCGCGCGAAGATTGGCGAGACCGAGCGATAGGCGCCAGGCCGCGATGCTACGACGCGCCGCGGCGTCGGGATCGGAAGGCCAAAAGACGAGATGCGGCAAATTTTCCGCGAAGAATGCCGCGTGTTCGCCCGAGCCGCTGGCGATTTCGAGCACGACGCCTTGCTGCGGCAGAAGCGGACGCAACACGTCAAGGATCGCTTCGCGATTGCGCGCGACCGAGGGCGACTTCAGCCGCGCCTCTTCCATGCTCACGTCCTAACCGCTATGCCGCATGCGCCGTGTCGAGGCCGCGGAAGATGGCGCAGCGGCGGAAGACGGGGAGGCTCGGCGGCACATTCTTCTGGTGGCAGAACTTCGCCGTGAGCTTCGCCAACCCCTTTATATCGCGGCCCGTGGCGGCGGGGAAAATCTCGACGAGTTCGTCGATGAGCGCGTCATCGACTTTGAGCGCGAATTGCTCGGTCATCACGCGCCAGATACGGCGCTTCGCGTCAGCGTCTGGCGGGTTGTATTTGATCAGCGCGATGCAGCGCGAGACGATCGCCTCGTCGATGTCGTCGACGCGGTTCGTCGTCAGGAAGAGCAGACCATTGAAATATTCGAGCACGCGCAGGAAAACGCCGACGACGGCGTTCATGGCGATGTTGTCGTCGCGGCGCTTGATGTAGACGTCGGCCTCGTCGATCAGCATCACCGCTCCCCAGCGCTGGGCCCGGGTTAAAATCTCCTTCAGCGCCGTCTCCATTGTGCCGACGTTGAGGCCCAATTGGCCGGAATGCACGCGGTACAAGGGACGCTGGATGATTTCCGAATAGACTTCCGCCGTCAGCGTTTTACCAACGCCGGGCGGTCCGGCGCAAAGCACCGTGGTGCCGCCGGATTTGCCTTGGACGATGTCGTCCATCAGCACGTCCATTTCGGCGGTCAGAATGTCGATGAGATCCGTCTGCTCCTCCGGCAGCACCAGCTTGCTCTTCAACTCGGGCTGATAGCGATAGAGCCGCATCTCGTCGACATGCACCCAGACGTGATGGTGCAGATCGAGATGGAACATCAGAATATAGGGATGCACGGGAACTTGCGTGAAGAGTCCCGGCGGAATCTGTTCGCGCAACTCGGCGATTTCGTCCTCGCCGGAGAAATTGTTGCTCTTGCCCGCCTTGCGCAGAAAATGCCCGAGCACGTCGCCCGGCGCCTCCAGCGTCAGGTTGCGCGCCGAAAGCACCGCCTCGTCGTTGACGAGTCGCGCCTCGCCGCCGCTCGTCGAGAGCACGATGACGTCCTTGCGCGTCCAGTCCGTGTCGCGATGCGTCGAGTTGGGGTCTTCGGCGTGAAAGCCGGAGCCCTTGCCGGAGAACTGCGCGCCATAGCGGCCGCGCCAATCGAAATACGTCTCGCTCGCCGCGTCGAAGGCCTCGATCAAAGCCGGCGTCTCGCGCAAGAAGCCCTTGGCGGCGAGGATTTCGCTGATCGTTCGGCCGACGACATCGGGCGCCATGATGCGCATGAGATTGGTTTGCAGCGTGCCCTTGGCGTTGGCCTTGAGTTCCACCAGGATCTTGCCGGCCTCGTCGTTGGAGGCCGGCACATAGTCGAAACGCGTCACGACATAGGGGAGCGCCTTGGCGGCGACGCTCGCCGTGAACAGCCAGCCGCGTAACCCGTCGGTCGTCAGATATTTGACCAGCGCCGGCAACACGTCTTCGAGATCGCCGGCTTCGAAGCGCTTGCCCTGCGACTCGAGCGCCGAGCGCAGCGTCGCGAGCTGCGCGGCTCTGGCGCGCAACTCGGGACCCGATTGCTGATACAGCTCTTCGAGGAAATCGAATTCAGCGCCGGAGAGATGCGCGAGATCGAGTTCGACTCTGTCGCCGAAACGCAGTTGCGACGAGAGCCCCGAATGGGCGGGAAAGCGCGCAATCAGCGCTTCGACATGCGGCCTTTCGATTTGGATGTTCATGTTCGCTCGCGCATCTCTTCGGGGTAGGCGGGGAGCGTCAGCATGCGCGGGTCTTCCAGCGCGGCGCCGACGGTGAAGTGGTAGACGTCCTGAAAGGCGTATTGCTCTGGCGACAGTCCGAGCATCGCGTGGATCTCGTCGTCGAAGAAGCAACCAATCCCCGTGCCGGAGAGGCCAATGGCGCTGGCCCAGAGATAGAGCGCTTGGCCGATCGCGCCGGCCTCCCAGTGCAACCGGCGATAGCCGAAGCCGCCGTCCTCTTGAAGCGTGTGGTCGAAATCGGCGATCATCGCGACGGCGAAACAGCCTTTGCCGGCGATCGCCTGGCGGCAGGCGTTCATGCTCGCCTCGCGTTCGACGGAGCCTTGCCGCAGGCGAAAGAGTTTAAGCGGTCCGATCTCGATCGGCGTCCAAAGCAACGCCAGCGCCGACATCTCGCGCAGCCGCGCCGTGGTTTCGGCGTCGCGCTGCAGCAGATAGAGACCCGGCTCCACGCCCTCGACGCGATGCACGAAGAGCAGCAGATTTAGGCGCGGCGGCCAGGGGAAGGGCGCCATGCAAGGCTCGGCGCCAGGAAGCGTCGACGTCAGCATGGCGCAAAACGCCTCCTGCGAGAGGCGGGCGACGCCGTCCATGCGCTGCGCGCTGCGCCGCCGCCGCACCACGCGCCCGATGTCGGGCAGCGGAAAGGGGAAGGCGGGTTTCGGCGCAACGCGTGACAAAGGCTCCAATGTCGGCGTGCGGGGCTTGACGCAGAACCGGGCCGCCCGGTCGACAAGCGGCCAGCCGTCGTGGTCGTCGCTCAAGCGATTTGCGGCGCCCGACCATGTTCGCGGCGCGCGCGCAAGGCTGGAGACGTCAATGGCGGGGGGCGCGTTCCCATCCACGGCGATCCACAAGAGCGCATCGGGATGTTCTTCCTCGCGCCGATGTGAAGCGTCAGGCCGATCGAGGCCGAGCAGCGCCGCGACGTCGGCGTCGCCCGGTTCGCACAAGAGATGCGCGCGCCAGCCCAGCGCGGCGGCGGCCTGCGCGGCGGCGCCGATCGCATGGCCGACGTCGAGTTGGCAATAGCGAAACGCCCGCTCGCCATATTTCCAGCTCTCGCGCCAGGGGACGGAACCCAGTCCGAGCAGAAAGCCGCCCTCAGGCAGAACGAGCGGCGTTTCAAAATCAGCGCGCCGCTCCAGCACATGATCTTCCTGCGCGTAGTGATAAAGCGCGGCGGTCTCGCCGAGCCCCTCGGCGGCGTTGGCGAGGAGATAGGTTTCGGTCGGATGCAGATTGCCGGAAGACGGATTGTTGCGAAGCGCCCACGTCGAGCCTTCGTAACTTTTCCAGGCGCTGATCCCGAAGCCGAGCTCCATGAACAGGCCGAGCGCCATGCGGTCGAGCGGCGCGGAGCGCAGCGCAGGGCCGGGGAAAGGCGCGGTCTCTTCGCGATCGCGTAGCGGCAGTTCGACGCGCGGCGCGCCCTCGAAGCGCCGGAAGGGCGAAGGCTGCGAGGTCCAATCGAGAAAGGCCGGCCCAAGCGCATATCGCGTCGGGGCATGTTTCGTGCGCCTGTGATAGCCGCGGATATCGCTCGGCAGTGCGTCGGCGTCACGCATTCGGTCGTTCAAAGTCTGGAGTTCGATCTCGGCTTCAGCCATGCGGCCTCCTCGTCGCTCTCTTAATTCAAGAAGCGCGCCCAGTTTGGCTGGCTGACGATCACAAACAAGATCAATGACTTTCGCCGATCTGGGGAGGAACACGCCGAGATGGCGACGAAGAATGTCGCACAAGACCGCCACAGCGGAGACGCAACCCTGGGCTTTTGGCCGATAGGTGACATTGTCGGTTCACCGCGGCTCGGGCCTGCGGCGACCCCAAGGGTATGCTTCTTGCTACTTTCTGCGCTCTGTTCCGCATCTTGATCGGACGACGCGATGGACGATACTCTGCGTGAAGTCACTGTGGCCAAGAAGACGGACGAGGCCCACAATATGGCCTCGTTCGAACTGGTCGATCCCACCGGCGCTGAACTGCCGACCTTCTCGCCTGGCGCGCATGTCGACGTCACGCTTCCCGGCGGTTTGGTGCGGCAATATTCTTTGTGCAACAGCGCCATGGAACGCCATCGCTACGTCATTGGCGTGTGGAACGACGCCAACAGCCGCGGCGGCTCCAAGGCGCTGCATACGCAAGTGAATGTCGGCGACAAATTGCAGGTGGGCTTGCCGAGAAACCGGTTTCGCGTGCCGCGGCAAACGAAGCGCGCGATCTTGATGGCGCGAGGCATCGGCGTGACGCCGATCCTGAGCATCGCGGACCATCTCAAGCGCCAGGATATTCCCTTCGACTTGCACTACGTCTACGCGATGATGTCGCCAGGTTCATTCAACGAGATGATCGCGACATCGAATTTCGCGGAGAATACGAAATTTTATTATGAGGCGAGCGAACTCAATCAGCTGCTCAATCCGGTGACCCTTCTGCAGGACCAGCCGGAAGAGACCCAGCTCTTCATCTGTGGCGTGGATTGGTGGCAGGATCCGATCATCCACCTCGCCGAGCAGAAAGGCTGGGCGAAGGAGCGAATCCACGTCGAAAGATTCACCGCGAAAGTTCCGCCGGCCGTGCTCGACAAGGTCTTCGAAGTCAAGATCGCCAGCACGGGCGCCGTGTATAAAGTCCCCGGCGACAAGACCGTCACGGCTTTCCTCGAGGAGCAGGGTGTGAAGATTCCCACGTCCTGCGAACAGGGCATGTGCGGAACCTGCAAGATCCAGGTCATTGAAGGCGAGGCGGACCATCGCGACAAGCGTCTCTCCGATCAGGAAAAGGCGGACGGCTTTTTCCTGGCCTGCGTCTCGCGCGCCAAGAGCGACCTGCTGGTGCTGAATCTGTAAACGCTGACGCGCGGCCGTCGTCGCGGCGCGGACGCAGACGCCGCATTCGCCGCTCGAGACGATCATGCCGCCTGCCGGGAGGTCTTCAGACAGGGCTCGCGTTCTTGCTTCGCGGCATCAATCTTGCCGAGCCGTGCGCGCGCCTGCCTATGGGCTCTACGCCATTTGTCGTCTCTCGGACGACGCGGTTGATATCGAAGGCGGCTCCTTTGCTGCCTTGGAACGGCTGCGGGAGCGATTGGCGGGCGCCTATGGTGCCGTCGTCCTTCTCGCGGTCAATTGCACCTTCTGTCACGCACTCGAACATTCTTGGAATGGTCTCAGAGTGCGCCGCAGCGCGCGACCGCCTGGAACGGCTTACAGATCATGCGCGAGGTGAACGCCGTCTATCTGGAAACGCTGAAATCGCTCTGTCCTGCCAATCGGTTAGGGCCGCTCGGCGACAGCACGAAGGACAATTGCGGGACCTGTCATCAGGGCGTGAGCAAACCGCTTTACGGTTAGAGTAAGTAGAAGGACTTTCCCGAACTCGGCGGCAAGGCCGCGCGCTGACCGTCGGCTTTCGCCCGGCCGACGGCCACGTCGGCCGGGCGCTTTTTAGCCATTTTTGACAAGGATGGTCGCGCACGTCTCAATACCGGCAGTTTGGAGCTTTGCTTTCGTTTCGCTGGGCGCAAAGCAGGGAGGATGACGCCGTGTGCACAGTGGAAAGCGCGCTTCAAGATGATTGCGTCAGCGTCGTTCAAAGGCAAGACGACGAAGGCGCTTATATGATTCGGATCGGAACGCTCGAGACCGTCGTCACCATTCGATTACGCCGGACATGGGGATCGCGGACAGCGTTCCGCCTGAGCCACGCGATTAAAACGCCGCGCCAGCCGAGCCCCTTTTGGAGCTGCGCGTCGGAGGCGGATACGCCCGGCGACGCTTTACGGAAAGCGATCAGCGGCTTCACGATGCATTATCTCAAGGCGGTGGGCGAGGGCTATGCGCCAGCCGAAGACTGGCTCGTTCCGGCCGGAAGCTAGGCGCGCCGGCATTGCGAGGAGCGCAAGCGACGAAGCAATTCAGGGAAGAGCGGCTCATGCGCGCTCCCGCCTCGCGCGAAATCTCGGCGGCTTTCGCTTCGCCGAGTTGGTTGATGGCCGCCCGGTGCAGCCGCGCGACTGCATCCCGGGGATCATATGCATCGGCGGCGCACAGAGATAGCGCGCAAGTTCCGCGTCTTCAAAACGTCGCGGCGCAGCGGCGCACCTGCCCTTCGTGGAGGCGAAAGTCATACCGCTGCGCGCGCGGCAAGCCGCCCGACGCGCACTGCGCTTATCCGGAGATGAAACGCGCGGCCGAGCAAGAAGGAACCCTATGGGACGGCGATGACTGTCGGATAGAGCGTGCGCGTCATCGGATCGAGGGCGCCGAGGCCAAGAAGAATGATGAGCCACAGAAGCGCCGCGGCGGCGAACAGCCAGACGACCGCGCCTTCTTGACGCAGGTCCATGAATCCGAACGCCGCCACGCCTACCATCGTCGCCGCAATGATGGCGCCGCCGCCGCGTCCCCAACCCGGGAAGGCAAAGGTCGCGGCAAGCTCTGCGGCGAGAAGCGCAAACATCAGCGACGCGACCGAGATGAGACGAAGGGCGACCGCTGTCATGAGGCCCGTCCTATGAGATAGATGAGCGGAAACAGAATAAGCCAGATGATATCGATAAAGGTCCAATAGAGTCCGACGACGCGAACGGAATTATGGCGCTCGGCGGTGAACTGTCGCGCCTTCGAGATCATCCAGGCGAGAAGCGCAAGTCCGACGAGAAGATGAAGGCCGTGAAGCGCCGTACTGAAGAAGTAGAAGGCGAAGAAGAGTTGGGCGCCGCTTCGCGACGGTCCGTGGACTGAGAAATTCGCGCCTGGGAACAGACCCTTCTCAAGATCCATTCGCCACTCCACCCCGAATTTGAGGCCGATGAAAGCGGCGCCGAGCGCCCAAGCGATCAGCAGCCAGAGAACCATTCCGCGACGGCTTCCGAATTCGACGCAGGCGAGGCCGATGCTGTAGGCGAAACTGCTCGCGATCAGCAGCGCCGTATTCGTCACGCCGATCGTCAGCTCGGTCTGTCGGCTGCCGGCGTCGAAGGCGCTTGGATCGGAAAGACGGGCATACATCCACGCAAGGAAGATCGGGCCGAAGAATAGCGCCTCGGTCGCGAGAAAAAGCCAAATCCCCGAGATCGCCGTTTCGCGCTGATGCTCGGCGCTCGAGAACTGAAATTCGTGAGCGGCGGCGTCACTCATGGATCACAGCCTCCGGTTGCTCATATTGATAGGGGGCTTGCGTTACGATCGGCGTCACGTCGAAATTTTCCGTCGGCGGAGGAGATGGCGTCGTCCATTCGAGCCCCGTCGCGCCCCACGGATTCGCCGAGGCGCGTTCGCCATAAAGCAGCGACCAAGTGAGATAGCCCAGCGGCAGCAGATAGCCTATGGCGAGCACCATCGCGCCGGCGGAAGACAGCAGGTTCAGCGGTTCGAAGTGTGGCGGGTAGGCGAAATAACGTCTCGGCATGCCGAGATAGCCCAGCACGAACTGGGGAAAAAAGGTGAAGTTGAAACCCACGAAGATGATGATCGCGGCGGCGCGGCCCCACATCTCCGGATAGAGACGCCCCGTGATCTTCGGCCACCAGAAATGAAGACCGGCGAAATAGGCCGAAACCATGCCGCCGACCATCACATAATGGAAATGCGCGACGACAAAATAGGTCTGCGTGAGATGCACGTCGGCGGCGAGCGCCGCGACGAAGAGGCCGGTCAGTCCGCCAGTCGTGAACAGGCCGATGAAGCCGATTGCGTAAAGCATCGGCGAGTCGAAATGGATATAGCCTTTGTGCATCGTGCCGATCCAGTTGAAGACTTTAATGGCTGACGGCACTGCAACTATATAACTGAGCAGCGAAAAGACGATCGCCGAAAAGAGCGAGGTTCCCGCGACGAACATGTGATGGCCCCAGACGAGAAAGCCGATAACGGCGATCGCGATGCTCGCCCAGACGATGAATTTATAGCCGAACAGCTCCTTGCGGGAGAACGCCGGCACGATCTCGCTGATGACGCCGAAGCCGGGCAGGATCATCACGTAAACGGCGGGATGCGAATAGAACCAGAAGAGATGCTGAAAGAGCAGCGGATCGCCGCCGATCGCCGGATCGAAGACGCCGATCCCAAAAATGCGTTCAAACGCCAACAACAGCAGAGTCATCGCGAGCACCGGGGTCGCGAGGACGAGGATGACGCTGGTCGCGTAGAGCGACCACAAGAAGACCGGCATTCTATACCAGCCCATGCCCGGAGCGCGGAGCTTGTGTATTGTAACGATGAAATTGAGCCCCGTCGCGATCGACGAAAACCCGGCGATAAAGATGGCGATGATCGCGGCCACGACGTGTCCCTTCGAGTAGAGAGACGTCAAGGGCGTATAAAACGTCCAGCCGGTGTCGACGCCGCCGGCCGCGACGGCATAGAGCGCGACGAAGCCCGCGGCCATGAACAGATACCAGCTCAGCAGATTGAGCCGCGGAAAGGCGAGGTCCCGGGCGCCCAGCATCAGCGGCGTCAGAAAATTGCCCAGCGTCACCGGCACGGCAGGGACGAGGAAGAACCAGACCATCAATATGCCATGCATCGAGAAAAGCCGATTATAAGTCTCGGCCGACCCGAGCAGCCCATGCGAAGAAATCAAATTATAGCGCATGAGAAAGGCGGCGAAGCCGCCGGCGAAGAAGAAGAAGGTGATGGCGATGAGATAGAGAATCGCGATGCGCTTATGATCGGTCGTGAGCAGCCAGCTGCGCAGCGTATGGCCATCTTCAAGATAGGAAACATGCGCCGCCGAATGCGTCATGTCCGGCCCCCCGATTTGAGCGATTTGATATAAGCGATGAGCCGCAGCACGTTTTCTTCGCTGATCTGTCCTGCGAAGGACGGCATGATCTGCGGATAGCCGGCGACCGGAGTCTTGTCGGGCGTAAGGATGCAGTCGCGGATGAATTTATCGTCCGCCGTTACAGTCGCGCCGGTCTGCAATTTGACTGAGCGGCCATACAGCCCGCTCAACGCCGGCGCGGCGACGCCGGTCGTCTCCGGCGATCCGCCCACCCCGCCTTCGCCGTGACAGCCGCTGCATCCATGCGCCGTGAAGAGTCCTTTGCCAGCGGCCGCCATGTCTTCGTGGCTTTCAGGCCCTGCGCCGCTTGCCAGCCACTTTTCAAAATCCGGCTGCGACATGGCGACGACCTCTCCCGTCATCGAGTAATGGCCGACGCCGCAAAGCTGAGTGCAGAAGAGTTGGAAGGCGCCGGTCCTGTCGACCTGAAACCAGAGGGTTTGGTAGCGGCCTGGCAGAACGTCGTGCTTGATGCGAAACGCCGGCACGGCAAAATCATGAATGACGTCTTCCGACGTCATGACGAGCTGAATTGGCCGGTTGACCGGTATGTGCAGTGCGTTGATCTCGCGCTGGCCGCCCTGATGCTCGACCTTCCACATCCATTGTTTGCCGACGACGTAGATCTGCAATGCGTCGTCGGGCGGCTGGAAAAGGCGCACGTAAAGATCGCCACCCCAAATAAACAGGGCAAAGAAGATCGCCAGCGTCGCTACTGTCCAGCTGATCTCGAAACGCCAGGTCTTGCGCGTTCGCGCGCCGCGAGAGACGCCGCTGCCGGCGCGATATCGAACCATGTAGAGAAGGATGAGCCCGAAG
Organism: Methylocystis sp. H4A; assembly: GCF_015709545.1. Classification (NCBI taxonomy): domain Bacteria; kingdom Pseudomonadati; phylum Pseudomonadota; class Alphaproteobacteria; order Hyphomicrobiales; family Methylocystaceae; genus Methylocystis; species Methylocystis sp. H4A. Next base: position 134,336 of record NZ_JADNQY010000026.1, on the reverse strand, counting down.
ACGAGGGCGAGAACCGCGTATGACACGAGCAAAAGCGCGAGGAGCAGAAAGTCGACTTCACGTCCTTCGACCGTCGCGCTTGGCCAGTAGCCATTCATGCGCGCGCTCCTTTGCGGAACTCGCGATAGAACATCGCCGCAAGCGCTAGGGTCATCCCGACCGCGCCGATCCGCAGGAATTTCATGATGGCGAATGTGTACCGGCCGGTCGTCGAATCGAAATCGAAGCAGAGCAACAGCGCCGGGGATGCGCGCGGCGCAACATTCTGCGTGGCGGCGGCTTCGACCGCGCCGCGCATTTCTTCGTGAGAGGAGCCAATGCCGGAGAGATAACTTGAGACGACGCCATGCGCGGTAATGACAACGGCGCCGATCGGATGAATGAAGGTCTGCGGACGCGCGCCGTTGCGATAATTATATCCGACAGCCTCGGCTACGGCGCGAATGGTCTCCGGCGTTCCGGTAAGATAGCGGAATCCCTCAGTCGCGCCGATTGGCGCCGCCGCGGCGAAATCGATCTCGCGCGCCTGTCGTGCCGCGTCGGTCGTTTCTATCGGATCGATGCTGATCGCGACGAAGACATAGTCAGAGCCCGCCGACAATCCCGCTTTCTGCGCCGCGCGCAACAGTGCGAGGCGCGTCACGCCGCAGAGCTTGTCGCAATGGAAGTAGCCGAGCACGAGAATGACCGGCGCGCGATCGAACACATCACCAATGCGAACGTCTTGTCCATCCGCGTCGGTGAACGCGCTTTCTAACGGCAGGCGGGCGCCGAGTTTCTGCTTGTATGCAACGCCCGTTATGTCGGGCGTCCGTTGCGCATAGACCGGGAGGCTGTTGAGAAGCAGCAACGCCAGTAGCGTAAGAAGCGGCTTCATTCGCATTCTCCTTTGGTGACGGAGAAGTGAGGGGCGCGGTGGCCGGCCAATCCGCGATGCCTTCCTGTGCGATCTTTCGCATCGCGGCAGCGATTGGAATATGCGCTGCGCCTTTGGCCTGATTAATCCAGCCTGCGCTGTTCAAGCGCGTCAATTCGCGCCGGTGAAAGTCCGTCCAGTCCTCCGCCGGATTGATCTGCAGTCGCGGCTCGGGGAATGACGGCAGTGGCAAATTCATTGTCCGATCAATCATGGCGTCGGGATAGAGCGCCCATGCGAGAAGGGCCAACAAGACGATTCCCAGGACCGTCGAAGCGAAGCCGATGGCGATAAAGCCGCCGCTGATATCGCTTCCTTCGTGCGAAGCTGGCGCAAGGTCTTTTTCGTCCATTGCGCTCACGCCTCGACTCGAATCCAAATACGCTTTGTCAACCGAGAGGTGAGCGCCGACGTGCAAGCCATGGCCAGCAAGGCTGAAAGCGTAAGTAGCGCGATCACCCCTGAACGAGCGCCGGCCGCCGGAGCGACCAGCCAGAACTGATGAAGAATGCCGCCGACGATGGTCGACGCCGCGGCAAATCCCACGGCCTTTGGCGAATGTTGCGCTCTGGCCGAAAGCAGTGTGAAGAAGGGCGCAATGAAATGCGTAAGGACGATAAGCCCGGCGATGACGCCCCAGCCCTCACGCCCGCGCGGGAGATACCAAGCGACTTCATGCGGCAGGTCGGACTGCCAGACGATGATGAGTTGCATGAGCGCCAGATAGCTCCACAGAATGACGAAGGCGAGAAGCAGGCGCGCAAGCTGGCGCAAGGCCTCGGGGTCTGGCGAGGACGAAAATATGAGGGCGAGCGTCGCGGCGGAGAGAGCGAGCGCGCCAATCTCGCTGATGAAGCCGAGACCGAAGAGGCTCGAGGCGAAAGTCGGATCAAGCGACATGTCGGCGTCGATGACGGCGAAGGTCGTCGTCAGCGCGAGAAGAATGAGCCCTGCTGGCGCAAGCCGCGCGAGCTCATCGGCGTCATCGTTGGCGCGCGTGATGAGCACAGCGAGAATGAGCCAGATCAGCAGATAGATCACGCCGCGAAGCACAAAGGCGGGACCGTTCAGATAGAGCGCGTTGTCGAACTGCGGCGCGCCGCTTTGAAGCCACGGATAGACGCGGTTGGCTGTCAGCGCGTAAGGAACGATGAACAGCGGAGCGAGAAACACGCTGCGCGCCCCGGCGGCGAGGATGCCGTGAACGGCCTTTCCCCAGCGGCCGCCTGTCAGCGCGTGGATCAGCGTCAGCGCCATGGCGCCGAGCGGCCAGGCGATCCATATGCTGAGCGCCGTCAGCCAAGCGAATCCAAAGCTCCCGGGCGCCAACGCCCATCCGAGAAAGGCTCCGGCATAGCCAACGGCGCAAACCAGAATCAGGAGGATGCGGCTCACGGCGCGGTCTCCGCTTTTGCGGCTGCGAGATCGGTCGCCGACGCATTCTGGCTTTTTTGCAAGGCGCGAATATAGGCGGCGATCGCCCAACGATCGGCGGGCGGCACGCGCGCGGCATAGGCATACATGGCGCCGTGGCCTTGCGCGATCACATCGACGAAATGGCGCGTCGGCGCTTGGAGCAGTCGTTCGCTGTCGAAGGAGGGCGGCGCTGGAAAGCCGCGCTGGACAATCATGCCTTGGCCGTTGCCAAGCTCGGAGTGACAGGGCGTACAAAAAATTCGATAGCGCTGCCGCCCCCGCTCGATGAGCGCGAACGTCAGTGGCGGCGCGCTCGGTTTGCGGTAGAGAAAGGCGACGGTGTCGGGCGGCGTCTGTGCTGGCCCGACGAGCGGCGAATAGCTTCGTTGCTTGGGCTGATTGCTCATGTCGCTGCAGGCGCCCAGCGCGCAAAGAGCGATGACGGCGATGGCTCGGTTCACAGCTCGGCCTCTTCGATCATGCGCGCGTCGCAGCCTTGCATGATGTCACGCGACCGCGCCAAAGCATCAGAATTGGCCGTGCGCACGACGATCACCCAACGATCGATCATCGCGTCGCGGATCGCCCTGGTTCTATCGACGGGGTCGTAATAGCGGGTGAAGCCGCAAAGCGCGCCGGCCCCAATGATCGTGGCGAGCACGGCGGACAAGATGCCCACCTCGAAAGCGATGGGGATGAACGAAGGCCAGGAAAACGGCGGGCGCCCGCCC